>JANPER010000279.1:0-6767 GCA_031423015.1 Planctomycetota bacterium | reverse complement strand
CAGCCACGCGCGCGCAATCCGCCAGTCGTCGTCGACCGTGCGCGGCGACACTTCGAGGACCTCGGCGACCTGGTCGACGCTCAGCCCACCGAAGAAGCGCAGCTCGACGACACGCGCGCGCCGCGCGTTGAGTTGCGCGAGGCGCTGCAGCGCCTCTTCCAGCGCCTCGACGTCGACGCCTTTGTCTGTCGGGGCGGCCGCATCCTCGATCAGCGTCACGCGCTCACGCTTGCCGCCGCGCTTGTCGGCGCCATGGCCGCGCGCGTGGTCGACCAGCACCTGGCGCGCCGCGCGCGCCGCGATGGCCAGGAAGTGCGTTCTACCGCGCGGAGCCAAGCCCTCGGCGTCGACGAGCCGCATGTAGGCTTCGTTCACGAGCGCGGTCGGCTGGAGAGTGTGGCCCGCGCGCTCGCGGCGGAGGAGACGAGCTGAGACTGCGCGCAGATCGTCGTGCACCAGCGCGAACAGGCGATCGGCTGCGTGTGGGTCACCGTCGGCGAGCTCGGTCAGAACGCGGGTCGCGTCGCGTCGAGGATCAGGCATTGGTGACAGGATGGGGTCGTGATTCAGGGCTGGATGATCCTGGCGACGCGGGTGCCGAGGTTGGCGTGGCGGAACGACGGTGCATAGCTGTTGCGGTTGGCGCACCGCGCGGTGCGTGCCGGGTAGTAGAAGCTGCCGCCCCGCGCCCCGCGGTAGCGGGAGCCGGCAGGATCGCCTCGTAGACCGTCGCCCGCGCGTGTTGCTCGGTCGTACTCGTCGCGTCCGTCTCGCGTCCACTCCCACACGTTGCCGTGCACGTCGAAGAGACCGAACGCATTCCCGCGATAGGAGCCCACAGGCATCGGCCCCGCCGACCCGTCGTCGAAGTCACCCTCTTGAACCCCCCGATTCGGAAACATCCTCGCCCCGTACTGGTCGAGGGCGTTGCATGCACCCGCGAGGCTCGAGGCCTTCTCTCCCGTCCACCACGCAGACGTGGTCCCGGCGCGGCAACCGTGCTCCCACTGCGCCTCCGTCGGCAGCGTCAGCCCATGCCGTCTGAGCCATCGCTCGGCGTCGAACCAGTCGATCTGCTCCACGGGATGCGTCCACCCCACGGGCATCGGGTTGCCGGGATGGCTCTCGCCCACGGAATGTCCGCTCGGTTGCCCACCCGATGTCAGCCGCTTCCACTGCCCCTGCGTCAGCTCGTGCCGCGCCAAGAAGAACGGCGACAGCGTCACCCGATGCGGCGTCTCGTCGTCTTCGGCAAGCGGGTCGTAGTTCCCGCCGTTCGGGTCATCCTTCTGCGCGCCCATCGTGAAGGTCCCTCCCGGCAGCAGCACAAACACGATCCCCGTGTCGTCTTCGACCTTGATGTGGCCAGCCTTGTCACCGTCCTTGACGTGCTGCGGGATCTCGATCGCCGCCGGATCGCCTTTGCCATCCCACGCCGAGCGCAGCTCGTAGAACTCCCACAGCTTGGTGGCCGGGTTCATCCCCATCGGCACCAGCCCCATCTGCGGCCTCAGGTCGAGCGGATGCACCCTGTACAGCGCGCTCGCCACGACGCCGTCGGCGGTCTTGATCGCGTCGCGCGCGGCTTGCCACGTGACGCGCGCTGCGGCGTGCCCAAGGGTGAGCGACTCGATCCGCTCCGCCCAGCTCAGGCGCTCGACCACCGACTTGCGCTCGTCAGCACCCAGCGCCGCTAGATCGCCTTGCAGCTCGCTCAACGTGTCGTGCAGGAAGCGCTGCGATTCGTCGGCGAAGCGATACGTCCGCCGCGTGTCCGCCGCGGAGGTGAGCTGAGTCAACTGCTCGCGCAGGCTCGCCAGCGCTTCCGCTCCGGCTTCACCCGTCGCGGCCTGCACCTTGGCCTTCAACGAGGTCAGGTGGCCGGTGTGCGTCTCCTTTTCGGCATCCGGCGCCAACGCCAGCGCCGCCTCGCTCTGCGCGATTGCCTCGGCATCGTTGCCGTTGGCGAACCACGCCCACGCCAGCGTGTCGCCGATCTCGGCCCGCTCTTGCGCGTCGGCGTCTTGCACCTTGTCCCACGCCAGCCGCGCCAGCATCAGCCCTCGCGCTTCTTCGCCCCAGATGCGCTTGCCCTCGTCGAAGTCGACCCGCGGCCAGGCTAGCTCGTTGAGCTGCTTCGCCGTCATCGCCTGCTCTGCCGAAGTCGGCAACGGCAGCTTCAGCTCGGCGCCGTTGCGCACGCGGTGCGCGTGCTCCACGCCCGCGAGCTGCGCCGCCAGCTTCTGCCTTTGCCCGAACTGCGGATGCGTCGCCTTGTCGTGCTCGATCTCCTCAGACGTCGGGGACAGCGCACGCCCGCGGAGGGCGGCCACGGTCGCTTCGATCTCCGGCTGCATCTTCAGCAGCCGGCCGACGTCCTCCGCGAGCCAGCGCTTCATGGCGGCGATCTTGTGCGGCCACGCGGGGTAGAGATCCTTCTCCGTTGCGAGCGCGCGCTCCAGGTACACGTTGCCCGCAAGTTGATCGAACTCGCGCACCTTGCCCGCGAACAGCTCGGCATTGCGCTGCGCGGTCGCGGCATTCGCCGCCGCCTCACGCGCCTGCTGCTGCGCGATGCCTTCCTGACGCTTGGCCTCGATCCGCTCCTTCTCAGCCGCGTCGGCCTGCGAACTCGCCTCCAGCGCGAACCAGGTCGTCCCCGCAAGCCCGGCGATCAATGCCACCAACACCGCGACCGCAGCGAGGAGTTGCCCGCGATACTTTCGCGCCAGCTTCTGCAGCCGATACCCCGCGCTCGGCGCGCGCGCCATCACGACCTCGTCGTCGAGGTGCCGCTGCAGGTCATCGGCGAGGTGGATCGGCGTGTCGTAGCGGCGCGTGCGATCCTTCTCCAGGCACTTGAGCACCACCCAATCGAGGTCGCCGCGCAGGCGCTTCAACAAGCGATCGGACTCGGTGCGGCGGAGCTGCGCCACCTTTGCCGTGCCAGCTCTGGTGATCCTCGTGCTCGGCTTCTCGGGCTCCTTATCACGGATCGTCCGGCACATCCCTTCGTAGCCGGCAGCGCGCAGCTCCTCGCGGCTAAACGGTAGCTCGCCCGTCAGTAGCTCGTAGAGCATCACCCCCAGCGTGTACACGTCCGTGCGTGTGTCGATGTCGAGGCTCTGGAGACCGGCCTGTTCGGGCGACATGTACTCCGGCGTGCCCATCACCACGCCCTGCTCGGTGAAGATCGTCTTCTCGGTCAGCCGATGGTCGGTCGCGCGCGCCAGGCCGAAGTCGATGATCTTCGCCGTCGGCTTGCCGTCCTGCACGGTGACCAGCACGTTGTTCGGCGTCAGGTCGCGATGGATCACCCCCTTGCTGTGCGCGTGCTGCACGCCGCTGCACACTTGCTTGAACAGCAAGAGCCGGTCCTCGACCGACAGCCTGTTGTCGTCGCAGTAGCGCGTGATCGGCGCGCCTTTGACGTACTCCATCACGAAGTACGGCCGGCCCTCCGACGTGGCGCCGGCGTCGAGCACCTTCGCGATGTTGCTGTGCGCCATGCGCGCCAGTGCTTGCCGCTCCGCCTCGAAGCGCGCCAAGATCGCACGCGTGTCCATGCCGAGCTTGATCAGTTTCAGCGCCACGCGCTGGCCGATGTCCTTGCGCTCGGCGAGGAACACCTCGCCCATGCCGCCTTCGCCCAGGCGGGACAGCACGCGGTAGGGGCCGATGAGCGTCGGGGCCGACCCAGCCGGACCGGCCGACTGCGTCGGCGCCGCGCGCTTCTCCAGGAACGAATCATCCTTGTCGTTGGCGAGCAGCTTCTCGACCTCCGCGCGCAGGGCGCGGTTGCCGCCACACTGGCGATCGAGAAAGCTACGCCGCCCGTCAGCTGGCAACGACGCTGCCGCCAGGAAGATCTCGGTGGCGCGAGGCCCCGCGTTACTGGTCACGCCGATCTCCCAAGAAGCGACCGACCTTCATCCGTCTCTGACGCCGTCGGTTTTTCCGACCGGCGGCAACCTCGAAGCTCGCGCGCTTGCATCCGCACGCACTGTATCCGCTTGGGATGCCGCATCCGTTGCCCGCGTGCTGCTCCGCGAGAAACTGGTGATCAGTCGCCCAGGTGGAGAGTTCGTGCGGGACGGACGCCGAGATAGAGGGAACGGACCGCTGGCGCGTCCCTGCCCCGGCTCGCCGAGCGCGAGGCGCGAGCAGGGTGCGAGAAGCCACCGCCGCGGTTGACGCGGCTCGACGAGGAGTCTGCAGCAACCTGACGCAACCCATCACCATCGCGAGGGAGAAGCAAGTAGGTCCCCTCCCAGTCCAAGCACCACTCCCATACGTTGCCGTGCACGTCGAACAGTCCGAACGCGTTGGAAAGGTAGTTGCCCACAGCGGCGTGCGATGACCAGCCATCATCGAAATCGCCTTCCTGCTGCCCCCAGACCGGGTTATTGCGCTGAGCGTGGCGGTCTAGAACATTGCAGGCGCCAGCCAGGCCTGACGCCTGGCTGCCGGTCCACCATGGCGACGTCGTACCAGCGCGGCACCCATACTCCCACTGTGCTTCGGTCGGCAACGACAGACCATGGTGCGTGAGCAACTCCTCACCCATCGCCCAATCGACCTGTTCCACCGGGTGGCTGTCCGTGATCGCCTGCGGATTCCCCATGTACACCATGCCGACCCGAAACAAGCTGGGGTCGGCGCTGACGCTCAGCCGCTTCCACTGCCCCTTCGTCAGCTCGTGGCGCGCCAAGAAGAACGAGGCCAGCGTCACGCGGTGCGGTGTCTCGTGGTCATGCGCTTGCGCGTCGTAGTTCGGCGCCGATTTGTCCTTGCTCTGCGCGCCCATCGTGAATGTCCCGCCCGGCAGCAGCACAAACACGATCCCCGTGCCGTCGCCGACCGCGATGTGACCCTTCTGGTCGCCTTCTTGGATGTGGCGCGGGATCGACATTTCGGCCGGATCGGTCTTGCCATCCCACGCCGAGCGCAGCTCGTAGAACTCCCATAGCAGCGTAGCCGGGTTCGCGCCGATCGGCACCAGGCCGGTCTGCGGGCGCAGGTCGATCGGGTGCTCTTTGTAGAGCGCGCTCGCCACGACGCCGTCAGCATTCGCAATCGCCTCGCGCGCGGCTTGCCAGGTGACCCGGGCGTTGGGGTGGCCTAGGGTCAGCGCCGCGATCCGCTCCGCCCACGTCAGCCGTTGCACCACCGCGTCACGCTCGCGCGCTGCGAGCGAGGCGAGCTTGCTCTGCAGATCGCTCAACGTGTCGTGCAGGAAGCGCTGCGACTCGTCGTTGAAGCGATACGTGCGGGCTTCGACCGCGGTCGTGCGCAGACCCGCCTGGTGCGTCGCCTTGTCGCGCTCGGTTTCCTCGGCGGTGGACGGGAAAGCACGCGCGCGCAGGTTCGCGAGCGTCGTCGCGATCTCCGGCTGCATCGCCAGCAGCCGGGTGGCGTCTCCTTCGAGCCAGCGCCGCATTGCCGGCACGACCTCCGGCCACGGTGGATGCAGCGTCTTCTCGATCTCCAACGCGCGCTCCAGATACACCACACCCGCCAGCTGGTCGAACTCGCGCCGGCGCGCCAGCGCCTCGGCAGCGTTGTTCTTGGCCTCCTGCGCGTTTCGCTGCGCGGTCGCCGCGTTCACCGCCGCCTCCCTCGCCTTGGCTGCCTCCCCCGCCCGCGCCGATTCCGCCTCGCGTGCCTGCTGCTGCGCGATCCCCTCTTGCCGCTTCGCCTCGAGCCGCTCCCGCTCGGCGACCTCGGCCTGGGTCTTCGCCTCCAGCGCGAACCAGGTCGTGCCGATGAGACCGACGATCAGCGCGACGAGCACGGCCGCCCCGGCGAGGAACTGGCCCCGATAGCGTTGCGCCAGCTTGATGAGCCGGTAGCTCGCGCTCGGCGCGCGCGCCATCACCGGCTCGTTGTCGAGGTGCCGCTGCAGGTCGTCGGAGAGGTGGGTCGGCGTCTCGTACCGGCGCGTGCGGTCCTTCTCGAGGCACTTGAGCACCACCCAGTCGAGGTCGCCGCGCAGACGCTTCAGTAGCCGCTCCGACTCGGTACGACGCAGTTGCGCAACCTTCGCAGTGCCGGTTTTCGTGATCTTGGTGCTCGGCCTGTCGGGCTCCTTCTCGCGGATCGTCCGACACATGCCGTCGTACCCCGCGCGGCGCAGCTCCTCGCGACTGAACGGCAGCTCGCCGGTCAGCAGCTCGTACAGCATCACGCCCAGCGTGTAGACATCCGTGCGCGTGTCGATGTCGAGGCTGCCAAGGCCCGCTTGCTCGGGCGACATGTACTCCGGCGTCCCCATCACCACGCCCTGCTCGGTGAACACCGTCTTCTCGGTCAGGCAGTGGTCAGTGGCGCGCGCCAGACCGAAGTCGATGATCTTCGCGGTCGGCTTGCCGTCCTGCACCGTCACCAGCACGTTGTTCGGCGTCAGGTCGCGGTGGATCACCCCCTTGCTGTGCGCGTGCTGCACGCCGCTGCACACCTGCTTGAAGAGAGCGAGCCGGTCCTCGACCGAGAGCCTGTTGTCGTCGCAGTAGCGCGTGATCGGCGCGCCCTTGACGTACTCCATCACGAAGTACGGCCGGCCCTCCTGCGTGGCGCCGGCGTCGAGCACCTTGGCGATGTTGCTGTGCTCCATGCGCGCCAGCGCTTGGCGCTCGGCCTCGAAGCGCGCGAGGATCGCGCGGCTGTCCATGCCGAGCTTGATCAGCTTCAGCGCTACGCGCTGGCCGATGTCCTTGCGCTCGCCGAGGAACACCTCGCCCATGCCGCCTTCGCCGAGGCGAGACAGC
>JANPER010000278.1:0-7371 GCA_031423015.1 Planctomycetota bacterium | reverse complement strand
GACAGGTAGGCAGCGGTCTGGGACTTAGGGCTTACGTCTTACGGCTCACGACTCGCGGCAGAGCCGTTCATGCAGCCGCCCTCGCGTCTCGTTGGTTGCGGCTCTGCCGCGCCGAGCTTCTCTTGCCGCGGTTCTTCGCGTGGCGCGAAGATTCGGTTGGCGGCAGCGGCAAGAGAAGCGACCCCAAAAAAACAGCGGCGGCGGCCTATTCTGGTCGGCGCTGCGCCGACATCAGCCTCGTTGGCTGTGGCCGCCGGCCACGCTGAGTCGCCAACCATCATGTCGACCCGCTCTCTCCGTTCTCACCTCGGCCTCTTGTTAGGCGCTCTCGCGCTGTCGAGCTGCTCGACCGACGAACCCGCCGCCAACGCTGCCGAGCCCTACGTGCTCGCGAGCTTCTACCCGCTGACCTACTTCGCGCAGCGCATCGCCGGCGACCAGGTAGCCATCGACTGTCCGCTGCCCGCCGACGCCGACCCCGAGTTCTGGCGCCCGTCGCGCCCCGACATCGCCGCCTGCCAGGGCGCCACGCTGATCCTGATCAACGGCGCCTCGTTCGAGAAGTGGGTCGACAAGGTCAGCCTGCCCAAGAGCCGCGTCGTCGACACGTCGGCTGCCTTCGCCGCGCGCTTCCTCACCTTCGCCACCGTCACCCACAGCCACGGCGCCGGCGGCGAGCACACGCACGCTGGCGTCGACGGTCACACCTGGCTCGATCCGATCAACGCCAAGCAGCAGAGCCAAGCGATCCACGACGCTCTGGCGAAGGCGTTCGCCAAGCACACCGCGACGTTCGCCACGGGCCTCGCGGCGCTGCACCAAGACCTCGACGCGCTCGACGCGCGCTTCGCCGCGGTCACCAAGCAACTCGGCGACCGCAAGCTGCTGGCATCGCATCCCGCCTACAACTACCTCGCCGCGCGCTACGGCTGGAAGATCAGCAACCTCGACCTGGATCCGGACGCCGAATGGAACGACGCCGCGATGACCAGCGTGAGCGACGCGATGCAGGGCGCCAGCGGGTGCATCCTGCTCTGGGAAGACGCACCCAAGGCGAGCGCGGTCACCGCGCTGACCGCGCGCGGCGTGCGCAGCGTCGTGTTCTCACCGGTCGAGAGCCACGACCAGAGCGTGAGCGGCGACTACTTGACGCGCATGCGCGACAACGTCGAGCGCCTCGCGGCGGCCTGCAAGTAGGCCCGCGTCGCCACGGAGGCGTGGCGAGCCGGCCCAACGGCTACTTGCCGCGGTAGAGCCAAACGAACCCGGTGCGCTTTTCCACCGCGAACTGATCGCGCTCGCTTTCGAGCGCTTCGTAGTCCGCTTGCCACTGCTTCCGCGCCGCTTGCCCGTCGCCCTGCGGCCGCGCCATGAACTTCATCTGCGTCTTGTGCCAGGTCGCGTACTTCTGTCGCGCGGTGCCTTCGCTCACGCCCTCGGCCACGATCAGCAGCGTCAACGTGTCGCCCACCAGCAGATCGGCCTTGCCATCGCCGTCGACATCGTCGACCCACACGCGCGTGTCGGCCGCCGGCCCCTTGCAGTGTGCGTCGCCGAACGTCGGGTCATTGCCGTCGTCGCCTTGGTAGCCGGCGGGCTTCAGCACGGTGATCTTCTTGCCGAACTTGGGCTTGGTCTTGCTGCCGACGTTGGGAAACAAGAACACGCCGCCCTGCGCCGAGCCGCTCCATAGGTCGTAGTCGCCGTCTTTGTCGTGATCGAAGAGGCACGGATCGCTGTGCGACTCGACCGCGACGTTGCCGGCGCTACCTTCGAGCCACGTGGCCTGCGGCGCGAACCCACCCTGGCCGTTGCCGCGAAACCAACCGAACGTGCCGCGGAAGTTGCCCGACACGATGTCGAGCTTGCCGTCGGCGTCGAGATCGACCGCAAACGTGCGCGTGCAGATCTTGTCGATGCGGCCTTCATCGCCCTTGCCCGCGGGCAAGATCAGGGGCTTGCCGTCGCTGCCGTTCAGCGGCGTCGCCTTGGCGAACGTGCCGTCTTCCTTGCCGAGCAACACCTGGAACAGACCCGCCATGTCCTGGTCTTGCCGCGAGTACGAGCCCGAGAGGATGTCGATCCGACCGTCACCGTTGATCTCCACAAACTGTGGAGTAGACGACGTGCATCACCAAACGCCGGGGACTTCGGCGGCAGCCCCTTCGGCCTGGAGCCACGTGCCCTTGTCGAGTTGGTTCTGCCCGAGGTTCTTGAACACCTGCATCTTGCCACCTTTGAACTGGCCGACGACGAGATCCTTCTTGCCATCGCCATCGACATCGTGCCAGCAAGGCGCGGCGTAGCCCGGGGCTTCGACCGCGACATAGGTGTCGCCGGCCTTCATGCGCACCGGCGCGTCGAACTGTGGAGCCTTCTGCGCCGCAACGAGCAGAGCGAGCATCAACGGGGTAGTGATCATGGGTTCTCCTGGCAGCGGTTCACTGCCAAGCGCGGGAGCATAGCGAAAGGGGAGTAGGCCAGGGGCATGGCCCGATGCGCTTCGACCGGCGTCGCGACGGGTCGGCTCCAACGCGGAGCTTCGAGCCCCTACGCCGCGGCGACCGGACCGCGCCGCGTCACATACGCGGCGATCCCACCGCCGATCGCGCCCGTGAGCACGGTCATCGGCACCCACAGGAACAGCTGTGCGAACGCCGCATACAGCAAGGCTTGTGCGTTGCTCGTAGGGAGCAGCGGCTTCTGGTCTGGCCCAAAGCGCGTGTAGTGCGTGTCGGTCCAGCCTGACATCAGGCACAGGAGCGTGACCGCGATCACGCCGACTCGAGCCCACAGGCCGTACGCGAAGGTCAGGCGCGCTAGCGCCGGCCAGGTGCGCGCGGCGACGAAGGCCGCGGTCATCCAGGCGCACGCGCCGATGGTCACAGTGATGACAAACGAGTGGGTCGAGCCCTCGCGCAGGTAGAAGCCGAAGTTGAGGATCACGATGGCGATGGCCAAGAAGAACAAGCCCAGCGGCCACACGAGGGCGCGCCGGCGCGAAGGCGGCGCCTGACCCGCTGCCATCAACTGCCGGCCGAGCACGAAGCCCACGAGCGGTGGCAGCCACGAGATGCCGAGCCAGAACAAGGCGCCGCCGGAGTCTTTCGGCGCGGTGCCGTTCAGCTCCATGACCAAGCGCACGACGGTGATCGCCAGCGTGAGCAGACCAAAGGCGACGACGGTCGACGCGCCAGGACGAGATGAATTCATACGCCAGACCTACCAGTGCCTACCCGTGACGCAAAGCTTCGGTGGGTCGCAACCGGGCCGCGCGCCACGCCGGGAACATGCCGCCGATCACGCCCAGCAGCATGGCGACAACCACCGACGTGCCCAAGACCAGCGGCGTGATTCTGAAGCCGAACGCCACCTCGGAGAAGGTCTGGAAGTTGGTCGTGCCGGTCTGGATGCCGTGCAACGGCAGCAGCAGCAGGCAGCCGATCACGCCGCCCAGCAAGCCGAGCAGCAGCGCCTCGAACAGGAACGACACGAAGATCGCGCCGGGCCGAAAGCCGATCGCGCGCAGGATGCCGATCTCGTGCGTGCGCGACGCGATCGCCGCCAGCATCGCGTTCACGCCGGTGAACACCGCACCGATGCCCATGATCACGCACAGCGCGATGGCGATGCCCTCGATGACGCCCGACAGGCCCGAGGTCTGCCGCTGCAGATACTGTTGCTCGACCTCCACCGTGGCGGCGATCTGCTTGCTGTCCTTCAGTCGCGCGGTGAGCGCCGCGATGTCGGTGTTCGGCTTGAGTTTGGCGATCACCCGACTCAGCACCGGCCGTTGCAACGCGCTCATCATCCGATCGGCGTCGCCCCAGACCTCCGAGTTCTGTGCGCCCTTGCCGCGCACCACGCCGACCACGCGGAACGGCGTGGTGTTGAGCTGCAGCACATCGCCCACCCGGCAGTCTTGGATGCGCTCGACCAGCGACTGACCGACGACGACCTCGTCGGCGCCGGCGGCGAACCTGCGGCCCTCGATCACGGTCAGATCGTCGCCATGGATGGCGAACGTCTTGGCCTGCACGCCACGGATCGGCACGTTGGTCTCGCCGCCGTCGATCTTGCCGCGACGCACCGCGAGGAACAGTTCACCCGACGCGAGCGGCTGACCGTCGCTGTCGAGCGCGAACTCGGGGTTGCCCTTCACCAGCTGGTCGATGTGCTCCAGGGTGAAGAAGCTCTCGCCTTCGCTCTTCGCGCCCGGGCGCAGCAGCACCACGAGGTCGGTGCGGCCGCGCTCGACGAACAGCGTGGCGAAGCCCTGCTGCAGGCAGAGCATGCCGCCGAGCACCGCCACCGTGGCGGCGACGCTGAGCGCGGTGAGCAACGTCGACGAGAGGCGCGCGCGCAGGCTGCGCAGATTGTAGGAAAGCGGAACCAGTGCCATGTCATCCCTCCGCCCGCAAGGCGACCACCGGCCGCAGCCGGCGGAGCTGCAGGCCAGGCAACACTCCGGCGAGCAGGCCAGTGCCAAACGCGATCAGCAACCCCAGCAGCATGACCTGCTGCGTCACTTCGTAGCCCGGCAGCATGCGCGCGGTGATCGACTGCATCAGCCGCTCCAAGAACTTGACGAGGCCGATCCCCAAAAGCCCCGCCGCACCGCACAGCAGCACCGACTCCGCCACCAGCACCCCCATCACCGTGCCGCTGCGGAAGCCCAGCGCCTTCATGATGCCGACGTCGCGCGTGCGCTCGCGAGCCGCCATGAGCATGGTGTTGAGCACGGCGAACACGATCGCGAACAGCACCGCGGCGCCGATCACCCTCAGCAGACCCGGCACGTTGCCCAGCATCGACACGAACTGCCGGTTGAACTCCGCCTCGGTGGTGGTCTGCACGCGCTGCGGCCCGTTGGCGAACAGCGCGTCGATCTCGGCCATGACCTGGGTCGGCTCCACCCCCGGGGCCAGGCTCACCAGGTACACCCCGACCCCCGCCGCGCCCTCCGCCGCGCCCTGCTCGATGCTCTCGCGCAGGTAGTCGAAGTGGAAGTACATCGTCAGCATGTCATGCGTCGGCACCTTGCTGCGATAGATCGCCTCCAGCGTGAAGTCCCACGCGCTGCCGTCGGTGCGCGGGAACATCTTGCCGCTGAGCGGCACCTTGCTGCCGACCTTCAAGCCCAACTGATTGGCGCGGTCCTCGCCCAGCACGCACCCGGTGCGGTTGCGCTGAAACGCCTCGTAGCTGCCCGCCACGATCTCCAGCTCCGGGAACGTCGGCAGAAACTTGTCGGCGTCGATGCCGAACTGCCCCTCGAAGTCGGGCGCATCCTGGTACTCGCCGCCAAACCACTGGAAGTGCGACGCGTGCTCCACGCCCTTCACCGCCGCGATCTTGCTCTGGTACGCGAGCGGCAGTTCGACGTAGAGGCTCACCGCGGACTGCACCCACAGACGGTTGACCGCGGCCTTCTCGACCGCCGACGTCAGGCCGAGCACGACGCCGCTGAGCAGACACAGCAGGGACACCGCGAGCATCACGGACAGGAACGTCAGCAACGAGCGCAGCCAGTGCGCGCACAGATTGCGCCAGACGAGTCGCCAGGGCATGTCAGGCTCGCCCCGCCGCGAGCGGCCGATTCTGCTCGATGCGTCCGAGCTTGCCCTTGTCGAGGTGCACGATGGTGTGCGCGTAGGCCGCCGCCGCCGCGTCGTGCGTCACCATGAGGATGGTCTTCTTCAGCTTCTGGTTGAGCTGCGACAGGAGTTCCAGCACCTGCTCCGCCGACGCGCGGTCGAGGTCGCCGGTCGGCTCGTCGGCGAGGATCACCGCCGGATCGGTGGCGATGGCGCGCGCGATCGCCACGCGCTGCTCTTGCCCACCGGAGAGTTCCCTGGGCCGATGGTCGACCCGATCGCTGAGGCCCACCAGCTCGAGCGCACGCAACGCCTGCTCGCGGCGCTTGCTCTTGCTGAGCGGGGCCAGCAGCAGCGGCAGCTCGACGTTCTCGCGCGCGCTGAGCACCGGCAGCAGATTGAAGCCCTGGAACACGAAGCCGACCTTCTCGGCGCGCCACGCCGCGAGTTCGTTCTCCGACAGGTCGTTCAACGCCTCGCCCGCCACGGTGAGCGAACCGGCGTCGGCCCGGTCGAGGCCGCCGATCAGGTTCAGCAGCGTGGTCTTGCCCGAGCCCGAGGGGCCCATCAAGGCGTAGAACGCGCCCTCGACCATGTCCAGGTCGAGGCCGTCGAGCACGTGCAGGGTCTCGCCGCCGCGCGTGTAGGTGCGGCTGACGCCGCGCACTTCGATGAACGAGTTGCTCATGATGGTCTGGTTTCGTCGCTTGCTCACTCGGCGACGCGCACGCGGTCGCCATTCTGCAGTTGGTTCGGCGGATCGAGCACCAAGCGATCGCCGGGCTTGAGCCCGCGCTTCACCTCGACGCGCGCGTTCTTGCGCTCGCCGATCTCGATCGCCACGAAGCGGGCGACGTCGCGCTCCAGCGCGAACACGCCGCGCTTGCCGTCGATCTCGACGAGGGCGCCCTCGGGAATCAGGATCTGCGGCGCCGCGTCGCGCGGCTTGGCCGCCGCGGCGTCTGGGCCAGCATTTGGGCCAGGATTGGGGCCATCCGACGCCAAGAACACCACGCGCACGCCCATCTCGGGCCGCAGCATGGCATCGGGGTCGAGCAGCTTCACGCGCACTTCGACGGTCGCCTTCTGCCGGTTGGCGGTCGGCCACACGCGATCGACGCGGCCGCGGTAGCGACGCTCGGGGTAGGCGTCGAGGAACGCCTCGGCGCTGGCGCCGACCGTGACCGCGGCGAGCGTGGTCTCCGGCACCTCGGCCTGCACTTCGAGCGACGCGAAGTCCACCATCGTGCACACCGCGCCGCGCCCGTTGCCGCCGCCCTGCACGTTGGGCGACACCACCTCACCCACCTCGGCGTCCTTCAGCACCACGACGCCGTCGAACGGCGCGCGCACCTCGGTCTTGTCGAGGGTCGCCTGCGCCTGCGCCACGCCGGCCGCAGCCACGCTCACCTGCGCCTGCGCCACGTCGATGTCGGCGCCCGACACGGCGACCTGGCGCTCAGCGTCGGTCACGTCGACCACCGCGGCGTCGAGACGCGCCTGCGCCGCAGCGACCTGCGCCGTGGCCTGATCGCGCAGGGCCACGGCCTCGTCGACTGCGTCTTGGGCGCGCACGCCGCTCGCGGCGAGGTCTTGGGCGCGCGTCAAGCGGGTCGACGCCAGCGCGACGCTGGCGTTCGACTCGGCGAGCGACGCGTCGGCGGCGGCGCGCATGCGGCGGCGCTGCTCGACGCGGACCGCAGCCAGCGCCAACGACGCCTCGGTGCGCTGCACGTTGCTGCGCGCCGAGGCGAGTTCGGCCTGCGCGCGCTGC
>JANPER010000277.1:0-64705 GCA_031423015.1 Planctomycetota bacterium | reverse complement strand
GTCCAGAACGCGGACAGGCGGTCAGACAGGTAGGCAGCGGTCTGGGACTTAGGGCTTACGTCTTACGGCTCACGACTCGCGGCAGAGCCGTTCATGCAGCCGCCCTCGCGTCTCGTTGGTTGCGGCTCTGCCGCGCTGAGTGTTAGCGTGGCTGAAAGGCGGCCAACAACGCCATGGTCGCGAGGGCCGTCGCATAGACCCGACCGCCATCAGCGCCCCAAACGTCGACCGGGTCCCACGACCCACGAGGGTTGCCGGCTCGCTGCTGATTCGCCAACAGGGCGTCCCGGAGAGCGGCGCGCCACGGCAGCCACGCATTGCCACCACCTAGGCGCAACGCGCGCGCGCCGTGGTACCAATAGTAGAGATCAACGGTCGGACCCTTGGGGGCCGAGAGCCACTGTGGCGGCCGTTTGATGAGAACTCTGGCCTGGCTCTGCATGATGGCGTGACGCTTGGGGCCATGGCCCAGGAGATGGTTGCACAGCAGGCCTACCGCCGTCATGGCCTCGGTGTCACCGGCCGGGAAGTCATGCTCGTGCTGCCCCTTGTGACGCGATGAAAGGCCGCCTTTCTCGATGTAGCCCGTGCGGCCGTTCTTGTCTGTCATTTCGTCGATGTACGAGCCGGCATACCTCAGCCCCTCTTCGTTGATCTCTAGCCCGAACTGCTTGGCTAGCGTGTTCGCCTGCACGGCCCAGCCAGTCACCGACACATCGTTGTCACGGGCCTGCCTCTGGTAGCGCCAGCACCCTTTCGGATTGCGGTGGACCTCCAGGTAGTTGATCGCCCGCTGCGCTGTGTTCTTGAGCGCATTGTCCTTCGACGACGCACCGAAGGCCTGGCACAGGGCCACGGTTGCGATTGCGTGGTCGTAGATGAAGTGATGCGAGGCATCGGTACCGATGAGCCCAACCGACTGTCCCTCGAGTGATTGCTGTGACTCGAGCCAATCGATACCCTTTTGGATCTGGGCTCTGTACGCCCCGGAATTCGAAGGGCTTTCTGCGCTGAGGAAGGCGAGCAAGGCCAACCCGGTAACGCCCACGTCGTGCAGCGGGTCGCCAGATCCAGAGGACGGCGCGCCCTCCAAGTCGTGCTGCATGAAGCCATCGCAATCCCATTGGCCCTCATCATCCTGATGCCTTGCTAGCCAGGTCAGGGCCATTTCGATGGCCTCGTCGACTTGCGGTGTGCCCGTTGCGACGACGCGTGGGACCCTCGTCTTGACGTTGGCCACCGCGGCCGCGGCCTGAGCAACGACGACCGGCGTAGGAACATCCTTCAGCTCATCGAGACGCTTGTGCACCATGTCGCGGCGCAGGTCTTCGAGGTGGCTGAGCTTGCGATACCAATCACCCGCGTGACGCCTCAATGCCAATCGCTCGGCCGACGGAGTGTCACGCGATGTTGCGGCAGTCCACCATGCCCCCGCAATCTCATAGGCATCGTCGTCGGTCATCGGGATCACCAACTCCTTGCGAGCGATCTCACTCACGGGTATCCCGCTTGACACATGCAACATGTTGCCCTTGGCAAGGAGCGACAACCCGCCTGACCAGTCCTCGCGCACCGCGCACAAGAACCACCCGAGGTCCTCAGCTGGTTGCATGCTCTCGGGACTCGCTTTCAGCGCTGCACGCAGAGCCGCCTCACGTTGCGCATCGGCGCAGCTCTGCTGCGCGGCGAGAAACTCTGCGCATAACTCCTTGTAGCGGGCACCGCTCCGGTGTCGGTCGCGCTGCGCCTCCGCGTGCTTCAGAGCCTCCTGCACCAAACCATGGTTCTCGCCCATCGCCGCGCGAGCCGCGTCCAGGAACATCCGCATCAGATGCTCGGCATCTACGTACTCGCCTAGCACAGCGTCGTGCGCCGCGCCCAGGCGAACCTGCGGAACGTCGACTTCAAACTGCTGGCAGATCTCCTCAACCGCTTGGGAGATGATGAGCGGATCACCGACGCGCGCGCCAAAATAGATGGTCGCTTGCAAGTACTCGTACCTTGCACCCGGGGGATTGCTGTCGGCGGTGCCCTCATCAAGGTCTTGCACGACAAGCGCATTCTGCTGTCTCGTTGCCTTGGCTTTGAAGTCGCCGTGCTTGCTCTTGATCGTGTCTCGGGCCCTGGCCCGATCAGGGTGCGCCGCGGGTGGGACCGCGGTCCGCGAAACGAGCTTCCCGCCATCGGCTGGGTGGATCGCATCCTTCAGGGCACGAATCGATTCCAGCGCCGCTTGATAAGCGACACGATCACCACTCAACCGGCGCGCCTGCCCCTCGGCCTCGCGCAACGCACTTCGGGCTCGCGCGGGATTCGCAATGATCAGCTCGCGGCCCGCAGCAACGAACAACTCCAGCAGCGCGGCCGCGGCGCACCCATTCTGGCCGTTGCGGGCCATGTTCTTGGCACTGTTGAACCGGAGGATCGAGGTGTCGAGGCCGAACTCTCTGCCGAGCCCTTGGATTCCTCCGCCGACGACCGCAGCCTCCCCGATGGTCTCCGCCACGTCGATCGCCATCCTGAAAAGCACATACCGTTGCTCGAGTAGGTTCTTTGTCTCGCTGCCTTCCTTGAGGAGCCTGTCGGCCAGCGCCTTCGTCGCCTCGACATCCTTCCTCGCTAGCGTTGCCTTGACATCAAATTTGCTTTCGACGAGCCGACGCAACTCGTCTTCTTTGCCCTGACTTGGCAGCGCTGATCGTTGCTGCTGTTCTTGCTGCAGCATCGGGGCGGACTCACCGGAGTGGCCCTTCCCATGCGTTGCGAACGAGGACGCGACCAAGAGGACGAGGAGACGGTAGGCCATGGGACTCAAACGCATGGGTTGACACACCGGCCTCACCCTGACGCAATCCGCGGCATGCGACTTGGCCAGTGCAGTGCCCTGACTTGCCCCGACAGGCGCTGCGGGCGTTGCAGGCACTCTCTCGCTGACTTGCGTACCTGACGCCGTGGGGTGCAGTGTGTCAAGAGCCTGCGACCGCGGACGCGTTGAAGTTGCTGGTGTGACCCGCGTGTTTCGCGGCCCCTTCCCACGAGACGCCTACGAAGGTCGCGGTGAATCAGCGGGTCTGGAGGCGACGTTGCGATTCGGAATGCGCTCGCGACGCCAACCGACGGCTGGCGGGGTCAGCACGCCTTTCCCGAGCAACGTGCGAGGGCGCCTTCCAGTGGTCCGCGCCGGAACGCGCGGAACCACCACACCGTCAACGGCACCGCGACCGCCAAGTAGCCGAGCGCCGCGGCGATGCCGACGGCGATCGGCCAGTCTTCGGCGGGCCAAGCGATGCGCAGCGCGACGTAGACCAAGCCGATGTGGCCGACGTAGTGCGTGAGCGAGGCGCGGCCGAAGCACGCCACTGGATG
This sequence comes from Planctomycetota bacterium, assembly GCA_031423015.1. Taxonomy (GTDB): domain Bacteria; phylum Planctomycetota; class UBA1135; order UBA1135; family UBA2386; genus DATGPD01. Next base: position 61,339 of record JANPER010000277.1, on the reverse strand, counting down.
CAGCCAACGCGGCAGGCCAGCGCGCTGCATGCACCACGACAGGCCGGCGATCACGGCGATGGCGGCGGCGCTGACGCGCAGCAGGAAGGGGACCGACGTGGGCTGCCAGGTCGCAGTCAAGTGCGGCGCGAGGTCGCCGAGCGACTCAGCGTTCGCTTCGGCCCAGCTGCCGATCGACCAGGCGACGACGGTCATCGGCAGCGCGAGCCAGAACCAGCGCGTGCTGCGCGCTCGCTCGCCATAGCCCGCAAGCACGAGCGCCGCGCCGAGCAGCGGCAACGCCAGCCACGGCAGCAGGGGGTAGCTGCCGTCGAACAGGAAGTAGCGCAGCGTCATCCAACCGAACTGATGGTTGGCGAGGTGCGAGCCATCGTCGAGGCAATCGCTAGCGATGAACCCGCCGAACAGCGCGGTCGCCACGGGCACGAGCGCGAGCAGCGTCGCTCCGACGCCGAGCAACGTCGCGTAGCCCAGGCGCTGCAACCAGGCGACGAGCGGCAGCATGATCGCCATCGGCAGCAGCACGTCGGTTGGCCACACGAACAGCCAGAACGGCACCCCGAGCGCCGCCAGCGCCATGCAACGACGGCCCACGTAGGCGGGTCGCAGCGCGCGACCGCGCGCGGGCTCGACCGGCGTCGCCTGCAGCGCCCAGGCCATGCCGGCCAACACCAAGAACAGCGCCGCGGGCACACCTTCAAGCAGGTGCAAACTCGCGCCGACAAGCGTCGCGAACGTGGTCTGCCCTTGGTCGGGCTCGGGCACGAAGTGCAGCCAGAGCATGCCGATCACCGCGAGGCCGCGCGCCACGTCGAGCGCCGGGTCGCGGGACGCGTCGCGCGCGGGGGACGGCGCGCTCGCGGGTGCCTCCGCGCCGCGACCCTCGCTCGGCGCACCCACCACAATCGCTCGCACTTCAGCCGTCGGCACACCCGCGTAGTCGCGCTGCGGCAACAACACCTCGCGCTTCATCACCACGCTGTGCGGCATGACGCGCGCGCCGTCGCCGATGTCGGCGCCATACAGCACGACCGCGCCCTGCCCCACCGTGCAGCGTTTGCCGAGGCGGACGCGGTCGATCTTGAGCACGCGGTCTTCGAAGCTGTGCGCCTGGAACATCGCGTGCACCGTGGCGCCGTCCTCGATCGTCAGCATGTCGGGATCGACCACCTGCGCGAAGCCCTGACCGAGCACGACCCCGCGGCCGATCCGCATGCCCATGGCGCGCAGGTACCACGCCAGCAGCAGCGTGCCTTCGAGCGGCCCGAGCATGGCTCGCCCGTATTGCTGCCAAACCACGTAGTGGAAGTCCCAGCGGCTCGCCCAGCACGACCACAGTCCGTGCTGACCAGGCCGAACGCGGCCGAGCAACAGCCACTTGAGGGCGAGCACCACGCCGGCCAACGCGGCCCCGACGGCGAGCGTCGCCAGCGACACGTGGACGACCAACGCGAGCGCGGTGCCGTCGCGCGCCGCTCCCACTTCGTCGAACCACCAAAGGCCCAGCAGAAGGGGCAGCGCCGGCAGCAGCATGCGCAGGCTTTCCCAGAACAATCGGTTGGCGTAGCGCACGATCCCCGGCGTGTGCGTGAGGCGGCGGTCGACCTGCACGACCTCGCGGCGCGGCAGCGCGAACGCTGGATGGCCGAACCACGCGCTGCCCCCCGGCATGCGCGCGTCGTCCGCGATCGTGTTCACGCCGATCAGCAGATCGTCGGGCAGGCGCTGCCCGGCATCGATCACGACGTGATTGCCGAGAAACGTGCGCGCGCCCAGCACGGTAGCCAAGACAGTCACCCGTCCCTGGTGCTGCTGCGGCACGCCGAGATAGATACCGTCGGCGAGGAAGCTGCCACCGCCGATCTGCACGTGTTCGGGGAGCGCGTCGAGGATCGTGCTCACCTCGCAGTCCCGGCCGATGCGCATGCCCGCCAGGCGCAGCCACCACGGCCAGAACAGCGTCCCCGACAACCAGATCCCCGCCGCCTCCAAGATCTCGTTGCGCATGGCCGCACGCAGGTACAGCAGCGACCAGCGACTGTGCGTGCCGGCCGGCACGGCGGGTGTGAAGCGCAGCGCGAGCGCGCGCGCCAGCAGCGACAACGGCAGCGCGAGCACCGCGAGCGCCAGCACGATGGCGACCCACGCCACGTGCGACGACGGACCGTCGACGCACAACCACGTCACCAGCGCGCGCGTGTCGATGCCGAGGATGGTGACCGTGCAAACCACGACCGCGGTGAACGGCAACGCCACGACGGGCGCCCAGAGCACGCGCGCCGCCAACAGGAACGCCGTGTAGAGCCACGGCGACAGGGCACGGCTTTGGACATCCACCGGTGGCGGGTCAGGCGCGCGCCCGGCTCGCTCGGCGGGCACGCCGTCCCATAGTTCGCCCACGGGCACGCGCGCGCCGCGCGGCAAGTAGGACAGCGACCGCAACCGTGCCCCGGCGCCGACTTCGACATCCGCGCCGGTGCCGGCGCGCGTCTCAAGGATCGCCCCGTCGCCGAGGCGCACCGCGCCGACGATCAGTTCACCATCCTCGAGTTGACAGAGCCCGAGGTCCACCTCGCGCGCCAGGGTCACGTCGTCGCCGATGTGGAGCAGATCCCAACCGCCGTCGAGCAGGTCGGCACCGCGGTGGATGTGCACGCGCCTGCCGATGCGTGCGCCGAGCGCGCGCAGGGCGGCGTGGTTCGCCTCCGAGCCGCTGACCAGCGACCACGGCACCGCGCGCACCAACCGCTGCACGATCCAGTGCCGGACGTAGAACGAACTCCACACTGGCACGGCGATGGGCTGATAGCGCCCGATCAGCAGCTCCTTCGCCAACACCGCCAGCCAGAGCGCGACGACCGCGTAGGCCAGCACGCCGAGGCTCGCGAACCACGGAGCCAACAACAACAGGACCGTCAGATCGACGGTCGCGAACAGCCATGGCACCAGCTCGAAGGCGACCACGTAGCCGAGCGTCGATGTCAGCACCAAGAACGCGAGCAGCCACACGGCCTGCACCAGGGTCGCGAGCACCGGGTGGCCGCGAACGTCGCTGGGCGCGCGCGCCGACCGAGGCGCGGCGGGCGCAGCCTCGGACGCACGCTCCAGCACCGCCGCCAGGCCCGCGACCGACGGAGCCTCGTACACGTCGCGCACCGCGATGTGTTCGTCGCCTTGGTGCCGGCGCAGCCGCGACACCAACAACGCCGCGCGCAGCGAGTCACCGCCGAGCGCGAAGAAGTCGGCGGCAAGATCAATGCTGGCGGGTGCGACGCCGAGCACGGCCGCGAACGCCGCCCGCACGCGATGCTGGCGGGCCGACGTCGGCGCCACGGCGGGCGCTCGCCGCTCGCTTCGCCCTTCGCCGCCGAGCAGGGGCAACGCCTTGCGATCGACCTTGCCGCCGATGGTGCGCGGCAGCGCGGACACCAAGCCAAAGCGCGCCGGCACCATGTACTCCGGCAGAACCGCAAGCACCGCGCGCTCGAGCCCATCGAACGCCGGCGGCGCCGCGGCGTCGGCGGGCACCACGTGCGCCGCGAGGAGCCGGTCCGCGCCCTCGCCCTGCACACAGCACGCGACCTCGCGCACGCCGGCGCAGCCCGCCAGCACCGTCTCGATCGCTTCCAGCTCCATGCGATAGCCGCGCAGCTTCACCTGCGCGTCGATGCGCCCAAGGTAGAACAGCCGCCCCTCGGGGTCGCGTTGCACCAGGTCGCCGGTGCGATAGACGCGCCCGATGTTCGGCAGCGTCGGAAAGCGCACGGCGGTGAGTTCGGGCGCGTTCAGGTAGCCGCGCGCGAGCCCGATGCCGGCGATGCAGAGTTCACCCGGCGTGCCGTCAACCACCGGCTGTTGTCGTTCGTCCAAGACCCACGCGGTGTGCGGCGGCACCGGCGTGCCGATCGACACCGGCTGGTTCGGTTGCACGCGCTCGCGCACGACGGTGACGGTGCACTCGGTCGGGCCATAGCCGTTCTCGAGCCACAGCGCGCCGCCCCAACGGTCAGCCAGGTCTTTGGGCAACGCCTCACCGCCGACGTAGCACAGACGGAGATCGGGCAGCTCCTGGTGCGGCGATCGACAGTCCATCGCGCGCAGCAACGTCGGCGGCGGGCAGATCACGGTGACGCGCTCGCGGCGCAGCCACGGCACCAAGTCGGGTCCGAGCCGCACGGTCTCGTCGTCGAGCACGACGAGGGTGGCGCCGCTGGCGAGCGCGAGCCAGGTCTCCTCGATCGACGAGTCGTACGCGGCCGAGCTACCTTGCGCCACACGGTCGCTGCTGCCGAGGCCAAAACGCGCGACGCCCTGCGTGATCAAGTTCACCGCACCTTGGTGTTCGAGCAGTACGCCCTTCTGCAAGCCGGTCGTGCCCGAGGTGTAGATCACGTAGGCGAGGCTGCGCGCGTGCAACCAGGCGGGCGCAGGCGCGATAGCCGGCGAGGGGGACGCGATCGCGCACGGCACGGTCACGATCAGCGGCGTGAAGTCCGACGCGGCGGCGCTCGCCAGCGTGGCCGCACCGCGGGCGTCCGTGACGACCGCTACTGCGCGTGCATCGCGCAGCACGTGCTGCACGTGCGCCGGCGGAAACGAGGGATCGAGACAGACGTGCGCGGCGCCAGCCTGCAGCACCCCGAGCTGCGCCGCGTACAGCCACGGCGTCGTGCGCGGCAGCAAGATCGCGACCGTGCACTCGCCGGTGATCTGCGGCGCGAGTTCCCGCCGCACCGCTTCGGCCATGGCGGCCAGTTCGGCATAGGTGACGACCACACGCCCTTGGCGCGCGGGACCAGGCGGGATGTCGATCGCCGGCTGGTCGGCATGGCGCGCGGCGCTGCCAGCAAAGAGGTCCGTGAGCAGCATGGCAAGCCGGCTCAGGGTAGCGCCCGGCAGGCGCAGGCTACTCCGAGTCCACGTCGAGACACAAGGAAGCGTGCGTGACCAGGAGCACGCACAGCTCGCGCCGACGCTCGGCCTCCTTCGGCACACGGTCTTCCAGGCCGGCGCGCGCCAGCAGCGCGTGCAGCGCTTGCACGCGCGATGCCTCGTCGCGCAACCGCACCGCGGCGTAGCTGGCGCACGGCGGCGCCGCGTCGGCCACCGCGAGCGCGTCCTCCACGACGGCTTGCTGCGCGCGATACGTGTGCGCCGGCGTGAGGCCGAGCGGCGTGTGCGCGTCCTCCAACGAGTCGGCGTGACCTTCCCAACGCGCCACCTGCGCGGCCAAGGGTCCCAGTGCGGGCAGGCCGGGCAACTCTGTCGTCGACCACGCCGCGTAGAGGTGGGCGTAGAACGGATTAGGCGCGCCGGCGCCGAGCCAGATCGTGGTCGGCGGCGGCAGCGCGGCGAAGTCAGCGACGGCGACCCCGGTCGACACGGGCCGCGGCGCCAACAGCACACCCGCCGCGTGCAGTCTGGCCACGGTGGCCGCGTCGACTCGCTCGGACGACCCGGCGGCACGCGCAGTGCGACCGTCGATGATCCACGGCGCCGCCGTCGTGCGATCGTCGAGTCGTAGGCCCGCGACGCGCCCCCACAGCACGCGCGCGCGATGCGCCAGCGGCACACCCTTGGTGCGCAGCGACAGCAGCGGATGCAGGCGGGGACGCGGGTCGAAGGCTTCCTCGCGACTTGCGTCCCTGGCCCGCCGCAGACAGAGCACGAAGTTGCCGCGCAGCTCCTGCCACAGGTCGAGGTAGTGCAGCACGGCGAACGGATCGCACGCGCCAAGGCCCAAGGCCTGCGCCATGGCAGCAGGCTGCGCCCAGGGCCGCTGAAAGAAGAAGCCCGGCTCGAGTCCGGCTGCGCGCACCAGCGTCGACAGTTCGAGGCCGGTGAAGCCGCGGTCGTGCGGGTGCAAGAACGCATCCGCCAACCCCGCGTCCGAGCGCGCGTCGTCGTAGGTGACGAAGGCGTGGCGCAGCGGATGCGCGCGCGGCAGCACCGTCACCAACTGCCGCAGCCGGCGCGGATGCTGCCGGTCGCGGTGGTGCAAGCCGAGCAGCTTGGCGACGCGCTGCAGCTGAAACACCCGCTGCCGGCTGAAGTGTGGGTACACCATGAGGCGCAGCACGCCGTTCTGCGCGAGCCGGGCCGCGAGCGCGCGCAGCGTCGCCGCCGGATCGGGCAGGCACATGAGCACGCCGTAGCACTCGATGAGGTCGAACGGCCCGTCGGGCAGCGTCTCCACCTGAGCCAGGTCGATGGGTGCGAAGCGCACGCGCCGTTGACCGTGCCACCGACAACGCCGGCGCGCCAGGCGCAGGCTCGCGTGCGACAGATCGGTGGCGAGGATGTCGGCACCCGGGTTGGCGGCGGCGAACACGTGCGGCTGAAACGTGCCGCAGCCCGCGATCCAGATGCGCGCCCGTTCGGGCGGCGCCGGCAGGCCGCACCGGCTCGCGAGGTAGGCTGCATTCAACTGCCACACCGTGTGCGGCCGCACCTTGGCGAACAGCGAATACGACGGGTACGGCCACGTCTCGTACTGCTCCCGCACCAATCCCTGAACCAACATGCCGATCGCCGATCGCCGTGCGATCGCGAGCCTCCGGCCATGACATCGACGCGGCGCGGCGTCGGCCTGAAGCGTCGCTACAGCGTCAGCGCGTTCGCACACCCCGGCGGCAGCGCCGATGGCAGCGCCGCCAGGCACATCGCGGGCAGTAGGTCTTGTGATGCGATGCAGTATGGGATGATTGGATGGAAAGTCCCTTCACCGCCCGCGTGATCCATATCTTGTGGCCGCCTACCTGGTCCCTACGCGCGCAACTCGTGGTCTTCAACCGCCTGGCCAACCCGCGGGGCCTGCTCACCAGCCGTGGCTTCGCCTTGAGTATCCAGCACTAGGCCGCGAGTTCGGGCGCTTGACGCGTGCTGATACGCCGACCACTTGGCCGGCTGCGGCGGTCGGTGGCCGCGACTGACGGGAAGGCAGGCTGTCGTGCGGCGCGGTTCTCCAAGGCGGCTTCATGCTGAACCGACAGACTTCAACACCTCCGGTAGCGCTGCCTAGGCAAGCGGCGTAGCCTGAGCACACAATTCTCCAGACGCGAAGTCAACACGTGGTCAAGCTAACGATCGACATGCCCGCCGAAGCGTTTTCCGCGCTGCGGGAGACACCCGAGCGCTTTGCGGCAGAGCTGCGTTTCGCTGCTGCGGTGCAGTGGTATCACCAAGGACTGATCAGCGGCACGAAGGCGGCGCAGGTCGCTGGGATGACGCGCCTCCAGTTCCTCGACGAGCTTGCGCGGCGTCGGCTGGACGTGATCAAGATCGACTTGGATCAGATCCGGCGAGAGATCGCGGATGGTTGAGGCTCCGGTAGTCAACGCATCGCCCCTGATCGTGCTCGCGCGGTCGAAGCTCCTGGATCTTCTGCAGCTTCTCGGCGAGCACGTCATCGTGCCCGCGTGCGTGGTGGAAGAAGTCAGCGCGCACTCGGACGAAGCCAGCCGCGCTCTAGCGTCACAGGCGTGGCTGAAAATCGTGCCACCCCAACCGATTTCCGATGCTGTCGCCGCGTGGGATCTCGGTCCCGGCGAGTCGGCGGTCCTGGCCTGGGCCCTCTCGCATCCTGGATCGGTAGCCGTGTTGGATGATTTCGCCGCGCGCAAGTGTGGGTTGGCGCTCGGCGTCGCCGTCAAGGGGACGCTGGGGCTGACGCTGCTCGCGAAGGCACGTGGCCGGTTTTCGGCGGCACGCCCGATCGTCGAGCGGATGCGGAACGCGGGCCTCTATCTATCGGACGAAGTGATCGAGCAGGTGCTTGGGATGGTGGGTGAGTAGCGCACCGGGACGTCGGGGATGACGCGGTCGATCAGCCAGGCGGCGGTGTCGGCCATGCGACGAGCGCCGCACGACGGGCAGAGGTCGTCTTTGCCGCAGGCCTCGCAATGCACGCGGCAGAAGCCCCGGCTGAGCTGTCCGCAGTCGAGGAAGTCGCGGAGTTCGCGGACCACGAAGCGCGGCAGCGGGTTGCGCGTCTCGTCGTCGAAGGTTTGGGCGAGGAAGGTGGCGAGGTGTTCGGCGAGGACTCGGTACAGAGCAGCGACGGATGCGGCCACGTCTCGTACTGCTCCCGCACCAATCCCTGAACCAGCATGCCGATCGCGATCGCCGTTCGATCGCGCGCCTCCGGCCATGACATCGACGCGGCGCAGCATCGACCTGAAGGTTGCTACAGCGTCAGCGCGTTCACACACCCCGGCGGCAGCGCCGCTAGACACATCGCGGCCAGCTTGCGCCGCACGTCCTTGTCGGTTTCTGAGGTGAACACGTACAGCTTCCACAGGCGCGGGTAGCTCGCCTCCAGGTCGTGCAGGCGCGGGATCTGCCGGGCGAACGCCGACAGCGGCAAGATCCGGTCGCCGCTGCCGGGTAGGCGCACCAGGGTGCGCGCTTCCTTGAGCTGCATGCTGCGCGCCGGGCAATACATCACGACGTCCAGGTCGCGGCCGAACGCGCGCTGCGCCTCGGCTTGCAGCGCTGCCTCCCAAGCGAAGCGCGCCTGCGGCTGGCCCGGCGTGAAGTAGGTCGTGAGCAGCTCCTGCTGCACGCTCGCGTTGAGATACGCCGGCAACACCAGCACGCGCTTGGGCAACTGGCGTCGGTGAAAGCGCGCGACGAAGCGGCGCAAGCGCGCCGTCGAGGCTTCGTCGCCCAGGTCGATGCGCCCCAGGCGCTCAATCAACGACTCGTCGGTTGCCGCCTGCAGGTCGCTCGCCGTCAGCGCGCCGGCGCGCAGCGCCACTTCCACCATACGCGCGATGAGTGCCCCCGCCGCGATCTTGGCGTGGTGGTAGTACACGCGCTCCGAGAAGTGATAGCGCATCTCCAGCACGCGCATCAGCTCGGACATGATGTCCTCGCGCAACATGCCAGCCTTCTCGCAGTCGACGAACATGCGCCCGCTGGCTTGATCGATGCAGAAGTAGTCGACCACGCGTTGGTCGTAGCGCAGCTCCAGGCCGGTGTAGTAGGCGTCGCGCTTGAGGTAATCCAAGAGGTCGGCGTCGATGGTGTCGGACATCACCTGCGCCATGAAGGGCGCCGCGGTGTCCTCGTTCCGCAACACGCGCAGCACCTCGACCTGTAAGCCCAGGCGCGCGAGCACACCGCCCAACTCGGTGTCGCCCAGCATCGCCGCAAAACGCTCGGGCCGATCGTGCCGCGGCAAGAGCCCGGTCTGATCCTCGATGTTGTGCCCAAACGGGATGTGGGTGATGTCGTGCAGCAGCGACGCCATGCGCACCAGCCGCCGCTCCGCGTCGCTCACCCGGCGAAACGACGGGCCGGCGCGCGCGCCGCGGCGATCCATCGCCGTGAGCAAGCGATCCGCCATGTGCAGCGTGCCGATCGAGTGCGCAAAGCGCGTGTGCGTGGCGCCCGGAAACACGAGGTGCGACGTGCCGAGCTGTTTGATACCGCGTAACCGCTGGAACTCGGGTGTGTCGATGACGGCGACCTCCTCGGGTGACAGCTCGATGTCGCCGTGCACGGGGTCACGCAGGGTAGTGAACTTCATCGCCGGCACGATCATGGCCGTGGCCCGAGCAAACACCAGCGCACGGCTCGTCACGAAAAAGAGCCGGGCAGCGCCATCGCGCCACCCGGCCCCAGCACACAACATAGAGAACGGTGGCCTCGGACGCCCGAGGCCAACGAACAAGCACTCAGGTGCGGCCGCGGTAGGTCACAAACTGCGAGACCTGCCGCCGGCTGCGTGTTTCAAGCAGGATGCCCTCGATCTTCAGCGAACCCGCCGAGGTCGGGGTGACCGCGAGTTCGACGTTGAACTCCGAACTGTCGGCGCGCTCGCGCTCGTGCAAGGCGCGGCCGTGCAGGCCGGCGACGGTCTCATAGGAATACGCCGCCAGCGCGGCGACCGTGTCGCCCACCAAGCGCTGGACGCGCGCGGCGCGCTCCAAGCCCTCGATGTCCACGACACGGCCGCCATGTTGCCCAGCACCCCCCAGCATCCCCGTGAGCACAGCCGTCCACAACAGCGACCGCAGGGCAGCGCGCGAGCAGTAGTGCTCGCGCACCATCGGTGCGGTGCGGCCGTACACCGAGCCGGCGAGAGCCGGGCTCAGCACAGGCACTTGCAGACGGTCTTGATGAGTTCTCCCCACAGCATCGTTGCTCCAGAGCCGCCCAGGACGCGGATCCGGGCTCACTCTATCTCATGTTTGCGGCTGGTGACGGCGCGCACTCCGCGTGGTGTGCGACGGCGCGTCAACGCAGCGCTGACACCGCGGCGAAACCCGGTCGCAACGCGAGACGACGTGGCCGCGACTGTCGGGTGACGCGACAGCGTCAGCGGGGCAGGCCAGGCAAGTCCACTGGCACCGGCTCGACGATGGTGAGCGACGTCAGCGTGCGCTCGCGCGCGGCGCCGGCCACACCGACGGTGACCCTCACGTCGGCGAGTGCGCCGGCGCGAACGGCGATGGCGAAGGGCGCGGTGCCATTCCAGCTCGTCGGTGAACGCGGCGCGCCGCCGTTCTCGTGCACGCGCACGCGGTAGTTGCCCGGCTGAGCGGCGTGCAGCGCCAGCGACGCAGCGCCGGCAACGGCCGGCAACGGGCGCGTCGGTAGGGTCAGATCGTGCTCGAGCGCCGAGCTGTTGCCGCGCACGACGACTTCGGCAGCCCACGGCGAGGGTCCGCAAGCCAACAGGCGCGACTGCGTGTAGCGCATCGAGCGGGCCAGACAGAACGTCCCGTCGGCCAACGCCAGCGCCACCGTGCCGCGACCAACATAGGCAAGCGGCGGCAAGGCGAGGTCTGCCGCCGGACCGCGCACGACTTCGTCGCCGTCGGCCTCGGGCCAAGTCGCGACGCGCGCGTTCGCGACCTTGGTGCCGTCGGTGTCGACCACGCGACCACGCACCACGGCGCCGGACTCGGCGAGCAGACTGATCTCGGTTGGTCGCGCGCGTGTCTCGACGAGCGGCATCTCCTCGGCGACGACCTGGTCGTGCCGCAGCCGCACGCGCAGGCGCGCGCTGATTGGCAAATGATCGAACGTGGCGACGCCCTTGTCATTGACCAGCACGCCGCCGGCCAACGCCTGCAAGAAGAATGGATACTGCGCCTCAGCGCTGGTGCGCGGCTCGCTACTCGGCAGCAAGAACACTTGCGCCGGTTCGCCGCCCCGCGGCAGCGCGCCCGTGACGCGCACGCGCAGGGTCGCGCCGGGCTGCATGACAAAGCGCACGGTGCTGTCGCTCCAGGCGTTGAGCATGACCGTCTGGGCTGCCATGCCCTCGGCGATGGCGACGACCGGGAGACCCTCGCCGCCGATTGCTTCCACCGCGAAGGTACCGTCGTCGGCGGTGATCGTCTCGGTGCCCGCCGCCCACACCCGCGCCCGCGCCAGACCGCGTCCGTCGGTGTCGATGACCTGCCCGCTCACCTGCACTCGCCCACAGAGGCGCAGCTCCAAGCCGGCCTCCTGCACCTTCGACAAGCGCAGCGTGTCTTCGCCATGCACGCGCAGGCGCACGAGCTGCACATCGCCGGGCCGCACGCGTTGCAGCGGCAGCGACGCACTTCCCGCGAGCCATTCGACGCCCGCGTCGGACACCGCATGGTCGCCAACCATCACGCGGCAGGCCGGCGGCGGCGGCAGCGGTCGCAAGCGGGCGCGCCAGGTGATGTCGACGCGCACCTCGGTCGGCGGCGCCGAGCTGGCCTCGAGCGACGGGCTCGGCGGCGCGGGATCTCCTTCGTCGCTGAGCATGGCGCCGGCCCCGGGAATGACGAAGGCCGCCTCGTCGCCGCCAAACGCGCTGACCGCGCCTTGGTAGGCCACGAGGCCCAGCACCGCCGTGGCGATGCCCAACAGCAAGCCTTGGGTACGGCCGACGGCCCGACGCGGCCTCGGCGCCGCCACGGGGAACGCCGGCCGCGCGCGCGCCGTGGTGGCACGCGGGCCGCCGCTCTGCTGGGGGGTCAGGGACATCCAGTGAACTTCCGAACCAAGGATAGCTCGGCCAACCGGTGAGGTTGCGCGCGCGGTGGTCCTTCTGGCAACGATGCGCTGCGTGACCGCCCAACGCGTGCGGCGCGTGTCTCATCTCGATACGCCGCTGGCCCGCAAGGTGGCGCCAGAAGGCAACGTAGACCACAATCGTCTTAAGGTGGTGCTCCGTGTCGCGCTCGATTACCGCCCGGCTCTGCTTTCGCAAGCCGGTATCGGCCGCGCCACGCGCGAGCTGGCGCGAGCGTTGGGCGGCGAGCCCAGCGTCGAGTTGCATCTCTACGGGCATAGCCTGGCGCGCGCGATGAACGCCGAGGTGCCCGACGGCGCCCAACTGCATCGTCTGCCGGTACCTGGCCGCAGCTTGCCCCTGTTGCACGCGCTGGGACTCGGCGCCGATCGGCTGTGCGGCAGCCCGGCGGTGTTCCATTGGATCGACTACGTGCAGCCGCCGTTGTCGCGAGCCCGGCCGGTGCTCACCGTGCACGACGTCGCCTTCGCCGAAGATCCCGATCTGCACGGCCCGCGGCAGAGCAAGATCCTGATCGACCGCACGCGCCGGGCGTTGGCGATGGCGGCACGCGTGATCGTGCCGACGCAGACGACCGCGGATGCACTGCACGCGCACTTCGCCGTCGACCGCGCGCGCATGCGCGTGATTCCGTTCGGCGCGGACCATGTGCCGGCGCGGGCGACCCTGGCGCAGCGGCCGCCGATCGCCGACGACTACGTGCTGATGATCGGCACCCTTGAGCCGCGCAAGAACCACATGCGCCTGCTGCGCGCTTGGCGCGAGTTGGCGCCGCCGCGGCCGCGCCTCGTGGTGCTCGGGTCGCCGGGTTGGCTGTGCGATGCCACGGTGAACGCGCTGCGGGCCACGGTGCGCGAAGGCGTGCGCTGGATCCCCCGCGTCGATGACGCATCCCTGTTTCGCTGGCTCGCGCACGCGCGCGTGCTGGCGTATCCGTCGTTGCGCGAGGGCTTTGGCTTTCCGCCGCTCGAAGCGCTCGCGCTCGGCGTGCCGGTGCTGGCGGGCGACACGCCGGCGCTGCGCGAAGTGCTGGGCGACGCCGCCACCTACCGCCGCCCCACCGACATCGATGCGCTGCGCGACGGCCTCGAGGTGCTGCTCGGTGACGAGACGACGCGCAAGCGCGTGATCGAACAGGGCAAGCGTCGAGTCGGCGCGTTCACCTGGCGCGCGTGCGCGCAGGCGCACGCCGCGGTGTACGCCGAGGCCGCGGTGTGACCCGCACCACGATCGCGTTCGACGGCAGCGTGCTGGCCGACGGTCCACTCACCGGCGTCGCGCGCGCGTTCCTGAGCACGCTGCGCGCGTTCGCCGCCGGGGATGAGCGCTGCGTCTTGCTCGCACCTCATGCCGCGGCCGGGCGCGATGAGTTACACGCCGGTATCGAGGTCGTGGCCGCCCCGCGCAGTCTGCTGGCCAAGCAGTTCGCGTGGCCGAGGCTGCTGCGCCGGCTCGGCGCCGACCTGCTGCACGTGCCGGTGGCCGCGCTGCCGCTGCGGTTACCGTGCCCGGCGGTGATCACCGTGCACGATCTGCCGTGGCGCGCGCGGCCGCGCCTGCCGCGCGGCGACGCGCCGCAGCTTCGACATCGGCTGGCGTTGCAGGCGAGCGCGCGGGTGGCGCAGGTCATCCTCGTGCCATCGGCCGCGACCGCGAGCGATCTGGCGAACGAACTGCCGGCGCGCGTCACCGCGCGCGTACACGTCGTGCCGCACGGCGTCGATCCGGTGGCCGCGCGCGCCGGGTCGGAACCAAGCTCTGGCCTCTTGGTCTTGGGCGACGATCGGCCGCGCAAGAACCACGCACGCATCGCCGCCGCGCACCAGCGTGCCCAGCATCTGGACGCGCGCGTGCCAACGCTGAGCTTCGTCGGCCCGCCGCGCGCATGGGTCACCGAGGCCGAGAAGGACACGCTGCTGCGCCGCGCCACCGGTCTGCTGCAGATGTCGCTGCACGAGGGCTTCGGCTTGCCCGTGCTCGAAGCGATGGCGCGGGGCGTCCCAGTGCTTTGCAGCAACTTCGGCGCGCTGGCCGAGGTCGCGGGCGGCGCCGCGCTGCTCGCTGATCCGCTGGATGTCGAGGCCATGGCCCGGGCCATCGTCGTCTTGTGTACCGATCAGCCGCGGCGCGTCGACCTGCGCGCGCGTGGCCTGCAGCGCGCCGCGACCTTCACCACACAAGCCGCTGCCGCCGGCTGGCGGCGAGCGCACGCCGTGGCGCTGCGGCACGACTTGGCGGTGGGCCTGCCGTGAGCCGCGTGTACGCCGTCGCCGGCTGGCTGCTGTCGCTCGGCGCCTCCGGCGCCAGCCAACGCTTGCTCGCCCTGCTGCGCGCCCTGCCCGACTTGCTGACGCCGACCGAAAAGATCGTGGTGCTGCACGCAGGCCGGCCCCCTCTGCCCGCTCGCCATGGCCTCGAGTGTGTCGCGGTGCGGATTCCTCCGCGGCCGACGTGGCGTCGCGTGTTCGCCGAGCGCAGGTTGTTGCCGGGAGTGCTCGCGGAACTCGACGCCGCGCTTCTGCACGTCGAGAGCCTGCCACTGCCGTACGTGCGCTGCCCAGTGACGCTCACTGTGCACGACCTGCGCGACCTCGGCGCGTATCGCCGCCGCAACCGCTTCTTGTTTGCGCGCGTGCTGCGTCGCAGTGTCGCGCGCGCGGCGGCCCTGATCGCGCCGAGCGCGTTCACCGCGCATGAGCTGCAACGCGCGACCGGGGCGCGCGTTGTGCACGTGGTGCCGGGCGTGCTCGATCCCGACTGGCAGCACGGCCCGGCGCGCGCGAGTCCGTGGCCCGGCGCGTTCCTGCACGTCGGTCATCTGGAAGCGCGCAAGGGCCTCGACACGCTGCTGGCGGCGTACGCGCGTGCCAGTCGAGCCGCGGCTCTCCCGCCGCTCGTGCTCAGCGGCCGCGACGCCGGCGCGGGCAAGCACCTGCGCCGCCTCGCGGCCAGCCTGGGAGTCGCCGACCGCGTGCACTTTCTGGGCCGCACCGAGGACGCGACGCTGCGCGGTCTGTATCGCGACGCGCGCGCGGTGCTGGTACCCTCGCGCTACGAAGGCTTCGGCATGCCCGCGCTCGAGGGCCTGGCGTTCGGTCGGAGCGTCGTGGTGAGCGATCAGGGCGCGCTGCGTGAAGTCGTGGGCGATGCCGGCCGCGTGATACCCGTCGATGACGTCGATGCCTGGGCCGCGGTGATGGTCGAGTTGGCGACTGTCCCAGAGGCGGCGCCCGCTGTCGCGGCGCGGCTCGCGCAGGCGGCTCGCTTCGCGCCCCAGGCCGCCGCGCAGACTTTGCTGAACGTGTGGCGCAGCTGCTGTTGAGCCGGACCACTTAGCACTCAGCGCGCGAGCTGCATCGCCAGGAAGCCCATGATGCCAGTCAAGACGAGGGCGAAGAGCACGAGCAGCGCGCGCTTCACCGAACTCATCTGCTGCATGTCGTCGGCTAACAGGCCCTCGCGGTTCGCTTGTTTGTTGAACTGCAACACGCCGCGTTCGCGCACCGCGGCGGCGGGTTGCGGCTTGGCGGTGCCAGACGCGATGGCACTCGGGCTCGGCCTGGTCGGCGCCGGTTGCCGCAGTTGTACGACCTCGTCGAGAAACTCGAGCGTGTCGCTCGCCGCGGCAGGCGCGCTGGTCGGGGCACGCGGCGGCGGGGCGGCGCGCACAACCGGCGGCGGCGGAATGGGCGATCGCACGTTGGGCGGTGCCGAACTCGACACCGTCGGCTCGTCGTCGAAGGTCAGCTCCGCGGCCGCGGCGCTCACTTTGGCCGATGCCGCGTTCCCTTCGCGGTAGGCGATGGCCCAGGCGCCGATCTGGATGCGGTCGCCGTCGCGCAGCACACGCTTTTGCACCTTCTTGCCGTTGAGCAGGGTGCCGTTGCTGCTGTCGAGGTCTTCGATCTCGACCACGCTGCCGGCGACGCGCAACGCGGCGTGCCGACGCGACGCCTTGGTGTCGTTCACCACCACATCACAACCAGTGACGCGACCGAGCACGAGGCCATCGCGCGCCACCACCTCGCTGCCATCGGGAAGCACCAGGAAGCCGACCATCGTTTCGCCCGCAGGATAGCACCGCGTGGGAGGTCAGCGAGCACGCGAAGATTCTCTGGACTGAGACGAAGCCTCGCTAGCATCGTCGAGGCGCGGTCGCGCGCAACGAAACCCGCGTGGACCATACGATCGAAGTCGAAGACCTCGCAGTGACCTACCGCAGCTTCGGCAGCAAGCCGGTGGTTGCGCTGCGCGGGGTTTCGCTGCGGGCCGACGCAGGCGACATCGTGGGCGTGCTCGGGCCGAACGGCTCGGGCAAGAGTTCACTGCTCAGCGTGCTCGCCGGCAGCCTCACGCCGAGCCGCGGGCGCGCCTGTGTGCTCGGGCAGCCGGCGACGGCGCGCGCCCTGCTGGCGACCGTCGGCTATCAACCAGAGGGGTCGCTGCCGTTTCCCTGGTGCACGCCGCTCGCCTTCTTGCAACGCATCGCCGCGCTGCTGGGCGAGCCGTTCCGCCTCAGCCGACCGCGGCTCGAGGCGCTGCTCGAACGGGTTGGCCTGGCCGACGTAGCGCGCACGCGCAAGGTGGGCAAGCTGTCGACCGGCATGGCGCAAAGGCTTGGCCTCGCCGCGGCGCTCGTGTCCGACCCGCGCGTGCTGCTGCTCGACGAGCCGACCTCGGGCCTCGATCCCGACGGCTCGCTCATGGTGATCGACCTGCTGCGCCAACGCGCGCAGGCAGGCGGCACGGTGGTGCTCGCATCTCACCACCTGCAGGAAGTCGAACAGATCTGCACGCGGGTCGTCATGCTGCACGCTGGCGCCAAGGTGGCGGAAGGCACCCTCGACGAACTCTTGGGCACCGAGCAGCTCGAACTGATCGTCGAAGGCGTGGCAACCGATCGCGTCGAGGTCGTGCGCCAAGCGGTCGCTGCTGTCGGCGGACGCGTCGTGCACGCGGGCCGGCGTCGCGAACATCTGTTCGCGTTGTTCCGCCGCTGGCGCGGTGAGGACCACAAGCAGTGAGCGCCCGGACCTGGCAACCGGCCGCCGTCGCGTTTGCTGCCGTCGTGCGCACCGGCGTCGCGCCCGGCGTGCTGGCGCTCGGCCTCGCCGTCGCGGCGGCGCGCGCCAGCCGTGCGCCCGACGCCGCGGGGACCAGCGCCAGCGGTCCGCTCCTGCTCTGGATGCACCTGCCGTGCGTCGTGTTGACGGTGATCGCCGTGGTGATCACGCTCGACGCCTGGCCGTTGTTTGGCCGCGACCGATCCGGGCGTCCGCTGCTCCGCCGCCTGACGCGCACGGCGCTCGATGGCTGCGGCATGGCAACGCTCGGAGGCGTCGTGGGCGCGGCGCTCCTGCTGGCGGGCGCCGGTGCGGCGTTCGCCTTCGTGCTGCGCTGGGTCGACGACTTCGAAGCGCCGCGGGCGTGGACGCGCGCGACCGCTGCGTCGAACGGCGCGAGGCTCGACGCGGCCACGCCACGCATCGACCTGCGCGCACCAGACGGCGTCGTCGACGCGGTGCGACTCAATCCGCTGGCGCTCTTCCTGCCGGGCCATTCGCTGGCGCCGGTCGAACTGACGCTGACGATCGACGGCGACACGTTGGCGAAGCCATGTATCGTGCACGGCAATGGCGAGCAACTCGTGGTGCTGCTGCCGGTAGCCCGGGTGGTGCGCGCGCTCTCGATCGCGCGCAACGCAGCCCCAGCGCTGGCGCTGATCTTCCCGCCGGGCAGCATCGAACTGCGCGACGCACAGCCCCGTTCGCGCCTCGTCAACCTGGCGCTGGCCGCGGCTTGCTACAGCTTTGCGGTCCTGCTGGTGCTGCTCGCTGCCTGTACGCTGCGCGCGGTGCTGAGCTTTGGGGCCCTGACGACCTTTGCCCTCGCCACGATCGGCATCGTGGCGCTCGCCGACCTGACGCCCGCCAACGCCGCGCTCACCGCGTGCTCGCGCGCCCGATTCGTGCTGGCGGAACCTCTGGCGTGGCGGCCGACGACGTGGCTCGCCGGCGCGCTGCTGACGGCGGCGTTGCTGCCGGTGCTCGTCACCAACCGCTGGCGCGGCAGGCGGTGAAGGCAGCGATGCGACGCCGCCTCTCCTTCTTGGCCGTGGCCATCGCGATGCTCGCGGTGGCGGCCTGGCTGCGACCTCCCCCACAGCACACGTTCGCCGACCGCGTGCGCGCGTTGGCACGGCCGTTCGCCTTGCCGCTGCTGTGGAGCGGGTTGCGCGCGGCGCGCAGCGAGGAATCGCCTGAGGCGGTCGCGGCCCGCGGCCGACAGTTACTAGCGTTGTTGCCGGAGTGGGCCGATGGCCACGTGCTGTTCGCAAGCGAGTTGGCCTTTGCCGCGAGCACCCGCGCGCCAACTCCCGACGACGCCGCGGATCGGGTGATGGCCGCCCTCACCACGCTGGAGGAAGCGATCCGCATGCATCCCCCGGGCAAACTCGACTATCTGTCGGCCATGGCGAGCTTCGTCGAGATTCGCGCCAACCAGGATCGGACGCTCGCCGCTGCCTTGGAGCAGAGGCTCGGCATGGCCCCGCAGCTGGCCGCGGACGCATACCTGGTTCGCGCTGAAGATCTCTCGCCAAGCAGAAGCATCTCCGACAGAAGGACTTATCTTCTCCTGCCGGCCATCGAGACGGCGCTGCGGACGCACGATGGGCCGCGCGCCCTCGCCACCATCGAGCGCATGCAGATTCGCCTCCAGAACTCCGTCAACCAAGAACTCGCGCAGCGGTGGCAGCGCGCGCTCGTGAACCTCGCCGGCTTCCTGCGTGGTGACTCCCACATCACCTTGCAGAGCTTGAACGACGATCCACTCTTGCAGGACATGGTCGACTACCTCCCCGAGCGGCCGCGCTAGTCGATGTTCGACTGGCTCGTAGAGACGTTCACGCTCTACCCCTACTGGGGCGTGGCCATCGTCTTTGTGCTGTGCGGGCTCGGGCTGCCGCTGCCCGAGGAGATCGTCTTGGTCTCCGCCGGCTACGTCTGCTTCAAGGGCTTCGCCCATCCCGGCTGGATGATCGGCGCGTGCTCGGCCTCCATCCTGGTTGGCGACGCGGTGCCATTCTTGTTGGGGCGCGTGTTTGGCCCACGCCTGCTGCGCCTTCGGCCATTGCGCGTGATCGTGAACCGACGGCGCCTCGCCAAGCTCGACCTGTGGTTTCGGCGGCGCGGCGATCTGGCCGTGTTCTTCGCGCGCTTCGTGCCCGGTCTGCGGGTCGTCGCCTACTTCACGGCCGGCACATTGCGCATGCGGGTCGCGCGCTTCCTGGTGCTCGACATCGCCGGCATCGCGCTCGTTTGCCCACCCCTGGTCTGGGTGGGCTACCACTTTGGCTCGGTCATCGACGATGCGATCGTGCAGGTGCAGCGCGTCGAGCGCGGCATCCTTTGGACTGTGATCGCGGGCATCGTGGTCGTGGTCGTGACCTACAGCCTGCGGCAGCGCAAGAAACAACGGGAACTGACCCGCACGCCGGCGGAGACCTACGTCGAACCGACGGTGCCGCCACCGGTGCTCCCGCCTGATGGTGGCGAGCCGGCCACGACCGGCCAGGAAACCGAACCGGCGGCCGAACCGCTGCGAGAACGCACCGACTGAGGGACGCGGCGTAGGTTCGACATGCCGCTGGCCTTGGCGCGCGCCGACGAGTTGGCATTGCTGGCAGCATGGTGTTGCCAGGATTCGCAAGAACGCAGCAACCGTGAAGGGGACGTGAGCGAATCAGCGCGACCTTGGCGACCCTGGATCATGGGGTTGACGGCAGAGTCAACCGCGCGCTACGTTGCTGGTCAGTCTCTGGCGATCCGGCAGAAACACAAACCAAGAAGGGCTTGTTATGGCAACCACAGCGATGAGAGAGAGAGAGAGAGAGAGAGAGAGAGAGAGAGAGAGAGAGAGAGAGAGAGAGAGCGTAGTTCTGATTTCGCGACCGTAGCGTTTGCTTTCTTGTGCCGCTTTCAACCACGGTGTCGCGCCTGTGGGGCCTAACAACCGGAGCATGCACATGGCGGTGATCGTGAAAGGGGGTGCGGCCTTGGCTTTGCCTCCACCGTGGGTCGGCACCCTCCGCCGCGGGTCGGTGCTCGTGTACGACCTGGGCCCGCAGAACCCTAACGGGTGCAATGCCGGCGACGAGACGAAGTGGGCCATCCTCGATGTGACTGCCACTGGTCTTGACCCTTCAGTACCTCGGTGGCTCGACTTCACCCAGGCCGGGAGCAGGCTTGTGCATCCGCCGGGGACAGGCAACTTGGCATGCTCGGCTCACACGTGGACCGCGGATGGGCGGCTTGCCATCTTCGGTGGCAACGAGAAGCACGGTCACGTTACCAATTGCCTCGAAGGAGGCAAGCACGTGTACCTGTTTGATCCCACGCAAGGGACGATCGGCAATCCTCCCAACACTACGACGTGGACTCGTCAGAACTGGCTCCTCCCCACCAGACGCTGGTACCCAGCGGTGGTGCTGATCGTGGTCATGACCCCAGGCGGGCTTCGGACTCGCATCGTCGTGCTTGGTGGCAACCTGGATCTCGCAGTGCCAGTCCAACCAAGCAACTACCTTGCATGGGAGCCACCAGCGGTGGGATTCCAGCAAGGCCAATGGGAAGGGGGCGGACCGGGCGTCGAGCTCGACGGGCCTCCGGGCGCGAACCTGTTGGTGTACCCCTACTCGCACCTGATGTCGAACGGCAAGGTCGTGGTCACGCGCTTCCTTGAGCCCCAGGCGACCACGCTCCTCCACAACCCCTTCCCGCAACCGGGTACGTGGACACCCCTGTCGGACACCAACACCAGTCGCCTGCGTCAACGGATCTATGGTTGCTCGCTGCTTCTCGGCAACCTTGATGCCAACCACAGGAACACCATGGTGGTCCTAGGTGGGGAGATTCCGGGCACAACCCCCTTGAGCACGTTCGATGTCCAGATGTGCAGGCCGCAACTGGCAGCCGGATGCTGGCCGGTCGGCTACTGGTGGACGGACTACGACCCCCAGTATCCCACGGCGTGCGCGAACATCATGCAACGGATGTCGGTGGCTCGCTACGCCCCCAACGCGGTGCTCCTGCCCGACGGCAGCTTCCTGGTGATCGGCGGTGGAGGCGGTGTAGCGGGCACCCTCTCAACCAACGCCATCGAACGCTACGACGGCGGGAAGTGGCATCCTTGCGCGAGCCTGCTTACATACCCTGGTTCTCCCGTCGAGGGTGGGTACGGCTTCCACTCGACCGCGATCCTCTTGCCGGACGGTCGAGTTCTCATTGGCGCCGGCGACATCGTCGGCACGGCTCGCTACGACTACCAGATCTACGTCCCGTGGTACATCGCCTGCGGCGCGCCCCGGCCCCTGATCTCAGGTGTGGCTGGCACCCCGTGGACGTCCTCGACGGCGGCTGTCCCCTTGGCGTACGGGCAGACGTTCAAGATCACCTACCCGGTCGAGCCTGGAGTCGCGGTCAACAAGGTCGTGCTGATGCGCCCCAGCTCCGTTACGCATGGCGCCAACAGCGAGCAACGCCACATCGAACTCGAGGTCGTCGACGTGGGGAGCGAGGTCCCGGGTGAGATCTGGGTCAAGACGCCAACCAATCCACCCGGCCAGGGAACGACCATGACCAACCCGAACGAGGTCACCGGCCCTCCCGGGTACTACATGCTGTTCCTCGTATCCAGCGGTCGGATTCCGTCGGAGGCGGCTTGGGTGGAGCTGAGGTTGCCATGAGAGCCGTCCTTTCGATGTCGTGCCTTCTTGTGGTAACGCTCTGTGGCCAGGAAGTGGTTTGGGAGCGCACCGGACAGGCCGATGCGACTCTCATCGGCAGTTATGCCAAGTTCATCGGCGACATCGACGGGGATCGGTTCGATGACTTGGTGATGCTCGCGTTGAGGATCCCGCGCTGGACCCAAGAGCTGTGGCTTCTGTCCGGTCGTGACGGGCGCACGCTGCGCACGCAGCAGATCCCTAGCAGCTTCGCCTCCACCAGTTTCAACGACTATGGCGCTGCCGGTGACATGGATGGCGACCGCACGCCGGACTACGTCTTCACGTACTTCGATAACGGCCATCCGTCCTGGATCGACTATGCCGAGGTCCGCAGCGGTCGCGACGGCAGCCTGATCTTGCACCTGCGCAACCCGTCCGGGTTGCCCCTGGCGCCGGACGCCCAGGTGATCGGTGGACGTGACCTCACCGGCGACGGACGTCCCGACCTGGTCTTCCTCTGGCGGAACGGCCAGGTGGCAATCGTCGCCGCCTTCGACCACACCGGCCGCCGCCTGTACCACTCCACCGGCAGCAGCACGTTCACGTTCCATGTCGGATCCGGTCAGCGGGGCAATTCGATGGGCTGGGTCGGCGACCTCGACGGCGATGGAGCCGACGACTTCACGCTCGGGGGCTACGATGGGCCCCTCGGGCGGTACGTCGCGCTCGTACTGTCTGGTCGCACCGGCCAGTTCCTGAGACGAGGGCTGGGTGCGAATCCCCTGGAAAGCATCGGCTGGTGCGCCGACGGCTGTGGCGACGTTGACATGGACGGAGTGCCCGACTTCGCCGCCGGCGGCGGCGGGTGGATCGGCGAGCAGGGCCAGATGCACGTGTTCTCGGGCCGCACCGGGCAGACGATTCGCAGTTGGATCGGCAACCTTGCTGGGACCTTCTTGCGAGGCGGGGGCTTCGACTTCGACCGCGACGGCGTGCCTGACCTCCTGTTCGCTCAGCGCCCGCCGCCCGGTGCGGGCGGCATCTACGTGTGCTCGGGCCGCGACTCTGATTGGACCGGACGCGTGCTGTTCTGCCCCAGTTCAGGCGGTACCAGCAGAAGCTGCGCGTGGGGCGCGACGGGAATCGACACGGGACAGCCGCAACCGGGCAACCCGTACCCCGTGTTCGTGTTTGCCGAGCCCCTCTATGGCTACAACACCGGCAACGGTGATCCACTGGGACGCGTCCGCATGTACCGCGGCACGCCCGCCGGCGTCGAGCCGTACGGAACCGCCTGCTCTGGCACGCTCCCATCGCGACCACAGATCGGGATCCGCGACCTGCAAGGCCGCGGTGTGCGCCTGCACTTGAGCAACGCGCCGCCCGGGGCACACGTTGCCCTGTTGCTCGGCTTCTCGCGCACGCAATGGCACGGCATCTCGCTGCCGGCTTCGCTCGCTCCCTTGGGACTACTCGACTGCTCGCTGTTCACCTCGGTCGACCTCTTCGCCAAGACCTGGACGGGCACGGCCGGACTCGACCGGGGCTACGCGGCGATCGACCTGCCGCTGCCGCTCAAGGCTCCCGGCCAAGACCTGTTCACGCTGCACGGACAGTGGCTCGTCCTGAACCCGTCGACCGGGGGAGTTGCCCTGAGCGACGCGGTGCTGTGGCGACACTGAGAGCGTGAGCAGAAATCGAGCCGCCACCGCGCTCTCTCCGGGTACAAGGCTCCACTGCTGGATTCTTGCAGGGACTTCGCCGACCAGCACCCGTGTGCTCCATCCACCCTCCACGGCGACCCTTGCCGGGTCTCCTGGCGGCCCGGTCAGGATCTCCATGGCGACGGCCTCGGGCATCAGGACGGTGCGGCCGACTTGTTCGAACAGCGTCAGCCACCCTACCCTGGCCAACACGATGGCGGGGGAGGCATTGATGACACACGTGTCAGCCATCGGCCTCGCCCTCCGCGATCACCTCATCGGCATCGTATTTGGAAGGGCGACACACCAAACCGCGCTAGCGCCGTGATGAACTCGGCCCGTGAGAGACCAGCGATCTCGGCCGCTCGTCCCCGCGAGACCGTACGCAACTCGTACCACTTGACCGCCGCGACGAGCCGAAACTCGCGGGCGAATGCCGCCGGGTCTTTGCGCAGTGCGGCAAACGCACCCTCCGGCATCTCGATCGTCATCTGCACCATGTTGTCGATCAAAAGAGCATACCTGTTCACCCTGCACGGACAGTGGCTCGTCCTGAACCCAACGACCGGGGGAGTCGCCCTGAAGTAACCGTTCACGGGTCGTCATTGTTTTCCGCTCCCGCTCCCGTTCCCGATCTCTCGCCCGCGCCGTGCCACGTGCACACGATCTTGCGCTGCGATCGGCGAGAGGCGGCGCAAGCTGCCGGAACGTTGTCGGAAGCGGGAACGGGAGCGGGAGCGGGAGCGGGCCGACCCGTCAACGGTTACGCCCTGAAAGTGCGTGCTTGTTTGCACCGGCACCATCTGGCTATCGTGCGCCGCCCTTCCGGAACGGCGCTGCGTCTGTGTCGCGTCGTTCGGCAACCTCTTCGCGCAGTGCTCGCACCATGACCGCCTGGACGATCCTGTCCCTGCTGATCGCCTTCGCCGCGCTCGGCTACGCCCTCACCGCCTACCGCGAAATCATGAAGCGGAGCCCAGGCTCCGAGAAAATGCAGGAGATCGCGCGCGCGATCCAAGAAGGCGGCCGCGCCTTCCTGCACGCGGAGTACCGCTGGCTCGCGGTCTTCGTGGTGGTGGTGTTTGCCGCGTTGTGCATGGCGCCGCCACCGCTCGGCTTCAAGACCGCGTTCGCGTTTGCGCTCGGCGCGACGCTGTCGGCGACGGCCGGCTACTTTGGCATGCACACGTCGACGCGCGCCGCGGTGCGAACGACGGAGGCGGCCAAGACCAGCCTGGGCCAAGCCCTCGATGTCGCGTTCATGTCGGGCTCGGTCATGGGCATGACCGTGGTGGGCCTGGGCATCCTCGGCATCTCCGGGCTGATCTTCGTGTACGGCCTGCTCGGGGCGGCCGACAGCGGCGCGCGCAACCTGATCGCAGAACAGATCCTCGGCTTTTCGTTCGGCGCCTCGTCGATCGCCTTGTTCGCCCGCGTCGGTGGCGGCATCTACACCAAGGCGGCCGATGTCGGTGGTGACTTGGTGGGCAAGCTCGAAATGGGGATCCCCGAAGACAGCCCGCGCAACCCGGCGACGATCGCCGACAACGTCGGCGACAACGTCGGCGACGTGGCCGGGATGGGTGCGGACCTGTTCGAGAGCTACGTCGGCGCCATCCTCGCGACGCTCGTACTCGGCGCGTCGATGGCCGGTGAGGACGCGGCGCTGGCGAGGACGTTGATGGCCTTCCCGCTGGCGGTATCGGCGATGGGCATCTTTGCCTCGTTCGTCGGCTTCCGCTTCGTCAAGACCGAGGACGAGACCAAGCTCAGCGCGGCGCTGTTCAGCGGGCTGATCTGGTCGTCGCTCGTGCTCGCGGTGCTGATGGCGGTGGTGACGTTCTTCTTGAAGCCAACTCCGCCCAATCCGCAAGGCGGCGTGTTCGGCGAATGGAACGTGTATTGGTCCGCGGTGATCGGTCTGGCGCTCGGCGTCGTGATCGGCAAGGTCACCGAGTACTACACGTCGGAAAAGCGCAAGCCGGCGCAGTACATCGCGGAGCAGAGCAAGACCGGTCCCGCGACCAACATCATCGCCGGCCTCGCCAACGGCATGGCGTCAACCTGGGCGCCGGTGCTGCTGATCGCGATCGGCGTCTACGTCTGCAACGACCTGGCGGGCATCTACGGCATCTGCGTCGCAGCAGTCGGCATGCTCGCCACGCTCGGCATCTCGCTCGCGGTCGACGCGTACGGCCCGGTGGCCGACAATGCCGGCGGCATGGCGGAGATGGCCGAGCTACCCAAGGAAGTGCGCCAGCGCACCGACTCGCTGGACGCGACCGGCAACACCACCGCCGCGATCGGCAAGGGCTTCGCGATCGGCTCGGCAGCGCTCACCGCGATGGCACTGTTCGCCACCTACAACGACAAGGCGGCGGGTCCTGGGTTCTCGATGGACCTGGCGCGCGCCGACGTCGTGATCGGCTTGTTGATCGGCGCCATGCTGCCGTTCTGGTTTTCGTCGATGGCGATGCTGGCGGTCGGGCGCGCCGCCAATGCGATGGTGGAAGAAGTGCGGCGGCAGTTCCGCGAGATCAAGGGCCTGCTCGAAGGCACCGCACGGCCCGACTACGAGCGCTGTGTGCGCATCTCCACGCAGGGTGCGCTGCGCGAGATGGTGCTGCCCGGCCTGCTCGCCGTCATAGCGCCGATCGCTTGCGGCCTGATCTTCGGCAAAGCGGCGGTCGGCGGCCTCCTCGCCGGCTCGCTGGGCTCCGGCGTGATGATGGCCCTGTTCATGGCAAATGCCGGCGGCGCCTGGGACAACGCCAAGAAGTACATCGAAGCCGGCAACCTCGGCGGCAAGGGCTCGCCCGTGCACAGTGCGGCGGTGATCGGTGACACGGTCGGCGACCCGTTCAAAGATACGGCTGGCCCATCGATCAACATCCTGATCAAGCTGATGTCGATCGTGTCGGTCTTGGCGGTACCGCTGTTCAAGAACTAGAGGCCGCCGAGCGTCCGGCGTCACCGGCAGGTCGCGCGCGCGAGTGAAGAGTTGAGAGGACCCCCTCGATCGCCGCCGTTTTGGTATCTTGCCGCCCGCACCCTTTTCGGAGCTAGCCCACCATTCAATCCCAAGAGTTCGCTCGAGATCTCGCCCAGCTCGCCCACCAAAAGCAAGGCACCGACATCGTCCTGCTCGACGTGGTCGAGGCCCTGGGTATCGCCGACTACTTCGTGATCATCAGCGCCCGCAACCCGCGCCACGCGCAGGCGATCGCGCAGGAGCTGGACTACGAAATGAAGCACCGGGGGCGGTTGCGACTGCACGCCGCGGGCTTCGGCCAGGAGAACCGCTGGGTGCTGCTGGATTTCGGCGATGTCGTCGTCCACGTCTTCATCGCTGAGGCCCGGGCGTTCTACGCGCTCGAGGACCTCTGGGGCGACGCCCCGCGGGTGGCATTCGAGCCGATGCCGCAGACCGGCGCCGCCGCGGCTGGGACTCAATGAAGTAGGGCCGTTAGGCCGATCCAGGCCTAGGGGCGCCCCGTTTTCGCGCCTTCTCAGTCCCACCGGACGTACCCGCGATGGCCAACATCGAGTGGAACGACTTCGAGCCGACGTTGCTCGACCGCGCTCGCCGCGCTGGCCGACCGGTGTTGCTCGTACTCACCACCGCGTGGTGCCCCTACTCGCGCGAGCTGCTGGCGACCTCGCTGCGCGATCCCGACGTCGCGCACCTGATCGAAAGCGAGTTCGTGGCGGCCCTGGTGGACGCCGAACGGCGGCCGGACGTGAACGCACGCTACGGCAGCGGCGGCTGGCCGACGATCGCCTACCTCACGCCGGACGGCGAGTTGATCGCCAACGACCGCTTCCTGACGGCCGCCGACCTGGCAACGCGGCTGCGGCGCGTCGCCGAAGTGTTTCGCACCCAGCGCCCCGAGATCCAGAGCGGCCTGCAGAAGCTCTTGTCGCAGAAGGCCGACGCGGACCGGGCGCCGGTACAGGGCGCGTTGAGCATGGCGATGGTCGACGACATGGCGGAAGCCGTGTACGAGCGCTTCGACCACCGACACGGCGGCTTCGGCGACGGCGCCAAGTTCCCGCACCCTGAAGCCGTCGACTTCGCCCTCGTGCGCGCGGTGAAGCTCGGTGATCCGCGCATGGAGAGCGTCGCCAAGACGACCCTCGACCGCATGCTCGCCGCCGCCATCCACGACAGCGTCGACGGGGGGTTCTTCCGCTATTCGGCAACCCCCGATTGGCAGGCACCGCACCACGAGAAGGTGTTGGAACCCAACGCGCTGCTCCTGCGCAACTATCTGGAGGCGTTCCAAATCTGGGGCAAGACTGCCTACCAGCGCACGGCGGAAGGCATCGTGCACTGGATGCTGAACACGCTGCAAGACCAGGATGGCGGCGCGTTCTACGGCAGCTTGGTCGCCGATGCCGAGTACTACAACCTCGACCGGGAGCAGCGGCAGCGGCAGCCGAGCCCGCGCCTCGACAAGACGATCTACGCCAACAGCAACGCTGTGGCGATCAGCGTGCTGCTGAAGGCCGCGGTCACGCTCGATCGTCCCGACCTGCGCCAGCAAGCGATGCGCGCGCTGACCTTCGTCCTCGAGAACCTGGTGCAGCGCGACGTCGGCGTCTACCACTATTGGGACGGGACGTACCACCTGCCGGGCATGCTCAGCGACCAGGCGTGGATGATCCGCGCGCTGGTGGACGCCTCCCAGCACACTGGTGATGCCGACTACCTGTTGCCCGCCGAGGCCATCGCCGAGGTCGCCATCAAGCGCCAGCGCGCGCCCGGCGGCGGCTTCTTCGACATCCGCCACGACCCAGCGTACACCGGCTCGATGCGCCGCCGCAACCGCAGCATCCTCGACAACGCGGTGATGGCGGAGTCGCTCGTGCGCCTGTCGTACTTGTCGCGGCGCCCCGAGTTCTACGACGAGGCCGTGCGCACGCTCGAGTGCTTCGCCAGCGACTACAAGGAATACGGCTACTACGTCGCCGGCTACGCGCGCGCGGTCGATCTCATCTTCTACGCGCCGGTGATGATCACGATCGTCGGCGACCGCGAGAGCGAGGCCGCCGACGCGCTGCGCCGGGCCGCGCTGTCGATGTACGTGCCGTCGCGCATCGTGCAGATGCTGGATCCGAAGTACGACCCGATCCTGCTGTCGCGCAGCGGCTACGAAGCCAAGGCCGAACCCGCGGTGTACATCTCGATCGGCAAGTCGACCAAGGCGGTGCTGCGCACGCCCGAGGAGCTGCTGCTCAAGATCCGCGAGCTAGAAGCCGAGCGCCGTCAGCCGCTGGCGTAGACGGCACGCGCCGGGCGCAGTGGTTCGAGCTGACGCGGCGGAGCCGCGTCCGATCAATACCACTCGGGGATGTCCTTCTCCTCGAGCCCCATCGCTTCCATCACCAGCATCGCGACGTAGTCGGGCTCGATGCTGAACTCCTTCAGCGTCTCGTAGCACGAGCCGGCGCGCACCGACATCATCGCCACCAGCAAGTGCTCGGGGATCACTTCCTTGCCCTTCAGCACCTTGCTCAGCTCGCGGGCGCGCTCGAACACGGTCTGCACGTGTCGGTTGAAAGGCGAGCCGTCATGTGCCTCCGACTCGCGCGGCAGGGTATCGACATACTGCGAGAACATCTCGGGGTCGACGTTGAGGTCACGGAACACGTGGTTGATCACCACGCTGCGATCGACCGCCAGGCCATACACGAGGTGACCCGTGGCCACCGACTTGTCGTCGAGCTTGTGCGCCAGCGCTTGCGCAGCGCGTACGGCGGCGATGGCCTTCTGAGAGAAGCCTTGCAGGAGAGGGTCGGTTTCGGTCACCACGGCGGGAGAATCTACGATCATCGGGGTGCGGAGACTCGTCTGGGCTGGCGGGAATTTCCAGCTGCGGGGTGTGGCAGACGTGACGCTCAACTCTGCCGGCGAGCCAGGCGGGCGTCACGGCGGCACTTGGCCGCCTCGTAGCGGCGCTTTTCGTCGGCCGTCTCGGGGGCAATCGCTGGCACCTGTCTGGGCTGACCCGTGTCGGGATCCAGCGACACGAACGTGAGGTAAGCGGAGGCAACGTGGCTACGGCGTCCCGACGCGCGCTCCTCGCTGAACACCTTCACCCCGACCTCCCTCGAGGTGCGGCCGGCGAAGTTGACGGTGGCCAGGAGCACCAGAACCCCGCCGACCCGCACCGGCCGGCAAAAATCAATCTGGTCGACGCTGGCCGTGACCACAGGTGTGCGCGCGTGGCGCCCGGCGGCCACCGCGGCGCAAATGTCGATCCAGTGCATGACGCGTCCCCCCATCACGTTGCCGAGCGGGTTGGCGTCGTTGGGAAACACGATCTCGGTCATCTCCACCTTGGAAGCGGAGACCGAGCGCGGCTCGGGGGTGCCTGAGTTCGGGGTGCCTGAAGTCATCGGGAACGATCCTTGTCAGCCGTGGCCTCGCGAGCCTCCGGGGCGATGCGCAAGGGCTCGTTGACGTCGTAGAGCAGGCCCAGACCCTTGTCCATCGGATAGATGCCAAGGAACCGTTCGCGCTCGGCAAACGGCTCATAGCGGTAGAAGCGGCCCTGTTCGTCGGCGTAGCCCAGCCACTGCCCCGCGGCGTTCTCGACCAGGTAGTAGCGCACCGGCTGGTTTGGATCGCAGATCTCGCGCTGCACCAGGGTGCCGAGGTGTCGCCCCTGCGCGGTGACGGCGAAGCGCTGCAACTCGATGACCGGCCGCATCGCAGCAGGGTCAGACGCGGGAGGAGGCGAGTGACAGGCGGCAGCCAAGCCGGCAAGCCAAGAGAACGCGCGCATACGCATACCCTACCCGTGACTTTGTCTCCGGCGCAGAGTCACGGCATGATCGTGGGCATGTACGGCAACGTCCAAGAACGTCTCCGCCAAGAACTGGCCGAGATCCGCAGCAACGGCCTCACCAAGGAAGAGCGGGTGATCAGCAGCCCGCAGGGAGCGCGCATCCGCGTCAAGGGCAAGGATGTGTTGTGCATGTGTGCCAACAACTACCTCGGCCTGGCCAACGACCCCGAACTGGTGGCCGCCGCCAAGAAGGCGATGGATTCGCACGGGCTTGGCCTCGCGAGCGTGCGCTTCATCTGCGGCACGCAGGACATCCACAAGGACCTCGAACGCAAGGTCAGCGCGTTTCTCGGCACGCAGGACACCATCCTCTACACGTCGTGCTTCGACGCCAACGGCGGCCTGTTCGAGACGTTGTTGGGCGAGCCGGACGCGATCATCAGCGACGCGCTCAACCACGCGTCGATCATCGACGGCATCCGTCTGTGCAAGGCCACCCGCCTGCGCTACCCAAACGGCGACATGCAAGAACTCGAGCGCTGCCTGCAAGAGGCCAAGGGCGCGCGCACGCGGATGATCGCCACCGACGGCATCTTCAGCATGGACGGCATCGTGGCCAAGCTGCCGCAGATCTGCGACCTGGCCGAGAAGTACGACGCGATGGTGATGGTCGACGACAGCCACGCGACGGGGTTCTTTGGCCCCACCGGGCGCGGCACGCCCGAGTTCCACAAGGTGCAGCACCGCATCGACGTGATCACGTCGACGTTCGGCAAGGCGCTCGGCGGCGCGTCCGGCGGCTTCACCACCGGGCGGCAAGAAGTCATCGACCTCTTACGCCAGCGCTCGCGCCCCTACTTGTTCAGCAACACGCTGGCCCCGACGATCGCTGGCGCGACCATCGCCTGCATCGACAAGCTCAGTCGGAGCACCACGCTGCGCGACAAGCTGGCGCGCAACACCGCGCACTTCCGCGGCGCGTTGCAAGCGGCCGGCTTCAAGATCCAGCCCGGCGAACACCCGATCGTGCCGATCATGCTGGGCGACGCCAAGCTCGCCCTCGACCTGGCGAGCCGCATGCTCGACCAGGGGGTCTACGTCATCGGCTTCTCGTTCCCAGTCGTGCCCAAGGGCCAAGCGCGTATTCGCGTGCAGGTGAGCGCCGCGCACGAGATCAGCGACCTCGACCACGCCGTCGCCGCCTTCACCAAAGTCGGGCGCGATCTTGCCGTGCTGTCGCACGGATGAGCGCGACGGCCAACGACCGCACCCGACGACGGCAACGGTGGATGAACGTCCTCTTGCTGGTGTTGGTGGTGCCGATGATCGCCGCCGCGACGCTCAAGCTGAGCCCGTTGGTGAGCGCCCCGGTGCGCATGCTGCTGAAGGTCGGGGCCGTGGCGATCCCGCTCGTTCTGGTGCTGGTCGTGCTCGCGCGGCTCCGGCGCAAGTGACAGAGCCTGGAGCTTTTGGCGCGGCGCCCACGTCTGCCCATGTTCTCCTGCAGCCAAAGCTGGCGCGCCAGCGCCTCGCCCTGCAAGCTTTCCCCCTCGCGCCCAATGCATCCAATGCTCGCCCTTCGACCTTTGTTCTCCCCCCTGCTCGCGATCCTGCTGCACGCCGCCGGCTCGGCGCAGAATCCTCCAGTGCCGCCGACCCCGCAGAAGCAAGACACGCCGCCCGTATCGACCTCACCGGTGCCGTCGACCGACGCCGAGGCCCCGGCCGCCGACAAGGGGCTGCCAGAAGATCGCGCCGAGTTCGAATACAAGGCCTCGGGCACCGAGCACCCGTACGTCGACATCGCCGGCGTGATGGCGCGCGACCCGCGCACCGGCGACCTAGGGGTGATCTTCATCTCGAGTTCACCGGGCGCCGGCGCGTTCTGCGTGCAGGCCGACGCCAACGCCGGCATTGCGGTGGTGAGCGGCAACACCGACCCGATGTGGCCGGGGCAAGCGCTCGAACTGCTCAGAAAGGGCGGGGCCCCCGCTGATGTGCTCACGCAGATGAAGGCCGAGGCCTCCGCGTCAGCGCGCGACCGCCAGCAGATCATGCTGCTCGGGGCCGATGGTCGGACGGCATCGTTCATCGGCGAGTATGTGTTCGGGGCCGGCAAGACAACCGAAGTCGACCAGCAAGAGAACGCAATCCTCTTCACCACCTACGGCGCCACGCCGCAGTTGATGGCGGGCCTCAAGAAGGAGTTCCCCGGCACGGAGGGACTGCCATTGCCCGAGCGCCTCATCGTGAGTTTGCAGCTCGCCCTCGACCCACTCCCCGTCGACAAGGGCAAGCGCGCCGACCTGATCGGCAAGCCCGCGTCCGCGGTGCTCATCATCCTGCGCCGGGACGCCGGCCGCCTCGGGCGGGGCGATCGCTTGATCGATCTGCGCGTCGACTTCGACCAGGATCCCCTGGCGCGCCTGCGCGGCCTTTACCGCGTGTGGACCCTGGCGCACCTCGGGCCGGCCTTGCGCGCGTCGATGGCCAAGATCAGCGATCAGAAAAGTGCGGCCTACCTCGCCAACCGCGACTGGATGGGACGCCTGCGCGCGCGCCTGAAGCTCGGCGAGAAGCGATGATCGGGCGCGGCATTGTGCGGCGCAGTCTGCACCCATCTAGCTAACATCGGTGCCCCATGTCGTTGCCGGACATTGACAAGCTGCGCCGATCGGGCCGTATCTCGGCCACCGTGCGCGAGCATTGCAAGAAGATGATCCGCGTCGGCGCGCGCGTCGAGGAGATCGCACGCACCGCGGAGGCGATGATTGTCGAACTCGGCGGCAAGCCCGCGTTCCCGGCGCAGCTGTCGCGCAACCACATCGCCGCGCACTACTGCTCGCCCCCTGACGACAGCACCACGATCGAGGCAGGCGACATCGTCAAGCTCGACCTCGGCACGCAGATCGACGGCTACGTCACCGACAGCGCGGTCACCATCGACCTCGGCGCCGGCGAAGACTCCGCCCTGGTCGCCGCCAGCCAGACCGCGCTCGAGAACGCCATCGCGCTCATGGGACCTGGGGCTTGCCTGATGGAGATCGGTGGCCGCATCGAGGACACCATCAAGGCGTTCGGTTTCAACCCGGTGTTCAACCTCACCGGTCACGGCGTCGCGCGCTTCGTGATCCACTGCTCGCCGACAGTGCCCAACTACCGCGACAAGTCGGCGGTTCGTTTGCGCGCGCAACAGACGATCGCGTGCGAGCCCTTCGCCTGCGACGGTGCCGGCTACATCGAGTCGAAGGGCAAGGCCGAGGTCTTCGCGCTCAAGCGCCGCATCAAGCCGAAGGACAAGGTGCCCGACAACATCCTCGCCGCCGTCGAATACAGCGAGGGCCTGCCGTTCGCGCGGCGCACGTTGTTGGCCGCCCTCGGCACGCTCCGCGAAGTCGACGACGCGCTGCGCTTGCTCGATCGCAAAGGCCTGCTGGTCGAGTATCCGCCGCTGGTCGAGAAGAACGGCGTGCGCGTCGCGCAGACCGAGCACACGATCTTCATTCACGACTCTGGCGCCGAAGTCTTGACGCGCGCCCTCGCCTGAGGTCGATGCCCGCGAGCAGCTTGGTCGTCGGCTTGGACGCGCGCGAGGCCTATCGCTTCGAGCCGCGCGGCATCGGCCTGTATGTGCGCCACCTGATCCGCGAGTTCGGCGCGCTGTGCCCCGAGGTCGCCTTCAAGCTCTACCACGAGCGCGAGCGTCCGGCCGACCTGCCCGAGGTCCCGGGCAACATGACCCCGATGCACGCCAGCATGCGCGGCAGCCGCTTGCATCTGTGGGAACGCGGCCTGATGCCGTGGCGGCTGCGGCGTGACGGGTTGTCGGTGTACCACGGCACGTTCAACACGCTGCCGCCGCGCCTGCCGTTCCAGCGACGCACGCCGATGGTCGTGTCGATCCACGACGTGATCGTCACCTGGTTCGACGACAGCCTGCGCGACAGCTACGTGCGCTATTGCCGCCAGGTCACGCCCCGGGTCGTACGCGACGCGGCGCACATTCTGACCGTCAGCGAGTGGAGCAAGAAAGACATCGTCGAGCGCTTCGCGGTCGCCCCCGAGAAGATCACCGTCTTCTACAACGGCGTGCATCCCGACTTCTTGGCCGGCGCGCCAGACGGCGCCGGCGACGCGGCGCGGGCTCGCTTCGCGTCGGGCAGGCCTTACGTGTTCGCGATCGGCGCCCCGCTGCCACGCAAGAACACGGCCGGCATGCTGCACGCGCTCGGCGTCCTGCACGCGCGCCAGAAGCTCGAGCACTTGGTGCTGGTGTCGGGCCTTGCGGAGGCACACCGCGCCCCGTTTGTCGCCGCGGCGCAGCAGGCGGGGATTCTGGATCGCGTGCGCTTCTTGCCCTACGTCGACCGGCGCGACCTGGTGGCGTTGTACGCGGGTGCCGACCTGTTCGTCTACCCGAGTCAGGTCGAAGGCTGGGGCATCCCGGTGATCGAGTCGCTGGCGCTGGGCACTCCGGTCGTGACCAGTCGAACGTCCGGCATGGCCGAGGCGGGCGGCGAGCACGCGTCGTACTTCGATCCCACGAGTCTCGACAGCATGGCCGACGCGATCGGCCGCGCGTTGGACAGTCGCGCCGCGTTCGCGGACGTGCGTCAAGCGGCGATCGCGCGCGCGCGCACGTTCACTTGGCGGCGTGCGGCTGAGGTCACGTTGCAGACGTATCGCGCGGTCGCCTCGGAGACCCCGGGGGCGTCGTGAGCGCTCTGCACCGCGCCACCTTGTTGGCGATGGCCGCCAGCGCGCTGCTGTGCGTGGTGGCCATGCGGCACCACTTCGTGTGGGGCGCCGGTCACCCCGTTCTCGGCGTCGACCTGCACGTGTGGCTCGGCATCGGCGAAGGTCTGGGCCTCGTGCTGTTCACCGTCGTGGGCGCCGTCGCGCTGCGGCGCGCGCTCGCAACGGCCGAGACGGCGTCGACCGCGGCACTCCTTTGGGCGAGCATCCTCGTCGCGCTCGCGGCAGCGCTGGTGCCACCGATGCTGTCGTCGGATGTGTTCGACTACGTCGCGCGCGGCCGCGTCGAGGCGCACTACGGCCACAACCCGTACGTGGTGCCGCCCGCCGCGATCGCCAACGGTGATCCCGTGCTAGCGCTGGCCGAATGGCCGCGCTTCGTGATGCCGTACGGCCCGATCAGCGCCTTGGCACAAGCCATGTGCGCCGCGGCTTCTGGCAGCATCCCGTGGCTGGGTGTCTACCTGTTCAAACTCCTGTGCGCCGCCGCGCACGTCGCCACCGGCTGGCTGTTGCTGCGCGCAGCACCGCCAGCAGCCTCCCGCTCCGTCGCCGTGCTGTGGTGGTTCCATCCGTGGATCCTGCTCGAGAGCTGCGGCAGCGCGCACAACGAGGCGCTGCTGGCCCTCTCACTGGCGTGGATGCTAGAACGCTTGGCGCGCGATCGCTGGCTCGCGGCGACCTTCGCGTTCGGCCTCGCGGTGCTGACCAAGCACGGCTGCGCGCCACTCGGTCCGGTGTTGCTCGCGCTGGCCATACGGCAACGGCGCGTGCGCCCCTTCTTGCTGGGCGTCGGGCTGACCGCGGGACTCACCGCGCTCTTGGCTTGGCGTTACTTCCTGGCGCCGGGCTCGCTCGAGTTCCTGAGCAAGCAAACCGGTAACCGCGGTGCCAGCCTGCAACACTTCTTGGGCCTGCTGGCTGGCACAGCAGCTGAGCAACCTCTCTTGGTGACGGGCTACGCAGTGGCGATCACCGCGCTCGCCATCGCCTGCACCCGCGTGCGATCGCTGGAGTCGTTCGCCAGCTGCGGCATCGGGCTGCTGGTCGTCTTCATCGCGGTGGCGATGCCGCTGTTTTCACCTTGGTATCACCTGTGGTGGGCACCGCTCGTCGTCATGTTGCCTTCTACCCATCCGGGCGCGCGCGCGCTCCGGGCCCTGGTTTGGCTCGGCCCGCTCTCCTACGCGGTGTACGCGGTGACCCGCGATCTCGATCTGCCCCACCAAGTCTGGGCTTGGTCGACCGCCTGCGCCGTACCAACGGTGATCGCGCTCAGTCGCACCAAGGCACCGCCCGCGGCGACCTGAGTCGAACGAACGACGCCTACGAGCGCGCGGGCTCGCCCTCCTGGCCCCGGGCGCCTACGAGCGCGCGGGGCTCTTCTTCTTGGCCTTGCCGGCGTCGACGAGGCTCTGTGCCAGGCGATCGGCAGCCTCGTTCGCGGGGATGCCGTCGCGCTCGGCGATCTGCCACAGCTCGCGCAGCGAGTGCGGAATGCGTTCGATGCGCTTCAAGCTCTCCTTCTCGTCGTAGCCGCCGCGCAAGAACTCGCAACCGACGTTGATGATGCCGCCCGCGTTGATGACGTAGTCGGGCGCGTAGAGGATGCCGCGGTCGCGGAGCAGCTTGCCGTGACTCGGCGCCAACAACACGTTGTTGGCGGCACCGGCCACGACCTTGCAGCGCAGCTTCGGTGCGGTCGCATCGGTGATCACCGCGCCGAGGGCACATGGCGCCAGCACGTCGACGTCCTGCGTCAGGATGTCGGCCTCTTTGATCACCGCCACCTTGTGCGCGTCGACCATCGCCTTGACGCGCTGCTCGTTGCGGTCGGCGACGCGCACCTTGGCGCCGGCCTCGACCAAGCGTAGAACCAGCGCCGAGCCCACCGCACCCACGCCTTGCACCGCGACGGTGACGCCCTTCAGGTCTTTCCGGTCAAGTTTGTGCTCAACCGCCGCCTGCAGGCCAAGGAACACACCGAGCGCCGTGTATGGCGATGGGTTGCCGCTGCCCCCACTCTCGCGGCGCAGGCCGGTGACCCACTTGGTCGCCCGCCGCACGATCTCCAAGTCGGCGATGTCGGTGTTCACGTCTTCGGCGGTGATGTACTTGCCACCGAGCGCCTCGATGAAGCGACCCATCGCGAGGTACAGCGCTTCCGACTTGAGCTTGCCGGGTTCACCGATGATCACGGCCTTGCCGCCGCCAAGACCGGTGCGCGCCACTGCCGACTTGAAGGTCATGCCGCGCGACAAGCGGTTGACGTCGAACAGGGCGGCACCTTCGTCTGGGTATGGCCACATCCGAAGCCCGCCGAGTGCCGGCCCGAGCGTGGTGTCGTGCACCGAGATGATGGCGTGAAGGCCAGAGGCCGGGTCCGTGGCGCGGACCACGCGCTCGTAGCCCTCTACGGGAATGTCGATGATCTGCATGCCTGCGGGTGACGCTCGGTTTCGCGAGGGCGAGTTGGCGCGGAAGTGCGGGGAAATGGGCTGGCGAATGCTAGCGAACACGTGCGGCCGGAAAAGCACCGGACGGCCGCGCGTAGTCCGGCCCCGCCGTAAATCAGACGGACGGCGGCGGCGATGAGGCCACTCGGTGACTGTTTCCGCTTCGAGGGCGCGCCGGAGGCCGTCGGTCCCGGCCTTTGGTTCTTGACGTTTCTTTTGCATCAATGACGGGCCCTTCTAGATTTTCGCTTCGCCGCGCGTCACCTTCGCAGTTGATCGCGGCCCATGAGCGGGTCGATCGGAGTCCCGCACGGAGAATCCACATGTTCAAACTCGCGCAACGCTGCATCTTCCCTGTCCTTGCCTCGTCTGTCTTGCTCTTCACGCCGGGCTGCGGTGGCGCGCCGGAAACCCTCGCGGAGCGCGTCGAGGAGGTCAGCGATTGGATCGACAACCCAGGCGACATCCGCGACACACTGGCCTCGGTCGGAGCCGCCAAGATCATGGGCAACGTGTCGACGGCGCGCAATCGCGCCGAGGTCGACGGCCGCAACAAGATGGCCGCCACGGCGCGCGCGCAAGTGCAGTCGCTGATGAGCAACTGGTTCAAGGAAGCCGGCGACAACCTCGACGAGCGCACCCTCTCCTCCTACATGAACGACGAAGGTCTCATCCGCCAGCTGACGGACACCGAGATCATCGGCGCGCGCGCGGTGAAGTACAAGATCCGCGACAACGTGCAGTACGTCTTGATGGTGATCGATGACGCCGCCAAGTGGACGCAGCAAGTCGGGTCGTCGGTCAAGGACAAGGTGCTGAAGGACCAGACCCTGTTCAAGACCGAGGTGATGAAGCGCGACTTCGAGGAGAAGCTCGACAAGCTCATCAACCGTGACGCAGAAGCCGCCGATCAGGCCGCCGACAAAATCAAGCAGTTCGTCAAGTGAACTGGCGCGCCGGGCTGCGGCAGCCGGGCTGGCGATGGCTCGCGTTCGGCTCCTTGGTGGCCAGCGGCTGCCAGACCACCGTGTACGAGCCGCCGGCCTGGATCAACAACCCGCCCATCGACGCGGGGTTCTTCTACGGC
Source organism: Planctomycetota bacterium (assembly GCA_031423015.1). Lineage (GTDB taxonomy): Bacteria > Planctomycetota > UBA1135 > UBA1135 > UBA2386 > DATGPD01. The sequence continues at coordinate 22,795 of JANPER010000277.1, read as the reverse complement.
ATCGGCAGCTACGTCGGTGCGCTGCATCCCGAAGACAACCAAGGCTATGCCATGGAGCAGGCGCGCGGCATGCTGAGCCGCAACATGCAGTCGCGGGTGATCAACAACACCAACATGCGCGACACCGAGGCGTCGAGCACGATCCGCTCGGAGACGCTGGTGAGCACCGACTACGTCTTGCAGAACTCTGAGCTGGTGTCGACCTGGGTCGACTACCAGGGGCGCACGGGTCGGCGCGGTACGGTGTGGGTTCTGCTGCGCATTCCGCGCAATTGACGCGGCGGTAGGCCGCTGGCGCCAAGAAGATCTGCGACCATCCTGCGGCGCAGGTAAGGTGTCGTGCGCTAGAAGGGCCCTTCCCGCTGACTTCCCTCACGGACATCGTCATGGTTGCGTTTTCTCGGTGCTTTCAATCCTGCTGGTTGCTCGGCCTGTTGGTGATTATCGGTTGTCGTTCCGCCGGCAAGCGCGCGCCAGTCAAGGACACCACCAGGGCGCCGCATGATGGCGCCGCGCTCAGCAACACGTCGGAGCCAAGGCGCTTGGGCCCGGACGCGATCAGCCTCGACGCACCGCTCAGTCTGCGGCCACTGCAAGGCGACGCGGTGAACGCCGCGCGCGACCGTGGCGCCGTCCTGATCGCTGCGGACACGTACCGCGCGCTGCCGAGTTACGACCTGCCGCAGCTCGCGCAGGGGCTCGGCGCGCTGAAGCGATCCCTCGATACAGCGTGCTCGGTGCCTGCCGCCGGCATCTACGAAAAGACGGGTGCGACCGCGATCCCACAAGAGATCGAAGGCGCGATCACCGAGTTCGGCGAGACCGCGAACGGCTCGCCCGCGCTGCTGGTCGTGTTCTACACCGGACACGGAGTCGTCGACGCCGAGGGCCAGCTGCAGCTGTTCACGCACTACACCGACCGCGAGGGCAGCTCGTACACCAACACTCTGCCGCGCCGCGACATCCTGCGCTGGCTCGCCGCCGCGCGCGCGCGCGCCAAAACGCGCGGCGTCGATCTCGACACTGTGCTGATGGTGGATGCTTGCCGCACCGAGACGCTGTCGGGCGGCGCACCGCGCGCCAAGCTGGTGCGCGACGAGACCTGGGAGATCTACAGCGCCAGCGAGGGTGAACTCGCCGACGCGCCGCGCGACCAGGGCACACCGTTCGTGTCGGCGTTGTGCGCCAGCCTCGATGCGCTGGGCAACCGCGGCACCGCTGATCTGCGCGCGACCTTCGCCGAGGTGAAGCACCGTCTCGTCGAGGCCAAGGCGGCGCAGACGCCGCAGCTCATCGCGCCCGCCGACGCACCTGGTCCGGCGCTCGTGCAGCCTGGCCGCGTGCGCCTGGGCCTGCGCGTGGTCGACTCGCTCAACGACACGCTGCTGGCGGTCGACGCCGGCGGCGTGCAAGCCGACGGTCAGCCGCTGCCGCGCGAAGGCGATTTCTTCGTGGTGCAAACGCCAGCCGGTCGCAACGTGCAGATTCAGGCCAACGTCAAGGGCTACGGCACCTTCAGCAGCACGGTGCTGATCCGCCGCGAGGACAACGGCAAGGCATTCGCGCTGCCGATGCGCCCGACCTTCACGCGGGTGCGCGGGCGCGTGACTCCCGTGGTGGCGGTCGCCGTGGTCGCCGAGTGCGACGATCCGCAGGCCGTGCCGCGGCAAGGCTTCCATCGGATGCGCGCCGACACCGCGATCAACAACCCCGAGTTCGAACTGCTGCTGCCGGCCGCGGTGGCGACGGCGCGCACGCGCGTGGTCTTCAAGCAGTTCAGCCGCGAGCTGGCCGCGATCACGGTTGACCTGGCCACTAGCCAGGCCGACCCGCGCGTCGACGGCGCGCGCACCGTCGACCTCGGCACCATCGAGCTGGTCGGCGCCGACACCGGCGGCTTGCCAGGCGTCGCCAACGAAGACGCCGTGCGCGTGCAAGCCGCGGCGGCCTTTGCCCAGGACGACACCGGGGGCATCAAGCCGCCGCAGCAGTTCGCCGAGCCCAGCCTGTTGCCACCGAACTTCACCGACAGCTTCCAGCGCATCACCTGGGAGGAGGCGCTGACGTCGTATCAGGCCGGCAAGCTCGACCAGGCGCGCGCGCACTTGCAGAGCTTGGAGAAGAGCCTGCGCGGCACGAACAACGAAACCGTGTCCAACTTCCTGGGCCACATCGAGGTCCGCCTCGCGGTCTTGGCCAAGGAGGATGCCCAGGTAGAACAGCAGTTGATGCAGGCGCAACCGCCAGACGGGACGCTGGCGCTGGCGCTGCGCTCGATGCTGGCCGCGCGCAAGCTGCGCCGCGCCGCCGAACTCGCCGAGAAGGGCGATGCGGCGACCGTCGGCCTGCTGCGTGAGGCAGCGATGTTCGAGCCCGAGAGCGACACGCCCTACGCCGTCGAAGCGCGCGCGCGCATTCGCGAGCTGCGCTGGGTGATCGCGGCGCGCCTCTATGACAACCTCGACGAGGGCCGCCAGCGCGCGGTGGCCGAGCAGCTGCGGGCCGACAACCCCGAGGCCTGGAACGACCCCGACTGGAGCCGGCGCGAACAGCCCCGTCTGCTGGAACCGATCGCGGCGCGCCTGCGCGAGGGGCTCGAGCACGGCGTCGCCAAGGGCGATTGGAACGTGGCCGACGAAGCCCTCGACCAACGCCGCCAAGTGTTCCCCACCGACGTGCCGCAGGTCCTCGTCGACCTCGAAGTCAAGATCACGCGCGAGCGCGTGCCGTTGTCGGTGCGCGAGGCTTTCGTTGCCGCCGAAGGTGCGGAGACCGGCGGCCAGCTCGATCGAGCCCTCGAGCTGTTCGCCCAGGCCTCCGAGGGTGCCAATCCGCATTGGCGTGGTTTGATCGAGGAACGCCAGCGCTCGCTGCGCGAGCAGGTGTTCCGCCGCGAGATCAGCCGGGCGAGCGGCACGGCCGACCCTGCCACCAAGCTCGACGCGCTGTTGCGCGCCGCGGGCGCGATGGGCCGCCCGAGTCCGGGCCTCGGTGATCTGCTGCAGACCAATCCCGATCTCGCTGCCAAGCCCGAGGTGAAAGCTCAGCTCGCGGCGATCGACGCGGCGCAACTCGCCGCCGCGCGCACCAGCCGTTCGCGCCAGCTGTGGCAGGAGTACGTCGCTGATCACCCGCGCGGCGTCGGCGCTGCGGAAGCGCAGACCGTGTTGGCGCGCATGGCCAACCCCTGGCAACAGATGGCGGCGGGCGCCAGCAACCCCGCGCTGGCGCGCTATGGCCACACCTTGGCGTTCGACGAGGCGCGCGGCGTGACCCTGATGTTCGGCGGCACCGCCGACGGCAGCACCGGGCGCAACGACACATGGCTGTGGGATGGCCAAGCTTGGCAAGCGCTGACGCCCCCCAGCCAGCCGCCGGCGCGCGCGTTCCACGCCATGGCCTATGACGCCGCCCGGCGCACGGTGGTGCTGTTCGGCGGTACCACCGACGGCGGCAAGACGCTGCTCAACGACACCTGGCTGTGGGATGGCAGCACCTGGCGCGCGGTCGAGAGCACGCCTCGTCCGCCGGCGCGGTGCAAGCACGCGCTCGCTTTCGACAGCGAGCGCAACTGCATCGTGCTGTACGGCGGCGACGGCATCGAAGACACCTGGCACTGGGAGGGCGAACGCTGGCAAGACGTGTCGCCGCGCAAGGTCAACCCCGACGAACGGATCGGGGGCGGGATGGCCTTCTCGCGCCCAGAGCGTCGCACGGTGTTGTTCGGCGGCGACGGCCGCAGCGGTGTCGCCTGGTACTGGAACGGCCGCGACTGGGTCAGCACGAAGAAGACCGGGGTCGAAGGCACCGTGGGCGGCACGCTGGTGACCGCCGGGCCGCGCCTCCTCTACTTCGGTGGCATGGCGCGCGCGCCGAGCAACGATCTGTTGACCTACGACAACGGTTGGTCGGTCACGCGCCTCGGCACCCCGCCGAGCCCACGCCAGTTCCACGCGGCGGCGTTCGACAGCAAGCGCAACATGCTGATCGTGCATGGCGGCATGACGCCGCCGGCGCGGCGCAAGACGCCGCCCACAGTGTTCGCCGACACCTGGGAGTTCGTCGTCGAGCCGTAGGCGCCCGCGCTGCGGGGTCGCCGAGCACGCGCGCCGGGCTGAAGCACGTGCTCGTGTTCGCCATGCCACTGTCCTTGCAGCCAACCGGCGCCGTGTCCTCGACGCGGCGACACCGTCTTCAACCGCTTCCTTCGCCGGCGTGATGTCTCGCTTCCAACGCGACACGACCAAGAGCCCAGCTGCAAGCGCCCTTGGCATAGACTCCGCTCATGCCCCACCGCCTCGCCGCCGGGGATCCCGACGTATGGAACAGCGCCGTCGAGGCAGCCAACCCGGGATCGATCTTGGTCGTCATCAACTGGAACATGGGCGAAGAGCTGCGTCAGCGGCTCGCGCCCGAGGATGTGTTGCAGGAGACGTTGCTGAAGGCGTGGCAGGCGCGGACGAACTTCGAATGGCAGGACATCGCCACGTTTCGGCACTGGCTGCTAGCCATCGCGAAGAGTTGCATCGCGGACCATCGCGACTACGAGGGGGCCGCGAAGCGTGACTCGCGGCGCACGACCACACTGACACCAGCGAGTCACAACGGGAGCGGATCGAGCGCGCACGCCGATGTCGTGGAGCCATGGGGCAGCACCACGCCAAGCCGGATCGCGGTCGGGCGCGAGACAGCGCAGGTGATGGAGAAGGCGCTGCGGTCGTTGCCGGATGAGGTGCGAGACGTGGTACGCCTGCGGCTGTTCGAGGACCTGCCGAACGGTGAGGTCGCGACGAGCCTCGGGATCAGCGAGTCGGCCGTGCGCCGTCGGTTCCACACCGGGGCGGAGATCTACCGCGTGCGGGTGCGAGCGTTGCTCGAACCCGAAACCGGCAACGGTTCCGCCGCCGGTTTCAGCTAGGAACGATGCAACCCGAGTGGTCATCGCCCGTGATGCGGTCGAGCCCGCGCTTACCGGAAGATCAGCACCGCGCTGTTGTTGAACGGGCTCGGACCGCTGACGGCATTGACGCCGTCGATCGAGAAGACGAAGTTGCACATGCCCTTGTTGCCCAGCACGCTCGTCGCCACGTTGGTCAACGCGAATCCCGCCGGATTGATGTTGGTCCGGTGGAAGGCCTGGGCATGGATCGCGACGGATTCGTCGGGGATCGCAGCCGGGAACGTGAGCGTGGCGGCGCCGAAGGCATTGGCCGTCGCGAAGAGAACCAACTGCGGCGCGAGACCAAGCTCACAGCCGGTCATCCCCAGTCGTGAAAGGTCGAGGGGCAGCCGCGTGTTGCCCAGCGCGAGGTTCTCCTGACCGAGCAGGAATGCGACCGTTTGCGTGGGTGGAACCCCCTCCGCGCGGAGCCCGAAGTTGACGCCGTCGTGGCTAGCCACGAGGCTGCTGTTGCCGCCGCACGAGCGCCCGACGCTGTAGTGCTGCGTCGGCGCTTGCTGGACATAGCTGTCCACGAAGACGGGCTGGTTGTTGGACGAGCTAAAGCTGAAGATGCGCGTTTGCGCGACCAGGTTAGGCCCGGTGAACACGAACGGGGCCGTGAAGGGAATCCACCAGTTGTGCCCTCCATTCGGGCCGTCGCCTGGCGTGGAACCCGGGAGGTTGATCACGGTCCGGGGCAAGACCGTCACGGCCGTGCCGACCAGGTTCTGGGCCAGGGTGGGGCTGAACTGCGCGAACGTCACGGGCGAGCTGACGTACGTGAGCTCCAAGTCGACGGAGCCGGACGGATTGGCAAAGACCGAGTCGCCGCGCAAGGACCCGGCAGTGATCGGGAAGCGCGGGACGTCTGCGCCCGTGAACCAGGACTGGATCGTGACGGACGGCGGCAATCCCGGGACGAAGGCGGCATGGCCCCCAGCGAACACGCCAGAGACCGCCTTGGGCTGCAAGAGCCGCGAATGCTCGCCGGGCGCGCGAAATCTACGGCAGTCGTGATTCGCCATGACGCTCAATTCGCCGCTGGTCAGCGGCTCTGGAAGCCCCAGCAATAAAGCGGCCTGGGGCCCTTCTGGTCGGCGCTGCGCCGACATGCAACTGTGTTGCGGCCCAAGGCCGCGATGGGGACAGCGTGCGTGCGGGTCTGCGCCGGCAACGTCGTGGCGAGCAGCGCCGCGATCAGGCCAACACCAACCAGGGGGAGCGAACGGGAGTGCCCACCGCAGGAAGCGGCGTGAGGGTAGGGAAGGACGACGCCAGATGGCGTCGCGAACAGGCGCAGACGCGACATGAGCTTCCTCTCGGTGAGGGACCAGATTGGGTTCGGTTCAACGGCGCCGCGGTCATCCGGAGCGGTGTTCCGGGAGGCCAAGCGTCAGGGTCCGATCGGGCCCTGTCCCAGAGAACGGAATGCGATTGCGGAATCGTCGCGCGCGCGGCGCTTTTTTGTGCACCGACACCTCCGGGCATCGCCGTCGCGCGAGAGTCCACGCCAACGGCGTCCGCATCGGCGACACCGTCTTCAACCGCTTCCCAAGCATCGGTCGAGGGGTTGCCGCTGCCCTCGCCCTCGAACCAGCAGGCCCCGCTATTCTCGCGGAGTGGACCGTTTGCGAAACCCGCGACAGTTCCGCCGCCGGATTCCGTTAGAGGGTTGCCTCATGCGCCGCACGCGGCGCTCCCCACCATGAACGCTGACCGTCTCTCGCCAGCCGACGAGTCATTCCTGGACGAGGTGTTCGACCTCTCGGTGCGCGCCTGCAGCACCGGCGCGGCTCTCGATCTCGATACGCTCCTCGCCGGCCGTGAGCACCTGCGCGGGACCACCTGTGCGCGTATCGGAAGTGGAGGACTTGCGATCATACGGACACTGTGGTAATCCCATCCGTACGCCGACAAAAGCCACATGCCATCCGCATCCGCCACACGAGCTCGTAGACGATCAAGCCGAACCGGCAAAGTTCGCAAGGAGTTCTGGCTCGACCCGCGCACGTTGCGACGCGCGCAGGCGCTGCTCGGGACGGCCACCGAACGCGACACGGTCGAGCTCGCACTCGACCTCGTCACGTTCCGTGAGGAATTGATCAGCGGTACGCGTGCATTGCGCGGCCTGCGTCTCCGGCGCATCGACTGATCGGCATGCGCAAGTATGTTCTCGACGCCAACTGCTACATCGACGCTGCGCGCGACGAGGACGCGCTGGCAGCGCTGATTCGTTTCACGACCTGGGCGACTCCACAGCTGTATCTCAGCAGCGTCGTGGCTGCCGAGCTACGCGCAGGAGCGACGACGGTGCGCGAACGGGAGTCTCTGGAGACTCAGTTCTTGGGGTTGTTCGTCCGCCGTGGTCGCATCCTCACGCCGGGCGCCGCCGCATGGGACGCCCTCGGCCTCACGCTTGCCACCCTGCGGGTCAGCGAAGGGCTGGATCAACGGCGATTCAAGAGCAGTTTTGCCTTCGACATCCTCCTTGCCTACTCCTGTCGCGAGGCGGGTGCCGTCGTCGTCACGCGCAACACGCGTGACATGGTGCGGATCCGTCGCGTGTTTACGTTCGACTACGTGACGCCGTATCCAGACCGTCGATAGCTGTTCACCCGGAGCTAGTCCATCCGTACAGCTCTACCGGCGCACGAGCACGGGCGCCTTGGCGCCGGGCCTGTTCACGGCCGGTAGCGACATCGCGACCTCGGGCACCTTTGCGGTCGATCTCGCCTGCGGCGACCTCGAGGACGACTCGATCGATGGGTTCCTCGCCCGCGTCGACCTGGCGCAGGCGAACGCCGGCAGCGGTACCGCGACGATCCGCCACGGCTACACCGGCAGCGGCTTTGGCTCGACGACGAGCCCGACGGTCGGCACCAACCCCGTCGCGGTGGCGATCGGCGACCTGAACAACGACGGCTGCGACGATGTCGTGGTCGCCAATCAGGGGAGCGATGACGTGACCGTGCTCATGACCACGCCACCCGCGCTGGCGCAGACCTACGGCACTGGCTGCGGTGGCCCGACGATCTCGGCAGTAGGGATGCCGACGTCCGGCAATCCCGCCTTCGGCGTGCGGGTCAGCAATGCGCTGACCACGGCGCCGATGCTGCTGATGTTCTCGCTGGCGCCCGCGGACTTCGCGCTGCCGCCAAGCGCGTGCCGGCTGCTGCTCAGCAACCCCATCGCGCAGCTGCTGCTGTTCACCAACGGCAGCGGGCAAGCGACCTTGACGTTCGGAGTGCCGGGCGGGTCGGCGCTGCTCGGGTTCGACCTCTACTTCCAGGGCGCAGTGTTCCACACCCCGGGCGGCGCGTTCGCGGACGCCCTCGACATCAGCGATGCGCTTCGGGTGCAGGTGGGAAGCTGAAGGACAGGGACGATGGGCGGACTTGTCTTGCGCCCCTACGGCTCGATCGACACCACCGCGGCGACCGCGTTGCTGTTGCGCAGCGCGACCATCAGGTCGCGCAGTTGCAGCCGCTGCACGTCGGTCGCTTCGCTGAGCTGCACCTCGACGTTCTTCCAGGCGACCAACCGCGGCCACAGCTCACTGTCGAGCGGCAGCGACCAGAACAGCACGCGCGCGGGCGGCGCATCCTTGTCGAGCGCGAAGCGCACGCCGCCGTCGCGCGCCGACGGCTTGGGTTCGTCGCTCTCGTCTTCGGCCCACCACGCTGGCGTCAAGGAATCATCGAGCCACATCTTGAGCACGCGACGGTCGAGGTCGCCGCGCAGCTGCCAACGCACGTCCCACTCGATGCCAGTCGCGCTGCGGCGCCGGTCGAGCACGTACGCGGAAAAGCGGGCGCGGTCTTGCTTCGACTCCGCCACCTGCACGAGCTGCTTGATCAGACGATCGGCGCTGTCGACGCGCTGGCGCAGCTCGTCGGCGCGCGCCGCGGCCTCGGCCGCCAGCGGAGTGCCTTTGGCGTCGCGCGCCGCGACCTCGCACCAGCGCAGCGCGTCGGCGTCGAGCGCGCGCCGGCCGAAGTGCTTGGCCAGCGTCAGCGCCGCCTCGGCGCCGCCGCCGCGGTCGTAGCCCCAGCGCAGCGCCTGCTCGGCGAGGCCGTTCTGGCCTTCGCCCTCGTAGGTCATCGCCAGCTCTGAGAACGCCGCCGGGGCCGTGTCAGCGCGCTGCACCAGTGCCTGCAAGCGCCGCGTCGGGAAGATCACGCGCTCGGGACACGCGACCGTGGCGACGCCGCGGAACCCCGCCGCGATCGGCGCCGCCGCGGACTCCAGCACGCGGCACCGCTGCAGCTCGCCCTCGGTGCGGGCCACGAGCACGCTCTCCATCTCCTCGCGGTAGCGCGTGCGCTCGCCGCTGCTGTCGCCTTCGAGTTCTTCGCGCACGAAGTCACGCAGATCCTGCTTGATGCGCTGCCGCTGCAACGCCAACAACGACGCGCGCCCGGAGTTGATCGCGCGGTTGCGGGCGTCGTCGTAGGTCGCCGCCTCGGCGGTAGCGGTCACCACCTCACACCACTCCCCGTCGAGCAGCCGCCGCACGTTCGCGCCAGCCGAACCCTCGGTCGAGGGCAGGGTCGGCGGCGTCTGCGGCGCGGCCGCCGGGACCCCCGCCGCCAGCGGCTCGCCGCGGCGCGGCGTCCCCGGCTCGGGCGTGCCGCAAGCGGCGACAAGCGACAACGGCCACCACCAAAGACACGAGCGTTGTGCAGGCATGCGGTCCAAAGCGACGGCGGACGGTATTGCGCCTCGACTCCAATCACAACCCGGCAGCCACGTTGCTCAGCACCTGGCCAACGCGCGTCGCTCGCAGATCGCGGCGCGTTTCGGGCACCCCGGCCCCTGGCCACCGCGCGCCGCATGCCATACTGCGCCGCACATGCTCACGCTTTCCGGTATCAGCAAGGCCCATGGCGAACGCGTCCTGTTTGGCGACGTCACGCTGCAAGTCAATCGCCACGACCGCCTCGGCTTGGTTGGTCCCAACGGCGCCGGCAAGACCACGCTGTTCTCTTTGATCCTGGGCCAAGACACCCCCGACGACGGTCGCATCACCCTCGAGCGCAGCGCCACCGTCGGCTACCTACCGCAGGAGAACCAACCGATCGGCGACGAGACTGTTGTCGAGATCGCCACCGCAATCACGCCGGACTTCACCAAGCTGCGCCGCATCATCAAGGCGTGGGAGATGGATCATCCGGTCGAGGCTCTGCACCCCGACGAAGTGCACGACGACGTGCACGACCGCTACAACGAGCTGAACGGCTACCAGGTCGAAGCCAAGGCCAAACAGATCCTCGCCGGCCTCAGCTTTCGCGAACAGGACTTCGAGCGGCCGGCGCGCGAGATGAGCGGTGGCTGGGTGATGCGTGCGCACCTCGCGCGCCTGCTCACGCAAGAGCCGGATCTGTTGATGCTCGACGAGCCGACCAATCACCTCGACCTCGATTCGCTGCTGTGGTTTCAGACCTACCTGGTGAACTACCCCGGCGCGATCTTGGTGATCTCGCACGACCGCGAGTTCCTCAACAGCCTGGTCAGCGGCATCGTCGAGATCCGCCTCAGCAAGCTCATCCGTTACACCGGCAACTACGACCAGTACCTCCTGCAACGCGAGGCCAGCGAGACCCAGTTGGTGGCCGCGTACGAGAACCAGCAGAAGGAGATCGCCGGCCTGATGCAGTTCGTGACCCGCTTTGGCGCCAAGGCCAGCAAGGCGTCGCAGGCGCAGAGCAAGCTCAAGCAGATCGCGCGCCTCGACAAGCTCGAGGCGCCCACCAAGGCCGACCGCAAGGTCAGCTTTGCCTTTCCGCAGCCACAGCGCAGCGGCCAGCGCGTGGTCTGGCTGCAGAACATCCACTTTGCCTACGGCCAAAACGTGGTCTACCGCGGCACCGAACTCGAAGTGGAGCGCGGCGAGCGCATCGTGCTGGTCGGCCCCAACGGCGCCGGCAAGTCGACGCTGCTGAAGCTCCTCGCCGGCAAGGTCACGCCGCAGTCAGGCGAGCGCGGGCTCGGCCACAACGTCAACGCGGGCTACTACTCGCAGTATCGCGTGGAGATGCTGCAGCCGGGGCGCAGCGTGCTCGACGAGGCGCTCGACACGCCGGCGCGCGTGACCGAGCTGTTCGTGCGCACCTTGCTGGGGTCGTTCTTGTTCTCCGGCCAAGACGTGTTCAAGAAGGTCGGCATCTTGAGCGGCGGGGAGAAGAGCCGCCTCGCCCTGGTGAAGCTGCTGCTCGATCCGCCCAACCTGCTGCTGATGGACGAGCCGACCACGCATCTCGACATCTCCAGCATCGACGCGCTGGTCTTTGCGTTGGCACAGTTCGAAGGCACGCTCGTCTTCATCAGCCACGACGTCTACTTCATCCGCGAGCTGGCCAACAAGGTCATCCACGTGGCCGCCGGGCAGTTGACGCACTACGGCGGCGACTACGACTTCTACCTGCACAAGACCAAGTCGCTGTCGGCGCGCGCCGCGCTCACCGCCGGCGGCACCGCCGCGCCCAAGAAGCAAACGCCGAAGGAACGTAAGCCGGCCGCCGCGGCGCCGCGCACCGCGATCCCGCCGCAACGCAAGCAGCAGAAGCAGCTGGTGCAGAAGCTCGAGCAAAAGATCGAGGCGCTGGAGGCACGCCAGGTGGTGATCAGCAAGGACCTGGAGCAGCCGGAGATCTACCACTCGGTCGACAAGTCGGCGGCACTCAACCGCGAGTTCCGTCAGAACGTCGACGAGCTAGCCGCCTTGGCGCAGCAATGGGAAGTCGCCGCCACCCTGCTCGAGGAGATGGGCGGGCCGCCGTAGGGAGACACGCGTTTGCGGACGCGCGCTGCCGCGGCCATGATCGCCGCGACATGGCGTCCAAACTCCGCATCGAAGTCACCTTCCTGTCCACCATGCAGCAGGTGGCCGGTCGCGAGACGACCTGGCTCGAGCTGCCGCCGCGCGCCAACGTGGCGCGCGCCCTTGCCCTGCTGCGCGAGCGCATGCCGGCGTTCGTCGGCGTCGAGGTGCTGGTGTGTTTGAACGGCGTGCCGGCGCGCAATGACCGCGAGCTGGTCGCCGGCGACGGGCTGTTCCTACTGCCGCCCGGCGGCGCGTGAGTCACCACACACGCGCGCGCGCCTGCACGAACGAGTAGAAGAACACCGCGTCGGGGTCGTGGCCCACGTGCTCGAGTTCCTTCTTCATCTTGGCCACCACCCCGGCGCCGACCTTGCCCGCCTTCACCAGGCCCGGCGCGCCGCTCAAGAGCAGCTCCGACCAGTACGCGAGGAACTCGGCGCGCTCGCCGGGCTGTCGGTTGTCGAGGTGGAACGTGCGCACCGTGGTCTCGATGTCGCGGTAGCCGACCGCCTGCAACAGGTTGCCGAGCTTGGCGCCGACGAACGGATCGCCGCCGATCGCCAGCTGATGGTCGTTGAACGCCATCCAGAAGCGCAGCGTGTTGGGGCTGTAGGGGTCGATGAAGAACGTGGCGTTGAGCACCTCGTTGCACACGATCGGCGAGCCCTTACGCAGCGTGCGGCGCACTTCGGACAACACCTGACTCGGGTCGCTGACGTGTTCGAGGATCCAGCACAGGAACGCGCCATCGAAGGCCTCGGCCGCAAAGGGCAGCGTCTCGCCGGCAGTCTGCTGGAGCGCGAAGCGGCCCTTGGCCCACGGCAAGCTGGCGAGGTGCTGGCGCGCGCGCGCGAGGTTCGCCGGCGACACGTCGACGCCGGTGACGTGCAGCTCGGGAAAATGCCGCAGGAGGATCTCCGACTGCGCCCCCACCCCGCACCCGACCTCCAACAAGTTGCGCGCGCGCCGAAACGGCAGCCGGTCGTGGATCTCGAACTCGAGCTGGCGCGCTTGACGATAGAGACGATCCTGCTCGTGCGCCGTGTAGCCGTGCAGATAGCCGCGAGGCTTGGTGGTCTTGGCCATGTCACCGTAGCAAAGGGGTTCACGCGTCTCGCCGCCAGGCGGAGCAACACGAACCACCACGGCGGCGCCGCAGCGACTACTCGTCGTTGTCGGGAAACTCGGCCGCGTAGTCGGCCTGCGCCGTCGACACCACGTTCCACGCGTGGGTCGCGCCATACACCGCCTCGATCGCCACCGGCGAGTGCTGCGCCGGCGTGAGCTTGTAAGTCTCGAAGTAGTGCCGCAAGCGATCGACGAGCGCGGGCGGCAGGTCGGTGAGTTCACGCGCGTCACTCCAGATCGCGTCGCTCTCCAGCACGGCCACGATCTTGTCGTCGGCTTCGCCGGCGTCGAGCATGCGCAGACCACCGACGACGCGCGCCGTCAGCACGATCTCGTTGCGCGTGATCGGCCGCTCGGAGATCACGCAGATATCGAGCGGGTCGCCGTCGCCCCGGGTCGCGCCGGGCGACAGCTTGGAGACGCGTGGGCCGCAGTAGGTGCGCGGGATGAAGCCGTACAGCGTGGGCGGCGTCGACGAGGTGCGCAGCGGCCGGTCGACGCGCAGGTAGCCCGACTGCTTGTCGACCTCGTACTTCACCACGTCGAACGGCGTGATCTCGATGTAGGCCTCGACCACCGCGGGGGCGCGCGCGCCGGTCGATAGGCCGTGCCAGGGGTGGGGACGAAAGCGAGAGAAGCGCTGCGGCATGGGGAGAGACTGGTTACGGATCCAGGTCGCAGAAGCAAGGTCTGGGCCGCCGCCCCGGCCTTGCGCCACGCCCTGGGGGCGGATCAGCGCGGCCGGCCAAGGCCGCCACGAAGAAATCTTGGCTCGGTGTTCGGTAACCGCGCCCCCTGGTCCTGAAGGATCGACCCTCGCAATCCAGCGATCCTATGTTCGATCCCCTACGCCCCGTCGTCCTCGTTCTCGCCCTGGCCCTCGCGGGCAGTGGCGCTCCCGCGCAGCAGGTTCAGCTTCCAGCGGCAGCCGTGACCATCGTGCAAGCGCAGGCCGCCGGTCCGGCCATGCAGCTGAACGTGCCGCAGCCGCCCAAGGCCCTCGACCCCGGCCCGCCCAAGTCGTTCCCGATGGTGCCGCAGGGAGTCGGCGGCAAGCCCCTGCCCGAGTCGCCGCCCACCTCGACGCCGGTGCCGATCGGCGGCGTGAATCCGACGGCCCCTTGCGACTTCCGGTTCTTCATGAACAACCAGGTCAGCCCGGCCGGCGCCTCGCAGAGCGCCAGCACGCTGGAGCCCAACGTCGCGATCAGTCGCGACACCGTGATCTACACCGGCAACTTCTTTGCGGCGCGCTCGCTCGACTCGGGGATGAGCTGGACGCACACGAGTCCCTACACGCGTTTTCCGGCGCGAGACGCCGGCTTCTGCTGCGACCAGCGCACGGTGTACGTGCCGAGCGTCGACATGACGTTCTGGTTGCTCGAGTACCGCTACAGCGCCACGACGCAGACCGGCGGCCTGCGCGTCGCTTTCACGCGCGGGCGCGGCGACTTCCGCAATGACGTCTGGAACTACTTCGATGTCACGCCGGCAACGTTTGGCCAGCCCGCCGGCTCCTTCCTCGACTTCAGCGACATCGCCTACGGCTCGACCAACTTGTATGGGTCGGCGATCATCGCCCGCGGCTCCGACAACACCGCCTTGGGCCTCGTGGCTTGGCGCGCCAACCTGTTGGACATCTTCGATCTCGGCGGCATCGGCATCGGCTACTACACGACCGCGCAGCTCGGCGGCTTCGGCTCGTACCGCTTTGCACAGGGTGCGGCCAACACGATGTATTGGGCGGCGCACACCAGCACCACCAACCTGCGGGTGTACTCGTGGGGTGAGTCGGCGCCGGCGGCGACCCTGGTGGATCGCACCGTCGCGGCGTGGAGCGGAACGCCAACCGCGGCGGCTGGCCCGGACGGTCGCGACTGGACTGGGTTTGGCTACACCGTCAACACCGTGCTCAGCGGCTACGCCAACGCTGGCGAGATGGGCTTCCTGTGGACCTCGGGTGCCGTCGCTGGCCGGCCGCAGTGCTTCGTGCGCGTCGCGCGCTTGCGCACCAGCGACGTTGGACTCATCGCACAGCACGACATCTGGAGCAACACGATCGCGTTCCACTTCCCGACCTGCGCCACCAACGCCGCTGGCGATGTCGGCGGCACGTTCATGTATGGCGGCGGTGGCTTCTATCCGTCGACGGCCGCGTTCGTGATCGACCCGTGCGCGCCGAACTGGGCGCCGTTGCCGAGCTTCGCGTTCGCCGCTGGCGCGCGTGGTCCGAGCAGCAACCGTAGCGGCGACTACCTTGGCGCCGGCCGCCACTCCGGTGTGCCGATGACCTTCGTGGGCAGCGGCTTCGCACTCGACGCCGGTGGCAACGTGGTGCCACGCTACGTGTGGTTCGGCCGCGAGCAGAACACGCCCGGCTGGGTCGACGCCGCGGTGAGCGCGACCGACAACACCAACACGGTGCCGTTGTTCGCCGCGATCACCGTGACGCACACCGATCGCTTCGGCAGCAACAACGGCAGCACGCCGTTCAGCCGCAGCTACCCGCCGCGCCAGGCGTTCCAGGTGACCGCGCCGCAGTTCGCAGTGAGCGGCGGCAGCGCGCAGCATCTCTTCAACCACTGGGTCTACCAAGGCAACGTGCAGCCGACCGGCGCGCGCACGCTGAGCGTCGACGACCTCGGCACCGGCCCACGCACCATCACGGCGCGTGCGGTGTATCTGCCGTTGCGCGCGTTGACCATCGACTCGACGCCGGCGAGTGGCGTCGCGATCACGGTGGCGCCGACCGACGTCTACAACAACGGCGACGGCGTCACGCCGTTCCAGCGCGCCTACTTGCCGTTCTCCACGGTCAGCCTCACGGCACCGACCGTGGTCGGCAACAACGCGTTCCGCTACTGGATCATCAATGGCGTGCCCGGCGCAGTGAACCAAAACAGCATCGGCGTGAGCGTGACCGTTGACACGACCGCGGTCGCCGACTACGGCACCGTGATCGGCATGGGGACGAACTGGCGTGACATCACCGCCGCGTCGCCGACGCGTCCGAGCGGCCGCTACGACCACGCGATGGCCTACCAGGGCGCCAGTGGCAAGGTCTTGCTGTTCGGCGGGTCCGGCCCGGCCGAGACCTGGGAACTGGACGGCGATCAATGGACGCTGTTGACGCCCACCACCAGCCCGTCGGCGCGCTCGCAGTCCGCAATGGCCTACGACACGGTGAACGCGCGAACGTTGCTGTTCGGCGGCTTCAACGGCATCGCCCGCCTCGGCGACACCTGGGCGTGGGACGGCACTGATTGGACGCAGCTCATCCCAACGACCAGTCCGGCCCCGCGGCGTGAACCGGCGATGGCGTACGACAGCGCCAACAGCGTGATCCTGCTGTTTGGCGGCAACGTCACGGGTGGCTTCTTCGGCTTGCAGACCAACGAGACGTGGTCGTTCGACGGCACGACGTGGACCCAGCTCGCCCCCGCCACCACGCCGCCAGCGATCACCAGCCCCTCGATGGCCTACGACGCGCGGCGCCAACGCACCGTGCTGTGCGGCACCAACGCCAACCTTGCGAGCTTCGAGACGTGGGAGTGGGACGGTACCGACTGGTTGCAGATGGCGCCGGCAAACCAACCGCAGAACCGCGCCTCCAGCCTGGCCTATGACAGCTTGCGCGGCAAGGTCGTGCTGTTCAGTGGCCGACGCATACCGTCGCCGCTGCGCGATACCTGGGAGTGGAATGGGATCGACTGGACGCAGCGCTTCACTGCCGACGCGCCCGTCTTCCGTGGGCAGCACGCGATGGTCTACGACGAGCAGCGGCACCGCTGCGTGGTGTTCGGCGGCTTCACGCAGCCCTTCACCAGCCGCGACGACACCTGGGAGTACTACTTCGCCTGCGAGATCATCGGCGAAGGCATCACCGGCGGCGGCGCCCTGCCGATCACCTGCACGACCGCGCCGCAGATCGGCCAGAACTTCTGTCTTGAGTTCCCCAACACGCAGCTCGTCGGCGTGCTGGTCATCGGCTTGTCGCCGCCGCTCTACCCGGCGCTGCCGCTCGATCCGCCGACGTTCTGCGTGCCGAGCAACCTGTACGCCCTCCCCGACATCACCCTGCCGGTCGACACCGATCCGGCAAACGTATGCATCCCGATCCCAGCCGATCCGGCGCTCATCGGTGGCCTGTTCACCATGCAAGGGGTGGTGCTGGATGCGGCCGTCTGTCTGACGGTGACCGACGGCCTCGCGGTGGTCGTGCAGGGGTAGCGGCGCTGCGCCACCGGCTGGCTGCCCGGGCGCCGCAAATCGCGTGGTTCCTGCGTGACGGCCTGCCCGCGGCGGCACTTCACCCGGCATGAGCCCGTTCCCGCGCCGCGTCCTGCTCTCGCCTGCTCTCCTCCTGGCCGCCGCCACGCCGGCACTGCCTGCCCAAGACCTGGTCGCCGTGGCCTGGACGGGCGAGGTCTATCGCATCAGCTCCACGACGGGCGGCGGCACGCAGATCGGCCGCACGCTGTTTGCGAGCGGGCACAACAGCCTGGCGATCGACACCGCGGGCACGATCTGGTCGACGCAGGGCCCGCGCACCGCGCTGAATCTGATCAGCATCGATCCGACGAACGGCAGCGGCACGGTTCGTTCCGGAGTGGTGCCCGACGTGCGCGGGCTGGCGGCCGAGGCCGACGGCTCGTTCTTCGCCGTGGTCAATGTCGGCGCGGTGAACCCAAACAACGAACTCTGGCACATCTCGACCACGGGCTTTTCATACCGAGTCGGCAACATCGGCTACCCGGGGCTGCAGGGATTGACCAGCGTCGGCGGCGCGTTGTACGGCTTCGACCTGCCGGCGTTCGGCGTCGGGGTCGGCCTCGTGCGCATCGATCGCGTCACCGGCGTGGCCACCGACGTGAACCCCAACATCGGCAGCCCGGGCTTCGACATCCAGTTCCTGGCGACGCGCGCCGACGGCAAGGTGTTCGGCGGCCGCGACCAGCTCTATGAGATCGATGTGACGACCGGCGCCTACACGCTGATCGGCGGCGGCGGCTACCTCGACGTGCGCGGCGCTGACTTCGTGCCGTGCGCGCTCGGCTACGCCATCGCCTGTCGCGGCTCCGGCAGCGTCGGGCCAGAGCTGTCGGCGCCCACCTGCTTCCGCGGCGGACAGAGCGCGAGCCTGCGCGTCGACCGCGGTCTCGGCGGCGCGCCCGGCGTGCTGCTCATCGGCCAGAGCCAGACCAGCGCGCATTTCCTTGGCTGCAACATCGTGGTCGGCAACCTGTTTCCGGTCACGCTGCCGCTGACGCTCGGCGGCAGCGGGACCGGCAGCGGGTCGTGGCTGCAGAGCTTCGGCATCCCGAGTGGCCCGGCCGCGACGCTGACCTTTCAAGTCGGTCTACTCGATGCCGGCGCGGCGCAGGGCTTGGCGATGACCAACTGCGTGTGGATCCGCACGCAGTGACCAGGACGAATGTGTCTGACACATTCGCACTGCTCACATGAACGAGCGCAGCCACAGCTTGGTGGCCTTCCACGACGGCCCGGAATACGCGCGCGCTTGCGCCAGCAGCGCCCGAGCCTGCTGGCGCTCGCCGCGCTGCAGGCAAGCCCAGGCGGCGTCGAGGCGCACCTCGGCGCGGCGGGCGTTGGCGGCGGTGCGCACGCGCGCGTCGGCCGGGCGCGCCGCCACTAGCTTCTGCATGATGCGATCGATGCCCAGCAGGAAGCGACCGTCGTTCGACAGGTTGCCGCCGTGCACGCGATACTGCAGCAGGGGCGCGTCGACGTAGGCGAAGTAGGCACGCTCGTCGGCCAGCAGGCGCAGCCACAGGTCGTAGTCTTCGGTGGCAATCAGCACGCGATCCTCGTCGAAGCCGCCGGCGCGCTCGATCGCGGCGCGCCGCACCAGCACGCTGCTGAGGATCACGGGGTTGCCGCGCAACAGGTCGTGGAACGCGAGCCGCGTCGGTACACGGTGACCCGCGTTTTTGCGGTCGCCATCGCGCGCGCCGCCGAGGAGCGTCGCATCCGAACACACCGCCGCGGCGTCTGGCATCGCAGCCAGCGCTTCCACCTGGCGCGCCAGCTTGTCGGGCGCGAACACATCGTCGGCATCGAGGAACGCGATCAGCTCGCTGCGACTCGCGGCCACGCCGCGGTTGCGCGCGGCGCCCGGCCCGGCGTTCTGTTGCTGCAGCACGCGCACCCCCGCGCGCTCGGCGATCGCGACGCTGCCGTCGTGCGAGCCGTCGTCGACGACGATCACTTCGCTCGCGGGCAGGGTCTGCGCCGCCACCGACGCCAACGTGGCCGGCAAGAAGCGTTCGCCGTTGTACGAGGGCACGACGACCGCGATCGTCGGCGACGGGCTCACCCGCGTCTCCGCAGCTTCCGCCAGATGCCACTCGCGATCTCGCGCACGTACTGCATGTCGCCGCGCTGCGGCACGATGCACTCGAGCGCCGACGCCCCGCCCAGGCGCGGGTAGATCCACAACATGTAGGCGGCGGCGACCAGGTAGGCCACGGTCGACGCTTGTGCCGCACCGATGGCGCCGCCGCTCGGGATCCACAACACGTCGAGCGCGATCATGGTGACGAATGACAGCGCCCCCGACTTCATGCACGCATTCAGATGGCCGCGCGCCGCGAGGTCGTTCTGCAGGATCTTGACCACGGTGAACGCCACTGTGCCGGGCGCCAACCACAGGAACGCCGGCCACACCGTCGGCAGCCAGCCGGTGTGGAACACATCGGCGTTGCCCCGGAGCCAACCATGGATGACGCCGAGCATGCCGAACAACGGCCAGAAACCCGCGATCAGCAGCAGCGTGCCGATCACTGCCACCGCGAGGCACATGCGCGACAACACCGGCGTGACCTTGCGCGCCTGCTCGTGCGTCTCGCCAGCGACCTTGCTGAAGAACAGGTCGCGCAGCGCTTCGGGGAAGTGCCACACCAACTCGGCGAGCGTCACGGCCAGGCTGTAGAACGCGACCTCCGCCTTGACGGCACCGATCGAGGCCTGGCCCACCAGACCCAGCGGCACGAACACGAACGGCAGGATCAAGAGGTCGAGGCGGTGGTTCAGGTACGACAGCACCGACGTCACGTTCGCCTTCCACCCGAACGCGATGCCCTTGCGCAGGAAGTCGAGGTGCAAGCGCGGGCGCACCTTGACCACGCCGCGCAGCATCCACCAAACCGCGCCCACCATCAGCACCGCCACACTCAGCCGCCCGAGCACGACGCCCTGCGCCGCCGCCGCGCCACCGCCGCCCAGCCAGTAGAACAGCAGGAATAGCGGCAAGAAGGTCGCCGACCCCAACACGTGCATCAGGTTGTAGTCGCGCACACGCTCGGTGGCGAGCTGGATGCTGTTGAGGTAGCTCGACAGCAGCAAGAACGGCACGCACGAGCAAAGCGGAATCACCAGCCACGGCTGTGCACTCCAGTCGGGCCGCAACCAAGGCACCAAGAACAGCATCACGGCCATGCCGAGCAGCGCGATGAAGCTGCCCCACACCAGGGCAACCAGGCTGGTGGCCTCCGCCACCTTCTGCACGTCGTAGTTCTCGCGCCGCACGAAGTACACCAGCGACGTGGCAAGCCCCAAGTTGCCGACCGACATCAGGATGAACGGCAGAGTGGTGAGGAGGTCGGCGTAGCCCTTGTAGTCGGCGTTCTCCGCGAGCAGCATCGTGAGCACGAGGCCGGCGCCCTTGTCGAGGGCGATGACCACGATGTGCATCGCAAAGCTGAAGACGACCCACCGGCGGAAGTTCATCGGCAGCCCCCCACCAGCGCGCGCGACCCCGAACCCGCTTGTTCAACGTCGAGCCAGCTCCGCTGGCTCGCTCGAGCAAGGTCGCGCAACGCGCGCCCTTGTTCAAAAAGGCAGACCGCTCGCCTCGTAGTCTTCGTTGATCTGCGGCAGCAGGCTCGCGGCCCGGTCGGGTTCAAGGCCGACCCGGTCATAGGACTCCGCGTCCAACACCGGCGGCGACCGAACCAGCGTCGACGGCTTGCCGGCGCCCCACGCAAAGTGATCGGCCAGGTGGACCAACGACGACAGCGACTGATGGAACGGATCCTTGGCCGGGGCGTGGTGGTAGCGAATCGCGGTCGTGAGGTCTTCGGGGAGGAACCATTTGATGGCGAGCACGCTGCCGACGTCGGCATGGGTGAAGCCAAACCGTTCGAGTTCGACCTCGATCTCGGGTCGCTGCGTCCGGGTGGCCTCGGCCAGCATCGCTACATATCGGTCGTGCTGCTTCTCTAGGAGAATGATCTTGCCGATGTCGTGCAACAGGCCGCACATGTACAGATCTCCCCCACTGGCCTTGGCCAGACTGCGACTCGCCCCGCCCAACGTCCGCGCCGCCACGCCGGCAAACACCGCATGCCGCCAAAAACCCTTGAAATCGAAGGTCTGCTCCGGGTCCTTCTTCTTGGCGAACACGCTGAACACGGCCGCCTTGAGCGCGACCTTGCGGGTCATGTTGAAGCCCAGGATCGACACCGCGAGGTCGACCGAGGAGACGCGGACCTGCAGCCCGTAGTACGGCGAGTTGACGATGCGCAGCAGGTTGGTCGCGACCGCCGGGTCAGCGGCGATGACCGCGGCCACGTCCTTGGCCGACGCCTCCGGGTTGGCCATGACCGCGTTCAAACGCGTCAGGACCGCCGGAATGGTCGGCAGTTCTACTGTCTTGTTGACCAGCTCGACGATGCCGGCTGGCGCCTCGACTCGGGCTCCCATCGCACTCTCCCTCCGGTGGCTTCATCGAACGGCGCACCCTCCATGCTTGAGAGTGCAACGGCCTCGCGCACCGTGTTCACCCCGTCCGCGCCTTGACCCTCCACCCGTGCGTGTCCTCTTCCTCAGCCAACGAGTGCCGTATCCGCCGGACCGCGGCGACAAGATCACCACGCATCACTTCCTGCGCCACCTGTTGGCGCGGGGTGCAACCGTGCGCGTCGGGTGTCTCGCAGAAGACGCAACCGAGGTCGAACACGCCGAGACGCTGCGCAAGGACGTGGCCGACGTGTGTGCGCCGACGATCTCGCGCCGAGGGCGAAAGTTCACGAGCTTGCGCGCCCTGCTCACCGGCCAGCCGCTGACCCTGCCGTTCTTCGCGCATCGCCAACTGTCGCGCACGCTCGCCGAGTGGGTGCGGCGCGAGCCGCCCGACCTGATCTGGGTCTACTCGTCGGGCATGGCGCAGTTTGCGATGCCGTTCGCTCATGTGCCGGTGCGGCTGATGCAGTTTGCCGAACTGGACTCCGACAAGTGGGCGCAGTTCGCGCAGCGCGCGCGCGGGCCGATGCGCGCGATCTACGCGCGCGAAGCGCGCACTTTGCTGGCCTACGAGACCGCCGTCGCGCGCGCGTTCACCCTGAGCGCGGTGGTGTCTGAAGTCGAGCGCACGCTGTTCCGCGCCCGCATCAAGGACGTGGATCCGCTGGTGCTGCCGAACGGGGTCGACGTCGAGCACTTCCGCGTCGGCGACGATGCGCGGCGCCAAGCGCACACCGCGATCTTCACGGGGATCCTGGACTACGAGCCCAACGTCGACGGCGTGTTGTGGTTCGTGCGCGACGCTTGGCCGAGCGTGCGCGCGAAGTTCGGCGACGCGCGCCTCTGCGTGGTCGGCAGTCGACCGGTGCCCGCGATCCGCGCGCTGCACGGCCGCGACGGCATCGAGGTGACCGGCCGCGTGGCCGCAGTACCACCGTGGCTCGATCAGGCGGCAGTGTCGATCGCGCCGCTGCGGCTGGCGCGCGGCGTGCAGAACAAGGTACTCGAAGCGATGAGCGCCGGCGTGCCGGTGGTCGCCTCGCCGGCGGCGGCGCAGGGTTTGGGCGCGGCGAGTGAACGCGAGCCCGGGCTGCTGCTGGCTGGCGATCCCGAGGCGATGGCGGCGCGCGTGTCGAGCG
>JANPER010000276.1:0-14427 GCA_031423015.1 Planctomycetota bacterium | reverse complement strand
GCTGCGCGTGCTGCTGCCGTTGCCGAGATCACGACAGGCTGATCGGCTGGCGACTGCCCGGCGAACCTCAGCCGCGATCACGCCACGGTGGCGTTTCGATGCAGAATCTCGCCGCTGCACACGCTCACCGGAAGGACACTGCGCATTGATGGATGCGACGTTGGTGTTGACTCTCAGACCCATGATCCAGTTGCTCTCCCGTTGTGTAGATCCTGTGCGGATCCCCGACGGATCCGGGTCTGCAATCGACTCGCTGTGTGGATCTTTCGACCAACCGCGGAGCGAACTGAGGTGTTTTCCCACGCGATGGTCGGCGGGGGACGCGGGCGCGCTGCAACTCGCGACGCCATGGCGGCAAGGCTGTACACCTCGTGCGGGGGCTCGCGTGACGAGCGCAGCCCGAAGTTGCGGGTGCGGAAAGCGCGCGACCAAAACGAGAGCGGCGCGACCCCGGGTCACCGGGTCGCGCCGCTTGCGATGGTCTACTGCTGGCCGCGAACTAGCGGAGCAGGGTCAGCGCCGATTGTGGGGCAGCGTTGGCCTGCGCCAAGATCGAGATGCTCGCCTGCTGCAAGATTGAGTTGCGCGTGAGCTGCGCCGTCTCGTAGGCGACATCGACGTCGCGGATGCGGCTCTCGGCGGCCGACAGGTTCTCGACCTGCACGCCCAGGTTGGCGATGGTCGAGTTGAGCCGGTTCTGGGCGGCGCCCAGTCGACCGCGCAGACTCGACACGCTGTTGATGGCGGCGTCGATCGCCGAGATGGCCGTCGTCTGGCTGCCAGACGCGCCGATGTTGAGCGAGTTCAGGGCCAGCGTCGTGGCCAGTGCGGAACTGAGCGAGACGCTCAAACTGTCGATGCCCGTGGTGATGCCGAAGCCGACCTGGAAACTCACCGTGCTCGAGCTGCCGTCGAGCAGCTTGACGCCGTTGAACTCGGTGGAACGACCGATGCGGTCGATCTCGTCGACGAGGCTGCGGAACTCCTCGTTCAGCGTGTTGCGGTCCTGACCCGACACCGAGCCGTTCGCCGACTGCACCGACAATTCGCGCAGACGCGTCAAGATCGAGCTGACCTCGTTGAGCGCGCCTTCACCGGTCTGCACCAGCGAGATGCCGTCGTTGGCGTTGCGCTTGCCTTGCTCGAGCGAGCGAACCTGCGAGCGCAAGCGCTCGGAGATGGCAAGCCCGGCGGCGTCGTCCGCGGCGGTAGCGATGCGTAGGCCGGTCGCTAGCCGGCGGAAGTTGCCTTCAAGGCGACCGGTGGCGGTCGCTAGATTCCGTTGCGCGTTGATCGACGCGACGTTCGTGTTGACCCGTAGGCCCATATGACTATTGCTCTCCCTTCGTTCCGACGTAGCCCGCCCGATTCGCCATCGCCATTCTCGGTCGGACTTGCCGCACCTTGAGTTGCAAGTGCGACGCATGCTCGCGGCGTACACCGGAGCACGAGGGTGGTGGGCCGCGTTGACCTGCCAACCGTATGGTTCGCGGCCGTTCCACTGCGATGCGCGGACGGGGCACGAACGACCGCGGCGCGTCGAGGGTTGCCCGCTCGACGCGCCGCGATCGATGCGACCTGTGGTCTCCTACTCTTACTGCAGAAGCTGCAGAGCCGCCTGCGGCTGCGCGTTGGTCTGCGCCAAGATCGCGATGCTCGCTTGCTGCAGGATCGAGTTGCGCGTGAGCTGCGCGGTCTCGTAGGCGACATCGACGTCGCGGATCCGGCTCTCGGCGGCGGAGAGGCTCTCCACCTGCACGCCGAGGTTGGCGATGGTGGAGTTGAGGCGGTTCTGCACCGCGCCGAGGCGGCCGCGAATGCTCGAGATGCTGTTGATCGCCGAGTCGATCGTGGTGATCGACGTCGTCGCGCTACCCGACGCACCGATGTTCAGCGAGTTCAGCGCCAGCGTGGTGGCGAGCGCCGGTGTCAGCGACAGGCTCAGGCTGTCGATGCCCGTGGCGATGCCGAAGCCGACCTGGAAGCTCACCGTGCTGGAGCTGCCGTCGAGCAGCTTGACGCCGTTGAACTCCGTGGACCGACCGATGCGGTCGATCTCGTCGATCAGGCTGCGGAACTCCTCGTTGAGCGTGTTCCGGTCCTGACCCGACGTGGAGCCGTTGGCGGCCTGGACGGACAGCTCGCGCAGCCGTACCAAGATCGAACTGACCTCGTTGAGCGCGCCTTCGCCCGTCTGCACCATGGAGATGCCGTCGTTGGCGTTGCGCTTGCCCTGCTCCAGCGACCTTATCTGCGAGCGCAAGCGCTCCGAGATCGCCAGGCCGGCGGCATCGTCTGCCGCCGTCGAGATGCGTAGACCCGTGGCCAAGCGACGGAAGTTCCCTTCCAAGCGCCCGGTAACTTGCGCGAGGTTGCGCTGCGCGTTGATCGACGCGACGTTGGTATTGACTCTAAGACCCATTCGCTGACTTCTCCCTTCGTGCCTGCCAGCATTGTCGGCAGTCAGCGCGTCGCCTTGAAGCGGTGTTGTTGGAACTTTGCGATCGCGCCGCTGGCCGCTAGTCAAATGGAGCCCGAGAGCGTGCGCAAGAATCGCCGCGCCGCCGGCGCGCGGCGCCCATCAGGCACCGAGGAATGGGAGGCCGCGTGTCGCGACGTTCGCTGGTGCAGAATTTGACGCTCGCCCAAAAGTCCCACACCCAGAGTGCCGAAAGACTCGGTGGCAACGGGCTCTGCGTCAGCGTGATGAACGTGCTGCAGGGCGCGACAACGAAAGTCGGCACATGAAGACCCTCAACTTCCCGGGCATGGCCCGAATCCTGATCGTCGATGACGAAGAAGGCATCCGCGAAAGTCTGCGCACCCTGCTGCAGACAGAAGGTGTCGCGGTGGAGACCGCCGCGAGCGCCGAGGATGCGCAGCGTCGCCTCGCCTTCCGGTCGTTCGACATCGTCTTCCTCGACCTCAACCTGCCGGGCGACGACGGGATGTCGGTGCTGCCCTCGCTGCGCGTGGGGGTGCCGGCGGCCGACGTCATCATCCTGACCGGCTTTGGCACGGTGGCAAATGCTGTCGAGGCCATGCGCAAGGGCGCCGCCGACGTGATCGAGAAGCCCTTCACGCCCGATCGCATCCTGTCGACGGTGCGCCGGTGCTTGGAGACGCGACAGCTGCGCAACGAGCTGACGTGGCTGCAAGACCGCGTCCGCGAACTGACCGCCACCGAGCTGGTGGGCTTGTCGCCCCTGATTCGCAGCGTGATGACGCGGATCGATCAGGTGGCGCACGCGCCCGACACCACGGTGCTGGTGACCGGCGAGAGCGGCACCGGCAAGGAGTTGGTCGCGCGGTGCGTACACGAACGCAGCAGCAGGCGGCATGGCCCATTCGTCGCCATCAACTGCGCGGCGCTCACCGAGAACCTGCTGGAGGCCGAGCTGTTCGGCTACGAGGCGGGCGCGTTCACCGGCGCCAGTCGCGAAGGCAAAGACGGCCTGTTTGCGGTCGGCGCGGGCGGCACGCTGTTCCTCGACGAGATCGGCGAGATGCAGCGCTCGCTGCAAGCCAAGCTGCTGCGCGTGCTGCAAGAGCGTGTGTTCCGGCGCGTCGGCGGCGTGGCTGACATCCAGGCCGACGTGCGCATCATCGCCAGCACCAACCGCGAGCTGCGCAAGGAAGTGGCGAGTGGCAACTTCCGCGAAGACCTCTTCTACCGGCTCAACGTGATGACGGTGGAGATGCCGCCGCTGCGTGCCCGCGCCGAAGACGTGCCCCTCTTGTCGCACTTCTTCCTCGACCAGTTCGGTCGCCAGATGGGCAAAGCGCTCGGTGGCTTCACCGAGGACGCGATGGAGACGCTCAGCGAGTATGCGTGGCCCGGCAACGTGCGCGAACTCAAGAACGCGGTCGAGCACGCCGCCATCGTGTGTCAGGGCGGCATGATCGATGAGATCCACCTGCCGCGCTTCACCGGCGGTCGACCCGACGGCAAGGATGCGATGCCGCGCAACCAACTGAGCCTGGACGTGCGCGACCGCTCGCTGCGCGTCGTCGAAGGCATGCTGGTGGCGCGCGTGCTCGACGAGACCAACTGGAACATCAGCCGCGCCGCCACCTTGCTGGGCATCAACCGCACCACGCTCTACAACAAGATCAAGCTGCACAACCTCTGCCGCCGGCCTGAGCAACGCGCCAGCGTGGCGATGCGATGACCAGCGGCCAGCGCACGAGCCCGGTGGCCGACGACCGCCGGCTGACGGATCTGGCGATGCTCGGGCACGAGTTGCGCAATCCGTTGGCGGCGGCGTTCACCGGTGT
The DNA here is from genome assembly GCA_031423015.1 of Planctomycetota bacterium. Taxonomy (GTDB): domain Bacteria; phylum Planctomycetota; class UBA1135; order UBA1135; family UBA2386; genus DATGPD01. Next base: position 10,149 of record JANPER010000276.1, on the reverse strand, counting down.
CGCCACCGCCGCCGTCCTGACGCCGGCCGACGACACGCGCGCGCCGCTGCTGGAGCGCGCCTGCCGGGATCTCGAGCGCTTGAGCCACTTGCTGAACGCCTACCTCGAACTGTTGGGAGGCCGTTTGCTTCGGCCGGTGCGCGTGGACGTCGGTGCGTGCGTGCGCGGCGTGGCGACCCGGCGCGCGGGGGCGGTGACGGCGCGCGTCGGTGCGTCGCCATTCTCGGTCAGTGGCAGTGCCATCTTGCTCGAACGCGCCATCGAGAACTTGGTCGACAACGCGCTGCACTCGGGCGCGAAGCGGGTCGAGATCGCAACCACGCGCCGCGGCGACAAGGTGCACGTCGAGATCACCGACGACGGCCCCGGCGTGGCGCCGGCCCTGCGCGACCGCCTGTTCGACCCCTTTGTTTCCGGTCGTGGCAGCACCGGCCTCGGTCTGGTGCTGGTGCGCGACATTGCAGCGGCGCATGGCGGCACGGTGCGTCTCGACGCGTCGCCCGCTGGCGCGCGCTTCAACCTCACGCTACCGCTCCTTCTGAGCGACGCGATCGCCACCGCCGGAGCTGGCGCATGAGAGTCTTGGTCGTCGACGACGAGGAAGGCATTCGCGAGGGGCTCGCGAGCTTCCTGCGCCATCACCACCACGTGGTGCATGCCGCCGCCTCGTGCGTCGAAGCGAGTACGGTGCTAGCCGAGGCTGCGCTCGACGTCATGGTCACCGACTGGCGGCTGACCGACGGCAGCGCGGCGCCGTTGTTGGTCACCGCGGCGTCGATGTCGTTGCCGGTGATCGTGATCACCGGTTGCCCGGAAGAGATCGAGGCCGGTTCGGCGACCGTGTTGCGCAAGCCGGTGCCGCCCGACGCGCTGCTAGCGCACTTGGTTGCCGAGGCTCGGCCAAAGAGCGTGACCCCGGCGCCGGATGTGCTGCTCGCGCTGCCGACTGACGCACGCGATCGCATCCGCCTGCTGTTGCACGGGCTCGCTCCCGTCACGGTCGCGATCGACGACGACGGCACATTCGTCACCGCGACTGTCGATTTTGGCGACGGTCTGTGGCCACAAGACACACTGCTCGCGCGCTTGGGTGGCGACTGGTCGGTGAGTGCGACGGCGGAGGCCGGCCATCGCCGCGGCCGTTGGCGCTTCTACCGCGACGGTCGACCCGAGTCAGTCGACACGGTGATTGGCCCACGCGACCCCTGGCCGGCAGGTGCATCGCCGTTCGCCATCGATCTGCACGGGCACGTCATCGAGCCGCAAGCGCTTCTCACCTTGCTCGACAGCATCGCCTACGCACGGGGGCGGGGGCGGCAAGTGCATCTGGTCAACGTGCCTAGCCACCTGCGGTTGTGGCTCGAACTTCTAGGTAGGGCACATGAGCTGCCGATGAGAACGTGCAGTGGGCCCCGCTTGTCGGCGGCCACGCGTCAGCTCTGGAGCTAGGTCATGCACGAGGAGAAAGGTCACAAGCCGCCCGAACCGGCCACGGCAACGCCGGAATCGCTCGAAGCCATCATGGCTGCGGGCGACGTGCCCAAGAAAGGTGAAGGTGCGAAGGGCGATCCCGCGCCGGCACTCGAGGTCGGCAAGCCGAAGCCGCCCGATCTCGTGGCCAATGCCTTGGCGGCTGCCAAGGCGGCCCAGGAAGCGATCGCGGTTCACCAGGCTGGCGGTAGCACTCCGGTTGCCCCGCCACCCGCGGCGACGAGCCCGCGGCGCGAATGGGTATGGCGTGGCGCACTCTTGCTGAACGTCGCCGTGCTGGCGGCCGTCATCGCCCTGCCTTCACAACCGCAGGTCGCGGTGGAAGCGCCGGGCGGGGTCACGACGCGTGAGATCGAGCCACAACGGCGTACGGCCTTCGCGTTGAGCGAACAGGCGTTCTATCTGCGCGCGCTGGAGCTGGCCGGCGAGGGCAAGTTCGACGACGCCATCGCCGTGCTCGATGGTTACCTCAAGGCCAACCCCGACCTCGTCGAGGTCGAGCAGCGGCTGATCTACCACGCCATGGCGATGTTCGCCGTCCGCGTGGGTCGCGCCGCCGACGCCAGTCGCTACGAAGCGGCGATGGACCGGCTGCGCGTCGGCGCCCAGCTGCCGCAGGATCTCCTGGACCTGGCGAAGGCCGCCGAGGCCGAGGGGCGCGGCGCCGACATGCGCCGGCACTACGCGCGCTTCCTCTTGCAGCACAAGCAGGTGCCACCCTCCTTGCAGGCGCGCATCGCCGAGGCCTACCTCAAGCTGGGCGACGGCTACCGCGTCGAGGCCGAGCAGGGCGCGCAACGGGAAGCGGCCAAGAAGGCGGCCGACGACGCTGAGGCGGCGAACAAGCCGTCGGGCGACAAGGCCGCGCCGGCCCGCAAGGCCAGCGATGGCGCTGACAAGGGAGGTCACGAGTGAACCCCGCACGCGCCGCGTGCCTGCTCGGCTTGCTTGCCGGCCTGCGCGCGCAGGACAGTGGCGGCAAGCTGTTCACCGTCGATCGCAGCCGCGAGCCGTGGTTGCTCGCCGCCGACCGCAACGGCGTGGCCTGCGACCGGGCCTTCGTCGATCTGGGCCACGCGATGGACTGGCGCATCGACTTCGAGACCAAGCAGCTCGAGGCGTCGTTGGCGATGGTCACGCTCGACCTGGCGTTCGTCGCGCAACCGCCGCGCGTCGTGGCGCAGTTGCTGGCGGCGGCCGGTGGTGCCGACGTCGTGTTCGACGACCGCACCGACGCGCAAGCCGTGCGCACGCGTGTGCACGTCGTGAGCCAGGCCTCTGGTGACGTCGAGTCGGGCCGGCAACGGCTGCGGCAGTGGGCGATCCAGTGGTATCAGAGCTTCCTTTCGCGCGGCGACCTGTTGGACCCATTGGTGCAAGAGGAAGGCACGCGGGTCCGCATGCAGCTGGCGCACATCCGGCTGTCGCAAGGCGACATCCAAGGCGCGGTCTCGGCCTTCGAGACGGTGTACGAGCGCGATCAGTCGCATCCGCAGGCGCCGTTGGCGCTGCTGCGCATCGCCGAGGGCTACTTCGAACTCAACAAGCTCGACGAGGCGGAGCGCTGGGCGCGAAGAGTCGCCGAGCTGCACCCCAGCCGACCCGAGATGCCGAAGGCCGCGGTCCTCATCGGGCGCATCCTGCTGGCCGGCGGGCGCTACGACGAGTGTGTGCGCGAACTGCGCAGCTTCCTGTTGCCGCTGGCCGACGCGCCGGAGATCGTCGACACGTACTTGCTGATGGCGCAGGCGCAGGTCGCGCGCGAGCGGCCCGACGAAGTGTTCCGCAACATCGAGGTGCTGGCCGGCAGTCGCAGCTTCCGCGACCTCAGCGAGCGCCAGTTCCGCGACTACTGGTATCTGCGCGGCCTCGGTGCCGAGGGCACTGGCGCGTACCCGGTCGCGATGGAAGCGCTCGAGCTGTTCCTCGGTGTCGCCGAGGCGGATCCTCGCCGCGGCCGCGCCCAGGTGATGCTGGCGCGCGCCTACGCTGGTCAGGGCCGCTTCTTGGAGGCGCGTGCGTCCGCGCTCGCGGCCAGCAAGCAGCTCGATGGTCTCGACAAGGACTGGCGCCGTGCCGCGCGCATCGTCGGCGCCAAGACCGCGATCGCACTCGGCGAGCGCGACAACGCGCTCACGGACCTCGAGGTCGAAGTGCGCAGCCCGGGCGCCGACCCCGAGTTGATCCTGTTCTTGAGCGACGCGTTCTTCGAGGTCGGGCGCTACCAGAAGGCGGTCGCCACCGCCAACCTGCTGACGGACCCGGGTACACCGCAGGGGCAGGCCGCACGCGTGCGCAAGCTGCGCGCGATGTTGGAGCAGGTGAAGCAGAACCGCGAGCAGCTCGCGACCTATCCGAGCCAGGCCGCTCCCATTGCCAAAGAACTGACCGACGAGGCGCTGCAGCGCCAGGCGGCCGAGTTGATCGGCTCGGCCTACGAGCTGCTGGGCGATGTCGAACGCGCGGCCGACGCGTACCGCGGAGTGCTGCGATGAGGCGCGCCGCGCTGCTGGCGACCACTTGGTTGCTCGGTGTGATGTGCGCCCGGTCGATGGCCGGCCAGTCGGGCGTGGCCCGAGCGATGCCGTCCCAGCCATCTCAGCCCACGGGGGGCCAGCCGAGCCCGGCCAGCCTGCAGGAAGACCTGCGGCGTGTGCAGGCGACCTACGAGCGCGCGCTCAATGCGCGCATGCGCTACGACCTCGGCTTGCCGTTGCTCTCGGAGCCGTTCTTTGCGTTGCTCGACGTCGAGCGCGCGCGCAACAAGGATGTAGCCGAGCGGCAGCTGCTCGACGAACAAGCGCGTATCACCGGGCTCTCGTCGCGCCTGGCGGTGGCACAAGACAAGGTGGCGCAGGCGCAAGCCAAGGTGGCCGCCGCGATGACGGCGGCTGGCGCGCCATCGCACGGCCAGTTGCCCGACGTGGGGCCGACGCCTTCGGCGATCGAGTCGCCCGCGACCGAGCCGTTCGCCATGGTGGACGAACCAGCGCCCACGCCGTCGGTGGAGCCAGCCGCCAACAGCGAGACGATCGAGGGCGTCGCCGCGGTGTTGTTGCGTGGCTCCGAAGACCATTCGCGCGTCGGTCGCGCCCTGTTCTTCGCCAAGCGCTATGAACGCGCGCGCCAGGAACTCGAACTGGCTGTCGCCAAGCAGCTCGACCGCGTCGATCAGTTCTATCTGGCCCGCTCGCTCGAGGCGCTCGGCGAGACCGGCAAGGCCGACGAGCTGTACTTGCAGGTCGAGGCAGCCGACACCACGGAGGTCGACGGCAAGACGCAGGCCGGACCGTGGGCGCGTGCGGCGCGCGTGGCGCGGCGCCAGATGCAGTGGATGCGCGACAACGCTGACTGGAAGCCGGTGCGGCCGATCGGGAAGGTCGAGTGGCGCAGCCGCTGATCGAGGGTGAAGTCGACGCAGCGGAACTGGCGCAGGCGTTGGCGAGCTTCAGCGACGCGGCGTGTCGGCTGGAGGCGAGCTACGCCGAGCTGAAGGAGCGCGCGGCGTCGATCGACCTGGAGCTGCACCGCAGCAACGCCGCGTTGCAGAGTTCGCTGGCCGAGCGCGATCGCTTGCTGGCCGCGCTGCCGCTCGGGGTCGCGGCGTTCGACGCGCAAGGGCAGGTCGTGTGGTGCAACGAGGCCTCGCGCCGGCTGCTCGACGCCGACGATGTGCGCGCCGTCGCCGTCTGGACGCCGGGCGAACGCGAGGTGCGCGGACGCCGGGTCTTGGTGCGTACTGCGCCGATGGATGGTGGGGGTCGGCTGGTGCTGCTCGAAGACCGTTCGCAGGTGGCGCGCCTGGAGCGCGAAGTCGACCGCCTCGACCGTCTGGCCGGGCTGTCTGAGCTGGCGTTGGGGATCGCGCACGAGATCAAGAACCCGCTCAACGGCGCGTGCGGCTTTGCCGCGCTGCTGCAGCGCAGCAGCGAGCCCACCGAGATGCGGCGCTACGCGCAGCGCGTCGGCGAGGGCCTGGCGCAGGTCGATCGCATCGTGCGCGAGCTGTTGGCCTTTGCGTGTCCCGGCGCGTCGGCCCGGCGGCCGCTGCCGGTGTGCGACGCCATCGACGAGGCGGCACTCGCGGCGAGCTTGCCGCGCGACCGCGTGCACACCGCGGGTGCCGTCGAGCAACGTGTGGAGGGCGCGGCCTTGGTGCGCGTGTTGACCAATCTGTTGCGCAACGCGGCCGAGGCGGCGGGCGAGGGCGTGCGCGTGCATGTGCGCGTCGAGCGCACGGCGAGCCACGGGCTCGAGATCGTGGTGGCTGACAACGGCCCCGGCGTACCAAGCGAGCTGGCGCCGCGCCTGTTCCAGCCGTTCGTATCCAGCAAGGCAAACGGCTACGGCTTGGGCTTGGCGCTGTCGGCGCGCGTGCTGTCGTTCCTGCATGGCTCGCTCACTCTGCTGAACCCTGGGCAACCCGGCGCGAAGTTCCAGATCAGCGTGCCGTGCATCGCCGACGCGGAGGCCGACGGTGGCGCGTGAACGTCGCACGACTGAGAGCGTATTGGTGGCCGACGACGAGCCGATCTCGCTCGACTACCTGCGCGAAGCGCTGACCGCGCTCGGCGTGCACGTGATCACGGCGCGCGATGGCAACGAAGCGTGCGCGGCGTTGGCGAGCGAGGTGATCGACTGCGTGTTCACCGACCTGCAGATGCCGGGGTGCGACGGCTTGGCCGTGCTGGCCGACGCCAAGGCGCGCGACCGCGACCGGCCCGTGGTCTTGGTCACCGCGCACGGCACGCTCGGCGTTGCGACCGCGGCGATGCGCGCTGGTGCCGACGACATCTTGGAGAAGCCGGTGCTGCTCGAAGACCTCGAGCTGGCGCTGCTGCGCGCGCGCGGCCGGCGGCGGCTGCTGCGCGAGAATCGCTTCCTGCGCGATCGAGCCACCGGTGACGACATGGTGATCGCTGGACCGACGACGCGCGCGGTGGTCGAACTGGCCGAGCGCGCCGCGGTGAGCGACGCGCCGGTGGTCGTCACCGGCGAGAGCGGCACCGGCAAGGAGCGCATCGCCGCGCTGCTGCATCGACGCTCGGCGCGCGCCGACGGTCCCTTCGTCAAGATCAACTGCGCGGCGGTGCCCGAGGCGCTGCTCGAGAGCGAGTTCTTCGGCCACGAGGCGGGGGCCTTCACCGGTGCGATCAAGCGTCGCGCCGGCCTCTTCGAGCTGGCCGACGGGGGCACGCTCTTCCTCGACGAGATCTCCGAGATGGCGCTGCCGCTGCAGGCCAAGCTGCTGCGCGTGCTGCAAGATGGCGAAGTGACGCGCGTCGGCGGTGAACGGCCGTTGCACGTTGACGTGCGCGTGGTGTCCGCCACCAACCGTGACCTGCGCCTCGACGTCGAGCGTGGGCGCTTCCGCGCCGACTTGCTGTATCGCGTGGCCGTGGTGGCGATCCACGTGCCGCCGCTGCGCGAGCGGCGTGATGAGATCGAGGGCTTGGCGCGCCACTTCCTTGCCGGACACGCCGAGTTGACGCCCGAGGCGGCGATCGTGCTGGCGGCGTACGACTGGCCAGGCAACGTGCGCGAACTGCAGAACGTCTTGCAGCGCGTGCTCGTGTTGAGCGAGGGTCGACTCGAGGTCGACATGCTGCGGCGCGAGCTGACCGGTGGGCGAGCCAGAGACGTCGTCCTCGAACCGGTCGCGCCCCTCGACGCGATGGCGAGCCTCGTCGGTCAGCCCTTGGCGAGCGTCGAGCGGGCGTTGATCACCGCGACGCTCGCGCAATGTGCCGGCAACCGCACGCGCGCCGCGAGAACGCTCGGCATCGGTGTGCGCACGTTGTTCAACAAGCTGGCGAGCCTCGACTCGGGACTCAACTCAACGATGCACAACGACCGAACCGTGTGAGTGAGGCGCACGGCATGAGCATCGAGGAGACGGCGGCGGGATCCGGCGCCATGACCTCGACCGAGCCGGGCTTGGCGGCGGTGATGTCCCTGCCGCCATGGCCGACCGCGCCGCCGGCCTCGAGCGGGGCGCCCATGTCGGCGCTCCTGCCGGCCGACCGCCGCCGCGCGCCGATCCCCATCGGGCCCATCACCGGCAAGCGCACGTGGTGGAGGCGCTTCTGCGCGATCGCGGCGGCCCAGGTAAACCGCGCGTTCGACGTCTTGCCGCCCGGGCGTTGGCTGCACGATCTGGCGCAGCGTCGGCTCGAAGTGCACTTCGTCGACACGGTGTTGCAGCGCGGCGGCGTTGGCCTCGATGGGTTGAAGATCGCGTTCCTCTCCGATCTGCACGCCGGCAGCTGCATGAACTCCAGCGACCTGGCGCGCATCTTCGAGCGGGTGATGGCGATGTCGCCGGATCTCGTGTGCTTTGGCGGCGATCTCATCAACACGCGCGAGCGCGAGATCGAGTTCTTTCGCGCGCCGATGCAGATCCTGCGCCCGCCGCTCGGTGTGTTCGCCGTGCCCGGCAACCACGATCACTTCTTCGGCCGCGGCATCGAGCGCTGGCGCGCCAGTCTCGAGAGCCAGGGCGTGCGCGTGCTGCACAACACCGGCATGCGCATCGAACGCAACGGCGACGCGCTGTGGCTGTGCGGCGTCGACGACCTCACCGAGGGCACGCCGGATCTACCGGCGGCGCTGACTGGTTGGAACGGCATCGACCCGGTTGTTCTGCTGTCGCACCACCCCGACTTCTTCTTCGAAGCCGCTGCCGTCGGCGTCGACGTCACGCTCGCGGGCCACACCCACGGCGGCCAGGTGCGCGTGTTCGGCCAGGCCATCTGTCACAGCCGCTTCGGTTGGCTGGAAGGGTCGCACGCCGCCGATGGCCAACAGCTCTACGTGAGCCGCGGCGTGGGCACGACCGTGTTGCCCATCCGCTACAACGCGCCGCCCGAGGTGCCGGTGGTGCGCTTGCTGGTGCCGGCGCGCTGAACGTTAGGCGTGCCACATCGCCGTGTCGCGGCTAGATCAAGGCTTCCACTCCTTGGACCAATCGACGTGCACCAGTTCCTCTGGCTCGACGCACAACGCCTTGGGGCGCTGCTCGAGACGGTCGAGCTTCGTTTCGCCGGAGTCGTCCGGAACGATCTTCAGCTTGCGGCGCCCCCGCGACACCTCGATCGGGACGCCCGTGGCGAGAACTCGATCCAGGATCCGATAGATGTTCTCCCGCAGCTGGGAGGCAGTGACCGACATGCCGACCAGCGTGGGGTGTCGACGTACGCCCGTCAATCCGTAGGCGTACGTGTCGTACGTGTGACGTTACGCCAAACCCGACTCGCTCTTCCGATCCGATGGCGGGGAACTCAGGCATCGCGGGTCCACTCGACACGCTGCTCACTCTCACCTCCGACTCCAACTGCAACCGCGTATGATGTCCAAGATGCGTGGCAACGTTTTTGCTCTGGTGCTGGCGCTCGCCCTCATGGAATCCCCGCGTGCGCAGCAGACTTGGCTCGTCGGCGGTGCGGGAAGTCACTTTCCCAACATCCAACCCGCCCTCGATGTGGCGATCGCTGGCGACACGATTCTCGTGCGCGCCGGCGACTACTTCGAGCATTTGATCACGGCGACGAGAGGTGTTCGCGTGGTCGCCGAGCCGGGCGCGCGCGTGAACCACGGGACCTCGACCACGTTTCGGATCTCCGGCATTCCGGCGGGGCAACGGTTCGTGCTGAAGGGACTGGCTTTCTACGCCGCGTTCATGACGGTCAGCTCGAATGCCGGCGATGTCGTTCTCGACGACATCGACCTTCCCTGGACAGCGACCGGTGTTCGCTCATCGCTGACCATCGTCGATTCACGCCTCGTCGTCGGGTTGCGCGTCAACGTGTCGGGTCTCGGTCCGGTGAGCTGCACGCGATCACGCACTTTCTTCGACAGCTGTACGTTCCGTGGGGGCCCCTGGATCGCCGCGCTCGCCGGGCTGCGCGTCTCCGACAGCGACGTGTCCATCACGGACTGTCGCATCTCTGGCGGCAGTGGGTTCGGGGGCGTCGGGGCAGGAATCGAAATGACGAGCGGCATGCTTCGTCTTGCGGGCAAGCACACTGAGATCGCTGCCGCCTATCCGATTGTGCCATGGCCTGCGATCAGCGCTGAGTACGGTACGGTCGACATCGACCCGATGACGACTCTGGTCCCGACGGGCGGCGCGCCAGAGATCACCGGCAACGCCGTCATTCGGCGTGGTCCCGTGCCAGCGTGCGTCATCGACCATCTCCTCGGCGGGTCGACTTCGACGGTCACGCTGTATTCAGCCCAGGGCAGCGCGTTCTGTCTGTTCGCGGGCGTGCCCATTGCCAGCACGCCGTCGCCGTTCGGCACGTTGTGGCTCGATCCGTCGGCATCGATCGTCCTGACTTGCCGAACCGCCCCGGCGCAGAGCGGCTTCTCCATGTCGATCGGCGTGCCCCGCGGGCTGCCCCCTGGCGAGACGTTCGTGGTGCAGGCGGGCGTGCTCCTGCCGACCGGGCTAGTCTCTTCGGTGCCGGGGTTCGCGGTCGCTCGGTAGTCCACGCGGCGGCGCGCGCCGATGTCCGGCTCATTCCAAGCTCGGCCGCGCATCGACCACGTTCGCGGTGAGGAACACGTGGGCGCCGCGGCGCACCAAGCCGGTCGGCCGGTCGGCGTTGGCTAGCAAGTGCAGGAGCTGCGCGTCGTCGACGATCATGTCCGCTGGCA
>JANPER010000275.1:0-13622 GCA_031423015.1 Planctomycetota bacterium | reverse complement strand
CCCTGCCCGCTCTGGCGTCCCATCCTATCCCCCCCCACCCCCCCCCCCCGGCGGGGGCGCCCGCCCCCGGCCGGGGGCGTCCCCGCGGTCCGGCAAATCCTGGCCCGGCGGCCGCCCCCCCCCGGCGCCGCTTCCAGCATGGGCGACAGCAGCTCGGCAAGGTCGGCGTTGGCGGCCAAGAACTCCGCTTCCGACTCCGAGGTGCCGGTGCGCCGGCGCACGAGGTACGCCTCGAGACGACTGATGGCCGTGGCATAGGCAGCGAAGTGCATTGGCCCCTCCATGCTAGCCCGGACTATTCACCAGCGAACGGTTCAGTAGACGTAGAGCTTGTGCGCGCCGGACGGACTGACGTTGTTCCGCAGGACCATGAAGCGCTGACGCGTGCTCGTGTCTACTTTGCCGAGTTCAGACACCAGTTCACCGAAGAACTCTTCGGAGGGGATGCCCAGCGGGGCGGCGACGCTCTGGTTCGTCGCGCCCGTCAAGACCCGACACGATGTAGGCCATGCCGCTGACTTGCACACCCGCGGTGATGTCTGGCGCGCCGACCAACCAATCCGCGCGGCCATCGAGGTTGTCGCAAGCGTCGACCCGTCGAGGGATGACGGATCGGTTGCAGAGACATGGTTGGAGAGCCGAGAGCCGATGCAGTAATTGGCGGGGCCTTTGCTGCGTTGTGACAGGAAGGACCGCCTACGTCGCGCTGTTCGTGTTTCTCGCGAGATCGGCGCAACTACTTGGCGGCACGGCCGATTCCCTGTTCATTCCTGCAACTGCGCCGGGCTCTCCACCCATCCCTCATGCAAACCGACTTCGATCCCGACGACGAGCGCGCCTTCATCGCGGGCTTCGTCGCGGGCGACCCTCTGCGCATGATGGAGCTATCTCAGCGGCTGACCTGCGTCCGGCGCATGTTGCGCGTTCGAAACCGGCACAGTTGCAGAAAACTGGTCGGTTAGTGCCACGCCCGCGGATGGCCTCTCGATTTGCGCTCGGACGCCATTCACTGCGCGGCTTCGCACTGCCGCACGACACGCGGGCCACGCTCAGCTCGCTTCGCCGAACCACACGGCGAAGTAGCGCGCCGGCAGATATGGGTTACCCATACGACGTGATATGGGTAGGATGCCTTCATGAAGACCACCATCGAGATCTCGGACGCGCTTCTGGCGCGTGCCAAGAAGCAGGCCCGCAGACTCGGCAAGCCGCTACGCGCCCTGGTCGAGGAGGGGTTACGCCGCATCCTCGAGGAGCGACGTCCCGCCTACGAGCTGCGCGATCGCAGCGTGGGCCGAGCCGGCGGGCCGAATCCACTCGAGACCTTGTCGTGGCAGGATCTGCGGGACGCGATCTACGGCGGCCGTTGAACGGTGATCGCGATCGACACCAACGTGCTGGTCTATGCGCACCGGCGCGAGCCACCGGAGCATGCGCGGGCAGCCGAGCTCCTGCGGACGCTGGCCGAGGGATCAGACCCATGGGCCGTCCCCTGGCCGTGTATCTACGAGTTCTTCAGCGTCGTCACCAACGTCCGGATCTGGAAGTCGGCGGCGAGCACACCAGATCAAGCGTGGACCCAGCTCGAGGCCTGGTTCGCTGCCCCGACCGTGCGCTTGCTGGCGGAGACCGACGATCTGCAAGTGCACCTCGCTCGACTCGCACGCCGGCCACGCGTGCGTGGTCCCATCATCCACGACGCTCGCATCGTCGCGATCTGCATCGCGCATGGCGTAGAGAGGCTGCTCACGCGTGATCGCGACTTCTCTTTGTTTCCCGAACTCGTGACGTTGGACCCGTTCGTGTAGGTCGAACGTCAGTTCAGGCACGGGTACGCTGACCCGACGAACCGGCGCTCGTTCTAGCGGCGGCTCGTCGAGCGCGTGCACGCCGACCGTTCGAGCCGCGCGATCAACCATGGCTACGCGCCGTGAAATGCACCGCCGCGGTCCATGGAATGTCGGGGCAGTGACCGACAGAGAACAACCGAGAGATTCTGTTCGGTCCGGTCAACTCGCGTGGTCTTCCGCTTCGAACTCATCAACACAACCACGATGCGAACACCTCGATTCGGCAGACCGTCGACCTCCCCTTCCTTCTGCCTGCGCGTGCCCCTTGCACTGCTGGCATTTGCTCCCCTCCCCGCGCAGTTCCCCGGGACCAACTGGGTCCAGCTCAGCCCGGCAAACAGCCCGCCAGCCCAGTACGCGCGCGGGATGGCCTACGACTCAGCGCGCGACCGCGTCGTGCTGTTCGGTAGCAACACGGGCGCGGCGTTGCGCGACACGTGGGAGTTTGACGGTGCCGGCTGGAACCAACTGAGCCCCGCGCTGAGCCCACCGGCTCGGACTGGACATGCGATGGTCTACGACTCCGCTCGGCGAGTGTGCGTGCTGTATGGCGGCAAGACGCCCACCAACAACAGCCCACTTGCGGACACATGGGAATGGAATGGCAGCGTGTGGGCGCAGGTCATGACCAACCCCACGCCCCCGGCCCGCGACGGACATGCGATGGCGTACGACACGGCGCGACAACGCGTGGTGTTGTTTGGTGGCTACAACGGCGCCAACCTCAACGACACATGGGAGTGGGACGGCACCAACTGGATGCAGCGGACTTCACCTTCGACTCCTGGAGTGCGCAGGCGCGCGGCGATGTGTTACGACTCAGCGCGGGCTCGCGTCGTCATGCTCGGCGGTTACAACGGCAACAACTACCTCAGCGGGACGTGGGAATGGGACGGCGCGAACTGGCTTGCGCGCACTCCCTCAGGACGGGTTCCGCGCGCCCGCGCCGACCTCGCCATGGTCTTCGATTCGGCCCGGAGCCGCAGTGTGTTGTTTGGTGGCTACCAAGGCAGCATCGGGATGAACGACACCTGGGAGTGGGAAGATCTGATCAGCGCCGAGTGGATGGAACGGTCGCCAGGAACCGTACCGCCGGCCCGATCCGTGCATGCGATGGTCTACGACTCGGCGCGGCGGCGAGTTCTGTTGTTTGGCGGCACCAACGGCGCGAACGTTCTCGGTGACATTTGGGTCTACACGCCGGATCGGCCGGCCGCCCACGGATCGTTCGGCTCCGGCTGCCGCGGAAATGGAGGCACGCCCGTGTTGCGCCCTGACCCCACGGCTCCGCTGCCGTGGGTTGGGTACTCCTTCACAACCCGGGTTGACAACCTCGGCACCAACCCGGCTGTCGTGATCCTGGGCGACTCGCGGGCTTCGTGGAACTCGATCCCTTTGCCGCTCGACTTGAACTTCGCCGGGATGCCTGGGTGCTCTCTCTACACAAATCCTGTCTTGTCGATCTTCTTGGCCAGCGCCGGTGGATCAACGACTCTGACCATCGTGCTACCCAACCTGCGTAGCTTGACGCGCGTCCCGCTCTACATGCAAGCGATCGTGCCAAGCCTGGGCAGCAACGCCGCGAACCTCGTGACGAGTGATGCGTGCGAGATCGTGTGCGGTCAGAAGTGACCCCTGCGGAGCACCGGACACGCATCGCAACGACTGAAGCGATGGCCCGCGTTCAATCGCATGGCTACCCGGCGCGCACTCGAACTTCGCGACATGAGCCAACCGGGCGTTGCGTCTGCAGGGACGAGGTCAACTCCTCGCCCGGCGTGGCCGGCGCGCGCCCGCATGCCGGGAGCGCGCTATCCTACGGCGCGCATGTCCCCTGGCCCGTCCGACTCCCCGACCGCGCTTCCCTTGGCGACCCCGCCGCTCGACGACAACGTCGAGGACGGCATGACCCTGATCTTGTTGCGACGCGCCCGGCAGGGCGACAAGCAGGCGCGCGGCGACCTCTTCCGGCGTGAGCTGCCATGGATTCGCAAGTTGGTCCATGCTCGGCTACACGGCGCGGTGCGGCTGATGCACGAGACCGGCGACATCTTCGGCAACCTGGCGCTGCAGGTGCTGCAGCGCGCACCGCACTTCGAAGTCGCAAGCCGGGTGCTGTTCCAACAGATCCTCGCCCTCATGACGATCAACCACCTCAAGTCGCAGGCGAAGGCGCTCTGTTCCCGCGCGCTTCCGGCCGGCGCCACGCTGGTAGTGCTCGACCTGGATCACGGGGTCGCGGCGACCACAGTCTCGCCGCCCGACGCTGCGGCGCGCGCCGAGGAGTGCGCGTGGTGTGGCCTCGCGGTCGAGTTCTTGACGCTTCGCGATCAAGACGTGATCCACCTGCGCCTGTTCGAAGACCTCGAGTTTCCGGCGATCGGCACTGCCCTCGGCATGACCCCCGATCAAGCGCGGATGCGTTACCACCGCGCGCGGACGAGCCTGATGGCAACAGTCGAGAGGCTCAAGGCACGTGAGCTTCCGGCTCTGCTCGAACGATCGTCGGTGCCAAAGCTGCGCGCATTCGGCGCATGAAGGAATTGCGCGCATCACGCGGCGTGACGCGTTCCCATCACCTGCCACCGCCCATGCCGCGCGGGTAAATGCCCCGAAGCAGACAATCGCCATGCATCCCAACAAGTCGCCCATGTCGCGTCTGGAACGAGTCGTCGCCGCCTCGATCGCCTTCCGCGAGTTCTGCGCCCGCTGGCGCGCCGGCACCGCCGAGTCGCTATCGACGTGGCTGACGCAGCACGCCGAACTCGGCGACGCGCTCGACGAGGCCGTGATCACACCGACCGACGATGACGACCAAGCAACTGAGCCCACCTCGCCGCCGAGTCGGACGGGTGACGATGCGACGTACCCGACTGAAGTCGGAGGCTTCAAGCTGCTCGAAGAACTCGACGCCGGCGCGCACGGCTCGGTATGGCGCGCGCGAGGCCCCCGACACGAGGGCGACGTTGCACTCAAGATCCTGCACCCGCACGCGTTGCGCGACGCCGACTTGCGCGCCCGCTTCAGCCGGGAAGCGCACGTCGCGGCCAGACTCCAGCACCAGAACCTGTGCCGGGTCGTCGCCTTCGACGACACCTGCACGCCGCCTTGGTTGGCGATGGAATTCGTGCCTGGCCAAACGCTCGACAAGACGCTTGCGGCCAGTCCGCGGCCGCCAAGTGATCTCGCCGAGATCAGCTCCTGGGTGGCCTTGGTGCGCAAGCTAGCCGACGGTCTCGACGCGGCGCACGCGCACGATCTCGTCCACCGCGACGTCAAGCCGCGCAACGTCATGGTGAAGCCCGACGGCGAACCGGTACTGGTCGACTTCGGGCTGGTACGAGAGGCGAGTACCGCTGGCCAGCTCACCCTGACCGGCGACCACATGGGCACGATCGTGTACATGGCGCCCGAGCAGGTCGAAGGCCAGCAGATCGACTCCCGCGCCGACGTATGGGCTCTTGGGGTTATCCTATTCGAGTGTCTCGCCGGGCGGCCGCCGTTCCAATCGCCGACGCGCGAGGGTCTGGCGGTCGCGATTACCCGTGACGCACCGCCGTCCCTCAAACGCCTCAACCGCGCCGTCCCCAACCAGCTCGCAGTCGTCGTCGAGACCGCGCTGCGCAAATCGGTGAGACAACGCTACCGCACGGCCGCTGACCTTGCCGAGGACCTGCGCCGCTGGTTGGAGGGCGAACGGGTACTGGCGCGCCGACCGAGCGTGGGGCGTACGTTCGCCCGGTGGTGCAACAGGAACCCGCTACCGGCCGCGTTACTCGGCGCGCTCGCCGCGTCTTTGATCGGCATGAGCTGGTTCGGCACACGCGAAGCATCGGCGCGGGGGCGGGAGACTACAGCGCTCGGCCGAGAAGCTCAGGCTCGGGCGCGTGCCGAGGCGGGCGAGGCCGCGCGCACGTTCGATGCGGCGCGCCTGGAAGCGAGCTACGGGCGGTGGCAGGTCGCCGAGGCACTCTACGGGCGGGCGCGCGAACTCAGATTCGATCCGACGGCTGTCGACCTAGGGCTGGTCGAGGTGTGGGACGCGACGTTCCGCGCAGATGAATCGTTCGCTGTGCTCGAACGCCTCGACGCACGGGCCGACCTCGGTCGGCACCGCGCCATGGTGACGTTGCTGCGCAACGACTTCTCACGCCAGATGATCGGCGAGTCGGGGCCGGTCCAGTGGCGGCAGTCGGGCAAGGCAGTGCAGGCCATCATCAATTCGCCGCATCTCGAGCCCGTCTGGGGCGAGTACGCCCGTGCGCTCGCGGCAACGACGATGGCGGCGGCGCGCGACCATCTCAAGCAGGCGCTGGCGATCGACCGCAGGCACCGTGCCACCAACGAGATGTGGGGGCCAGTGGTACTGCTGCTTGAGGGGCCAGAGATGGCGCTCAGGGCCGCGAGGGAGTTCGGCGTCATGTATCCGAACGACCAGGCGCCGGTGTTCATCGAGGCGCTCGCGCTCAGCATGCTCGGCCGGACCGCCGAGGCCGAGGCACGCATGTCGGCAGCGCAATTGCCCGATGTGGTTCGCAACCAAATCGCGATCGTGGCTGGCGTGCGTGCCGGTGTGCAAGCTGCGTGGTCACAGTTGACGGCCGGAGCCCTCGAGCTGCAGATCGCTGTCGTTCCAGGTCAGGTCGGGTCCGAGGCGAGGCTCAGGGCGAGTTTCATGAAGAGTCTGTTTGGCGCCTTCACCAAGGCGGCCCTCCCGCCTCTGCAACACGCACTGCGCGCGGAGGCAGAAGGCACGGGCGAAGAGGACGCACGGGTCCTGTTCCGCCTGCCGCTTGCGGCCATGACGGGCATGCTCGGGTCGCTCGTTGGAATAGGTACGAGGGCCATGACGGGTAAGTTCGAAGCCGAAGGGTTCGACCAATGGGTCGCAGAGCTTCCCATGTGCTCGTTTCAGGGGATGCGCGGCATCGCGCGCTTGCGAAACAACGACTTCGCCGGCGCCATCCGCGATCTGGCCAACGCCGCGGCGCGCGACGATTTGGTAGGCCTGTCGCATCCGCTGGCCATCTGGCGCGTGACGGCGGCGGTGGGCTGGTACGCGTCGTACGCTGACCCAGCCCAGGCGGCGGACACGCGCGCCGAGGTCGCCACCGCGGTGGACGATGCGTTGCGCTCGTCGGAACCGTTCACTTGGCAGGAACTCAGTTTCTTGGCGCGAGCCGCGGCTATGGCGGGGCAGCCACGGAAGACGCGCGAGCTGGCGGCGCGCTTGGTCGCCGACCATCCCGAGGATCCGAAGGCTGCTGCAACCGCCATCGGCGCGCTGGCGTGTGCGCGCCTCTTCTCACTGGCACGCCAAGACCTGGAAGAGGCACGGGTACGCTGGCCCGACGAACGAGCACTCGTCGAAGCGGCGGCCGAGATCGACAAGTTCGAAGGCCAGGCTGCGTCAAGACCGTCGAAGAGGTGACGGCCGCGTCAGCTCGCTTCGCCAAACCGCACCGCGAAGTAGCGGGCGAGCAACGGCGCGCTGAGGCGACGCGGCTCGGCGTCGAGCGCGTGCACGCCGAGGCGTTCGAGGCGTTGCAGCGTGCGCTGGCGTTCGAGGGCGAGGCGCACCGCCACCGCGCGCTGATAGGCGGCACGCGCGTCGGTTGCCGGCGCCGCCTGGGCAGCCTCGAGGTAGGGGTCGCCCACGCCGACGAACACCAGGGTGTGGCGGCGGGCCAGCGCGGCCAGGCTGGCGTACATGTCGCGCGCCGACAGCTCGTCGGTGAAGTCGGTGAACACCACCACCAGACAACGCCGGCGCTGGCGCTCTTCGAGGTGACTCACCGCACGTAGGTGACTGGTGGGTTCGTCGTCGTCCTCGAGGTCAGCGAGCGCGGCGGTCATCGCGGCCAGGCGCGGCATGCCGGCGCCCGGCGGCAAGTACGCGCGCACGCGCTTGTCGAAGGCCAGCAAGCCCACGCGCTCGCCGCGCCGCAGTGCCACCGCCGCGACGTCGAGCAACGGCGTCATCGCCAGATCGAGCTTGCGCACGCCGTCGATGGTGGTGTTCATCAGCCGGCCGCAGTCGAGGGCGACGATCAACTCAGCGTTGCGTTCCTCCTGGAACAAGCGCACCACCGGCCGGCAGCGGCGCGCGCTCGCCTTCCAGTCGAGATGGCGCACCTCGTCGCCCACGACGTAGTCGCGCAGCGACTCGAATTCCCACTCGCTGCCGCGCCGCGGCGTGCGTCGCATCCCCGCGTCCTGCAACGAGGTCGCTCGCGCCCGCAGCGCTGCGACCTCGCCGGCCGGGCGCCCGGGTGCGACGCGCAGGCTGTCTTCGCGCGCGCGCAGGCTGCGATGTTCCAGCAGGCCCAGCGGTCCGAACACGCCGACGCCGATCGGCGGCAGCAGCACGCGCCCGCGGCGCAGCGGCACACAGGCGACCGGGATGCGGGCTTCGCCGCCGGCGGCCACGCGCAACTCGGTGCGCAGCTCGGCGGCGTCGATGCCCAGGGGCCAAGGCATGCGCACGTCGACGCGCAGAGAAGCACCGGTGGTATTCGCGAGCACGAGGTCGACGGTGGTGGTGCGGCCGACGTGCGTCAGCGCCGGCAGCGCCCGCTCGACGCGCAGCGCCGTCACCCGGGGCCGCAACAGCCAGTCGGCCAACAGAAGCAGCGGCACGGCCAACAGACCGACGCGCCACAGCAACGCGAACACCTCAGACCACGCTGCGACGACGCCGATCGCCGCCAGCACGGTGACCAGCAGCAGCGCGCGCGGCGTCGGCACCGACACCTGCCGCAACGACGCGCGGGCGAGCGGCGTCATCGTCAGCGCGGCACCGGCACCGATTCGGCGACGCTACGCAGCACGTCGTCGACCGACAGGCCCTCGACCTCGGCGGCCGCGGTGCGCACCACGCGGTGGCGCAGGCACGGCAGCAGCAAACGCTTGACGTCGTCGGGAACCACGTAGTCGCGACCTTCGAGCGCCGCCATCGCCTTGGCCGCCGCTTGCAGCAGCACCGCCGCCCGCGGGCTGGCACCGAGCGCCAGGTGCGGATGAGCCCGCGTGCGCCGCACCAGTTGCACCAGGTAGCGACCGACTTCGTCCTGCACCTTCACCGCGAGCGCTTCCTCCTTGGCCGCGCGCAGCGTCTCGACGTCGGCCACGCTCGCCACCGTGTCGAGCAACGCACTGAGCCCGGCGTTGTCGCCGCGGTGCAAACCGACGATGCGCTCTTCTTCTGCTTGGCTCGGATAGTCGAGCACGATCTTGAACAGGAAGCGATCGAGCTGCGCCTCCGGCAACGGATAGGTGCCGTGCTGCTCGACCGGGTTCTGCGTCGCCACCACCAGGAACGGCTGCGGCAGCGGCATGGTCTGACCCTCGATGCTCACCTGCCGCTCTTGCATGGCTTCGAGCAGCGCCGCCTGCGTCTTGGCGGGCGCGCGGTTCACCTCGTCGGCAATCAACATGTTGGTGAACACCGGGCCGCGCACCAAGTGGAAGCGCCCGGCTTGGAAGTCGTAGATCTGCGTGCCGACGATGTCGGACGGCATCAGGTCGGGCGTGAACTGCACGCGCTTGCTCGGCAGGCCGAGGCAGCGCGCCACGACGCGCGCGAGCGTGGTCTTGGCGACGCCGGGCACGCCCTCGAACAACACGTGCCCCTCGCACACCAACGCCAGCAACAACAGGCGCACCGCATCGTCGTAGCCGACGATGACCTTGGCGACTTCGGCTTCGATGACGGCCGACAACTCCCGCACTCGGTTCATGACGATGGCTTCCTGCGGTCGATGGCGTCGATGTCGGCGACCAACGCGACCAGGTCGTTGTCGCAAAACGGCCGCCCGCTGTCCAGACTTGCCGCCAGTTGCGCCAGGTCGGCGCTGCGTTCGGGGTCGCCGCGCGCGCTGTTCTGCTGCGCGCGCAGCACCGCCTGGCCCGCGGCGCGCGCGTGCCCGGCGCGTTGCTCGAGCGCCGCCATGCCGATCACGAACTCTTCCTTGGCGCGGCGCGGCACGGTCGGTTCGGGCAGCGGCGGCCCCAACCGCACGGCGCCGCGCCACGCCAACACCACGAGCAGCAGCAGCGCCGCGGCCACCGGATAGCCGAGCGGACCGTGGCGCACGAACCAACCCATGCCCCGCGCCTCGCGTTGGCCGTGCGCGAACTCATCGAACACGACGCGGCGGCGGCCTTCCTCACAAGCGATGTGCAACAGCGCGACCAGCGGCGGGCCCACGTCCTGCCGCGCCAGCGCCAGCGTGCTGAACAACAACGCGCTCGACGCCGCCCACACCACGCCGCGTCCGACGTGACGCTCGATCACCAAGGGCGCACCGTCGAGCCACACGAGCCCGCGCCAACCCGCCGGCAAGGGCGTGACGAACGCTTGCATCTGCGGCGGCTCACCGGCCTGGTTGCGCTGCACGTGCGCCTCGACCAGCTCGAGGTCGGTTGCCGTGAACGGCCGCCAGGGCTGAGCGATCGCTTGCAACTCTCCAACGCCGCGCAGCATGCCCTTGTGCTCGATCCAGCGCGTCTCCGGCATGGACTCCGGGAACGGTTCACACAGCGCGCCGATCACGTCGTCGCGCCCCGGCTTGTCCGCCGGCCGCGTGCTCTGATCCTTGTCGCGTTGCGCACTCGGCCAGGTGACCATGAGATGGCCGCCGTCGCGCACCCACTGGCGCAGCAGACTCACCTGCCCGATCTCCAGGCCGTCGTAGACCTTGGCCAGCTCCGCGTACGGCAGCGGGTCGAGGCACACGATCAACGCCGTCGGCGGCGGTGGCAGCTTGGCGTACGACGCGCGCAATCGATCGACGTGGTAGCCCAGGCGCAGCAAGAGGTCGTGCAGCGCGGAGAAGGCATCCGCCACCGCGTGCAAGCTGGTGCGCCGGTGCGCCGTCAGCTCGCGCGCCGAATGGTCGGGCCACAGGATGCTGAGTCCGGCTGCCACCGCCACGACGAGGCCGAACATCCACGACAGGCGCCGACGCTGCGCCCCTTCGTCGCGCGCGATGGCGCCGGCGTGCACCCAGCCGTCGCGCGGGGCGGCGGTCTGACCCGTCGCATGACCCGTCGCATAACCCTGGGGCCGCGTCGTCATGCCGCGTGTGTCGCCGGCGCGGGTGCCGCGAGCTGCAAGAGTACATCGAGCCCGCGATCGACCTCGGCGAAGTCGGCCGCCGACACGCTGGCCCCGCCGTAGCACGCGTTCTCGACGCGCGCGGTCAGGTCATGGAACAAGGTGATCTCCGCCGCCGCACCGTCGGGTGCGGCCTGCAACGCCGGCAACGCTTGGCCTAGGCGGGCGGCGATCTCGCGAATCGTCCACGAAGTTGCCACCGCCAGCAGCTTGCGCTCTTCGACCAGCGCCAACAACGCGAGCAACAGGTGACGCACGCCGTCGCGCAGCTCGCCGCGTTGCGCCAGCGCATGGGCTTGCGCGCGCAGCGCCCGCGAATGCGCGGCGCGCCCGGCGTCGGGCGTTGCACTGGCGTTCGCGTCGCCGCGCGGGCCGCGCGCGACCTGCGCCAGCGTCCAGCCAATGTGGACGAGCAGCAAACCGGCCACGCCGATCATGACCGCGAACAGCAGCCAGAACAGGCCAGGGCTATCGACGCGCAGCTTCAGCAGCCATTGCACGGCGTCGACAAACCAGGCGCGCACTTGCGTCGAGACCTCGCCCAGCCATGCGAGCACCCCGCGCTCGGGCGGTTGCAGCGCACGCTGCAACTGTGAGTCGGCGAGCACTTCGGCCAGGGCTTGCCGCACGTCCGCCGTCGACGGCAACGGTCGCGGCGTCAGCCCCGGGTCTTGGATCACGAAGCGGCCCGTTTGCCGACGGTCTTGCCGATCTGATCGACCAAGTCGCTGAGCATGGCGACGTCGAGTGCCTCCTTGCGCACGCGCAGGTCGAAGAACACGACCGTGGGCGCGATGATGCTCGGGATCGCAAACGCCGCCATCACCACGAGCGTGGCCAAGAACGCGCCAACGCCGATGATGCCCATCTCCAGCAACATGCCCAGACCTAGCCCGGGCACGACTTGCACGAGCAAGGTCACGACCAAGATGAGGAAGAACACGCGCCAGCGGTGCCCGTCGCACAACTTCTTGCTGCGACGCATCGACGCCCCGACGCCTTGGTTCTCCAACACCACCGAACAGGGAGCGACGTAGTACATCGTCATCGCGATGAGGCCGGGCACGAAGAGCAGCAAGGTGCCGAGGCCCACCAGCAGGCCCACGGCCATCACGCAACCAAGCAGGGGCATCAGGCGGCGCAAACCGACGGCAAGGCCTTCGCCGAGAGAACAGCGCGTGCCGGTGTAACTCGAGGCGACGATCTTGATGCTGGCGGCGGCCGCCAGCGGCCAGATCGCGAAGCCGATCAACATGCCGCCGAGCGCCAGAGCCAAGATCGAGCCAGCATCTTCCACCGGATCCATCTGCTTTTGGTAGAAGGCCATCGCCAAGCCCGGCGCCGACAACAGCAGCGACAACGGGAACAACTTGGCAAAGTGCGCGGCACTGAGCGAGAACGTCAGTCCGACGAGTTCACCAAATGAGCGCGGGCGCAGGTCGACTTGCATAGATCCTCCAGATGAGGCGGGAGGATAGCGCTCGGCGTCACCCAGGCAATCGCTGCAATCGCCGAGCCCCGTGGCGCGACGCATGACATCGCCGCGGCGTTGCCGCATGATGCGCCCATGGGCAAACTGTTTGTACGCCTCGCCGCCGACATGAAGACCGCCCTCAAGGCGGGCGAGAAGGACAAGCTGCAGGTGCTGCGCATGCTCGTCGCCTCGATCAAGGCGCGGCAGATCGACAAGCAGACAGACGACCTGGAGGAAGCCGAGGACATGGCCATCCTGGAGAAGGCGGTCAAGACGCGCAAAGACACGGTGACACAAGCCGAGTCGGCCGGCCGCACCGAGATCGCGGTGCGCGAGCGCGCGGAGATCGCGGTGATCGAGAGCTACCTGCCGCAGAAGATGTCGCCGGCGGACCTGGCCGAAAAGGTGCGCGCGGTTGCCAAGGAGATCAACTACACGGGCCTCGCCGACGGTGGGCGCTTCATGAAAGAGTGGATGACGCGCTACAAGGGGCTGGCCGACGGCAAGGACGTGCAGACGGAGTTGAAGAAGCTGCCGGGGTGAGGGCCTGACCAACAAGTCCGCCGTTTCGGCAGAGTCCGCAGGGTTCAGGGCAAGGCGCGCGCGGTAGTCGATGCGGCTATGGATGGCCAGCTTTGTAGAAAGAGGGTCGAGCCCTCACAACGACTTCAGATACTCCACGAGGTCGAGCTTCTGCGCTGGTTGCAGGCTCAGGGTCATGAAGCTGTCGTAGTGGTTCACGACATCCATGAGGGTGGGGAAGCGCCCATCGTGATAGAAGCCACCCTTGGCGTGACTGAACAGCCCTCGCAGCGGAGCGGTCCGATAGCGCGCGTCGGGAGAGCGGCTATTTCATGGTGATGCTGAGCTGGCCTAGAGCCGCTGCTGGCTCGCTCAGCCCGCGCGCCTGGTCAAACTCGGATCGATACTTGCAAAGCGAGTGACCACCGCGCCGACCCGCGCCGCACACAAGCGACTTGCCATGCCCGCAGACCACGCCCACGATGTCCCCCAACTGAACTCGTTCCTGCGCTCTGAACGGGTGTGGATCCCGTATTGAGCAAGCCGGATGAGCCCGCACGCGGCATACGGTAATATCGTACTGTACAAAACAGGCGCCCCTCTCTATCGGATGCTGGGTGCAAAACACAGATCCCGAGAAGGGCGCCCCACGAGGCTA
>JANPER010000274.1:0-13727 GCA_031423015.1 Planctomycetota bacterium | reverse complement strand
CCCTAAGTCCCAGACCGCTGCCTACCTGTCTGACCGCCTGTCCGCGTTCTGGACTTACGGCTAACAACTTACGGCTCATGACTTTCCACAGCCGAAACATCTTCGCGCTTCGCGAAGATGCTTCGGCTGTGGAACTCAGCGGGCGCGATAGATCTCCGCCAGCTCGGCGGCCATGACCGCGAATCCCCGCGGGCGATCGCGCCCGGCCGCACCCATGCGCGCCGCCAGGTCGGGCTCGGTGCTGAGTCGGCGCAGGGCGTTGGCCAAGCCTTCGCGATCGCCGGGCTCGACCAAGAATCCGTCCACGCCGTCGCGCACTGCATCGGCCAGGCCGCCGATCCGGCTGACGATCGCTGGCCGGCCCGCGGCCAGGGCCTCGCGAACGGTGAGGCCGAACGCCTCTGCCCACAGCGCTGGCGCGACCACACATTCGAGCTGCGTCAGGATCGTGCCAAGATCGGGCGTGAGGTAGGGGCCGTGGTAGGTCACGCGATCCTGCGGGCGCAGGCGCCCAAAAGCCCGCGTGAGGAACCCCTGGTCGCCGTGGTAAGGGACCACGTTGCCGAACACGTCGAGCGTGGCGGCGCCGGCCGGCAGTTGTTGCACCGCGTCGATCAGCACATCGAGGCCCTTGCTCGGGATCAAGGTGCCCAGGTAGCCGATGCGCAAGGGCTGGTCCGGCGCGCGGCGGACCAGCGCGGGCACGGCGGCCAGGTGTTCCACGTCGACCGCGTTCTCGACCACGCGGACGCGGGTCGGGTCGACGCCCAGCGCGACGAACGGTGGCAGCGCGCGGGCCGACGGCACCACCAGCGCGTCGGGCAACCGCAGCGCCGCCAGCGCACAAGCGTGCAGGTTGGCTACCGCGGCGTGTGGGTCGCCGCCCAGCAGCGCGCCAAACGGCGTCGCCAGGCAATCGGCGCAGCGCCCCGGCTCGACCGTGGCGCACAGTTCGCCGCGCCGATGCCACATCTGCCCGCGCGGACACATCATCCAATAGTCGTGCAGCGTCATCACCGTGCGGACCTTCGCGGCCCGCAAATGGTCGAGGGTGCCGACCGACAGGCCAGTCAGGTGGTGCACATGGGCGACGTCGAACGGCGCGTGCGCGGCGAGGAAGCGCGCGAAGACGGCGTCCAGCTTTGGATTTCGATACAAGCCATCGAGGGTCCGCAGGTCTTCGAAGCGATAGGCGACACGCGTCACGGTCACGCCATCGACGACCTGCGGCGCGCTGAGCGCAAACGCCTCGCCAGCCTCCGTGCGGGTGTACACATGCACTGTGTGCCCTAGCGCGTGGAGTGCGCGCGCCAGGCCGTCGACGTGCTGCTCGACACCGCCAAAGCTGAGCGGGGGAAACCCGTGCGCAAGCAGGAGGACGCGGAGCGGTGCAGGTGCAGCCAGCATGAGATGCGCCGCAAACTACCGCGCGCGTCGTCTCCCGCGCGAGGGCTTCGTGTTTGCTTTGTGCCGTCATCGCGCTACGTTGCCGTTTCGGTCAGCGTCTTCGTGGTCAGCGAAGGCGATTCCTCGGCTCATTTCTTTGCGCTCCTGGGAGGGGCATCGTGGACAGAATCCGCGTCAAGGGCGGGCGCGAACTCGGTGGGTCCGTGCCGATCTCCGGCAGCAAGAACGCGGCTCTGCCGATCCTTGCCGCGGCGATCCTGGTGGACGGCGTGGTGCGTTTGCAGAACGTGCCGCAACTCACCGACATCGATAACCTGCTCCGCATCCTGCAATTGCTCGGTATCCGGTCGCATCGCTTTCCCAATGGCGATCTCGAACTGGAGGCCGTCGACAAGACGATCTACGACGCGCCTTACGATTTGGTGCGCACCATGCGCGCCTCGTTCGTGGTGCTCGGTCCGCTGTGGGCCCGGCGCGGCGTCGGGCGCGTGAGCTATCCCGGCGGCTGCGTGATTGGCCATCGCCCAGTCGACCTGCACGTCAAAGGCTTACGTTCGATCGGTGCGCGCATCGATCAAGACGATGGCTGCTTGACGGCGTCGGGTCCGGTGCGCGGCGGTGTGGTCTATCTGGGCGGCCATCAAGGCGGCACGGTGCTCGGCACCGCCAACGTGGTGATGGCGGCGTCGCTCGGCAAGGCGACGACGTACATCGAGCACGCGGCGATGGAACCCGAAGTGCAGGACCTCTGCAACTTCCTGAACGCGTGCGGCGCCAAGATCAGCGGCATTGGTAGCCATTGCCTGGTGGTCGAGGGCGTCGACCGGTTGCACGGGTGTGAGTGGAAGATCATCCCCGACCGCATCGAGGCGGGGACGTTCTTGTGTGGCGCCGTGGCGACCAACTCGAACGTCACCATTGCCGACATCCGACCGGCGCATCTCTATTGTGTGATCGATCGCTTGCAGGCAGCCGGTGCGCAGTTGGAGATTGGCGACACCTGGGTGCGCAACGTGCCGACGCGCACGGGCCGGATGACCTCGGTCGATATCACCACGCTGCCCTATCCTGGCTTCCCCACCGACTTGCAGGCGCAGTTCATGGCGCTGATGTTGAAGGCCGAGGGCGTGTCCGTGATCACCGAGAAGGTGTATCCCGAGCGCTTCATTCACGCGTCCGAGCTGGTGCGCCTCGGCGCCAAGATTCGCCGCGAGGGCCCGAGCGCAATCATCGAGGGCACCGAGCAGCTGATGGGGGCGCCGGTGATGGCCAGCGACTTGCGCGCGTCGGCCGGGTTGGTGGTTGCCGGTCTGATGGCGCGCGGCCAAACCGACGTGCGCCGCGTGTATCACATCGACCGCGGCTACGAACGGATCGAGCAGAAGCTGCAGCGCATCGGCGCGGACATCGAGCGCATCAGCGAGGGTTGAGCGGTCGGTGCCGGGCTCGCGCTCAACGCGAGCCCGGTGTTCGGCAAGTCACGGTTGGCCGATGACGACGTGCAGGCCCGCGGTGAAGGCCAGCGCGTTGAAGAACGCGCCGCCGGTGTCGAACGTCACCCACTGGTTGAACACCTCGAACCCGACCAGCACGACGTTGACTGGCACCGCCACCACCACCGAGGCGGCACCGGTGACGCCGGTCTGCCGCCACACGTCGAACGCTGGCTGCAGCGGGTACGAGGTGCAACCGCCGCCGACTGCCAAGTCGGCGCGCGCGCCGTTCAGGAACAGCGGGCACCACGTCAGTGCCGGCGCGTTGCTCAGCGTCACGCTGAACGTGCTGCCGATCTGTGGCACGCCGGTGATGCCGATCCGCGGCACGCCGGTGGTGCCGTAGCAGCCGGTGCCGAACACGTCGGCCAGGGCCGCGCCGACGCTGACGGCGGAGACCGTGAGCGGCTCGCGTCCTGCGACCGGATCGAGGCCGGCGAAGTACACCGCCGCAGCGGCGTGGTTGACGAGGAACTGACCCGGCGCCGAGCCGACCGGCCCCGGGAAGTGATCGGCGATCACGTTGGTGCCGGCGAGGGTGCCATTGCTGAGGCACGGCTCGAAGCCACCGACCCCGTCGTCACCGGCGAACAGCACCTTGGTGCCGAGCCCGGCCGGGTACACGATCGAGGCGAGGGCCGCCACGCCATTCCCTGCTCCCGGGTTGAGGTTGCGCGCCAACGTCGTTCCCGCAGCGGTCCCATCCGAACTCCACAGCTCGATGCCGTTGGTGCCGTCGTTGGCCGGGAAGAACAGGCGGTCCCGGGCGACGATCAGGTTCGCGGCGAACGGGCTGTTGGTCACCGAGCTGCCGGCGCCCGGGTTGATGTCGACAAGCATCATGGTGCCCCCCGTCGTGCCGTCCGAGACCCACAGCTCCGTCCCCGTCGTCCCCGCCTCGGTTGCGAAGAAGTAGAGCTTGTTGTTCAGCACCGCGAACGGGCCAGGGTTGCCTTCGAGGGCGCCCGGCACGATGTCCTTGACCAGCGAGGTTCCGGCAAGGGTCCCATCGGTCCGCACCAGCTCGAAGCCGCTCGCGCCGTTGGTGGCGTTCGTGTACGCGTAGCCCCCGAATGTGATGAACGGTGACGGGTCGGCGCCGCCGAGGCCCGGCACCCAGTCGATCGCCACGGTGCCGGCGGCGGTGCCGTCGCTGACGCAGATCTCGCCACCGGCGGTCGGCGAGATGCCGGAGAAGATCACGCCGTTGCCAAACGGCGCCATGCTCTGCGCGAACGACTGCGCGCCCGCGGGGGCGCCCGGGTTGAAGTCGGCAACCATGACCGTGCCGGCGGCGGTGCCGTCGGACCGCCAGAGTTCCCGGCCGTTCAAGGCCGTGATCGCCAGGAAGAACAACTTGTTGTGCGACACAACCAGATTGATGGGCGACGACGACAGCGTGCCCGGGTTGATGTCGAGTAGGAGCTGGGTGCCACCGGGCGTGCCGTCGGTGATGTACAGCTCGGTGCCGAGGCCGACGGTGGCGGTGGTATTGGTGGCCGTGAAGAAACACTTGTCGCCCAGCGTCGTGAAGTTGGCGGGCGAGGAGTTGGAGGCGCCGGGGAAGGCGTCCATCAGCATCACGGTGCCGGCCACAGTGCCGTCGGTGACCCACGGCTCGATCCCCGCGACGCCGTCGGACGCGGAGAACACCGTGCGCTTGCCGAGCGCCGCGAAGTTGATCGGGTTCGAACTCGACGCCTGCGGCCCGGCGATGTCCTTGACCAGGACGGTGCCGGCGAGGGTGCCGTCCGAGATCCAAAGCTCGACGCCGGTGTTGGGGAGGACCGTGCCGGTGGTCGCGGCGAACACCAGCGACGTGCCGAGGCCGGCACTCGGGAAGGTGGTCGCCAGACCCGCACTCGCCAAGGGGAAGATGTCACGAGTCAGCACGGTGCCCGGCCCGGTACCGTCGGTGACGTACAGCTCGTACCCCTCCGCTACCGTGGTAGCCGCGAAGAACACTCTGGTGCCGACGACCCGCGCGGCGCGCGGCGACGAACTCGCGGTGAGCGGGCTGATGTCAGCGACCAGGACGGTGCCCACCGCGGTGCCGTCGGAGAACCATAGTTCCTCACCGGTCTGGCCCGCGAGCGTGCCGTTCGACATGCCGACCAGCACGCCGGTGCCGAACGGCACCATGATGTTGAGGGTCTGCGATGCGATCCCGTTGAGGAGGAGGGGGTTGAGATCGGTCACGAGAACGGTTCCGAGGGTCGTGCCGTCGGAGACGTACAGCTCGCGGCCGGTGCCGGTGAGTGCGGTGGCGTTGTTGGCCGAGAAGAACATCTTGCCGGCCGACACAATCGGCTGGCTCGGGATCGAACCGTTGAAGCCGGGGTAGATGTCCTTAACCAGCAGCGTGCCAAGGGTCGTGCCGTCGGTCTCCCACAACTCGACGCCGCTGAACGGCGCCGCGGTGCCGTCGGTGGCGGTGAAGTACACCTTCGTGCCGAACGGCGTGAGGAAGCGCGGTGCACCCGCCGACGTCCCGGCGAAGATGTCTTTCACCATGACGGTGCCGAGGGTCGTGCCGTCGCTGTACCACAGTTCCTCGTTGTTCACGGTCGTACCGTTCGTGGCGGGGAACAGCAGGCCCGTACCCCACGGCGCGTACGAAGTCACCGCGACGCTCAGAATGCTGCTGCCGGCCAGCGCGAACAGGTCGGTGATGCGCACGGTGCCCAGGGTCGTGCCGTCGGTCTTCCACAGCTCGCGGCCGGTGCCGACCACTGCGGTGCCGTCGAACGCGGAGAAGAACATCGTCAGGCCGTTCACGGTCAGGTTGGACGGGTTCGACGAACCCGTGCCCGGATAGCAGTCCGCGATCAGGACGGTACCCAGGGCGGTACCGTCGGTCCGCCACAGTTCGATGGACAGCGCGGCAGTGGATGCCGCGAAGTAGACGAAGCCGTTGAACAGCGTCAGCGACGCCGGCGACGAGCTGGCCGCCCCCGGATTGATGTCCTTGACCATCATGGTGCCCGGGCCGGTGCCGTCGGTCTTCCACAGCTCCGAGCCGGTGAAGCCGTCATTGGCGGCGAAGTACGTCGTGCCGCCCACCGTCAGCATGTTGGTGGGCGATGAACTGGGCGCGAACGACGGCGCGGCGATGTTGATGTCTTTGACGACGGATTGCGCGCCGAGCGCGCCCACGAAGAGAACGCCAATCGAAGCGCGGAGTCCGAGACGGGGTTGCATGACGAGATGTCTTTCTGGGAGGGACAGGCGAGGTCGGTGTCGCTAATCAGTGCTGGTTCATTGTCAACCTGTACTGCGACCCCGAGTGACGCGAGGTGGGAGGACCTTACGGCGTCGGAGGGCGCCGTCAATCGATGGTCATCCGCATCGGGACACGGCGGAGATGCTCAGCTTGCTGTCGGGCGCAACGGTGACCGGTGTGACATCGCTGCGACGGTACGGCTCGTCGTTGAACCGACTCACTGCCACCGAGGCTTCCAAGCGGCAGCGCCGCGCTCACGCTCAGCCGGTGATGAAGAAGTCGACCACGTTGGTCATGCCGATCGACAGCGTCGCGGGACTCACGGTCGCCGCCTGCAGCGTGAAGTAGCTGCCGATGATCGTGCGGACATTGGGAAGCGGCAGGGTCAACGACGACGAGTTCGCTGTCGTGACGCCGTTCCCGATCATGAGCGAGGGCACGACGTACAGTCGGCCCTGAAAGAACGGGAACGAGATCGGTGACTGCAGGCCGGTGTCGAGGAACGCAGCCCACGGCGTACCGGTGATCGCCCAGATGGTGTATTCGGCGTTGGTGCCGATCGCGAACTCACTGCCGGTTGGCTGACTGACACTGCGCACCGTCGCGGTGCCTTGCGCATCACAAAGCAGGCGCATCGACAGCACACTGCCGCTGAAGCTGACGACATCCGTTGTCGAGCCACCGCCTCCGAGCGCGCTGAACGAGTACTTCGCTGGGACCAGATCGGTGCGATGCGGCGAGCCGGTGGTCTGATGCGTGACCACGCCCGGGATCGGATTGGTGACGCGGTCGTAGACCTTCTGGATCTGCACCACCAAGTTGTTGGTGCCGTTGTAGATGAACGGGGTCGTGAAGTTGATCGTCACCCAGTTGTTGACCGACCACTGCACGGTGAAGTTGGTGGCGTTCAGCACGGCCACCGGGCTTGGCAGGTTGCCAGAGAACGAAAGGGCTTCTGGCTTGGCGAGACCGAGGTGACGCAAGGCCAATGGAAGGCCGTGATGGGCACCGAGCCGTGGAAGGGCAAAGCCAACGTGATCGAGGGCGACGACGTGGCAGCCAGCTACGTGAGCTGGACCAACGCGATGGAGTTCTGCCGCAAGCTCACCGAGAAGGAACGCGCCGCGGGGCGGTTGCCGGATGGTTATCGCTACATCCTGCCGACGGAGGCGGAGTGGGAGTTGGCGTGTCGCGCGGGAAGCAAGACCGCGTACTGCTTTGGCGACAGCGCCGAGGCGATGAAGCAGTACGCAGTGTTCGATGCCGCGAGGTCGGGCGAGTACGCGCACGCGGTGAAGTCGCGCAAGATGAACGCTTGGGGTTTCTTCGACATGCACGGCAATGTGTGGGAGTGGTGTCTGGATGAGTGCGACTACCAGAACGGCGTGGTGACGAGCACCTACGAGGACGGTGTGATCGACCCGTACAACCGAGGCGGCCCGCCGCGGGAGATGTGAGCATGCCGATCAGATTCTCCGCCCCACTCGCACTCGATCCGGGCGAAGCCGAAGGTGAGCTGAAGCCGCGTCATCCAACGCACGCGTTCCGCCGGTAGCGCCCGGGCGCGCGCGAAGGTCTGACCTCGCGCCCACGAATCTCGACTTCGCCTGTAACCAAACGCCGGATCGGTGCCACTCGTGGGCATGCGACGAAACACGCTTGACCACCCCGAGGTACACTATGCACCCGATGACGCAGACCCCGCCTCGCCGCGCCGTGTTGCTCGACATGCCACCCAGCATCGAAGCGTGGCGCAGGCGCACGGGGGCCGATCGCTGCGACGAGGTGTGGGAAGGGGTGCTCCACATGGGGCCGCTTCCCAACTTTGACCACCAGGACCTCGAGTTTCACCTCGAAGCCTGGTTGCGCGCGCACTGGGCGAAGCGGACGCGCGGCCGCGTGTCGCACCAGCGCAACGTCGCGCAGCCAGGCCGCGCCGATTGGCAGCACAACTACCGTGGGCCGGACCTCGTGCTGGTGCGGCCGGCGCGCCTCTCGCGCGACCGCAACGAGTACATCGAGGGCGGCCCCGACGTCATCATCGAGATCCGTTCGCCCGGCGATGAGAGCTACGACAAGCTGCCGTTCTACTTCGAGGTCGGCGTCGAGGAGGCATGGATCGTCGATCGTGACACCAAGGTGCCGGAACTGTTCGTGCGCGGCGCGAAGGCGTTTCGCAGGGCCAAGGCGAATCGTGCGGGGTGGCTGGTGAGCAAGGTCACCGGCGTCCAGATGCGCGCGGCGGCGAACGATACGCTCGCGCTTCGTCTGGGCGGTGATCTCGCGACGGAATCGCTGGTTCCGCCAGATTCGTCGTGCTGAAGAATCAGACGGTGCGAACAGGCCAGCGTTCTCTCGGATTCTCTCGGTGCGGGTCCGTTGGCACCGAGGACTCGCGGGCGGCCGGTTGGCCAGGTCTTGGCGTTTCCTTCGGTGCTCATCCGAGCGGCCCGCAGTGCGTGCTCCGGTGCGGCGGCTGGGGCAACTCGGTGCAGGGCGCGCGGTCAGCCAGCCGCAACGGCGACGAGCCTGGCGGCGCCAGCATCAACCTCGGCTTCCGCCCTGCGCTTGCCGCGAGCTCTGCCGCGAGCGACTCGGCGTCAGACCAGGATGGGCACCGGTGTCCGCCGAGGGTGGACCGAACAGGGCGATGGCCTAGCCCTGGGGGTTGGTAGACGCACTGAAGTGCGAGTGAAGGCTCAGGGCGCGCGCCCACGATTCTCGACTTCGCCTGTAACCAAACGCGACGTCGTTGCCACTCGTAGGCATGCGACGAACCGTGCACGATCAACCTGAGTTCCAACCTGAGGTACACTATGCCCGTGATGACGCGAGACTTGCCCCGACGTGCCGTGGTGATGGACGTGCCGCCCATGCTCGAGGCGTGGCGCAAGCGAATCGGTGCCGATCGTTTCGACGAGATGTGGGAAGGGGTGCTGCACATGCCGCCGGCACCCACGCTTGAACACCAATCGTTCGAGTTTCAGATCGAGTGGTGGCTGACCGTTCACTGGGTGCCACTCTCGAAGGGCCGGGTGTTTCACAACGTGAATGTCGTCGAGGCGGGTCGCCGGAAGTGGACCCACAACTACCGCAGCCCCGATCTGCTGCTCGTGCTCAGAGAGCGTCTTGCCCGCGGCCGCGGCAGTCACTTCGCCGGCGGACCCAACGTCATCGTCGAGATCCGCTCGCCCGGCGACGAGAGCTACGACAAGCTGCCGTTCTACTTTGCGGTCGGTGTCGAGGAGGCATGGATCATCGACTGCGACACCAAGGTGCCGGAACTCTTCGTGCGCGGCGCGAAGGCGTTTCGCAAGGCGAAGGCGAATCGTGCGGGCTGGCTGGTGAGCAAGGTCACCGGCGTCGAGATGCGCGCGGCGGCGAACGGCCAACTCGCGCTTCGCCTCGGCGGTGATCTCGCGACGCAGGCGATGGTTCCGCCCGATTCGTCGCACTGAAGATCAGCCGGCGCGGCCAGGCCAGCGTCCACTGATTCTCTCGGTGCGAGTCCGTTGGCACGAGGACTTGCGCGCATCGCGCTCGCCAAGGCCGGCGCGGGCGGGTCGCGCGAGCGGCCTCGGCGTAGTCTTGTCCAAGCGCCGCGCGTGGCGATGCCGTGGCAACGGCCGCTGGACGCTTCCGCGCGCGGACGTCACACTCACGCCTCCTGCCCGCGCCTGACTCGACTCAGTCACCTCTCTCCCTTGCGCATCCCTCGTGTCATGGCGTCCGCGTTGGCCCTCGTGCCGCTCGGACTGTTCTTCGTCCCGGCCGTCGCGCCCACCGACGTGCAACTGCCCGGCACGCAGCCGGGTCAGGTCTCCGGCCTCGGCTACGTGACGAGCTGCAATGCGTGCCATGGCCAATTCGACCCCGCGGTCGAACCGGTGCACGTATGGCGCGGCAGCCCGATGGCGCACTCCGCGCGCGACCCGGTGTTCTGGGCGGCGATGGCGATTGCGGAGCAAGACTTCCCCGGCGCGGGCGACTTCTGTCTGCGCTGCCATACGCCGCGCGGCTGGCTCGAGGGACGCTCGTCGCCGTCCGACGGGTCTGCCCTGGCAGCGAGCGACACCGATGGCGTCGAGTGCGCCGTGTGCCACGCGCTCGTGAACCCCGATGACTCCGAGCACGTCGGCACGCAGACGGCGCCGTTCCTCGCGCACGACGGCGGCACGCCCAAGCGCGCCTACACCGGCAGCGGCGCGGCGGTGCTGTGGCCTGGGCCCGAGCGGCACGGGCCGTATGGCAACTCCAACTACCACCCCGCGCTGCAGTCGCAGTTCATGCGCTCGAGCGAGATGTGCGGCACGTGCCACGACGTGTCGAACCCGGTGACCGGCGACCTCGCGCACAACAACGGCGCGCAACAGCCACTCGCGCCGGGCAGCTTCAGCGGCCAGCTGGGTGGGCCGGTGACGCAGAAGGCGGGGTTCAACAACTTCCCGTTCCAGTATGGCGTCGTCGAGCGCACGTTCAGCGAAGCCAAGGCGAGCGCGCTCGAGACCACGCGGGTGAACGCGTTCCCGACGTTGCCGCCCGATTTGCAGCAGGGCGCCATCAAAGACGCCTACGACGCGGCGATGCGCGTGAATGCCACCGCCGACTACGCCGACGGCACGCCGCGCTTCTTCACCTGCCAGACCTGCCACATGCCGCCGGTGCAAGCGCGCGGCTGCGCGTTCGAGAACCCGCGCCAGGACACGCCGCTGCACAGCTTGGTGGGCGGCAACACCTGGCTCGCCGATGCGATCTTGCACCAAGACGCGAACAACGCGCTGCGCTTTGGTGGGGGGCTGAACCTGGACGAAGTGCAAGCGCTGCGCGACGGTCAGGTGCGTGTGCGCGCGATGCTGGAGTCGGCGGCGGCGTTGCAGATGCGCGGCGACACGCTGCGCGTCGTGAACCTGAGCGGTCACAAGCTGATCTCTGGCTACCCAGAGGGTCGGCGCATGTGGGTGAACGTGCAGTGGTTCGACGAGGCGGGTCAGCCGCTGCGCGAGGACGGCGCGTACGGCCCGGTCAACGTGGTGATCAACGGCCAGAGTCGGCAGATCGACACGCTGCTCGATCTGAGCGGCGCCAACACGCGCATCTTCGAGGCCAAACTTGGGCTCAGCCGGCAGTGGGCGCAGCAGCTCCTGGGCTTTGGCACCTCGGCGACGACGCGCTCGCCTTCGACCGGCAGACCGGCGCGGTCACCAAGACGCTCGGTCAACTCGCGGCGCAGGCGCTCGACGTGCCCGAGCCTACGTTCCACTTCGTGCTCAACAACACGGTCGTCGCCGACAACCGCATCCCCGCGTACGGCATGCGCCACGACGCCGCGCGCGCGCGCAACCTCGTGCCGGTGCCGGCCAACCAGTTCGGCAACCCGGGCCCGGGCGGCGTGTACGAGTACTGGAGCGACCTCGCACTCGCGCCGCCGGCAGGCGCCGCTGCTGCGCGCGTACGTCTCCTCTATCAATCGGTCAGCTACGAGTACGTGCAGTTCCTGCTGCTCGCCAACAACGCCAGCATCGGCTTCCTCCGCAACGAAGGGCGCAAGCTGCTCGACACCTGGCTCGCCACCGGCATGGCGGCGCCGTACCCAATGGCGGCCACGGCTTGGTGTCGGCTGCGCGGCACCGACGACGATCTCGAACTGCGCACGCAGGTGAACGCCGGCGGCGATCCGCTCTTGCCGGTGAAGAAGGCGCTCGCCAGCGACCAGGTCGAGTTCGCGCTGCGCTCGCCGGGCGGCCGGCTGAACGGCACCGTCGCGGCGATCCTGTTCCAGGCGCACACCACGGGCCAGGCGCCGGCGCCGGTGACGATCCCTGGCTTCTGGCTCGGCCGTGCCGACGGCGTGCTGCCGATCGGCGCGCTGCCGCAGAACGGCGTGGCGGTGACGCTGCGGGTTCCGGTTGGCCTGGTCGGCCTGACGGTTCGGGCACAGGGCGCCGTGCTCGCGACGAGCACGCGCAATGGCAGCTACGGCACGACCTGCGCGCACGACATCGTGTTGCGCTGAGGCCGGACCCTAGGACCCGGTGAGCTTGCTGCGCACGGCGTGCGCGTCGGCGGCGCGTCCCATCGCGTCGTAGATCTGCGCGAGCGCGGTGCGCGTGCGTTGCGTGCGCGAGTTCGCGGCGCCGAGCTTGTCATCGAAGATGGCGATGGCCGCGGTGAGCAGCTTCTCGGCCTCGCCGTGTCGCCCGAGCGCGGCGAGGCACCGGCCGTGCAGCGCTTGGCCGGTGGCGTGTTCCCAGGTGCCCGGCAGCGCGCGCTCCAGCGTGGCGAGGTTCTGCCGCGTATGGCTCTCGTCCTCGGTGGCGCGGTCGCTGCGCAGGTAGGCCTCCGCGAGCACGCCGCGCGCGATGCTCAACGTGTGATCCTCGGGCGGTCGATTGGGCCCGAAGCGCGCGAGTACGGCTTCCAGTTCTATGGCCGCAGCCGCGTGGTCGCCGCGCACGAGTAGCACGCGCGCCGAGAAGACGTGCGCGTTGGCGCGCGCCAGCACCTTGAGCGCGACCTGCCGTTTGGGGTGATCTTGCTCGGCGCGGTACACCACGCCCATGCCGCCGCGGCCGAGGCGTTCGATGATGCGATACTCGCCGATGCTCGCGGGCGGCGGCTCCAGCTCGTCGTCGTAGCCGTGGCCATTGTCGTCGTTGCCGTGGTGCGCCAGCAGGGACTCGACCTCGACACGCAGAGCGTCATCGCCTTCGGCCGCGGCGCGCACGTAGGCCGCGCGGGCCGCCTCCGGCAGCTCGCTGGCCCCCGCGAACAGCGCCTTCACACGGTCCCAGTCGATGTCTCGCATGGGTCCTGCTCCTGGTCGTTTGCCAGCTCGCGCCGCAGGAAGGCTTTCGCCAGCGCCCAATCCGACTGTGCCGTGCGGCGCGTCACGCGCAGGAGCGTCGCGATCTCAGCCATCCCCAGGCCGCCGAACACGCGCAGCTCGACGGTTTGCGCCGCGCGCGGATCTCGGACCTGCAGCTTGCGCAGCGCGGCCTCCAGTGCCAGCACATCGAGCGGCTCGCCACGGGTCGACGACAAACCCTCGTCGAGGGTGACGCGGTGCCATTCGCCGCCGCGCTTGTCGGACCTCCGGCGACGCGCGTGATCGATCAACACCCGCCGCATCGTCGCCGCGGCGATGGCGAAGAAGCGCGTCGTCGTGGTGGGGTCGACGGCGCGGTGCTGGGCGATGCGCAGCCACGCCTCGTTGACCAACGCCGTCGGCTGCAACGTGTGGTTGGCGCGCTCGCGCCGCACCTGGTTGGCAGCCAAACCGCGCAGCTGTTCGTAGAGGAACGCCGCCACCTGTGGCGTCGGTTCGGCGCTCTCACTGCGCAGGGACTCGAGGACGAGGTCAGCTTCCATCGCGAGCTGTCTCACACGCCGGGGAACCTACCGAGCCACGCCGCGGAGCTGGGGAACATGCTGGGCGGGCGGGCGGGATCGTTGCGCCGTCGCTGGCTAGCCCGGACTATTCATCAAGAGCGAGCGGCGACTGTCCAGCGGGCGTGCGGTGCGCCGACGAGATGCCGCGCGCGTCAGAATTGGGTGTCGTGTCGCGGCGAGTGGCAGGAAAGCGGGGTGGTTCGCTCGCCGACGGT
>JANPER010000273.1:0-14451 GCA_031423015.1 Planctomycetota bacterium | reverse complement strand
GATGCTACCGAGCACCGCGCCGTCAGCCGAGATCTGCAGGCCGCCGGGATTGCGGACACCGATGCTGTCGATGATCGCCCAGCCGGTCTCCAGATCGCCGATGCCGTCGCAAGTCAGGTCCAGCTCGCGCGGGTCCTGGGGAGTGCGACGCAGGAAGTCATCCGTGAACAGCGGGCTGACCCGGACGAGGGGCTGGTCGAACCAGCAGTTGAAGTCGATCGTCGCCGACAGGGGGAACTCGTTGTCGTTCCACACCGACAGGTAGATCGTGTTGATGTCGGACTCGGCGCCGGTCAGGTTCAACAGCGACAGCTGTGACCCGGCCAAGGCGATGAACGAGTCGATGTAGAGCTGCTCCGCGACCTTCTCGTATTCGAGGCCGTCGAAGTCCAGGCGCTGGTTCTGGTTGAGGTCGGTCGCGTTGCCGGCGTTGACCGGCGAGGAGAACGGGATCGCCTCGGTCGAGTAGATGACACCCGACGCGCTGACCACGAGCTCCGAGCCGATCAGGTTGTTGTGCGACCACGGCGTGCGGAACAGCGAGGGGTCCTCGGCGTCCACGACGACGTAGCCTTCCTGAAGGCCGGCGGTCGCGTTGTGACACGCCGTCAGGACGCTCAGGGTGTCGGCCGGCGTGAGGAACTCGACGCGATCGAAGATCACGCAGGCGAGCGGCCGGAACGCGTTGGCTGGGTTCGCAACCACGTTCACGTATTGGTAGTGAATGTTCGTGCTGCCACCAAAGCTGATGCGCGTCTGCGGCGTCAGGTTGGTGTTGGTCACGGACAGAACCGTGAAGGCGGCGCCGGAACGGTGCACGGGGAAGATGAGAACACTGCCGGGCTTGCGACCGTCAGCGAAGGCGTTGCTAGCGAGCAGGCTGCCAACGAGGGCGGCAGCGAAAAGCGAGGATTTCATCCGTAACGTTTCCTTTGTGAGGGGAGGTGACTAAGAGGTGACAGGGCGTGGGATCAACCGTCCCACAACCGCCGACGAAACCTAACACCACGCGCGCCCTTGTGCTGATTCGAGAAAACCAAGCTGGACCCGGCGGGACCCCGCGCACAAACCTAACCGTGGCACGGTGTTGCGTGTCGGTCGTGCGGTGCGGCGTGTAGGGTCCTACCGGGGTGCACCAACCTCTCATTGGCATGGCCGCATCCGCACGCCAACCATGCGGCCTTAGTGACGTGCCTACCGTAATCAGAAAGCGGCACAGCGGAATGAGGGCACCGCGCATGCCCGGGAAGGGCACACGTTTTTTTTGTAAACGGCGCTGCACTCGCAACCAGGCAGCGACTCTACGAAGCGCTCAAGGAGAGGTGGCTCGGGTTTCTTCGCGGACCCCATGTCAATGGTATTTGGGTGTCAATCAGCGGCCCGGTCAATCTCAGGACTCGGCCCGCATATGACGCAAGAGATCCGTGGCATCGGCCATACGCGCCGACGGTCCAAGCAGCACGACAATGTCATCCGGTTGGAGAACACGGGCCGGATCGACCTCGGTGGCGATCTCATCGCCGCGCTTCCAGGCGATCACGTTGACGCCGGTGCGGCGGCGTAGATGCAAGTCGGCCAGCGACGCAGCGTCCGCTTCGCTGCCAGCTTGCACGACCGCTACCTGCACCTCGATGCCAGGGACGACATTGCCGATCTGCAGCGGATCGAGGCGCGGATGCGCCGCAACCCGACGATCGCCCGGCACCATGTCGCGCGCGAGGCGAACGCGATGGTCGATCTCGTCATCGGGCACCAAGAAATGCCGCAGGGTGCGCGCCATCACTTCCACCGCAGTCTCCATCTCTTGTGGCACCACCTCGTTGGCCCCCGCCCGCAGCAGTGCGTCAACATCGCTGAGGTAGTTCGCGCGCGCCACGATGCGCAGACCAGGGGCGAGACTTCGGGCTACCGCCGCCGTGCGCCTCGTGGCCTCGGCATCGTTGATCGCGAGCACCAGCACGCGCGCGCTCCTGATCCCGGCCGCGTGCAAGACCGAGGACCGTCGGCTGTCGCCAGCGAGGATGTCCACTCCATTTCCGCGCTGGGTCTTCACCGTCGCGGCGTTCATCTCGATGACTGTGTACGGCAGCTTGAGTGCGCGCATCGCGCGGCCCACGGCCTGGCCGGCCGGCCCAAACCCGACCACGACGGCGTGGTTCTTCCGGCCTCGACCGCCTTGACTCTTGGTTGTGGTCTCGGTGTCGGCGGTGCCGACGGCCGGCCGGTGCCGCAGCGTAGCCCTTGCGTAGAGCAAGGGCGTCGCCGCGATCGACAAGACCGCGACGGCAAGGAACACCTCGCGCCATGGAGTGGGCAAGAGTCGTGGGTCGGCGATCTGGACCAACACGAACGAGAACTCGCCGACCTGCGCGATCAGCAGGCCCGCGCGCACGCCGAGTAGGGTCGGCTTGGCCATGAACCGTGCCACCGACACCACGACCGCAGTCTTGCCGACCACAACTGCGCACAACGCGACGAGCACTGTCCAAGGTCGCTCCACCAAGACGGCAGGGTCGAACAGCATGCCAATCGATACGAAGAACAGGCTGCTGAGCGCGTCGCGGAACGGCTCGACCTCGCTGACCGCCATGTGGTGGTAGTCCGACTCGGCGAGGATGACGCCGGCCAGAAATGCGCCCAGCGCTAACGACAGCCCCATGTAGCCGGTCGCCACCGCCATCAGCAGACACAGCCCGATGAGCGTGAGGACGAAGGCCTCGCGGCTGCGCGTGCGACAAACCAAGTCCAAGACTCGCGGCGCTACCAGCTTGGCGGTCAACACCGCCAGCACGAGCCAGAAGAAGGCCAGCGCCGTGCGCTCGAGCATCTCTCCTGCCCCATCACCAGCGCCAGCGAGCAGCGGCAGCAGCAGGATCATCGGCACCACGGCGAGATCCTGTGCCACCAGGATCGACATCGCAAAGCGGCCCACCGGCGAACCGAATTCACCCCGGTCGGTGAGCATTTTGGTCACCACGACGGTGCTCGACATCGAAAGCAGCAGGCCCAAGAAGATGCCCGCCTGCCAACCGAGTCCGCCCACCGTTGCGGCGACGGCCCCGAGCAAGACAGTCAGCACCATCTGCAGGCCGCCGCCGATCAGCAGCGTGCGACGCAGCGCCGCGAGTTGGCGCAGGGGCAGCTCCATGCCGACCGAGAACAGCAGGATGACGACGCCGACTTCCGACAGCTGCACCACCAACTCTTGGTGCCGCACCAGGCCGAGCGCGTTGGGGCCGATCACCGCGCCGGTCAACAAGAAGCCGACGATCGGTGGCAGCCGCAGTCGATGGAACAACAGCACGACCGCGACGCACAAGGCGAACAGCAGAGCTAGGTCGAGCAGAATGGGGTCGAGCGAGGCGAGCGGGAGCAAGGTGGAGCGAGCGGCGGTGGCCGGATCATCGACATCGAGGCGCCGGAATAAAGCTGATGTCCTGATCCGACGCCTCAGCGCGGCAGAGCCGC
The DNA here is from genome assembly GCA_031423015.1 of Planctomycetota bacterium. Lineage (GTDB taxonomy): Bacteria > Planctomycetota > UBA1135 > UBA1135 > UBA2386 > DATGPD01. Next base: position 10,983 of record JANPER010000273.1, on the reverse strand, counting down.
AGCCAACGAGAAGCGAATTGAGCGCAACGGGCGGCTCTGCCGCGAGTCGTAAGCCGTAAGACGTAAGACATGAGCCCGGACCACTGCCTGACCGCCACCGCCTGTCCGGGTTCTGGACTCAAGTCTTACGGCTTACGCCTTACGTCTTTCCACAGCCTGAACATCTTCGCGGAACGCGAAGATGTTCGGGCTGTGGAACTCAGCGCCACCTCGCGTCGGGGCAAACTCTCCATGCCGCAGCGTCCGTCCGCTAGCCTTGGTGGGGACGCGCCGCTCAGGCGCCATCCTCCCGATGTCCATTCGCCGCGAAAGCGCCGTCGAGCAACGCCTCGAGCAGCACCTCCACAGCCACCCGGGCGCCGATCAGCGCGATCTCACCGACGCCGAGTCACCCATCGTGCCTGGCTCGGCGCTGACTCGGCGTACCGCCGTGCGGCTGTTCGAGTCGATGTTGCAGTCGCGCCTCCAGGATCTCGAGTCGCGCCGGCTCAAGGAACTCGGCGTGAGCTTCTACACGATCGGCAGTTCGGGGCATGAGGCCAACGCCGTGTTCGGCCACCTGCTGCGTTGCGACGACCCGGCCTTCCTGCACTACCGCTCGGCCGCGTTCGTGTCGGCGCGGCAGCGCCAAGTCCGCGGCGAGACTCCGTTGTTCGACGCGATGCTCTCGTTCGTCGCTTCCGCCGAAGACCCGGTGTCCGGCGGTCGCCACAAGGTGCTCGGCAGCTCAACGCTGTGGATTCCGCCACAGACCAGCACCATCGCCAGCCACCTGCCGAAGGCGTTCGGGTTCGCCTACGCGCTCGCGCGCATGACTCGAATCGGCCTGCCGCGCCCGGTTGCCGCCGACGCCATCGTCTACTGCTCGTTCGGCGACGCCTCCGTCAACCACGCCACGGCACAGGCGGGCCTGAACGCCGCCGCCGTCGCCACTCTGCACAATCAACCGTGCCCCGTGCTCTTCGTGTGTGAAGACAACGGCATCGGCATCTCGGTCCGCACGCCAAGCGACTTCGTGCAGCGCGCCTACGCACAGCGCGCCGGGCTCGAGTATTTCTTTGCCGACGGCCGCGACCTCGCGCAGTCGTACGACGTCGCGCGCGCCGCCATCGCGTTCTGTCGCAGCCGGCGCCGACCCGTGTTCTTCCACCTCAAGACGGTGCGGCTCATGGGACACGCTGGCACCGACGTGGAGACTACGTACCTGTCGGTGGCGGAGATCGAGGCGCGTGAGCAACTCGACCCCATGCTCGCGTTCGCTGACCTCCTGTTGCACACCGGGGCGATCAGTAAGGACGGCATGTTGGCGCTCTACGCCGACAGCAAGGAACGCATTCGACGCGCGGGGGCAGAGGCCGCGAGGCGACCAAAGCTCACGTCGGCCGCAGCGGTGATGGCGCCCTTGCTGCTGCCGAGGTCGGACCAGCTCACCTCGCCTGTGGCCACGCCGGAGGCGCGCCAACATGTGTTCGGCGGTCGACTCCCGGAGCACGACGATCGGCCGCGCCACCTGGCCTACCGCCTCGCGCAGGGCCTCAAGGACTTGATGGCCGCGGTGCCCGAGATGCTCGTGTTCGGCGAGGACGTCGCCAAGAAAGGCGGCGTCTACCACGTGACCGACGGCCTCTACGCCAGCTTCGGCGGCGGCCGAGTGTTCAACACCATCCTCGACGAAACCACGATCCTCGGTCTGGCGCAGGGTGCGGCCCAGGCCGGCTGCTTGCCGTTCCCGGAGATTCAGTACCTCGCCTACATCCACAACGCCCTCGACCAGATTCGCGGTGAGGCAGCGTCATTGCAGTTCTTCAGCAACGGACGCTATGCCAACCCCATGGTGGTGCGAGTCGCCGGCTACGCCTATCAGCGCGGCTTCGGTGGCCACTTTCACAACGACGACAGCATCGGCGCGTTGCTCGATATCCCAGGGCTGATCATCGCCTCGCCGTCGCGCGCCGACGACGCCGTGTCGATGCTGCGCACCTGTGCCGCAGCCGCGCGCCAGCACGGCAAGGTCTGCCTCTACCTGGAGCCGATTGCGCTCTACATGACCAAGGACCTGCACGAGAAGGGCGATGGGCTGTGGCAGTTCGGCTATCCGCCACCGCACGAGTACACGCCATTGGGCGAGGGTCGGGTGTACGGCACGCACGACGGCGATCAGCTCACGCTGGTGAGTTGGGCCAATGGCTTGCACATGAGCCTGCAAGCGCAACAGCTCTTGCGCAAGCAGGGCGTCACCGCGCGGGTGCTCGACCTGCGCTGGTTGGCGCCATTGCCGTGGGCGCAGATCAAGGCCAACGCCAAGGCCACCGGACGTGTCTTGGTGGTGGATGAGTGCCGCGCCACGCACGGCGGCCCGTCGGCGCTCATCCTGGCCGAACTGGCGCAAGACCCAGAACTCGAAGGCACGCGCTTGCGCCGCATCGCCGCCAAGGACAGCTACATTCCGCTCGGGCCTGCGGCGAACCTCATGCTGGTGCAAGTCGAGGACATCGTCGCCGCGGCGCTGGCGATGGTTGAGGCGAGAGTGCGATGACGACAACGTCGAGCAAGACAACGGCGGTGTTGCTGTGTCCGGGGCGCGGCAGCTACGGCAAAGACGAACTGGGCTCGATCGCCCGCACGCTGCGACCCGGGCCGGTAGCCGAGGCGCTGGCCGCCGCCGACGACGCACGGCGCGTGCGCGGTGAGCCCACGATCACCGACCTCGATCGCGCGGTCGCGTTCAAACCCAGTCTGCATCTCCAAGGGCGCAATGCCGCCGAGCTGATCTACTTCGCCACGCTGGCGCATCGAGCAGAGCTGGCCGACGCCTACCGAATCGTCGGCGTCGCCGGCAACTCGCTCGGCTGGTACACCGCCCTCGCCGCCGCGGGGAGCCTGTCGCCCACCGAGGGCTGGGTGTTGGTGTCGACGATGGCGCGCCTGCAGGAACAAGCCAAGGGCGGACAGCTGCTGACCACGACGGTCGGCGAGGATTGGTTGCCCGACCCGCAACGCACTGCCGGCGTGGAAGCAGCGCTTGGCGAAATGCGGGGACTTGGCGATGACTACTTCGTGGCCCACTCGATTCGGCTGGGCGGCCACGCGGTGCTTGCTGGCACCGATGCCGGAATCGTCGAGTTGTTGCGACGCTTGCCGCAGGTGCAGGTCGGCGACCGCAGCTTCCCCTTCCGGCTGGCCGGTCACGGGCCGTTTCACACGCGCCTGTGCGCCGAGGTCGCGACCAAGGCGCGGGCCGAATTGTCCGGCCTGGAGCTGCGCGCGCCGGACGTGCACCTCATCGACGGCTTTGGCCGCATGCATACGCCGTGGTCGACAAACCCGCACGAGCTGCTCGACTACACCACGGGCGCGCAGGTGACCGAGACGTTCGACTTCTCCGCCTCGATGCGCGTGGCGATGCGCGAACTCGCGCCGGAGGTCCTGCTCTGCGCTGGGCCAGGGAGTTCGCTGCGCGCGCCGGTTGGTCACGCTGTGCTTCGCGAGGGGTACCGAGGCATCACAAGCAAGGCCGCGCTGTTCGCTGACGGACCAGTGCTGACGGCCTGATCGCCGCGACGCGACCGGCGTTCAGTCTGTTTGCGCACCGACGCCGCGGCAGTGCTACGTTGATCGGTGCCTGCCCGGTCTTCGTCTCGCCAAAGACATCATGCAACTCACCACTCCGCTTGTCACGTTCGCGTTAGCCGCAGGCGCCTTTGCTCAGGGGATCGCCTACAGCCCTGCTGGCTCACGCACCACCGAGGGCAACGAGAACAACACGATTCCGATCTGGTCGGACTCGGCGACGTACCAGCAGATCCACGACCACGAGAACATGGACGCCGCGCTCGGTGGCCTTCCCACCACGCTCCTCGGCCTGACCCTGCGCAAGGACGGCGGTGGCACCTCAACGATCGCCGGCCGGACCATGACGCTGCAGATGACGGTGAACATGACCACCGTGACTTCGCGCTCCGCGTCCAGCTCCTTCGCCGCCAACCTGGGTGCCGGTGCGGTGACCGTGCTGCCTTTTGGGCCCGTGAGTTTCCCCAACCTGGTTCCCACGTCGCTGCCCAATCCACCCGGCATCGTCATTCCGTGGACTACGCCGTTTGCCTATCAGCCCACACCGGGTGTGAGTTTCTGCTGGGAGTGGCGGCACCATAGCGCCACCAGCCGTGCCGACGGCGCGCTCGACGCCGTGAACATGAACGACGCCGAGAACCGCGCGAACGAGGGTGTCGGTTGCTTGACGGCAGGCCAGAACGCGCCAGCCACGATCGCTCAGCGCCGTCTGAATCTCTTGGGCCTGAGCTACCGGAATCAGTTGACCCGAGCAGCCGCGAACACCGGTGCCGTCTTCCTGCTGGGCGGTCAGCGCACCACCCTGCAATTGCCAGGACAGTGCGCCCCGGTGTTGACCAATCCGCTTGTCTTCTTGCCGGGCGGAACCGACGGCCTCGGTACTTGGGATCTCTCGCTCGTCACGCCCGACCTCCGTGGTACGGGGCGCGCCGAGGTGTTCGGTCAGTTCGTTTGGCTCGATCCGACGCTGCCGATTGGCCTCGGCGTCTCGGACATGTCCGTCGCCGTCACTCCGCTGCGTGGCGCCTACTTCATGGCGCGCTACTTCGCGGCGCCATCCAACGGCGGCGCCGGCTTCGAGAATGCGACCAACGCGATGGGCAGCAGCATCGGTTACGGGTTGGTCGTTGGCTTCATGACACCCTGATCGGGCGACTGCCCCGCGCGCGCTGATCGGATAGAGCGCCACAAGAAAACCGGCGGCCACAGCCTACGCTGCCGAGGTGCCCGCTCCGACTCTCGCCGCGCCGTCGAGCGCACAACTCCGTCTGCCAACGCAGGCGAGGGCCCGGTACGCCGCCGCCGAAGTGGGGCTGAACGCAGCTGAGACGGCGCTGCGGCTGTACCTCCTGAAGTTCTACACCGACGGTCAAGGGCTGGCGCCGAGCCTTGCCGGGGTCGCTTTTGCCCTCGGGCTCTTGTGGGACGCCTTGCTCGACCCGCTCATGGGCGCCTTCAGCGATCGCACGGCGCATCGCTTCGGCGGACGACGCTCTTGGATCCTCGTGGGCGCAGCCTTGCTGGCTGCGGGTTTGCTCGCCGTCTTCATGCCGCCCGCACTGACCAGTCAAACAGCGATGTTCGCTTGGTTGGTGTTTGCCGGCTGCTTGCTCAACACCGGGCTCACGGTCGTGTATGTGCCGTATCTCGCGACCTGCAATGAGATGACCGACGTACCACACGAACGCTCGGTGCTCTTCGGCTGGCGCTTCGCAGCGGCCAACGTCGGGGCGGTGATCGCCGTCGCCGTTCCGATCGCGCTCGCCGGAACAACCACTGGCACCGTCGGCGCCATGCCGATGACCAGCGCCATCATCGCGACGCTCGTGTTGGTTGGCGCTTGCGTCACCTGGACGGTGACTCGCCCACGCAGCACGCGCGTACGGATACCGGACCCCATGCCTGTGCTGCGCGGGCTCCTCGACGCGGCGCGCAACCGCACGTTCTTGCCGCTGTTGCTCGCCTACGTCATCGCCAGCGCGGGCGTCGGCGTCAACGCGACCACGGCACTCTATTACTACGGCTACTGTCTGCGCCTCAGCGACGTGCAGGTGCAGAGCCTCATCGCCGTGTTCCTGGTGGCGTTCACCGCGGCCTTGCCGCTGTGGCTCGCTTGGGCGCGACGCGCCGGCAAGCTCATTCCGCTGGTGGTTGGTGCCGCCACCGTGGGCGTATCGATCACCACTCTCTACCTCCTGCTGCCGGCCGGCAACTTCGTGTATCCGCTGCTGTTCGGCGCGATCGGCATCGGCTCGCTGGTGGGCTCGGTCGCGCTGATCGACTCGATCCTCACCGACGTCGTCGATCACGACACCGTCTGCACCGGGCAAGTGCGGGCCGGCGTGTTCTTCGGAGTGTGGCGCTTCGCACAGAAACTGGCGCGCGCTGCCGCCGTGGGGGCCACGGGGCTGGTGCTCGACTTCTCCGGCTTTCGGCCAAACGAGACGCAGACGCCCGCTGCGGAGTGGGCGATCACGTTGTTGTTCGGACCGGGCGTGGGCTTGTTCTTCCTGGGCGCCGCAGTCGTTCTTTGGCGGTATCGCTTCACCGCGCAAAAGCAGGCCCAAGTGCAACGCATTCTGTCGCGGCGTCAACGCCGGATCGCAACAGCGGATCGAACCGCGGTCCGCAGCGGGATCAACTGATCTTGGCAAGCGCGTGACTGCGCGCGCACGGGTCGCTAGCTTCTGCCGCCCCTCATTCTTGCGCTGACATACATGGGTTTCGAGCATCAAGGGCGAACGCTGCACAAGGTCGCCGTCATCGGTTCGGGTCAGATCGGACCCGACATCGCCCTCTACTTCGCCAAGACGTTGGCGCAAGACGGGGTCAAGACCGTGATCGTCGACGTCTCGGCCGACGCGATCGCCAAGGGTCGCAGCAAGCTCGAGAAGAAGGTGATCAAGGGTGTCGAGAGCGGGGCCTTCACCGCCGAGCAGCAAGCACGGATGCTCGCCAGCCTGGAGTGGACGACCGACTACAGCGCGATAGAAGGCGCCGACTTCATCGTCGAGGCGGCTACCGAGAACGAGGTGCTTAAGGGCAAGATCTTTGCCCAGGTGGAAGGGCTAGTGAGCGAGCAGGCGATGCTCGCCAGCAACAGTTCACACCTGGAGCCGGAGGTGATCTTCAAGGACGCCAAGCGCAAGGAGCGCACGCTGGTCATCCACTACTTCTTCCCGGCCGAGCGCAACCTGGTGGTGGAGATCGTGCCGTCGGCACACACGTCGCCGGCCGTGGTCGATTGGTTGATGTCGTTCTACGAAGCGATCGGCAAGGTGCCGGTGCGGGTCAAGTCGCGCTACGGCTACGCGCTCGATCCGATCTTCGAGGGCCTGTTCCAAGCCGCAGCGCTGCTCGCGGAGCAGAAGGTGGCGACCACCAGGCAGATCGATCAGATCCAGCGCAAGGCGCTGGGCATGACCGTCGGTTCGTTCACCGCCATGAACCTCACCGGCGGCAATCCCATCACCAACGTGGGGCTCGGCCACTACACCCAGAAAATCAACGCGTGGTTCCGTGCCCCTACCAGCCTGCAGGAGAAAGTCGCGAGCAGCGCGGCGTGGGAAGTGCCCGGCCGCGGCGAGGTGGTCGACGTGCCGGCGGATGTCGACAAGCGGGTAACCGAGGCGCTGCGCGGCGCCTACTTTGGGCTGGTGGGTGAGATCGTCGATGCTGGCCTGATCTCGATCGTCGACTTCGACATGGCGCTCGAACTCGGCCTCGACATGCGGCCCGCGTTCCGCTTCATGAATGAACTGGGCACGGGCGAAGCGCTGCGCTTGGTCGAGGCGTATGCCAAGAGCAGCCCCGGCTTCGTCGTGCCTGAGTGCGTGCGCGAGCACGGCGGCACGAACAAGCCGTTCGACGTGGGTGTGATCACGGTGCGCGATGTCGACAGCGTGCGCGTGCTCACCATCCGGCGACCCAAGGTACTCAACGCGCTCAACGAGGTCGTATTCGACGAGCTGCAGCGGCGGTTCGCTGACGCCGAGGCCGATGCCAAAGTGACGGCCGTGGTGCTCACCGGTTTTGGCAAGAAGGCGTTCGTGGCCGGCGCGGATGTCAACTTCTTGGCACGCATCGAGACGGCGGCGCAAGGCGAAGCGACCTCGCGCGGCTCGCAGCGCGTGCTCGACTTCATCGAGGACTGCAAGAAGCCCTCGGTGGTCGCGCTCAATGGGTTGGCGTTCGGCGGCGGCATCGAGCTGGCGATGGCATGCAGCGTGCGCATCGCCAAGAAGGGCCTGAACCCGCTGGCGGCGCAGCCCGAGGCGAACCTCGGCATCATCCCCGGCGCCGGCGGCACGCAGCGACTGCCGCGCATCGTCGGCCTCGACAAGGCCGCCGAGCTGTTGCGCACTTGCCGGCCGATCGCTGCGAGTGACGCGCTGGCGCTCGGCTTGATCAGCGAGGAAGTGAGCGGCGATCTGCTCGAACGCGCGATCGCGATCGCCAAGGAACTCGCGAGCGGCAAGCGGCCCCGCCCCGTCATCCGTCGCGAGCCACTCGCAAGCGTGCCGACGTCGTTGCCAAGCGTCGACATCGGTCACCGCAGCCGCGCGGTCGACGCGATCCTGTGCAAGGCGATCCTCGGCGGCGCCAAGCTGCCGTTGCGCGCGGCGATCGCGTTCGAAGCCAAGTGCTTCGGCGAAGTCTGCGCCACCAAGGACATGCGCCTCGGCGTCGAGTCATTCCTTAAGAACGGCCCACGCGCGCCCGCGCCGTTCGTGCACGCATGACTCGGAGCGCGACGCGTTCAGCGTGGCTCGAAGCGATAGGTTCGTCAGCCCGACTACGGCACCACGACGATCGTCATGGTCTCGGCCTCGACGCCGACCTCGACAACCTCGAGCACCGCATGCACTACGCTGCGCACTTCGTCGACCCGTACACCCTCGGTGTTCAGCCCACGCAGCGAGGCCTTGCCCTCGGCGTCGGTCTGCACCCAGGTGCGACGACCGTCGACATCCGAAGCGACCACGAAGGTCCGCGGTTGGGGCGTGCGCGCCGCGTCGACGACGCGAACGCCATGCGGTCGCTCGCTGACCATCTGTAGCTCCGAGGGCAGCAGCCCGCTGCTGTCGATGCGCAACGTCTTCTTCAAACCGAGTGCGCCCGCCGCGGACAGCACTTCGAGCTGGTAGTCAGCCGCGATCAGGCCGGCGACTTGGAACGTACCGGAACTGTCCGTCAACGTGCGGCGCACGAGCCCGTGGTGCCGTAGCACCACTGCGGTGGCGATAGCAGGCGCCCCGTCGGGCAAGCGCACGGTGCCACCCAGTTGCACGCCCTCGCGCAGCGCCGTGACCCCAAGATTCACCATGCCCTCGGTTTGCGTCGGCGTGACGGTTTCGATCAGCGCGGCGCGACCGGTCGGATGCCAGGCAACGAACGACACCCGCGGGGCACCGATCGGAATGCGGAACCGGCCGATCTCGTCGGTGAGCGCACTGTCCCCGGTTTCGAGCGCGGTAACCACGACGCCAGCCAAGGGCTTGCGATCGTGGTCGTACACGAACCCCTCGCCGGCCAGCGCCGCCCGCTTGGCCGTCGACGCGACGCTTGGCTCACTGTCCCAGGGTGCGAAGGGCGCCAGTTCGACGACGAAGTTCAGGAGGTCGCTGGGCGCACAGCGCTCGACCATGGGGACGAAACCGTTGGCGGTGATCTCGATCCGCCGGTACGGATCACCAAGCTTGACCATGACCTCGAAGGTGCCACTGGCGCGCGTGAAGGCCGCGTTGCGACCGCCGCCGATCACCCGAATGATCGCGCCGTCGACTGGATACCCGCTTTGGTCGACGACGCGGCCCGTGAGCAGCGCCTCCACCGGCGCTGCCTCGGCGCTGGGCGGCGACATGAGCCTCGCGCGTTGCGGCCCGGCTGGAACCGGCTCGTGGCCCTCGCCGAAGCCCTCCGTGAGACCCCACACCCATAAGGCAGGCCCCATGACGGCAAACAGCGCGATGATCCAGTGTGAGGGTCTGTTCATGGCTTGCGAGTGCGTTCGACCAAGCGGAGGATGATAACCGGTGACCGCAGCGCGCGCAGCCATGACGGTGGTGGTTCCGTTCTACAACGAGGACGCCAACACCGACGCGCTCGCACGCGCGCTCACCACGTTCCTATCGGAAGAAGGGCGCCTGCGTCCGCTCGATTTCGTGTTCGTCGACGATGGCTCCACCGATGCCACTCTGGCGAACCTGCAAGCGATTGCGAACACACTGCCCGCACAGGTGGTGGCGCATGCCGGCAATCGCGGGCTCACCGCCGCGCTCGCGACCGGCAGCCAGCTCGCCAAGGGCGAGCTGATCGCCTGGCTCGACAGCGACCTCACGTATACGCCGGAGCTGCTCTCCGAGCTGGCACAGGCCTGCGACGCCGGCGCCGACGTCGCCGTGGCGGCGTGCTACCACCCGCGGGGCGGCGTCGAGGGTGTCCCACGCTGGCGCCTGCTGACGTCGCGGGCTGCCTCGCTAGCCCACCGTCTGACCAGTGGCGCGCGTCTGAGCACCTTCACCAGCATGGTGCGGGTCTATCGCCGCCCGGTCCTCTTGCGGTGCTGGCCGACGCGGGGCGGCTTTGTTGGCGTCACCGAACTCCTCCTGCGCGCCCTGCGTGCCGGCTACCGGGTCGTCGAGGTGCCCGCGGTGCTGCGTCGGCGCCGGGCCGGAGTCAGCAAGATGCGCGTGCTGCGGGTCGCCTGGCAGCACCTCGGACTGATGGCGGCCAACGTCGCGGGGCGGCTGCGGGCGCCCTGATCGCCCGGCCCATGGTGCAGTTCTGGGATGGCGGGACGAGGGACGAGGAGTTGCCCGACTCGCGCGCCCTACTGCACCACCACCATCTGCATCTGGCGCAGCGCCGTCCTGATGGACCTCAGGATTTGATACTGACGAGTTCTGGGGAGTCCGTAGAGGCTTCGATGGCACGGATCGTCTCCCGGACGCACTTGGCCTTCATGATCATCAGCTCCTTGGGAAAGTTCTTCTCGTCCTTCTCAAAGTAGTTGGCGATCTCAGTCAGCTCTGGAATGACCAACTTCGCGTGGGTGCCATAGCTGAGTAGAACCTTCATCAATTCAGGGGTCCGCTTTTGGCTATCCCATGGATTCTGATTGCGCGTGTAACTCACGCACGCAGAGATTCCTTCCTTGATCCGGTGCTTGGCCAGGACGCGGAGTCCCTCCACGCGGATCGAGTCGGCGAACATCTCGCCGCTCGGAGCGGGCTCGACGATCGCCTGATAGATGGCGGGAAGCAGAGGCTTGATCCTACTTTCCGCAGAATAGGTTGATAGGGACCTTTGACAGTTGATGCCGTTGCAGATTTCGAGCTAGCGGGCGGAGTGGTCATGCGACGAGAGGATGGACGGAGAGTTGGGTAAGGATTGGTTTGTGTGGAGTACAGA
>JANPER010000272.1:0-1910 GCA_031423015.1 Planctomycetota bacterium | reverse complement strand
TCGAAACCGAGGACATGCGGCTGCGCTTCGGTGGCGCGATGCTGAAGCCGATTGCGGTTGCGCGCTACGTCGAAAGTATCGATTGGCCGCGCTCGGTCGCCATCGGCTACTGGGAGAACGAGCGGTTGCGCGGCGTGGCCCAGTTGGCGCTGCCCAATCCGGCGCGACCCTGGTCGCCGGCCGCGGCCGACGCGGCGGAGCTGGCGCTCTCGGTCGAACGCGATCTGCAGAACAACGGCATCGGCACGCAGCTGCTGACGCGGGCGTTGTTATCTGCGCGCAATCGGCTGGCCAAGCGCGTGTTCATGTTTTGCATTCCGGAGAACACGCGCTTGCGCCGTGTTGCGGTCAAATGCGGCTTGCGCATGGAGTTTGCCAACGGCGAAGTGTGGGCATCGACCGACCTGGCGCCGCCCGATCAATTCACCGTCATGGCCGAAGCGTGGAAGGATCAGCTGGCGCTGGTCGACGCGAACAACCCGAAGGACATCAACCGCCTGAAGTTCCTCACCCGCCTCTCCGGCGAGATCGCCAAGCGCGGCGTGATCGACGTGCTGCGCAAGGGCGTGGAGCACGGGCCGGTGCACTTCGACCTGTTCTACGGAACGCCGACACCGGGCAACGCGAAGGCGGAGGCGCTGCATGCCGAGAACCGCTCTTCGATCACCCGCCAGCTCGCCTACAGCATGGACGAGACGCGCCGCGCGCTCGACCTGTGCCTGTTCATCAACGGCCTGCCCATCGCCACCTTCGAGCTGAAGAACAGCCTCACCAAGCAGACGGTCGAAGACGCCGTCCAGCAGTACAAGCGCGACCGCGATCCGCGCGAGCGGCTGTTCGAGTTCGGCCGCTGCGTGGTGCACTTCGCGGTGGACGACAGCGAGGTGCGGATGTGCACCGAGCTGCGCGGCAAGGGCTCGTGGTTCCTGCCCTTCAACAAAGGCACCAACGACGGCGCGGGCAACCCGCCCAACCCACATGGCCTCAAGACCGACTACCTCTGGCAAGAGGTGCTCACCCCGGCGGGTTTGACCAACATCCTCGAGAACTACGCACAGATCGTCGAGGAGAGGGACCCGCTTACCGGCAAGAAGAAGCGCAAGCAGGTGTGGCCGCGCTACCACCAGCTCGGCGTTGTGCGGCAGGCGCTGGCAGATGTCCGAGTGCGCGGTGCGGGCAAGCGCTACCTGATCCAGCACTCGGCGGGCAGCGGCAAGTCCAACTCCATCGCTTGGCTCTCGCACCAGCTCATCGGATTGAAGCGCGACGACAAGGAAGTCTTCGATTCGGTAATTGTGGTGACCGACCGCCGCCTGCTCGACGACCAGATCCAGACGACCATCAAGCAGTTCATGCAGGTGGGCGCGACGGTCGGGCACGCCAAGGACTCTGGCGACCTGCGCAAGTTCATTCAGGACGGCAAGAAGATCATCGTCTCGACGGTGCAGAAGTTTCCCTTCATCCTCGACGAGATAGCGACCGATGGCGGCAAGACCTTCGCCATCGTCATCGACGAGGCCCACTCGAGCCAGGGCGGCAAGACCTCGGCGGCGATGGGCCAGGCGCTCGGCGGCACCGCGGAAGACGAGGACGGCGGACCCGACCCCGAGGACACGGTGAACGAGGCGCTCGCGAAGCGCATGGCGGCGCGCAAGATGCTGGCGAACGCGAGCTACTTTGCCTTCACCGCCACGCCTAAGAACAAGACGCTTGAGATGTTCGGCGAACCGCTACCGCCCGACGCCGAGGGGAAGGTCAAACACCGGCCCTTCCACAGCTACACCATGAAGCAGGCGGTCGACGAAGGATTCATCCTCGACGTGCTAAAGACCTACACGCCCGTGGACAGCTACTACAAGCTCGTCAAGAAGACCGAAGCCGACCCGGAGTTCGATACCAAGAAGGCGCAG
>JANPER010000271.1:0-114224 GCA_031423015.1 Planctomycetota bacterium | reverse complement strand
GCGTTGAACTCGCCGATGCACGCCGCGCTCGGCGCGCCCACGTCGCGCAGCCGCTTCTCTACGGTGCTCGCCAGCTTGGCTGGCACCGCCAGGAGAAGGCCACCCGAGGTCTCGGCGTCGAACATCACTGCGACCAGCGCGTCGGCGATGCCGGTGCCGATCAGCACGTTGGCTCCGAGATAGCTCCGCCCGCGCTTGCTGCCGCCGGAGTAGACACCGCCGCGCGCCAGCTCGAGCGCGCCCGCGGCGATGGGAAACTGACTGGCCTCGAGCGTCAAGGTCAGCCCGGCGCCCGCCGCCATCTCGTGACTGTGGCCAATCAGGCCGAAGCCGGTGACGTCGGTAGCGCCATGCACTTCGAGGTCGAAGACCGCGTCGCAGGCGCCCTTGTTGAGCGTGGCCATCTGCTCCATCGCCGCCTGCGCAACAGCCGCGCTGGCCTTCTCTTGCTTGATCGCCGTGGCGATCGGCCCCATGCCAATTGGCTTGGTGAGGAACAGCACGTCGCCGACGCGCGCGCCTGAGTTCGGCCACCACTTCTTGGGGTGCACGATCCCAGTCACCGACATGCCGAACTTGATCTCGTTGTCGGTCACCGTGTGGCCACCGCACAGCACCGCGCCGGCTTCGACCACCTTCTCGAGCCCGCCCGCCAGGATCTCACCGAGGATCTCGATGTCGAGCGCCTTCGGCCAGCCCACCACGTTCATCGCGGTGATCGGCTTGCCGCCCATCGCGTACACGTCCGACAGCGAGTTCGCCGCCGCGATGCGACCGAACCAGCGCGGGTCGTCGACGATCGGCGGGAAGAAGTCGACCGTCTGCACCAGCGCTCGCTCAGGGTCGAGACGAAAGATCCCCGCGTCCTCGAAGCCGGTCGTGCCAGCAAGGAGGTCCGGGTGCGTCGGCGCACAGAGCTTTTGGAGAACCTGCCCGAGGCTCCCCGGCGGCAGCTTGGATGCTCAACCCGCGCCGCTAGCGTAGTTCGTCAGCCGGACGGGTTGGCGGTTGGTAGACATGGCGCTGTTGTAGGGTGCGCACGTGTCACCGGGCAAGGCACTCGTTTCGGCTCACACCTTGCCGCAGCACTTCTTGAACTTCTTGCCGCTGCCGCATGAGCAGGGGTCGTTCATGCCGACCTTGGGGACCGCACGCCGGAACGGCTGCGCCTTGGGCGTTTCGCCGTCGACGAAGTACCAGCACCCGTCCTCACGCCGGAAGGTCGCGATCTCATGGTGCTCGACGTTCTGTTCTTGCACCTGGTAGCGCGCCTTGAACTCGACCACCCCCGTCGCGTCACCCTGGCCCCCGGCTTCGGTGCGCACGATGTCGAGGCCCTTCCAGGTCGCCATCTTCGACCACTTCTCAGCGCCGCCGCGGTCGAAACCGCCACGCTCGGACGGCAAAAGGCTCGCCAACAGGAAGTCGACGTCGGTCTTCACGTAGGCCGAGTAGCGCGCGCGCATCAGTTGCTCCGCCGAAGCCGCCGGCTTCGTGCCAGCGATGATCGGGCCACAGCAGGCGGTGAAGTCAGCCGGGAGCCCACACGTGCAACTCATGCCGTCGTCATAGTGGCTGCGCCCATCGCAGTCCAACGCTAGCCGGCGAGCTTGCCGCGCACCAACTGCGCCACTTCGTCGAGGTCCTCCCCCACCAGGCTGCGCAGGTCGAGCAGCGTGCGGTTCTGATCGACGCGCGCGAACACCGCGACACCGACCCCGGCGCGCAGGCGATCGCAGGTCGGCGCCGCGCCAGGCAGCGCGACCGCAAACGACGGCAAAGGTCGCGTGGGATTGGCACCGCTGCCGGCGAACGACTCGGTCGGCACGACCTCGCCGCCCAGCCCGCCGAGCCTGCCGAGCAGATCACCGGCGCGCGCGCGCAACTCGTCGGCACTGGCCGACAGCGCGCGCAGCGTGGGAATCTCCTCCAGCGGGTTGCCATCACGGTAGATGCGTAGCGTCGCTTCGAGCGCCGCCAAGGTGAGCTTGTCGCAGCGGAAGGCGCGATACAGGGGGTGCGCGCGGCAGCGCGCCACCACGTCTTGGTTACCCACCAAAAGGCCGCACTGCGGCCCGCCGAGCAGCTTGTCGCCCGAGAACAACACCAAGTCGGCGCCCGTCGCCACGCTGTCGTGCACGCGCGGCTCGCTCTCCAAGCCGGCGATCGGCGGTCGCCACAGCAGACCCGAGCCGAGATCCTCGGCCACGATCACGCCGGTGTGCTTGCGGCCGAGCTGCACCAACTCGGTGAGCGTCGGCATGCCGGTGAAGCCGACGATGCGGAAGTTGCTCGGGTGAATCTTCAGCAGCATCGCGGTCTGCGGATTGATCGCGTTCGCGAAGTCGTGCAGGTGCGTACGATTGGTGGCGCCGACCTCGACCATGTGGCAACCTGCCTGCCGCATGACGTCGGGCATGCGGAAGCCGCCGCCGATTTCGACCTGCTCGCCGCGCGACACCACCACCTCACGCCCGAGCGTGAGCGCGCGCAGCATCAGGTTGACCGCCGCCGCGTTGTTGTTGACCGCCAGCGCGCCGCTCACGCCAAGCAGATCGCGGAGCAGCGCCGCCACCGCGACCTCGCGCTCGTTGCGCTCCCCCGTCGACGGATCGACCTCGACGATGCTGTAACGTGCCGCCTGCGTCAACGCTGCGATCGCCGCGGCGGCTAGCGGCGCGCGGCCGATGCCCGTGTGCAGCACGATGCCCGTGGCGTTGACGACGCGACGATGATGCAGCGCCATTTCTGACTCGCAGCGCGCGAGCACCTCGCGCACCAAAGACCCACCAGCCACCGCCGCCTCGATCGCGGACGCGTCGACCTCGCCGCGCAGCGCGCGCTCGCGCGTCGCATCGAGCACGGCTCGCGCCACGCGCAACAGCACCGGGCGAGGCACGGCGGCAAACTCGGGCCGACGCACGAACGCGTCGAGCGACGGAATCTTGCGGACCGCCTCGCCGGGACTCGGTTGGGTCGACATCGTCTCTTTCGTCATCGGCTTCCGCGTTATCGGCTTCGACCGTGACGCGACCACAATCACGCGCGCCGGAACAGGAGAAGTTTCACGCGCCCGTGTGTTTCACGCAGCAGCCTGCTTCAGGGCATCGATACCATACCGCCCCGCACCATGGATCGAGCGCCCGTTGCATTGCCCACGCCCGATCCGCGCGAACGCGCCTTCGCGCGCACTCTCGGCGTGCCCGACCTGCTGGCGCGCGTGTTGCTGGCGCGCGGGTTCGACGACCCCGAGCGGGCGCGCATGCACCTGAAGCCCGACCTCCGCCGGCTGCACGATCCGTTCCTGTTCCGCGGCATGGACCGGGCCGTAGCGCGCATCCGTGACGCGATGTCGCGCGGCGAACGCATCCTGATCCACGGCGACTACGACGTCGACGGCATCACCGGCAGCGTGCTGCTGGTCAAGCTCTTCGGCCTGGTCGACGGCGATGTGAAGGCGCACATCCCCAAGCGCGAGGACGGCTACTCGTTCACCAACGCCTCACTGCAGGCCGTGATCGACGGCGGCTACAAGCTGTGCATCTCGGTCGACAACGGCACCAACGCCATCGACGTGATCGACAAGATCCAGGCGCACGGCTGCGACGTGATCGTGACCGACCACCATGGGACGCTGGAGAACACCGCGCGTCCGCACACTCTGATCAATCCGCGCCTGCCCGACGCCGGCTATCCCGATCGCGAACTCGCCGGCTGCGGCGTCGCCTTCCGGCTGGCCACCGCCATGGCGCACACCTTCACGCGCGGCACGACGCAGAGCGACGAGTTCAGGGAGTTCCTGACCGAAGGCATGGCCTACGTGGCGCTCGGCACGATCGCAGACGTGGCGCCGTTGCGCGGCGAGAATCGCATCCTCGTCTCGCACGGGTTGCGCGCGCTCGCGGCCAGCCCCAATCCCGGCATCCGCGCCCTGCTCGATGCGGCCGGAATCAGCAACGAGCCCGACACCGAGGACGTCGCGTTCCGCATCGCGCCGTTGATCAACGCCGCAGGACGCATGGGACACGCGAGCGACGCGGTCGACTTGCTGATGGCGCGTGGCTACCAGGAAGCGCAAGCCGCGGCGAAGCAGCTCGAGGTGCACAACGACCGCCGGCGCAAGGTGGAGCGAGAACTGCTCGAGGTCGCACAGGTACTGGCCGCGGCGCGCACCGAGCCGATTCTCGTGCTGGCCGAATCCGGTTGGCATCACGGGGTGCTTGGCATCGTCGCGGCACGCTTGGCCGAGACCACCGGCAAGCCCACGTTGTTGCTCACCATCGACCACGGCCGCGCCCGGGGCTCGGGACGTTCGGCGGGCAGTCTCGACCTGCGGCGTGCGCTGTCGGACTGCAGCTCGGTGCTCACCGCGCACGGCGGCCACGCAGCCGCGGTGGGGCTCGAGCTGCCAGCCGAAGGCGTCGACGCTTTCCGCAGCATGATCAACGCGGTCGCCGGCCATGACGTACGGCCGCGCACGCACGAGCCGCCCGACGGCGTCGCCGACTTTGCCGAGCTGGACATCAAGACGTTGCGGCAGCTCGACCAGCTTGGACCGTTCGGCACCGGCAACCCGCGCCCGAGCTTCCTGACCGACGGCGTGCGCCTGCTCGGGCGCCCGGCGGTCGATGCTCGCGGCAACGACCTGCGGCTGCGGGTCGCGCACAGCGGCCAGGTCATGCCAGCCCGTTTGGCGCACGGTGCAGCGCGCTTCGAGGAGCTGCGTGAGCGCAAGGAGTCGTTCCGCCTCATCTACACGCCGCGCACCAGCCGTTGGGTCGACGAAGGTCCCGTCGAGTTGTTGGTGTCGCACCTCCAGCCTACCGGGTGAGGCCAACCGTGAGCTTCAGCCCGATTCGCTACAGGGTGGTCACGATCGCACGAACACGCCGCCGCCGGTCGACGAGCGCAGCACGCCGGCAGCCGGCGCTTCGATCCACTGCAAGTAGATCGAGCCGATGATGCCATTGGGAATCGGCACCGCCAACTGCGCGCGGCCGCCTGCGACGGCGGCGCCGCCGAGCGACAGCAGTGGCGTCGCCAACCCGAGTTGAACGTAGCAGCCGGTTGCGAACAACGGGCCGGCGATCGGCGTGGTCTCCTGGGTCGCGGCGAGCAGCAAGAAGGCCGACGACGCGGTGCTTTGCGTCAGCGTCACCGTCCAGGCCGAGTTGCCACCGTAGGCCGCGTCACCGGTGAAGCCGATGATGCCGCCACACGTGCTACCGAAGCCAAACCGCCCTTCGACCTCGTACACCCAATCACTGGTGGCGTTGGTGAGCAACGCGAGGCGAAACACGGTGTGGTCGTGCGCGTACACCGCGAACTCGGCGCCGGTCACGTCGCCGCCCGCAGGCGTGCCTGGATAGCGCGGCGATCCGAGCATCTTCTGTCCGGTGGCCAAGCCGGTGAAAAGGTCGACGGCAATGCCCACCACGCCCTCGCCAGCCTTTGTAGTGCCGCCCGGCCCGAACACCCACAATCGCCGATCGGTCGAGTCGAGCGCGAGCGCGGTGGCGTTTGGATGCGGATTGGTCAGCGTGCGCAAAGTAGTGCCGGCGCGATCGAACTCAGTGACCGCTGAGCCGCCATCGACGCAATAGAAGCTGCCCAGACCGTTGTTGCCAAAGCGATCGAAGGTCAGGCCGCGCACCGCGTTGCCGGGCACGCTCGCCGGCACGGTGATGTTCAGCGCCGCGTCGAATGCCCGCGTCGACAAGCGGAAGGCCCAGAGCTGGCGCCCGGAGACGGCGTGTTCGCAGCCACCGTAGATCACGCCGGCCAGCTGGTCATAGGCCAAGTCGAGCAGGCCGGTGGCCGATGCCGAGAGCGCTGCCGGTAGCGGCACGCTGCTCAGGTACGCGCCCGCTTCGCTGAACTCGATGAGCTGGAGCGACGGGCTCGGCGCGCTGCGGCGAGCCGACACCCAGTAGGTGTTGAACGCGGAGCGAACCACGCCCTGGCAGCCATCCCAAGTGCCGGTGAGGGCCGCCGTGGTGACCGATTGGGCGTCGAACTCATCGCCGGTGCGCGCGCCGAGCTGGGAGATGACCGGCGCGGTGAGGACCGAGAGAAACAGACAACGAAGAGAGGACATACCGAGCAGAGGCGTGGGCACAGGGCGACCAGCGCGTGATCTTACCCGCTTCACGGGAGCTGCTCACCGGCGATGGCGCTGGACTTTCGCAAGCCACCGCTACCATCGTGCGGCCAGGCCACGTCCGCATGACCTCCGCCATCGACTTCGCCCACCTCCGCCTGCACTCGCAGTACAGCCTGCTGACGGCGCCGCTCACCATCGACGACGCGGTGGCCGCCGCCAAAGCCGACGGCCAGACGGCGCTCGCGCTCACCGATGACGGCAATCTGTTCGGTGCCATCGAGTTCTACAAAGCGTGCAAGGAGGCCGAGATCAAACCGATCCTGGGCATCAACGCCTACGTCGCCAGCCGCAGCCACAAGGAACCCACGGCCGCCGACAACCAGACCTTCCCGCTCACACTCCTGGCCGAAAACAAGGCGGGCTGGGACAACCTGCGCCAGCTGTCGTCGATCGCTTACGTCGACGGCTTCCACTACCGGCCACGCATGGACAAGGACCTGCTGGCCAAACACAGCGCGGGGGTGATTGCGTTGTCGGGCAGTTTCTCGGGCGAGATTGCCCAGCATCTGCTCGCTGGTCGCAACCCCGAGGCCCTCGCGCTGGCCGGAAGCCTGCGCGACATCTTCGGCCAGGCCAACTTCTTCTTGGAGTTGATGGAGATCGGCTACGACCCGCAGCGACGCGTCAACCAGGCGCTGTTGGAACTGAAGGATCGCTTGCCAGCCGGCATCGTCGCCACGCACGACATCCACTACCTCACGCGCGACGATTGGATCGCGCAGGACATCGTGCTTTGCATTCGCAACGGTGCCGTGGTGTCCAACCCCGAGCGCTTCCGCATGGGGTCGCGCGAGCTGTACCTCAAGTCGCGCGCCGAGATGCTCACCGCGTTTGCGGCGCTGCCCGAGGCCATCGCCAACACGGTGGCGATCGCCGAACGCTGCAACGTCAAGCTCGACTTCAGCGAGTACCACCTGCCGGTCTTCGACTCCGGGCCGCACGAGACGCCACAGCAAGCGTTCCGGCGGCTGTGTCAAGAGGGTGCGAAGGGGCGCTACGGCGAACTCGACCAGGCGGTGCAAGCGCGGCTCGCCTACGAGATCGAAGTCATCGAGAAGCTCGGCTTCGTCAGTTACTTCCTGGTCGTGCAGGACTTCATCCGCCACGCCCGCTCGCTAGGCATACCGGTTGGTCCGGGGCGCGGCTCGGCCGCCGGCTCGATCGTGGCGTATGCGCTCGGCATCACCAACCTCGACCCGCTGCGCTACAACCTGCTGTTCGAGCGCTTCCTCAACGCGGCACGCGTCAGCATGCCGGACATCGACATCGACTTCTGCGGCGACCGGCGCGACGAGGTGATCAGCTACGTCCGCAAGAAGTACGGCGAGGCCAATGTGTCACAGATCGTGACCTTTGGCACCATGGCGAGCCGAGGCGTGCTGCGCGATGTCGGCCGCGTCTTGGAGATCCCGCTGGGCGACATCGACCAGATCGCCAAGAAGGTACCCCAAGGCCCCGGGGCTTCGCTGAAGGCTGCGCTCGCGACCGACAAGGACCTGGCCGAGGTACGCAACGCGAGCGAGACCAACCGACGCCTGTTCGACCTGGGTCTCAAGCTCGAGGGCATGGTGCGACACTCGTCGATCCACGCCGCTGGCGTGGTGATCGCCGACCGGCCGTTGATCGACTATGTGCCGTTGGCGCGCAACGGCGACGACATCATCACCCAGTGGCAGATGGAAGACCTCGAGCAGGTTGGCCTGCTCAAGATGGACTTCCTCGGCCTCAAGACCCTCACGACCTTGCACGAGGCCGTGCGGCTGATCGAGCAGGGCCACGGCAAACACATCGATGTCGACGCGCTGCCGCTCGACGACGCGCCCACCTATCGGCTGATGACCGACGGTGACACGCTCGGGGTGTTCCAACTGGAATCACAGGGCATGCGCGAGCTGCTTTCGCGCCTTCGGCCCGACACGTTCGAAGACGTGATCGCCGTGCTGGCGCTGTATCGACCCGGGCCATTGCAGTCGGGCATGGTCGACATGTTCGTGAAGCGCAAGCACGGCGAGGAGGCGGTGGCTTATCCGCACGCCAGCCTCGAGCCGATCTTGGAAGAGACGTACGGCGTCATTGTCTACCAAGAGCAAGTGATGCGGATCGCCAACGTACTGGCCGGCTTCTCGCTCAACGACGCTGACAACTTGCGCAAAGCCATGGGCAAGAAGCGGCCCGAGGTGATGGCAAAGTTCAAGGAGCAGTTCGTCGAAGGCTGCATCGCCAACGGCCATCAGCGCACCTTCGCCAGAGAGCTGTTCGAGACCATCGAGTACTTCGCCGGTTACGGCTTCAACAAGTCGCACTCCGCCGCTTACGCACTGCTCACGTACCAAACGGCCTACCTCAAGGCGCACTATCCGCTCGAGTTCTTCGCCGCCAACCTCACCGTCGAGTCGGGCACGTCGGACAAGGTGAAGGAGTTCATCGACGCGGCGCGACGCGGCGGGATCGAAGTGCGGCCACCGGACGTCAACACGAGCACGCGTCGCTTCAGCGTCGAGGCGGGGGCGGTGCGGTTCGGCCTGGGCGCCATCAAGGGCGTGGGCACTCGCACCGCCGACGGCATCGTCGAGGAGCGCGCGCGGAGCGGGGCGTTTCGCGCGTTCGACGATCTGTGCGAGCGCCATGACTCGACGCTCCTCAACAAGACTGCACTCGAGGCGTTGGTCAAGGCGGGCGCCTTCGACACCTTCACTCGCGCACGGCGAACGCTGCACGACCGCGTCGATGCCGCGCTGCGCTCTTCGGCACGCGCGCGCGATGATCGGCGCAAGGGACAGAAGATGTTGTTCGCGATGCCAAGCGGTGCGGCCACGGTCAGCGACCAAACGGCAGCAAAGACCACCGAAGACGATTGGTCAGAGCACGAGCGGCTTGCGCACGAAAAAGAAGCGCTGGGCTTCTACCTGTCGGGTCATCCGTTCGAGAAGCGCGGACGTTTCCTCCAACGCCTGGCCGGCATGACCCCCGCCACCCTCGCCGAGAAGCGCAAGACGCTCGAGGACAACACGGTGCGCCTCGCCGGCATGGTCGCGGGGGTCCGCATCCTGCAGATCAAGTCGGGCCGCAACGCGGGCCACAAGATGGCGCGTTTCTACCTCGAAGACCTCGACGGCCGGATTCCCGTCACCTGCTTCGCGCGCGCCTACCAGGAGTGCAAGGATGCGATCGAAGAGGACGCCATCGCCTTCGTGTCGGGTCGCATCGACGGTCAAAGCGAAGAGCTTGCACTCCTGCTGGAGTCGATCACGCCAGCGCAACAGGTCGTCGATGCCGAAGTGGAAGCGATCGTGGTGCGACTGACCGAGAGTTGGCACACCGGGCCGCGCTGTCTCGACAAGATCGCCGATCTCATCGCCAAGCACCCTGGACCCCAACGCGTCGAGTTGACCGTCCAGGAGGGCGATCACCTGTTCCAGGTCCGGGCGGATCGCTTGTTCTCGGTCCGCGTGACGGATGATCTGCTCGATGCGCTTGCTGCCCTGGTGGGACCGGCGAGCCTGTCGTTCACCAAGCACTGAGTTCCACAGCCGAAGCATCTTCGCGAAGCGCGAAGATGTTTCGGCTGTGGAAAGTCATGAGACGTAAGCCGTAAGCCGTGAGTCCAGAACCCGGACAGGCGGCGGGCAACGAGCGACCCGCACGCGCGATCACACTGGCGGTGCCAACAGCACAGCGCCTGCGACGGTCTCTAGGCGAGACGGCACGTGCCCGTATCATCAGGTCGATCCCTGGAGTGCGACGACACACCGGGACGAATCCCGAGCGCACGCGGCTGCCCCGTGCCTGACTACGAAAGGCCTGACCCATGCATCCTGACTCTGCAACTGACTCGCGGTCGCCAACCGCCACCACGCTTTCTGGCCAAGGAACACGCACACACAGGCGGCTTTGTTCGGCGCTCGCCGTACTGCTCGTGGCCGCTTGTGGCGCCGCCGGTGGGACCCAGGGCGGAGCCGGCGGGGGCGGTGGTGGCGGGGGCGGGGGCGGTGGCGGTGGCGGTGGCCCAAGCCCGAACGCCAACTCAGCGCTCGGAATCAACCTCGCGGAGATGGCAAACTGGGCGCGCGAGCTGGCCTTCGTCGACTTGTTCAAGCAAGCGGAAGGCTGGCTGTCGCAAGACGTGCCGCACAATCGTTGGAACCACAACGAAGCACTCGACCTCGACGAAGACGGTTGGGTGCGCTCATTGCGTCCGGGTTTGGCTGCGGGGGCGGTGATGGCGCGCGGTCTCGGCGACCATTATCCAGCGGGCGACTACATCTGCCTCTACGACGGGGAGGGGCAGCTCGAGTTCATGTTCGACGGCGAGGCGGTCACACGGACGCCGGGGCGCATCGTGGTGCGCGTCACGCCAAGCCGCGGAGAAGGCATCTGGGTCCGCTTGGTGCAAACCAACGCCAGGAACCCGCTGCGCAATCTCCGCTTCATCATGCCAGGGTTCGAGAGCACCTATCAAGACGAGCCGTTCCATCCCGCCTTCTTGGCGCGCTGGGCGGGGTTCAAGGTGATCCGCTTCATGGTGTGGCAGAAGGTGCACCAAGACCTCATCCGCTGGTCACAGCGCCCGACCGCGCGCAATCCGTTCCAAACCGGGCAGTTCGGCGTCGCCATCGAGCACATGATCGCGCTCGCCAATCGCCTCGATGTCGATCCTTGGTTCTGCATCCCGGTGAAGGCGGAGGACGACTACGTGCACCGGTTCGCGGAGTTGGTGCGCGATCAGATCGAGCCCGGGCGCAAGATCTACATCGAGCACAGCAACGAGGTCTGGAACGGCGCCTTCCCGCAGCATCGCCAAGCGATCGCCGAAGGCCGCAGGCGCAACCTGCACGCCAACGACTACGACGCCGGCATGCTCTACCACGGCTTGCGCACTGTGGAGATCGGCTCGACCTTCCAGGAGGTGCTGGGCGCCGAACGCGTGATCCGCGTGCTCGGCATGCAGGCTGCGGTGCCTTGGTGGGTCGGCAATCTGCTCGACTACAGCGACGTCGGTCGGCACATCGACGCCGTGGCGATCGCCCCTTATGTCGGCAACGAACTCGGCAACCCCGGCACTCAGACCAGCGTCGCCCGCATGTCACTCACCGAGGTCTTCGACTTCATGCGGCGAGACATGGCCGAGGTGATGGGCAAGGTGCGAACGTCGCTGGCTCATTGTGCGCGCTACGACCTCGACCTCGTGGCCTACGAAGGCGGCCAACACCTGTGCGGTTACGGCGGCGCCGAGAACAACCAAGCGCTCGTCGACCTGTTCACGCGCGCCAACGCGAGCCCGGACATGGGCGCCCTCTACAGCGATTACTTGTTGGCCTGGAAGGCGACCGGAGCCCAGACCTTCGTCGCTTTCAACTCACTCGAGGCGCCCAGCAAGTGGGGTTGCTGGGGCTTGGCCCGCACCCACGACGCCGACCTGAGCCGCGAGCCGAAGTACAAGGCGGTGGTCGACTTCAACGCCGCCCATCCCAAGTGGTGGTGACGACCGCGCGGCGGACCGCGTGGCCTTGGCTGCCCTATGGCAAGTTCCAGTTGCGGACCGTGTAGTCGATGACGCCGAGGTACTTCGGTGCGTCCCAGAACGACTGCATGCTGTGCTCGAACAGGCCCCAGCTGCCATACAAGCCGTACTGGTTGGTCGTGTTGTAGAGACAGCAGATGCCGCCGCCGATGCGGCGCCATTCGGTGAGGAACTGGTCGTACACCTGCCGCATCCCCGGCAGCCGGTTCGCCTCGATCAACTTGTCCGCCAGGCGATAGTTGGAGGACGCGCTGCCGTACCCAACCATGTGCTGACCGGCCTCGAAGGCGATCGTCGCCAGGTTGCGCGTCTGCGCCAAAGCGCGCTGCTGCTCGCTGAACGCCATCGCCGGCACAATGTCCTGCTGGCACTCCGCCAAGATCGCGACTGCAGTCATGTTCTGCACGCGGATCTGATTGGTCGGGTCACCCAAGGCGTGACCGAAGTACGCGTTGAGCGCCCACGCGTCGGCGGACTGGTACGCGTTCCGCCAATCCAGAATCTGCGCCGCGGAGAACGTGTTGACGTTCTGGCCGGCCAGCACGCGTACGAGGCGGGCGCGCGTCAGTTCCTGCTCGCAAATCTGGAAGACCTCGACCGAGCGCTGCGAGTAGTAGCGAAGTTGCGCCTCGTAGGGATTGCTCGACAGGTTGAGTCGAACGCCCATTTCTTGGCAGTAGCGCGCCTGCACGAAGGACCCGTTCCAGCACTCGTTGCTGTACTCGACGTAGGCCTTGAGCCCAGGCCGGAGCCGGCTCGCAACCAGGCGCGCGAACTGGCGGACAAAGTCGTCGGTGCACAAATGCGGCATGCAGAACCACGGGTCGGCGCTGAGCGCGTTGCACAAATCGACCATGTGCTCCACAGCCATGCCATCTTGACCCTGCTGCGTGTAGAAATTCGGCAGCGTGCGATCAATCCACGCCGACTGGAAGGAGCCGCCCGTCTTCTGCCAGGGCATGAAGCGAACCACCTTGGCGATCCCCCACCGCGTCAGGAACGTGGTCTGGAACGGCTGCGAACGGTACGTGCTCGCGTCGGCAGCGGGCACCATGCGCACATTGCTCACCGGATTCTGCGGGTTGGTTCGGGTGATGCGCAACAGGATGCCCTGGTTGGGGCGAACCATGCAGGTCAGTCGATTGGACTGACGGGTCCTCTCGGCCGCGTCCCAGCGGAGCTCGATGTCGCCGTCGCCATCCCACAACACCACGTAGGGTCCGCCCGGGTACTGCGCGACGCCGCTCAACAAGAGCGTGGCGACGGCTTGGCCCTGAGCCAGTGACGCCGGATAACCATCGGTGCGCGCGGGGAACGTCGCGCCGGTGTTCCAGGGCCCTCCAGTCACGAGCTGTGGAATCCACTCCGAGCAGCCGCGAAACAGGTCCTTGAAGACGATCTCGCCGCTGTAGTAGGTGAAGTCCGCGACATTGACGCCGACCTTGGATCCGCGGTTGGCGGTCTCGAGGATGGGCTGGATGGGGCGGGTGGTCTGGGCAGTCAGCACAGCAGCGCCACACGCGAGTGCGCTGCATAGAATCGGGAACAGGGAATGTCGCATCAGGAGCCTGGGTCAGTGGAGTGTGAGGTGCCACGCCGGCCGAACGCAACCTCACCAACTGAGGTCGGAGAGCGTGCTTGGTCGACCGAGTTGCCGACGCCCATTTCCAAGAAGGCGGGGCGTCGCGCGACTCGGGATAATACTGATGCAACCCGCGGGGCTGGCTCGAAAATCTCGCAGCAACCGCACCGTTTCGTCGGCGCAGCGCCGCGTTCGACCGCAACCGCCGCGCGACCGCATCGACGCAGAGACCAGCGTCGTGCATAGAGACCTGCTTGGGCTGCAAGCCGCGGATTTGCGCGCGACGCGAACCCGCAAAGCGGTAGATGAGAATGCGGTTCCACGCCCCAAACTGTCGATAGCAACCTGCCGCCATGCTCGTCTGGTTCCTGAGCCTGTCGTTCGGGCTCGCTGCCGCCCTTGTCTGCGGCTACCTGTGCGTCCTCACGCTGCTCTCGCTGGGCCGGAAACGGCCATCACGAGGCGATCTCGCCACACGCTTTGTCTTCGTCGTGCCGGCACACGACGAGGAAGCGAACGTCGCCGCAACCGTCCACAGCTTGCAGGCGGTGGCCTACCCCGCCGATCGGCGCGCCATCGTGGTGGTCGCGGACAACTGCGACGATGACACTGCGGGTGCAGCGCAGCGGGCCGGCGCGCGCGTGATCGAGCGGCGCGACGCCGAGAAACGCGGCAAGGGCTACGCCCTCGAACTCGCGTTCGAGACACTGCTCGCCGAGGGGCAAGTCGATGCCATGGTCGTCGTCGACGCCGACTCGACGGTGTCGACCAACATGTTGGCGGCATTCGACGCGGCGATCCTCGCTGGCGGACGCGCCCTGCAAGCTCGCTACGGCGTGCGCAACCCGGAGGCTTCCTGGCGCACCAAGCTGATGGCGATCGCCCTTGGCATGTTCCACGACCTGCGGTCGCTTGGCCGCGAGCGGCTCGCGGTCTCGTGCGGGCTGCGTGGCAACGGGATGTGCTTCACGACTTCTCTGCTCCGCGATCACCCCCACCGCGCGCATGGCCTGGTCGAGGATGTCGAGTATGGCATCGAACTCGGCCTGGCCGAAATCCGCGTGCGCTACGTGCACAACGCCGAGGTGCTGGGCGAGATGGCGACCACAGGCAAGGCTGCGGCCAGCCAGCGCCAGCGCTGGGAAGGCGGGCGCGCGGCGGTACGCAGGCAGCACCTGCGTCTCTTGCTTCGGCGCGCCATCCTGAGTCGGGTCGCCGCCGATCTGGCGATTGACATCTTGACCCCACCGCTGAGCCGCATCGCGCTGTTGGTGGCGGCCGGCATCGCTTTCGAGAGCGTAGTGTGGCTCTGCGGCACGGGACCGACGCCAGCGGTCTGGCTCTGGGGGTTCAGCGGCGTCGCTCTGGCAGGCTACATCACGCGCGGCGTCACCCTCAGCGGACTCGGCGCCCGCGGCTTCGTCGTGCTCGCAGCGGCGCCTGCCTACATGCTCTGGAAGCTGCTGCGGGTGGCAAGAGGCCCGGCGACGACCTGGGTGCGAACCCAGCGAGAAGACCAGCGCGCGTAGTCGACGGCCGGCGGGCTGGCGGCGGGCCGATCGCCTCAGCGCGCCTCAGCGGCCGCCCTTGGCCCAAGCCTTCTTCTCAGTCTTCTTCTCAGCCGTGGGCGCCGGCGCGTTGGTCAGTTCCTCAGCCCGCTTTTTCTGCCGCTCTAACACATCGTTGTCGACGAGTTCGAGGATGGCGCGCGTGCCGCCGTCACCGATGCGGTAACCCGGCAGGCGAATCACTCGGGTGTACCCCCCTTGGCGAGCTGCATAGCGAGGCCCTAGGACCTCGAACAGCTTGTGCACTGCCGCGTGATCCTGCAGCGTCGACAGCGCCCGGCGAAAACGCGCCAGGTCGTGGGTCTTGCCAAGCGTGATGATCCGGTCGACGGAGCGTCGCATGGCCTTGGCGCGGGTGATGGTGGTGACGATGCGCTCGTGCCTGATGACCGACACGATCATGTTGCGCTCCATCGCCAACCGGTGCGTGCTCGTGCGACCGAGCTTCTTGCCTGCAATGCGATGTCTCATGGCGGTGTTTCCTTGGCTCTAACTGCGTTCGTTCGATGTGCTGTTCAGACTGCGGTGACGTCCATCCCGAGAACCAAACCCAATGCACTCAGTTTGGTCTTCACCTCCTTGAGGGAGGTCTTGCCGAAGTTCCGCACCTTGAGCAAGTCGGACTCGGTCATCCCCGCGAGCTCACGGATGGTCTGGATGTTCTCGGAGTCGAGGCAGTTCTTGGCGCGCACGGAAAGGTCGAGCATGTCGACCGACTTCGCCAATAGGTCGGCGGTCTCCTTGCGCTTGGCGGTGACGTCGCCCTCGGGGGCGAGCACGGCCGAGTCAGCCACCATGTCTTGCTTGAACTCGAAGTACTGGACGAACGGGTTCAAGTGCTTGCGATAGATCTTGCTGGCCTCGACCAGCGCCATCTCCGGCGACACGGTGCCATCGGTCCAAACTTCGAGCACCAGCCGGTCGTAGTTCGTGAACTTGCCGACGCGTGTGTTCTCGATCGCGTACTTGACGCGGAACACCGGGCTGAAAATGGAGTCGACCGGAATCGTGCCAACCTCCATGTCCTCAGTCGAGTTCTCCTCGGCGGTCACGTAGCCGCGGCCGCGGCGCGCCATGATCTCGCAGTAGAAACGGACGTTCTCCGTAAGCGTGCAGATATGCAGGTCGGGGTTGACCACTTCGACATTGTGGTCGGCCTGAATGTCCGCGGCCGTGATCACGCCGCCGCGCTGCACGTCGATGCGCATCGTCACCGGGGCGTCGGTGTGCATCTTCACGCGCAGCTTCTTGATGTTCAGGATGATGATCGTGACATCCTCGACCACGCCTGGGATGGTCGAGAACTCGTGCACGACGCCCTCGATCTTGACCGCGTAGACCGCGGCACCCTCGATCGAGGACAGTAGCACGCGGCGCAGGCCGTTGCCGATGGTGGTGCCAAAGCCTCGCTCGAACGGCTCCACCATGAACTTGCCAAACGACGACGTCGCAGTTGCCGGATCCAGAGACACCTGGGACGGCAGTTCGAAGTTACGCCAACGAATTCGCATGCTCATGAATTGATCTCCGCAGAGCGCTCAGATTGACAAATCACTCTGCGACCGCACCTGAAGGCGATCGCTTGACCGAGTACAGTATCAGACGCGACGCCGCTTGGGCGGGCGGCACCCATTGTGCGGCAGCGGGGTTGCGTCTTCGATCGACTTCACCTCGATACCCGACGAAGCGAGGGCGCGAATCGCTGACTCGCGCCCGGAGCCCGGGCCGCGCACGCGAACCTCGAGTTCGCTGACGCCCATCTTGCGCACCTTCTCCGCGACCTTCTCGGCCGCGCGGAGCGCGGCGAACGGCGTGCTCTTGCGGCTACCCTTGTAGCCGATCGTGCCAGCCGAGTCCCACGCGATCACGTGACCTGCAAGGTCCGTGATGGTGACGATCGTGTTGTTGAAGCTCGCCTTGACGAAGGCAATCGCCTTGCCAACATTGCGACGTTGCTTCTTCTTCTTCGCAGCGGACGCCGGGGCGCCGGCTGCGGATTGCGTGTTCGGTTCAGCCATGACTCAGGAATCTCTTTCTCGGACGCTCTTCTCGGGACTCACTTCTTGAGGATCTTCTTGTTGGCGACCGTCTTGATCGGACCCTTGCGCGTGCGCGCGTTGCAGCGCGTGCGCTGTCCGCGGACCGGCAAGCCGCGCCGATGCCGGAAACCGCGGTAGCAGCTGATTTCCTTCAGGCGATTGATGTTCTGAATGAGTTGACGGCGGAGCGAACCCTCGACGGCATAGCCCTTCTCGAGATGCACCGCGAGACGAGCGATGTCGTCGTCGGAGAGATCCTTGGCCCGCGTATCGGGACGGATCCCGAGTTCGGCCAGGACCCGCTTGGCAGTCGCTGGCCCTACCCCGTACAGGTAGGTCAACGACACCTCGATCTTCTTCTCGTTGGGGATGTCGACACCGATGATGCGAGGCATAGGAACTCCTAGCGACCTTGCCGCTGCTTGTGGCGCGGGTCGCTCTTACAGATCACGCGGACGATGCCGCGGCGCCGGACGATCCGGCAGCCTTCGCACATCTTGCGCACACTGGCACGAACTTTCATGGCTTGTTTGTCTTCGCGGTTCTAGTCCGCGGCTGGCCGTCTCCGACCGCCGCGTTGAGTTGTTGGAACACCTGGTCCGAGTCACGGTTGGCGTCGATCTCGACCAACTTGCCGGACTTTCGATAGTAAGCGAGCAACGGCTCGGTCTGCTGTGCAAACACGTCGAGACGTTTCTGCACGGCGGCAGGCCGGTCGTCATCACGCTGCACGAGCGTTCCGCCGCATACGTCACACACATCCGCCTTCTTGGTCGGCTTGAATTCCACGTGCCAAATCGCGCCGCACTTGCCGCACGTCCGCCGGCCCGTGAGGCGTTTGGTGAGCACTCCGGCTGGAACGACAAACCACACGGCATGCGTCAGGCTGGCAGCGCCGAGCCTCTTGTCGAGCGCGGCGGCTTGCAGCAGGGTGCGCGGGAAGCCGTCCAGGATCCACGACGACGGCGCGTTCGGACCGGCGATACCCCCGGTGCCCCCGATCCGCGCCTCGACCATGGTGATGATCACGTCGTCGGGTACCAGCTTGCCAGCGTCCATGAACGTCTTGGCCTCGCGGCCGAGCGCGGTGCCGCTCTTGACGTGCTCGCGCAGCATGTCGCCGGTCGAAATGTGCAGGGCGCGACCGGCCGCCGCCAAGCGTTGTGCTTGAGTGCCTTTGCCCGCACCAGGCGCGCCGAGGAACACGGCGCGCAAGCCGACGACCGATGCCATCTAGCGCGCCTGCCGCCCCCAACCAGACGTCGTCGAACTCTCCTTCATGAAACCGTCGTAGTTGCGCATGATCAGCATGGCATTGATCTTCTCGACGGTATCGAGGGCGACGCCGACCACGATGAGGATCGAAGTGCCGCTCATGAAGTAGATGAGCGTTTGGTTCAGCCCCTTGAACTGGCTGTTGACCAAGTTGGGCAGGATCGCCAAGAAGGCAAGGAACGCGGCACCGGCCAGGGTGATACGAACCATGGTGCCTTCGAGATACTCGGCGGTGTTCTTACCGGGGCGAATGCCGGGGATGAAGGCTCCATGCTCCTTCAGGTTGTTGGCCACCTCAGCGGGCTGCAACATCAACGACGCCCAGAAGAACGAGAAGAAGAAGATCAGGCCGACATACGAGAGCAGATACCAGAAGCCGCGCCCGCTCTGGAACGAGTCATGCAGCCAGTTCCAGCCGATGATGCCGCCGAACACAGCCGGGATCACGAGCAACGCCGACGCAAAAATGATCGGCATGACCCCGGCGAAGTTCAGCTTGATCGGCAGGAAGTGACGCTGGCCGCCATAGACACGACGTCCGCGCGTCTGTTTGGCTTGCTGGATCGGAATGCGACGCTGCGCCTTGGTGATGATGACGACTGCCACCACCACGAACAACCAAGCGCCCGCGAACAGCAAGAGCTTCTGATACGCCTCTGTGCCGGTACCAGCTTGCGCCCCAGAAGACGCGGCAGAACCCAACGCGGACGGTAGCTCTGCGACGATGCCCGCCATGATGATCAGCGAGATCCCGTTGCCGACGCCGTGCTCTTGGATCTGCTCGCCGATCCACATGATGAACAGCGTGCCTGCCAGCAATGCGATCATCACCACGATGGCGTAGAGCCCGAAGTAGTTCTCCACCCCGGGATACAGGAGATTCGCGCCGCGATCTGACTTCAGGACACCAAAAATCACAAAGAACGACTGCAGCAGACAGATAGGGATCGTCGCCAGGCGCGTGTACTGGTTGATCTTTCGCTGCCCGGCACCACCTTCCTTGGCCAGCTTTTCGAGCGATGGCACCATCTTCGTCAGCAGCGAGAAAATGATGCTGGCCGAGATGTACGGCATCACGCCGAGCGAGAACAACGTGGCCTGCTGCAACGCTGCACCCGTAAGCATGCTCATCATGCCGAAGATGCCGCCAGCGTCGGAACCCTGGAGCCGGATGAACTCTTGGATGTTCACACCCGGCAGCGGCACCATGAAGCCGACGCGGTAGCAGAACAGGAGGCCCAAGGTGATCAACAGCCTTTGCCGGATCTCCTTGTCACGAAAAACCGTGGCGAGTGTGGAACTCATGGTGTGGCCTTTGGCGATCCGCCGGAGCGTCAGATCTTCTTGGGGCGTCCGCCCGGCTTCCTGGGAGCAGTAGCACCCTTGGCCATGAACTTCGGCCGATGCTGCACGCCCGGGATGATCTCGACCATACCGCCCGCGGCTTCGATCTTGGCGCGCGCCGACGCGGTGACCGCGTGGGCATGCACGTTGAGTTTCTTTTTCAGGTCGCCGTTCCCGAGGACCTTGAACAAGTCCGAGTGCTTCTCTTGCGACGTGAGCCCGCGCTCGATGACGGCCGCGAGAGTAATCGTGGTGCCGGACTCGAACGCGTTCTCGAGATCGCTCACGTTGATGATCGTGAACACCTTGCGGAAGTTCTTGTTGTTGAACCCGCGCTTGGGAATACGGCGGAACAGGGGCATCTGACCGCCTTCCCAACCGATACGCATTGACCAGCCTGAACGCGACTTCGCGCCCTTGTGACCGCGACCCGACGTCTTGCCGTGCCCGCTACCTGAGCCGCGCCCAACACGTTTGCGCGCCTTGTAGCGGAGCCCGAGACCCTTGGCTTCGTGAAGGTTCATTCGATGCTCACTCCGCGCAGGGCTTCGATTGTCTTGCGATCACGAAGTTGCGCCAATGCAGCCATGGTCGCCTTGACCACGTTCATGGGATTAGTGGAGCCGTAGGTCTTGGTCAGCACATCCTTGATGCCAGCCAGCTCCACGACCTTGCGTACCGACTTGCCGGCGATGAGGCCAGTGCCGGGCGCTGCCGGCACCAAGCGAACCGTCGTGGCGCAGAATCGGCCTTCGACCAGGTGAGGGATGGTGCCGCCGTCGCGCACGACGCGCATCAGGCGCTTCTTGCCCTCTTTGACGGACTTCTCGACCGCGCTTGGCACTTCCTTGGCCTTGGCGTAGCCAAGCCCGACGAGGCCGTTGCGGTTGCCGACCACGCTCAAACAGTTGAAGGAGAACCGCCGGCCTCCCTTCACAACTGCGGCGGTGCGACTGATGTTGATCACGTCATCGTCGCATTCGACGGCGAGGGATTCCTCGATCGGCACAGCGGGATACTTCGGTTTCGCCATCTCAGAACTCCAGTCCGCCCTTGCGGGCACCGTCGGCGAGCGCCTTGACGCGCCCGTGATAGATGTAAGCCCCGCGGTCGAAGCGCACGCGCGTGACGCCTGCCTTCTTGGCCCGGGCAGCGATCAGGTCGCCAACCTTGGCGGCAATATCGCTTTTCTTGAGGCCGGCGAGGACGCTGCGCAGGTCCTTGTCGAGCGACGACGCCGACGCCAGCGTGCGGCCGCCCGCGTCGTCGATGACCTGGCAGTAGATGTTCGTATTGCTGCGGAACACCGACAACCGTGGCCGACCGGCATCGCCGCGCACGCGCTTGCGCACGCGCCACGCTCGGCGTTCGCGGTTCAGTGCTCGGTCCTTTGCGAGTTGCGACATAGCTGTTGCTCAGTTCGGGGTAGTGCGCGGCATCATGCCGAGCCAAAGGCCTTGCCGGCCTTGCGCTTGATGACCTCGCCCTCGTACTTGAAGCCCTTGCCCTTGTAGGGCTCCGGCGGCTTCAACTTGCGGACCTGGGCGGCGAACAAACCAACCTGTTGGAGGTCGGCGCCTCGCACCACCAGATTGGTCGGGTTTGGTACTTCGACGGTTACGGTAGGTGGCACGGGCACCTTCACCGGCAGTGCGTAACCGAGGGTGAGAATGAGGTTGTTCTTGCCCTCGAGTTTGATCGTGTAACCGACGCCCGTGATCTCCAGCTTGCGCTCGTAGCCCTTGGTGACACCGTCAACCATGTTCTGGAGGAGCGCACGCGTGAGGCCGTGGTAGGCGCGGGCCGCCTTGTCGTACGGCGACCGGGTATTGGTCACTCTGATCTGCGTGGGCTCGACCTGTACGTCGATCTCCGGGCGATGCTTGTACTTGAGTTCGCCCTTTGGGCCCTTGATCGCGACTTGGCGGTCCTTGGTGGAGACCGTCACCCCGGCGGGGATCACGACTGGTTGCTTTCCGACGCGCGACATTGATGGTTCTCGTTATTCGGGGTTGTTATGGACCCGAGGGTCTTGCTCGACGACTCTGTCTGCAGAGTTCTGATTCCAGCAGTTCTGACTCCAGAGTCTCATTCCACCGTGCACAGGACTTCGCCACCGACCCGCTTCGCGCGGCACTCTCGGTCGGAAAGCACACCTTGGTTAGTGGACACGACGGCGATTCCCAGCCCGCCACGCACCCGCGGCAAGTCTGCGACGCCACGGTAACGACGGCAGCCGGGGGTGCTGTAGCGCTGCAAAGAAGTGATGATCTGCTCGCCCTCCGGGCCATAGCGCAGACTCACGCGGATCACGCTCTGAGGGCCATCGGCGGCGTGCACTTCGTAACCGGCGATGTAGCCCTCGCGCTTCAACACGTCGAGGACGAGCACCTTCAGCTTGCTGCCCGGCACAGAGCAGTTGTCCGCTCGAATAGCGAGCGCATTGCGAACCCGCGTCAGCAGGTCGGCGATCGGATCGGTCATCATGGCTGCGGCTTCCGGAACGGAACTCCCAACTTCTCGAGCAGGGCAAAGCCCAGCTCGTCGTTGTTGGCCGTGGTCACGAACGTGATGTTCATGCCTTGCACGAACTCGACTTTGTCGAGGTTGATCTCGGGGAAAACGCTCTGCTCGGAGAGGCCCACGCTGTAGTTGCCGCGACCATCGAGCTTGTTGGGGAACCCGCGGAAGTCGCGGATACGGGGCACTGCGATCGCGACGAAACGGTCGAGGAACTCCCACATCTGGGCACCCCGCAGCGTGACAGCAACGCCAATCGGCATGCCTTCGCGCAGTTTGAAACCGGCAACGGCAGCCTTCGACTTGGTGATGACCGCCTTCTGACCAGTAATCGTCCCGAGCTCCTTGGCGCCGGCTTCGATGCGCGACTTGTTCTCGACCGCCTTGCCGATGCCCATGTTCACGACAATCTTGGTGAGCTTGGGCGTCTGCATCGGATTGCCGAGGTGAAACTGCTGGCGCAGCGCAGGCGCGACTTCGGCTCTGTACTTGGTAAGCAGGCGTGGCACCACGCGCGGCTGCGGCTTGGCGTCGCTCTTGGCGTCGCCCTGCTTGACGTCGCTCTGCTTGACGTCGCTCTGCTTATCTGGGTTCTTCTTGTCCTTACTCACGATCGATGACCTCGGCTAATCAGCATTAGTCGAAACGGGTTCCACACGTACCGATGCGCACACGCTTGCCGTCGATGGTCTGCGAACGAATCCGCACACCCTTGCCGGCAGTTTGGCTCCACAGCAAGACGTTGCTCGCCGCGATTGGGAACTCCTTCTGTACGCGCTCACCCTTGGGGCTCTGCGGCGACTTACGGGTGTTCTTCCAACGGAGATTGACTCCTTGCACGGTCACACGCTTGGCCTCAACGTCAACCTGCATGACCTCGTGTGGCTCTTTGGAGCGCCACTGCCCAGTGATCACGACGACCTTGTCGCCCTTCTTCACGTGCAGCTTCTTGTTGCGCGGCTTGCGGCTCGCAAGCCTCTGCTTGAGCGATGCCATTACACCACCTCCTCGGCAAGCGAGACGATCTTCATGAAGTTGCGTTCACGTAGCTCGCGAGCGACCGCACCGAAGATGCGAGTGCCGCGCGGGTTGTTCTCTTTGTCGATGATGACGAGGGCGTTTCGGTCGAACCTTACATAGCTGCCATCCGCGCGGCGCACGTTGCGTCGTGCGCGCACGACGACCGCCCGCACGACCTCGCCAGCCTTCACCTCACCGTTGGGAATAGCCTTCTTGACCGACGCGATGATCACGTCGCCCAGCGACGCGTAGCGTCGGCGGCTGCCGCCCAGGACCTTGATACACAGGGCCTGCTTGGCACCTGTGTTATCCGCTACGTCCAGGATCGTTTGTTCTTGGATCACGACGACACCTTTGCGACTAGACGCTCTGCGGCCGGTTGAGGATGCGAATCAAACGCCAACGCTTCAGCTTCGAGATCGGGCGCGTGGCCATGATCTCCACGGTGTCACCCACCTTGGCTTCGTTGTTGGCGTTGTGTGCGTAGAGCTTGGTACTCTTGCGCATGAACTTGTCGTAGCGCGGGTGCCTTACCATGCGGTCGACTTCGACGACGATCGTCTCTTGCATCTTGGCGGAAGTCACACGGCCGACCTGCATGCGTCGCGCCTTGCGATTGTCTTGTTCGACTTGCGGGCTCATGACCGGGCTTTGGCTAGAGGAGTTGAGGTCGCGCGCTCACTGAGAATCGTGAGGATCTGCGCGCGCAAGCGACGGATCTGTTGGAAGCGCGCCGTCGTCGCGACCTGCTCGCTGGCGCTCTTGAACTTCAAGGTGAAGAACTCCTTCTGCAACGCCTGCAGATCGAGCTGGAGCTCGCGGGAGTCTTTGCCTCGGATCTCGGTGACTTTCATCAGACGTGCCTCCGCTGCACCAGCCGGCACTTCACCGGTAGCTTGTGCGCCATGCGGTTGAGCGCCAATTTGGCGGTGGCCTCGTTGACGTTGCCGATCTCGAACAGGACGGTGCCCGGCTTGACCACCGCGCACCAGTACTCGATCTCGCCCTTGCCGGTGCCCTGACGCGTCTCGGCCGGCTTGCCGGTGACGCTGTGGTGCGGAAAGATGCGGATCCAAACGCGGGCTTCGGGTGCCGCACGGCTGCCGGCAACGCGACCGGCCTCGATCGTGCGGGCCGGAATCCAACCCGGCTCCAGCGACTGGAGACCCCACTCGCCGAAGGTGACCGTATTGCCGCTCGTGGCGCGGCCACGAATGACCCCGCGCATCTTCTTGCGATACTTGACTCGCTTGGGCATCAACATGGCAGGGACTCCTCAGAATGCCTTCTCTGTCGCCGAGCGGACAGGCAGCAGACCGCCTGTCGTCTCGTCGGGACCATACTCGCCCTTGAAGATCCAGACCTTCACCCCGATGGTGCCGTAGGTCGTCTTCGCGGTGCTCGTGCCGTAATCAACTTGTGCGCGCAACGTGGTCGTGGGAACTCGGCCCTTACGCACCTCACCTACGCGGGCCATTTCGGCGCCTTGCAAGCGACCAGCGACCAAGATCTTGATGCCCTTGGCACCGGCGGCCGTCGACGCTTCCGCGGCCTTCTTGAGCGCGCGGCGGTAGTTGATGCGCTTGACGATCTGCTCGGCAATCGCGTCGGCCACCAAAGTGGCTTCCAATTCCGGGCGATGGATCTCGATGATCTTCATGCGCACCGGCTTGTTCGTGATCTTCTCGAGATCCTCGCGCAGCTTGTCGACCTTGGCGCCCTTCTTGCCGATGAGGATGCCAGGCCGCGCGGTGTGCAAGAACACGGTGACCAAGTCGCCAGTGCGCTCGATCTCGATCCGGGGAATCTGCGCGAACGCCCAGTTCTTGGCGATGTAAGTGCGGATCTTGTGATCCTCGACGAGCAGGCGTGGGAAGTCCTTGGCGCTGGCATACCAGCGCGAACGCCATTGCTCGGTGATCGCGATACGGAAGCCGGTCGGGTGCGTCTTTTGCCCCATGATCAGGCGTTCTCCTTGACTGGTTCAACCGCCGCCGTCACCTGAGGGTCGGCCACTTGAATGGTGATGTGGCAGGTACGCTTGCGAATCGGGAAGGCGCGCCCCTGCGGGCCAGACCGCCATCGATGGCCACCGCCGAGCAGCGGCCCACCGCCCACCCACGCACCAGCCACGACCAGTCGGTTGGCACGAACGGCCGCGTTCTGCAGCGCGTTGGCCACCGCCGACTCCAGAACCTTGCGCACCATCGGCGTCGCGCGGTGTCGATCGACCGACAGGACGTCGAGGGCGCGGTTGACCGGCAGACCCCGGATCATGTCGATGATCAGCCGAGCCTTGTACTCGCCGGAGCGGGCGTAGCGATGCACGGCGCGGAAGTGTTGTGCGCTCGCCCACTCGGGGGAGGCCTTGCTCAGCGCAAAGTTCTTATTCTTGCGGGACATGGATCACACGGCTCCTTCCGTCGTGCGCCCGCCGTGTCCACGGAACGTGCGCGTCGGGGAGAACTCGCCGAGCCGATGACCGACCATGTCCTCGGTGACGTAGCACTTCATGAAGATCCGGCCGTTGTGCACCATGAAGGTGTGACCAACGAAGTCGGGCGTGATCACGCACGCGCGTGCCCACGTCTTGATCGGATCGCGCTTCTTGGCCGCGTTCATCTTGTTGACCTTGAGGAGAACCTTGGGGTCGACATACGGGCCCTTCTTGACGCTACGACTCATCGCTCATGGCCTCACGTGTTCTGATGCCGTCCGCGCTTGCGACGACGGATGATGAATTGAGTTGATTGTGCTTTGCGCTTGCGAGTCTTGCCGCCCTTGGCAAGTTTGCCGAGCGGCGAGCACGGGTGGCGACCACCACCCGTCCGACCTTCGCCACCGCCCATCGGATGAGACACCGGATTCATCGACGTGCCGCGGTTGTGCGGTCGACGGCCCTTGTGCCGCACGCGACCCGCCTTGCCCCAGCGCACGTGCTTGTAATCGAGGTTGCCGACTTGGCCGACCGTCGCGCGGCAGTGGACGTTCACCTTGCGCGTCTCGCTCGAGGGCAAGATCAGAATGGCGTACTCGTTGTCGCGCGCCAGCAGCTGACACGCCGTGCCAGCCGAACGCGCCATCTGCCCGCCCTTCCCAGGCTGCATCTCGACGTTGTGCACCTGCAGGCCGAGCGGAATGTTGACGAGCATCATCGAGTTGCCGATGTCCGGCTCCGCGCGGTCGGCCGCCATGACACTGTCGCCGATCTTCAAGCCGCTCGGTGCCAGGATGTAACGCTTCTCGCCATCCGCATAGAAGATGAGCGCGATGTCGGCATTGCGGTTGGGGTCATACTCCAGCGCAGCCACCTTGCCCGGGACACCGTCCTTGTCGCGCAGGAAGTCGATCTTGCGGTACAGCTTGCGGGCACCCCCACCACGAAAGCGCGAGGTGGTGTGCCCGTGCGCATTGCGTCCACCCGACCGAACGATGCGCTCGACGAGCGCTTTCTCCGGTCGCTTCTTGGTCAGATGCGAGAAGTCCAACACGGACGAATTGCGTCGCCCGGCTGACGTCGGCTTGTAGACCTTGATACCCATCGTGATGCGTCCAGTATGCCTTAGGTGAGATCGATGGTGTTGCCGGCCTGCAGCGTCACGATGGCCTTCTTCCAAGCCGGACTGCGACCCGGACGACCGAGCACGCGCCGAGACTTGGAGGGCACGGTGATGACATTGACGGCCTTGACCTTCACTTTGAACAGCGTCTCCACGGCCTTGCGAATCTCAGGCTTCGTGGCGTCACGGTGCACCTTGAAGCTGTACTGATTGTTCAAGTCCTGGATGATCGTCGTCTTCTCCGTCATCAACGGCTTGGAAACGACGTGATAGAACTGCGCTGGGTTAGTTGCCACTCAGTCCTCCTTTGCCTTGCGGGCGAGTCGGGCGCGCGGCCTTGGCGCCTACGGCGTCAGATTCCGAGCGTTGGCGCTTGCTGTCCTTGTGCAACTGCGCCCGCGCGGCAAGCGACTGCATCGCGGCTGGCGTGCAAACGAGATAACGCCGCACCAGCACGTCGTGCGCGTTGAGGTCGGCAACCGGCATCACGTGAATGCCCGGCACGTTTCTCAACGACAACCAGAGGTTCCGATCGGTACCCTCAGTGACCACCGTCACGCTGCGCGCCATGTCGAGCGCGGCCAACACGGCCAGCGCCGCCTTCGTGCTCGGCTTGTCGGTAGGAAAACCATCCGCGAGGGCGACCTCTTGGTCGCGCAGCTTGCCGAAGACGGCCGTGAACAGCGCGGCGCGGCGCGCCTTCTTCGGCATGTGATAGCTGTAGTCGCGCGGCACCGGCGGGAACGCCACGCCGCCGCCGGTCCACAACGGCGACTTGGGGGTGCCCATGCGCGCACGGCCGGTGTGCTTCTGCGCCCAGAGCTTCTTGTTCGGGCCCTTGACTTCGCTGCGCGTCTTGGCCTTGTGCGTGCCCTGCCGACGGTTGGCCTCATACATGAGAACCGCCTCCTTGAGAGTGCGGCCCAACACGCGCTCGCCGAACGCGCTGACGTCAACGTCACGCGTACCGACAGAACCACCGTTGTATGTTTTGACTTTGACCATCGCTGCTCCACTCGCTCGTCAGGAGTTGCCGGGGCGGAAGACTTGCTCGGGGCCGCCTACGTCGTCTTGATCCGAATGTCGACGCCGGCCGCCATGTTCAGCTTGCTCAGCGCGTCGACCGTCTTGGAGGTCGGCTCCTCGATGTAGACCACACGCTTGTGAGTGCGGATCTCGAACTGCTCACGGCTCTTCTTGTCGACGTGCGGCGAGCGCAGCACCGTGTAGCGCTCGATGCGTGTCGGCAGAGGGACCGGACCAACCACCTTCGCCCCAGTGCGCTTGCTCGTCTCCACGATGTCGAGCGCCGCCTGATCGAGAGCCTCGTGGTCGTATGCTTCCATACGGATGCGGATTCTTTCTTGCACGACGAGGCTCCGGAGCTTGGCGGGACAGGGTTGGTTGAAGCCCCCGCGACCAGAGGTTTGCCGCGAAACCGCCCTAAGTCCAAGATTTATCGTGGCTTATGGCAATCTCTGCACCTATCCGGGCGGAGGAACGAAGGAGGTTAGCGAGATCGACCTGGGGAATCAAGCACGCTTTCGCCGCCGAACACGACTTGTCACGGGGCTGCCGGCCGGGCCCAGTTCACCTCGCCGGCCGGAATCACCAGGGCAAACCCCCGTGAGGCGGCCGGGCAGACGCTATGGTTTTGTCGTCCCTGATTGGGCGGCCTGCTCCTGCAGGCACCTGGCTCTCGACCCGCTTTGGCCCAGGCGCCCCATCCCTCTCTCCAGTTCTATCCCATGACCTCACTCTCTCTATCCCTGCGCAGCGCGGCCTTGCTCGCGGCTGCAGCGACGTCGCACGCCCTGCTGCCCGCCCAGTGCGGTGTCGATCCGAACTACGGCACCAGCATCCCGCTCACCGACGACTCCGTGTCCGGCGTGCAGATGCTCGGCTTCGCGTTTCCGTTCGCTGGCGCGAGCTACGACTCGGTCTACGTGTCGTCGAACGGCTTCGTCTACCTGTTCGACACCACGGGCTCGGTGTTGCCACCGACCAACTCGCGGTGCTGCAACGGCAACGTGGCCGGCCTGCTCTCGAGCACGAGCCCCATGGTGTGTGGCATGTGGGAAGACCTCAATCCGGCCGCCGGGGGCACGGTGAACTTCAACGCGCTTCCCGGCAAGGCTCTGATCACGTGGGACAACGTGCCGGAGTTCGGCAACGCGGGCTCCGCGAACACCTTCCAGATCAGGCTGCATGCGACGTCGGGCGTCATCGAGATGGCCTTCGATTCCAACACCCGCGCCATCAGCCACGCCTGCCTCACCGGTTGGTCGCCAAGCAACGGCGCAGCGGACCCAGGTGGCTCCAACCTGTCCGCCATACCCATCCTGGCTGGCAGCGCGACCGTGTACGAGTTGTTCGGCCCGGGCTCGTTCGACCTTGCGCAGCGCAGCCTGCAAGCCTCACCGACCAGCGCGACGAGCTGGATCGTCGACACGCCTTTCGGCTGCGCATTGAGTTCGGAGTACGGTCGGGGCTGCCCCAAGCCGTGCACTTTCTATGAGTTTTTCGCCGGCAGCACGTTCGACCTGTCGGGCGGCTCGCTGCTGTTCTCCGCGGTCGGCAACGGCGCTTACAGCGTCTCCACCTGCCCTACCAACTGTTTCGACACCAACTTCACCAACAACCTCCTGCTCACCGACGACTCGCTGAGCGTCGGCAACGCGTTGGGCTTCACGTTTCCATTCTGTGGCGGCTCGACGACGACGGTCGACGTCTGCTCGAATGGCTTCGTTTGGTTGGTGTCGGGCTCGTCGGGTTCGTTCGACTGGACGCCCACGGTCGCCGAGTTGCTCGCGCTGCCGGCTCGCCTCTGCCCGCTCTGGATGGACCTCAATCCAACGGCAGGCGGCGCGGTGTACTTCGATGCACTCCCCGGCAAGGCGCTGGTCACCTGGAACCAAGTGCCAGCCTTCGGTGTGGCCGGGAGCAGAAACACGATTCAGGTGCAGATCTACCCGAACGGGAACCTCATCGTCGCCTGGCCGCAGGCCGTCAATAACGCGACCACCGGTGGCAACGCCATCAGCGGCTTCAGCCAGGGCAACGGCATCAGCGATCCGAGTGCCACCGACATCTCCATGGTGCCGTTCAGCACCGGTTCTGGAATCCCGATGCGCTTGGCGGCCCAGCCCGGCTCGCGCCCCGTGATCGGTACGACCTTGATGCTGGAGGCCAGCCAAGTTCGTCCCGGCACCCTCGGCGGCTCGCTGCACATCGGCACGAGCAACCCCAACCTCGATTTGACCCCCATCGGTCTCAGCGGTTGCACGTGGCTGTCGACCCTCGACATCACGCTGCCATTGACCGTGGCCTCGCCGATCACCACGGTGTCGCTCCCGATCCCCAATCTGAGTTCCTTCATCGGTCGCTCGCTGACGACCCAGGTGCTGATGCTCGATCCGAGCCTAGGCGGCGCGCTGCCGCTGTACCTGTCAAACGGTCTGTTGCTGACGTTCGGCAACTGACCTGGCTGCGGCGAGGGGTGCTTCTGCGCTGAGCGGCGGGCGTGCGCCGCCCGCCAGCGTGGAAGCGAACCTCACCGCCTACGGCGCGAAGCCCGCCGCCTCCAAGTGGAAGCTGCCGAGGCCGCGCGTCAGCGACCGCAGCCGGGTGCTGTAGCCCAGCATCTTGCCGAGCGGGACCTTGCCCCGCACGCACGCGTGGTCGCCGTCCACGTCGATCGCGAGGATGTCGACATCCTTGCCGCGTAGGTCGCCGAGAACCGGCGACAGCGCGTCGTGCGGACACGTCACCTCGACGCTGGCCATCGGCTGCAACACGACAGGGTCGGCTTCGACCAGGGCACGCCGCAACGCGACTTCGGCGGCTTCCACGTAGAGGGGCAACACGTCGACGTCGGGCCCAACCTGGCCATCCATGCGGTCGATGTGCACTTCGAGATCGAAGGCCGGCCATCCCTCGCGAAGGCTCCCGCGCAGGCGACCCGCGATCTGCTGCGCGAGCCGATCCGCAACCTCGTTGCCGCGCAGCCGCGAGTCGAGTTGGACCGACGCCGGACCAGAGTCCTTCGCCGGCACGAGCCGTAGATGCACCGACGCGCGCGCCGCGAGTTCGGCGATGCGCCACTCCCCGTGTCCGGCAGCTGCGCGGCGCACCGACTCGCGGCACGCGACTTCGGGCAACCCGACCCGAAAGCGGTCGCCCACGACGGCGCGGATGCGCTCGGCAGCGATTTCGAGGTGCAACTCGCCGATGCCACAGAGCAGCAGCGCGCCGCGCGCCTCGTCGGAACGCAATGCCAGCGTCGGATCAGCGCGGGTGAGCTTCTGCGCCGCGGCCTGCACGGCCGCAAGGTCGTCGGCCTGGCGCGGCTCGAGCGCAACGCTGAGAACCGGCAACGGAAAGCGCGTGAGCGCCAACACGATCCGATGCCCGGGCGCGAACAGCGTGGCGCCTACCGGCACGTCTTCGGGAGCGCCGGCCAGCGCGACGATGTCGCCCGGCCCAGCGCTGGCGATCACCTCGCGATGGTCGGCGTGCAACCGACTCACCTCCCGCACCGTGAACTCCGCCGTTTGGTCGCTGCGAGCCAAGACGCTCGCCGTGTCGATCCTGCCCGAGTACACGCGTACCGCCAGCAGCGATACGTCGTCTTCAACGAAACTGCGGAACACCTGCGCGCACACCGGCTCATCGTCCCGCGCCGCGCGGGTGCCACCCGACAGGCCGAGCACCGGCGAGCGATCGAGCGGCGACGGCAAGAACCAACCCACTCCGTCGAGCAGCGCCTCGACGCCGCGGTTGCGCAGCGCCGAGCCGGCGAACGCCAGCGTGAGCTGACCGGCCACCACGCCGCGACGCAGCGCGGCGCGCAGCCGCGGCACATCGACGGTTCGATCGAGCACGAAGTCGCCCATCACCGCGGGATCGAAGTCGGCGGCCGCCTCCACCAGCTGCGAACGCGCCAGCGCCAGGTCGAACGCCGGCGCACCGCCGCTCTCCCATTCCTGGCGTGCGCCCGTCACGACGTCGATCAAGCCGACCAGACCGGTGTCGCCCACGATCGGCACGACGACGGGCAGCACCTGCACCCGCAGGCGAAGGCGCATCGTGTCGAGCACGCGAGCCCAGTTGGCGACTGGCCGATCGAGCTTGTTGACGAACACGATCGACGACAGCCCCGCCGCGCGCGTCTGGCGCCACACGGCCTCCGTCTGCGGCTCGACGCCGCGCACACCGTCGAGCA
Organism: Planctomycetota bacterium; assembly: GCA_031423015.1. Lineage (GTDB taxonomy): Bacteria > Planctomycetota > UBA1135 > UBA1135 > UBA2386 > DATGPD01. Next base: position 82,408 of record JANPER010000271.1, on the reverse strand, counting down.
CCAGCACCGTCCCATCGAGTACGCGTAGCGAACGCGCAACCTCGGCGCTGAAGTCGACGTGGCCTGGCGTATCGATCAGATTCAGCCGGTAGTCGCGCCACGCAACGCTCGTGCTCGCGGCACGAATCGAGATCCCACGCCGCTGCTCCTCGGGCAAGTAATCGAGCGCCGCGGTGCCCTCGTCGACTTCACCCAAGAAGCGCACACGGCCGCAGTCGAACAGGATGCGCTCGCTGAGTGTGGTCTTGCCGGCGTTGATGTGAGCGACGATCCCGAAGTTGCGAATCTGAGCAACGGCGTCGTGCACACGAGGAACGTAGCGCGCGAGCGCCGCGCGGCGAGAGGATCGTGGCTAACTCGAAGCGGAGGCGAGCGAATGCCGCACGCCACCGACTCAGCCCTACGGGAGCCTACGGGGGCTCAACCTACCGGGCCTCACCAAGCAAAGTGGCTGTAGGCGCTGTTCGCCTCGGCCATCTTGTGCACGTTCTCTCTCTTCGTGACCGCGGAGCCCTGGTTGTTGTACGCGTCGAACAACTCGTCGGCGAAGCGCCGCGCCATCGGCTTGCCGCGCTTGGCGCGCGCCGCATCGACCAGCCAACGAATGGCCAAGCTCTGCTGCCGGCGCTTGTTCACTTCCATGGGCACCTGGTAGGTCGCACCACCGACGCGCTTGCTGCGCACTTCGAGGTGCGGCTTCACGTTCTCGATGGCCTTGTTGAAGATGTCGCTCGGCTCGACTTCGACCTTCTTCGCGACCATGTCGAGGGCATCGTAGAAGATCTTCTGCGCCGTCGACTTCTTTCCGCCCCACATCAACTTGTTGATGATCTTGGTAGCCAGCTTCGACTGGTAGCGCGGGTCGGGCTTGAGATAGATCTCGGTCGACTTGAACTTCTTGGAAGAGCCTTCCGGCTTCTCCTTCTTGATGATTCGGCGGCGCATAGCTCAGTTTCTCACTTCTTGGGGCGCCCTACTTCTTGGGACGCTTGGTGCCGTACTTCGAACGACTGCGCCGACGATCCTCGACACCCGACGCGTCGAGGCAGCCGCGCAACACGTGGTAGCGCACGCCGGGCAAGTCGCGCACGCGGCCACCGCGAATCAACACGATGGAGTGCTCCTGCAGGTTGTGGCCCTCGCCCGGAATGTAGACCGTCACCTCTTTGTTGTTCGACAGGCGCACGCGCGCAATTTTGCGCAGCGCCGAGTTCGGCTTCTTGGGCGTCATCGTCTTGACCTGGAGACACACGCCGCGCTTTTGCGGGCAGGCATCCAGGACGGGCGACTTGCTCTGCCACTTGAGCTTCTTGCGCCCTTTGCGGACTAGCTGGTTGATCGTCGGCATGCGGAGGTTGCCGGCATCGGGCCGGCGTCGGAGGGGTGGAGGAGAGTAGGGACGACCCCGCCACTTTCAAGAGGGCGCTCGCGGATGCTGACGATCAGGAAGTCGGTCGCATCGCACCCCCTGCTGGCCGGGGCGGCACGGTCTGGGCAGCCGCCCTGGCCGTTTTCGTGTCTCCCCTCCCCTGAACCGAAACCACTCTTTGCCGTCGGCCGAGTGCAGGTCAAACGGCGGGGAGAGCAAAATGTACACCCCGGCGCAACGCTCGGGTCGCTTCCGGTCCAGTCTGCATGATGCTCCGCCGCACCACCGACCAAGCCTTCGCGCTCTTTCAGCGCACGAGCGATCCGCGCGCGTTGGCGCGGGTGTTCGACAACACGGCGGCAGAACTGCTGCAGCTGGCGCGGCACCTGGCATCTTGTGAGGCTCTTGCCGAAGACCTCGTGCAAGCGACGTTCGTCACCGCGATCGAGGCCAGCCAGACGCAACGGACTGGCGACCCCGTGCTGCCGTGGTTGATTGGGATCCTCGGCAACCACGCGCGCGCCGCGCGCCGCAAGAGCCGGCGCGCGCTCGACGCGAGCCGGGCGACGCACGACGACACCGTCGATCCGGTGCGCGACGCCGAGCGACACGAACTGCAAGGCCAGGTCGCCGACACCATTGCCTCGCTGCCCGAGATCTATCGGCCGGTGCTGCGCCTCTATCTTGAACAAGGCTTGGAACCAGCGGAGATCGCGCGGGCGCTCGAACGGCCGCAGGGCACGGTGCGCGCGCAAGTGCATCGTGGGCTCGAGCTGCTACGCGCCGCGTTGCCGGCAGCGTTGGGGGCTGGTGCCGCGTTCGCGGCGGGCCCAGCGCGCGGATTGGCAGCGATGCGCGAGGCAGTGGTTGCGCGGTGTGGCGAACAGGTTGGCTCGCTCGGTGTGACGGCACTCTCTCTTGGAACTCTGATCATGATGAAGCTGAAGGTGACTGCGGGTGTCGTCGCGTTCGTCGTGGCGACGTTCTATCTGTGGCAAGGCTTTGTGCGCACCGACACGGGAGCATCCCTTGGCGAAGCCATCCACACGCCAGCGAGTATGCAAACGAACGCCACGGCGACGCCTAAGGCATCGGTCGCGGAGGGTGCGAGCGAGGGCGCGCGCACGGAGATCGTGAGCGCGCCGCCGGCAGACTCGTCGACCAAGACCACGCTGCGCGTGATCGTGCATGGCGGCAGCCCGCAGGCGCCGTGGAAAGCCGCGGGCGTCACCGTGCGCTTGCAAGCGCTTGCCGCCCTGCACGACCTACAGGGCGGTGATCCGGTGGTCACCGACCGCGAGGGCGTCGCCGAGTTCGTCGACATCGCGACGGGTGACACCGTGGTGCGCGTCGATCATGCCGAAGTGCGCCAGTTCGTGGCGGTGGAGGGCGGCAAGGACCAGGAGGTGCGCGTACGCATTCCACAGGGGATCACCGTGACCGGCAGCGTGCGCGACGCGGCGGGGCCCGTAGCCAACGCGCGCGTGCTCGCGCACGCTTTGGTGATGGAGCCTGACCTCGTAGCGACGACGGACGCCCACGGTGAGTTCACGGTGCGCCACCTCGCCGCCAACGTATCGCTGCAAGCGCGCGCGGCGGGCTATGCGCCCTCACTCGGCCTGCGTGTCCAGGGACAGGCAGGCAGCACGGTGCGGATCGACCTCGTGCTCGGCGCCAAGGGTCGCCGCGTGACCGGCCAGGTGCGCGACCCCGACGGGCACGGGGTGGCCAACGCGCGGGTCGCGATCACGGGCGCCGCCCTGGCCGCGCCGGGACAGCCATTTCCCTTCGCGCTGTTCACGCGCACCGACCGCGACAGGCGCTTCGTGGTCGACGAGGTCGGGCCCGACGCGGTGATCGTGGTCGGAATGCCGCCGCGTGCGGGCAGCGCGGCGCCGGGCATTGCAATCGTCGGCGCGAGTGACATGGATGCCACCGCCGACGTGCAGCTAAGGCGGGGTGCGACGCTGCACGGCGTCGTGCGCGGCAGACGGAGCGCGCGGGGCGACCTGTCGGTGCAGGCGTGGGCCGAAAAGCCAGTCGATGTCATGGGCTACCTTGCGAACGTACTCGGGATACGGCACGCCACCGTTGGCGAGGACGGCACCTATCGGCTGACCGGCTTGATCCCAGGCCGTCATCAGCTCCGGGTGATGGGGCATCAGATCGTCGGATCGCACACGATCGAGATCGCCGAGGGCGGCGAGTACGAGTGGAACCCAAGCCGCGCCGAAGGCCCTGGGCTCAGCCTGCAGATCACGCCCGCTACGCCTCCCAAAGGGCTGCTCACACCGATCTGGATGGCCCGTCTCTACCGCCGTACCAGCGACGGCAATCTGGAGTTCCTCAACTTTGCGATGACCGATCGGCAAGGCGCGGTGAAGTTTGGGGCCACCGACGAAGGCAACGTCTACGACGTCGTGGTCGCGGTGTCGGTGGGTCGCGGCGCGTTCAATGACGTGATCGTCGCGCATCGCCGCGACGTGCGCGCGCAACGCGAACCGCATTCACTCGTCCTCGACGAAGCTCAGCTGCCGTCGGCGCGCGTGCGTGGCCGACTGGTCGACGGCAACGGCACACCGCGAAGCAACGCCACGATCCTCGCGCGCGCGCACGTGAGCGAGATCCTGGTGTCGCACGCCAGCACGCTCACCGACCGCGACGGTCGCTTCGACCTCGGTCCCCTACCCCCCGGCGCGTGGAACCTGTTGTTTGGCACCGAACCCACCGCCCCCACCTTCGGCCAACACCAACTCGCCGCCAATCAGTCGCTCGACCTCGGCGACGTGATCCACTGAGTTCCACAGCCGACGCATCTTCGCGAAGCGCGAAGATGTTTCGGCTGTGGAAAGACGTAAGTCGTTAGCCGTAAGACTTAAGCCCATCGCGGCCTTGGGCCGCAACCAAGCAGGGTTGCATGTCGGCGCAACGCCGACCGGCATCGAGCCGGCTCTGCTGGCTCGCCAGAGCTGTGCCCCGTGTGGCGCGGCACGGCTCGAAAGGGCCCAAGGCCGCTTTACTCCTTGGGCTGCAAGTGCCGCGCTGAGCCAATGCGTCAGACACGTAGGTTCAGTTGCGACGGTGGACGTTGAGGGGAAACTCGGGACAGAACCGTCCCCCTCGCGCCGGCAACTGGCCGCCCGCGTTTCCCCGAGTGCCTACACCGCGTCAGCGCCGCCGACGGCGAACTTGGCCAGCGTCTCTTGGTAACGGTGCTTGCCCTCTTCGACGACGCGCCGGATCTCGCGCGCGTTGTGCTCACTCTCCTTGCGTAGGTCGGCGATCATCTTGATCGACTCCACCTGATAGTCGGTGATCGCGCGCACCAGCTTCTCGACTGACGCGGGGTTGATCGTCGAGCCGTAACCCGCCTTCAGCGCCTCGCGCTCCAGCTGCCGGCCCAGGTCAGCGACGTCTTCGAGGCCCTTGTTGACGCCTTCCTTGAGCGCCTCGTGCGACCGCGTCGCCTCGTTGAGCCCGTGCTGGCTGGTGTAGACGGCACCCAGGATGGTGAACACGTGCTCGTTGGTGGTGAAGAACGTCACCGAGCGACGGTGCACCTGGTCCTTCACGTCGTGCGTCTGCTTGAGTTTGGTGATCAGCGTTTCGCCCACGTCGTAGCCGATCGACAGATTCTCGGCGATGTCCTTGAGGAGCTGGTAGCAACGGTCTTCTTGCCCAAACTTGTGATTCGCCTCGTCGCGCGCCAGCTCGAGCCGCGACTTGGTCGGCGCGTCACCCTTGTGGTCGTTGAGCGCCTTCTGCGCCGCCGCCAACACTTGCTTGGCCTTGTCCCAGGTGACGATCTGCATCTCCAACAGCTCGCGCGCGATCACCTCCGCTTCCTTCAGCGAGAAGCGGAAGTCGATGTAGCCGTTCATGATCGCCTGCTCCTTCTCGAGCTGCTTCTTGGTGTCGCCGGCCACGTCGCGATAGATGTCGCTGATCTTCTGAAAGCGATCGCTCGGCGAGCCGCGCCGCATCTTCATCCACAGGTTCGACGCCTTCTCGCCGAGGCTGATCTTGCCGTCGTCGAGCTGCGCGATCAGCTTGCGGCTGTCGTCGCGGATCGAGTCGAACATCTGGGTGATGGCCAGGTACCGATTGCCGATGTCGATGTCCTCGACGTTGTCGCGCACCAGCTGATTGAACGTCCCCATGTATTTCACCGTGCGCGCGATCGCCAGCACCTTGGGCTCGTCCACGTGCTTCACCTCATCGAGCAGCTTGGTCAGCTCATTGGGCACCGGGCTCTTGGGCAGCACGCCGAACTTCTCGAGGACCGCGGTGGCCTTGTCGAGGTAGCGCTGCATCGGGTTGCCGGACGGCGTAGCGGGAACGGGGACAGGAACGGGAACGGAAGAGCCGGGAGCATGCATGGGAGGGATCGAGAACGGTAGCGCGGGCGCGTTTGCCGCCAAGGCTGCGGCGTGTTCATGCCCCGCGAAAACTCATTTCGTGGCTCTTGAAGCATGTCGCCGTGTTCCAGTAGACCCGCCGCCCATGCCCTCGGTCCCTGCGCCCAACCCAGCACTCGACAGCCTGCCGGAGCTGCTGCGCATCATGGATGTCGCTACCGCACTGCGGCAACAACGCGAGAAGGCGGCCGTACAGCTCGATCTGGAGCAAACCAAGGCGGCGCTACAAAAGCGCTTGCGCGCCACTGCGGACACCATGGGCGACGCCGTGTCCGACGCGGAGATCGACGCGGCGATCGATCGGTACTTCGGCCAGCTCTACGAGTTCAAAGATCCCCCGCCCGGGCTGCAGCGCTTCCTGGCGCATCTCTTTGTGCGGCGCGGCCTCGTGCTCACGGTCTTGCTGTTGGCCGGGTTGCTGACGTTTAGCGGCTATTGGCTGTTCACGTCGGCGTCGAGTCCGTGGTCGCCATCCGCCAAGCAGGCACACATGGCGGCACAACGCGCCGAACTGCAGACCCGCGTCAAGCGACACCTCGACGCGAGCTTCGAGAAGTTCGTGAACCTGCACACCAGCGTGCTCGGCCTGGCGCGGCAAGCGGACACGACGGCGGAAGTCGACGCGCTGCGCCGAGAGGCCGAGGCCGCCCGCGCCTCTGGCCTGGGCGCCGCCATCGATCAGGCGCGCACCAAGCTCGACGCGCTGCGCGCCGATCTCGATGATGACTACGAGCTGCGCGTGATCAGCCGGCCCAACGAACGCAGCGGCATCGACAGCTACGTGAACGATCGTTCGCGCCAGCTGTCGGGCTACTACCTGCTCGTCGAAGCGGTCACCGCGTCGGGCGCGGTCTTGAATCGGCGCGTCCGCGACGCCGAGCAGAACCAAACCGTGCAGGTGCGCAAGTGGGGCGAGCAGGTCCCTAAAGAGGTCTTCGACCGGATCGCGGCCGACAAGAAGGCCGACGGCATCGTCGACGAGATCGTGTTCGCGCGCAAACGGCGCGGCTATCGCGGCGAAGAGATCGTGATGCCGCTCACCCCAGGCGGCCCGCCCTTGCGCCGCGGCCGTCAGATCACGTCCAACCTGTGAATCGCATGCGCCAAGGAGCCGAGGTCTACCGCGATCTTCAACAGCATGCCTCGACGGCGCGGCGCGAGGTCGAGGCGGTCGCACAGGAACTGCAAGCGCTCGAGCAGCAGGCGCAAGACCTGGTGGCACAGCGCTCCGACTCGGTGCGCCGCTTGGCGCAGCACTACTTGCCAGCGCTCGACGACCAGTCGATCGCCAGCGCCGCCACCGAAGTGCAGGGCCAGCTGCGCGCCGTGCAGGACAAACAGCGCCGCGAGCTGGAGCACCTGCGCAAAGACCTCAAGGAGCTGACGCAGGCGCTTTCGACGCACGAAGCCGAGTTCCGCAAGGTCACGGCGCAGCTCGACGACTGCGTGGCGCGCCGCACCGAGCTGGAGGGTCGCGCCGCGCAGATGTTGCAGGCGGATCCCGAGTTCAAGGCGCTGGCCACGCGGGCGGCCGACACCGAGCGCAAACTGGCACGCGACGAAGAGCGTGCGCAAGAGATCGCGCGCGAGGCCGCCGACAAGCTACCGGCGTACGAGCGCAGCCGGTTGTTCCATTACCTCCTGCGGCGCGGCTACGGTACGCCGGAGTATCGGGCGTACGGATTGACGCGCCGCCTCGATCGTTGGGTCGCCGAGATGGTCGACTTTGCGCGCGCCAAGCCGGGCTACGACTTCTTGCGCGTCACGCCGCCGCTGGTGGCCGCCGAAGTGACCCGCCGGCGCGAAGAGTTCGCCCCGGTGATGCAACAGCTGCACGACAAGCAGGCGCACGCCGCCGAGCAGGTGGGCTTGCCGCCGGTGCTCAGCGAAGGCGAGAGGGTCGGCGCCGAACGCGACCGCTGCGTGACGGCGATGACGCAGGCACAGCAGACGCATCGCAGCCGCAGCGAAGACCTCGCCAAAGGCGAGAGCAACGAGGGCAAGTACTACGCCGAAGCCCTCACCACGTTTCGCGGCTTCCTGGAACGGGCGGAGCTGCGCGCGTTGGAGCAGCGCACGCGCGTCACCCCCGAGCCGCAAGACGACGCGCTGGTTGCGGAGATCAGCCGGGCGCGACAGAGCGAAGCCGATCTCGGCGCGCGCCTGCAAAGTCTCACCGAGCAACGCACGGCGCTGGACGCGCGGGCGGTGGGCGTCGAGCGCCTGGTACGCCGCTTCCGCGAGGCCAACTTCGACGCCACCCGCTCACGCTTCGACGATGTCGACGTGAGCTTCGAGGTGACGCGACTGCTCGACGGCAAGAGTTCCGTCGACGACGTCTGGACCCTGCTGCGCAATCGGCAGCGCTTCGAGCAACCCGCCGCCTCGGTGAGTGTCGGCCCTGGCTTCGGCCAGAACGAACTCGGCACGGGCTCGCGTGTGCTGCTCGAAGCGATGGGCCACGTGGTCGGCGCGGTTCTGCGCGGCGCCGCCCACCGCAGCGTGTTCCGCGGCGGCGGCGGCGGTTTCAACATCAACCTCGGAGGCCGTCGTGGTGGTGGCGGCGGTGGTGGCGGCTTCACCCGCGGCAAAGGGTTCTAGTACGAAGGTGTCAGACACATTAGTCCGGGACGAAAGTGTCTGACACCTTCGTACTACAAGAACAGGTCGGCCTGCAGCGCCTGACCCGGTGACACCGCGTAGCGCGCGAAGTCGGTCACTCCTGCCGCACGCAGCACGTCGTCGTCGAGGAAGAAGTTGCCCGTGCACGCGCGCGCGTCGCGCACCAGGATCGCGTGCGCGGCGTCGGCCATGATCTCGGGCGTGCGACAGCCAGCGCGGTCGATGTGGGGCAACAGCGCCAGAGCCGCGGTCGCGATCACCGTGCGCGGCCACAGGCAGTTCACGGCGATACCGAGCGGCTTCCACTCGGCCGCCATGCCGAGCGCGCACATCGACATGCCGTACTTCGCCAGCGTGTAGGCCACGTGCGGCGCGAACCAGCGCGGGTCGAGATTCAGCGGCGGGGCGATGTTGAGCACGTGCGCATTCGCGCTGCGCTGCAGGTGCGGCAACGCGTGCTGTGAGCACAGGAACGTGCCGCGCGCGTTCACTTCGTGCATCAGGTCGAAGCGCCGGATCGGGGTTGCCGCGGTGTCGGTCAACGAGATCGCGCTGGCGTTGTTCACCAGGACATCGATGCCGCCGAACGTCTCCACCGCGCGCGCGATCGCGTGGCGCACCTGATCTTCCTGCCGAATGTCACAGGCCACCGCGAGCGCCCGCCCGCCGGCGGCCACCATCTCCTCGGCGGCGGAGTGGATGGTGCCCGGCAGCTTCGGATGCGGCTGCTCGGTCTTCGCCGCGATCACCACGTGCGCGCCGTCGCTTGCCGCGCGCAGGCCGATGGCCTTGCCGATGCCGCGGCTGGCGCCGGTGATGAAGACGGTCCTGCCGCGCAGGGAGCCCGGGGTCACGCCTCCGCCTCATGCGGGCAGGCGACCTCAGTCACGTGTCCATGCGCGCTGCGCAACAACTCCATCGCCCAACGCTCGGCCGCCTCGACCTGCGCGCGCACCGCGACGTGCCCCCACAACACCAGCAGAGCGCGCCGCGTGGCCGCGTCGGTCTTGGTGCGCTGCGCGTCCTTCACCGCGTTGGCGCACGGCCCGTCGGCGTCGTGCAACCCCAGCAGCCCCCCCACGTCGATCTCCTGGCCCGACGCGTTGAACACGAACCGCGCCCCCGCCGGCGCGATCGCTACACGCAGCGGCGGGCGCGCGCGGTCGAGATCCACGACGCTGATCGGAATGCCGGAGTGCAGCGACACCGCGTTGCCGACATCGACCGCGACGTTGATCGCCGGCCACTTGCCTTCCTCGACGGCGCGCACGAGGTACTCGCTCGACGGCTTGCTGCGGCCGGTCGGCTTGAAGCCGCCGTGCCGCAGGAGATCGCGGATGTGCCCGCGCAGCACGTCGTCGGGTTTCTGTAGCGGCGAGGTTGCCGTCGGCGCGAGCGCCGCCGCGACCTCGGCCAGTACCAACAACGAACCGACATGCCCGGCAAACTCGACGGCGAGCGCGCGCAGGCAAAGCAACGGATGGGGCGCAAGTGACAGCGACGCGGGACTCATGCACGAGTCGATTACGCGACGGGCGTGGGCGGCGCAAGGCTCGGCGCGCGCCGCGCCGTGCGCATCAACTGCTCGCCGCGCGCTTGGTGGTCTCGTGGATGTGCGCCGCGTTCGCCGCCATCGCCAGGGTCGCCAGTTCGACGTCGAGCGCCGTCTGCTTGTCGAGCACCTTGCCGGCATGCGCCGCAAAGAACGCCGTGCCACACGCCAGGCTGAAGCTGACCGACGGTCCAGCCACCTTCAGCTCCTCCTTGATCTTCGCCCGATGCTCCCCCACCGTGCGCACGATGGTGGCTGAATCCTGCGCCAGCGTGCACAGCAACGCGATCTCGTCACGGTCGGTGTCCCACATCTGAATGTCGGCGGCGATGAAGCCGTCGTGCAACGCGCGGAACCGAGCTACGACGTCGAACTCGCTGCCGCTGGCCAAGCACAGGATGTGCGACGCCATCTGCAACCCCGAGCCCGCCGACAGCCCGCTGTCGCGCAGCCGACCATAGATCCCCTCGATGCGCGCTTCGATCGCCCCGAGTTCACCGCCGCGCATGGCCAGCAACGCGCACGCCGGCAGATCGTCGGGGTTGGTGAGCCACCAATGATGCTGCTTCATCATCTCGTAGAGCTGCTGCAGCCGGCGCACGTGCGCGTCGTCGCCGGCACCGGCCACGTGCAGCATCGTGGCCGCCACCACCTCGTAGGCGCCACCGCGGCGCACGCCGGCCGTGCGAAAGCGCGCGCGGATCGCCTCGCACGCCGCGCTGAACGTCGCCGGGTCGCGCCCCGACGCCGCCAACCAACCCGCAATCACGAAGCGCATCGCGCCGCGCAGGTCGTTGAACCACGCCTGCTGCTTGCTGATCGAGACGCTCTCAGCGGCGACGCGCGCGGCCAGCGGCACCGGATCGCCTTCGGCAAGCAGTAGGTGTAAGGCAGCGTAGCGCACGACGGTTGGCCCCTCGAACCACTGCTTGTGCGCCGTGAGTTCCTTGGCAACGGCAAGGAAGCGAGCGAGCGGATCACGCGGCAGAGAGGAGTTCATTGAGGCAGCATAGACTCCCGAGAGGACCGTGAGCCGCCATCGTGTCCCTTGTCGTTCCTGAGTCGAAACAGATCGTGAGTCGACCCACCCCACGCGAACCACTTCCAACGGTTGACCTCGTTTGGCAGCCGATGTGGCTCCCCAAGCTTGGCGACGCAGCTTGTTCCATCAGCTTCTGCGGTCCGACACGCAGGCGAACCCTTTGGGCATCGAGACCAGCAATGGACTGGAAGCCTTGATCGGCGGCGCGCGCTGAACTCGTAGGCGCGGCGCGTGCTCGCGAAGTCCAGCTTGCGCCGCGACCCGCGACTTTGGCCCCGCGGTCGCCGATACTTCGCCGATGCGCTTGCTCGCGGCCGCGTGCCTTCTCTCGCTCCTGCCGGCCCAAGAACCCGAGGCCGACACCTTGCCCCAGGGCCTCGGCCTCGATTCCTTGATCGAGTGGCGGCGCGACCCGGAGGCGTTCGCCGACGGCCGACGCGTCAAGCGCAACCTCACCGAGAAGGTCGACCGCGCGGCGCTGATGGACGCAGCGATCGCGCAGGCCAAGACCGAGGGCAAACCGGTGCTGTGGTACGTGTACCGCATCGTCGAGCAGACCAGCGGCGGCCGGCAGATGTACCGCGCGCCACTCCTGGATCTGTACACGCAGCAGGTGTTGTTCGCCGATCCCGACGTGGCCGACATCATCCGCACCCGCTTCGTGCCGTTGCGCATGGTGTGCGACGAACCGATGAGCGCGCGCTTTGGGCTGCGGCCGTTGCAGTTCGTGGAGCCCGCGGTGGTGTTCGTCGGCGCCGACGGCACTGTGTTCCACACCGTCGAGCGACTGCGCACCTTCGATGCACTGTGGTTCGGCCATCTGTTGCGCCGCGTGCTCGCCAAGACCGGCGGCAAGGTCGCCGACGATCTCGCGCGCACGCCAGAGCAATGGCGTGAACTCGGCGAGTGGGAGAAGGCGCTCACCACGGCGCAGGCCAGCGGCGACGCGTCGGAAGAGAACCGCGTGTTCATGGCCGGGATGCTGCGACGCCTGCTGCGGCCCGAGGACGCGCTGAAGGTGCTCGACGAGGCCGGCAGCGGCCACCCTGATCGCAAGGCCGCGGCGGCGATCCGCGCCGAGCGCGGACTGGTGCTGATGCTGCAAGGCAAGCACGCCGACGCCGCGCCGCAGCTGCGCGACGCCTTTGCCCTCGAGCATCCGCGCCAGGCCGAGGCCGGTTACCTGTGGGCGCTGTGCCGACTGCGCCTGGGGCACGAGAGTGAGGCCTCGCGCCTGTTCGGCGCCGTGGCCGAGCGCTTCCCCCAAACCACCTGGGGCCGGCGCGCCAAGGCCAACGTGCAGCTCGGCAACGACGATCGACCGATGGGCGCCGCGTTCGCCAACTTCGAGCACGTTGGCTACCTGAGCGACCACGCCTACCGCGGCGAGCTGCCGCGCGACACCACCTGGCCCAGCGAAGCCGCCGCCGAGACAGCCGACCTCGCCGCACTCAGCCGCCGCGCCGTCGAGTTCCTGTTGCAGAGCCAACGCGAGAACGGCGGCTTCACCGACAGCCGCTACGCCTACTGGCCCAACACCACGATCACGCCCAACGCCTGGATCGCGATCACCGCGTTGGCGGCGACCGCGCTGCAGGAGTTCCGCGACGTCGCACCCGAGCGCATCGAGCTGGCGCTGGCCAACGCCGAGCGCTTTCTCTTCGACCCCACGCGCCTCAACCGTGGCTCGAACGAAGACGTGTACGCCGACGCCTACCGCCTGCTCTACCTCACGCGCAAGCTCGCGCGCACCGACGTCGCGGCGCGGCCGCCGATCCTCGCGCGCGCCAACGCGCTGGTGAAAGAAGCCGCCGCGCGCCAGTTCGACGATGGCTTCTGGGCGCACGAGTACAAGAACGCGTTCTGCACCGGCGCCATGCTCGGCACGCTGCTGGAGGCCCGCACGCAAGCGATCGAGGTGCCCGACGAGGTGATCAGCAAGGGCGCCGAGGCCCTGCTGGCGGCGCGCTTCAGCGACGGCTCGTTCGTGTACGGCGGCGCCGCCAAGGGCCAGCCGCGCCCCGCCGGCCGCAAGGACGCCGCCGTGCGCATGCCGCTGTGCGAGGGCGTGCTGTTCGCGGCGCAGCGCAGCGACCTGCAGAAGGTGAACGACGCCTTCCGCAACTACTTCGACACCATGGATCGCATCGAGACCGTGCGTCGCAACGACTTCCACAGCGACGGCGAACTCGCCGGCTTTTTCTTCTTCCACGGCCTCTACCACAACAGCGAGACCAACAAGCTGTTGCCCGAGACCGAGCGCAAGGCCAACGCCGGCAAGATCCGCGACATTCTGCAGAAGATCCCGGAGATCGACGGCAGCTTCGTCGACAGCCACGAGATCGGGCGGAGCTACGGCACGGCGATGGCGCTGCTCACGCTGGCGAATGTGATGGAGCGGTAGCGAAGACCCGCGATCGCGGTGATGTCCCCGGCTCGACGCGGAGACGACCAGGCGACGGTGATTGGCCGGCCGCATGGATTGTGCTCTGCGCTCAGCGCGTCGTTACCAGCGCGCTGTCAGGTTGGGCTGTGGTCCCTCGGGACCCGCAGTCGATGAGGGCACGGGATCCCCTGGAGAGATGAGCGTCACCGAGACCTTCGCCTACCTGGACCGTCTGTCAGGTGAACAACAGCTGCCGTTCTTGCGCGCGGCGCTGGCGGAACCGCACGCCGAGCTGCAGCTTGCGGCATACGAGCGGCTGGTCGACCCGGCCGGTCGCAATCGCCCAGACCTCGTTGTCGACGGGTTCGCCGACCTCCTGCCGGCCACGCGGGTTCAACTCGCGCGACGCGCTACCGACTTCGTGCAGTTGGCGCACAGCAAGCTTTACAGCAACAACGAGTCGAGCCGGCACAGTAGCTACCAGCTGCTGGCGGAACTCGCTGGCGAGGACGTGGTCGAGCGCCTGGCGCCCGGCTTGGTCGACGCCTCGCAGCGCGTGCGCGCGGTTGTGCTCCAGGCGTTGATCCTGCACTTGCGCGCCTTTTCGGAGCGCTGCCGACGCACGCCAGGCGCGAGCGCGGACGCCGCGTTGCGCCAGAGTCCGGGTTGGTTGGCGCTCGAAGACGTGCTGCGACGCTTTTGCGCGCATCGCCAGACGGCGTTCGTCGAGATCTTGGTCGACTTGGGAAGCGTCGCCATGCCGCTGGTCATCGACGTGGCCCTCGGAGGCCGCGATCCGCACCTGCAGCAGGCCTTGCCCGCCGCGCTGATTGCAGCCAGTGGCCCGGGCGCTGCCGAGATCACGTTGCGATTGGCGCTGAGCCCCAACGCTGAACAGCGTGCGCTCGGACTGCGCGTCCTCAGGAAGCGTAGCGGTCCGGAGTTCGGCCTGGCCTTTGCCGCCGCCTTGGCGGGTCTGTGTCCAGAGCGGGCCGCCGACTTGGCCAAGATGGCGACTGACGTTCCCTGGCACGAACTTGTGCTGCCGGTGATCGCACGGATCACACCGGACATCGCCGTTTGCGTACTCGAGCGGTGCGCCGCAGCAGCCCGCAACGCTGCCGTGCGCATCGCCGTGCTCGAAGCGTTCCTGGCACACCCCGATGCCACGGCCTGCAGCGTCGCGCTCCGCCATCTGGGTTCTACAAGCGGTACCGACTCACTCGGCACCGTCATCCGTGCGCTCAGCGATCCGTCGCCACAAATGCAACTCGCGGCGGCGCTGGCGGTCGTCGAGTTGAATCCCGCCAACAAGGCCGCGTTGCTGACTCCCCTCCTGGGTGCGGCGTCGGCCGAGGTGCGCCAGGTGGCCATGCGCGAGGTATCGAAGGTCAGCTTCGCGCGCTATCTGGAGCGCTTCGACCAATTGGACGCTCCGAAACAGCAGGCGGCGGCGCGCACGTTGGCGAAGGTGGACCCGTTGCTGTTGGAACGGCTGGCCGACGAGATCGCGTCGCTCGACGCATGCCGCCGGCTGAAGGCGATACGGATCATCGAGTTCCTCGGCGCCGCGCGCGATCTGCGCGAACCGCTGTTGGAAGTGCTGCACGATCCTGATCCGCGCGTGCGCGCCACTGCGATCCGCATCGTCGAGTACAGCGGCAGCCTCGAAGGCATGCGCATCCTGATCGATGCCCTGTGCGATCCTGATCGTCGCGTGCGCGCCAACGCGATCGAAGCCCTCGAACAACTTGGCAACCAGGAGTTCGTGCCTCTGCTGACGCCGTTCCTGGAAGATCCCGACAATCGCGTGCGGGCGAACGCGGCCAAGGCGTTGCTGAACCTCGGCGCGCAGGCGCCACATCCGTTCGTCGACGACGCCCGCCGCGTCCTTTGTGCCATGCTCCATCACGACGAGGAGGCCATGCGCATGTCAGCGGCCTGGGCATTGGGCTGTGTGGAGTTGGCGGGAGCCGATGAACTGATCGAAGCGCGTATGGCCATCGAGGGCAGCCGCCGAGTACTCGGCCGCCTCCGACGTGCGCTGGGTACGGCGGCGACGACGCAGTGCAGGGCGGTGTGATGATTTGCTTAGGGACATTGGCAACCGGCCTGGATCGGCAACTCTGGCCGTGGTTCGTCGCCGCGTTGCTGGTTGCCGCCGCGCTCGCCTTGGCTTGGCGACTGCTGCCGACCGAGCGCGCGCGGCGGCGCAAACTACTCTTGCACCAAGAGCTGGCCGCGGCGAACCAACTGACTGATACGGAGGCGGCGTGGCTCTGGGAGATCAGCAGCAGTGCCAAGATCGACCAGCCAGCTCTGGTGTTCGTGCAGCCCCGAGTGTTCGACGACCAGGTCGCGACCGTTGGCACACAACCAGCGCTGGCAAAGGTGGTGCGCGGCAAGCTGTTCGGCACCGATACGCGCTAGCCGACGCACGCCGCCACCTCGACCCGCGCCCGTCAAATGTGCTAGCCGGCTGGCAACGCGTCGCGCGTCGCGCGTGCGAACGCGAGGAAACGGTTCAACGCCGCCTCCAAGAGCGGATGCAAGTCACACAGGCTGTCCGCGTGCCGCCGCAGTTCACCCACGTCCAACGCCACGTCATACGCGTGCCGAAAGAAGTGCCTAAAGCTCAAGAGGCTGTGCAGACGACGTGCTAGATCTCGATCGAGCAACGCGGGTCGCAGGGGAGGAAGGTCGGCGGCCATCTGCTGCAAGAGGTCGCGGTGCGACGTCGGCCCCTCGGGGACCGACTCGTCGAACAGACGTGCGACGCGCTCCAATAGGGCCTCGAGCGCGGTGTAGTACCGGTGCAGCCGAACCGCGATGAGTGCGAGCACCGCTTCGCCAGGCGCAGCGTTGTCGAGTGCGGCACGATCGCGCAGAACCACGCTGGCAGTCGTCTCTAGCGCATCGATCTCAATGCTGGCCTCGTCGATGAGCCGGGTCAACCTGACGCGCGCGTCATTGGCCGGCTTCAAACGATCAATTCTCCCTCGGAGAGAACACGTTGACGAAAGCTCTGCGGCAGCGACTCGAGCGCGAACAACTCGACCGTCGCCGGCATGCCCTCGTTCGCGTCGGTCGTGGCTTCCCAAAGTCGCTCGGGCGCGATGCCTTCGACGGCGATGTCGACATCAGACTGCGCGTGGAAGCCTCCCCACGCCAACGATCCGAACACCATGACGCGCTGCGCGCCGTAGCGCGTGCGCAACATGTCGGCGAGGGCTGACAGCTTGCCGCGGATGACAAGGCGACGGGCCTCGACGGCAGCGTGGCGCTGCGTGGCCCGGGCGACCAGAGCCTCGGCAGCCTGTTGGGGGGTGATCGTCGAGTGACGCATCCGGCCGATTGAGGTTAGCGGCGCCGGCAGATCGGCGCCACGGGTTGGTCAGCTACCAGTCGATGCCAGGGGCGAAGTCAGAAAGCGAACGCGATCGGGCACCCGCAGCCTTCCTGCACCTAGCGCGGGTGACGTGCTGGATGGCTCGGTCTAACCCGCCTCCCGCCCCGCTCACGCCTTGCCGATGAACTCTTCCAAGTCCACCTGCAGCTCCTTCAGCCCGTAGCTCGGCACCGTGATGCAGCGGTAGATGATGCGTTCCAGCTCGGGCGGCGTCTTGGGGTTCAGCATCTGCGGCGGGCAGTAGCTGAAGAAGAACGACAGCGACAGGCGCGCGGTCTCACCCCCCACACGCTTGCCCGCGTACTCCCACGGCACATCGTCGAACGGCAGCGTGCCGGTCAAGATCTCGTAGATCATGATGCCGATCGCCATCACGTCCGCCTTGCTGTCGGTCTGCAAGAGCGGGTTGTAGTGCGGCGTCGTGGTGACCACGTCGGGCACGCCGGTGCGCATCGCCGGGTCGATCAGCACCACCTTGCCGCTCGGCTTGATGATGATGTTCTCGGGCTTGAGATCGCCGTGGTAGTCGAAGGTGCCGGCCTCCTGCATGCCCAGGATCCCACGCACGATGGCCAAGAACCAGTTGAGGTGGATGCCGTCGAGGCTGCGGATCTTTTCGCGCAGCGTTTTGCCGCGCACATACTCGAGCACGAGGATGGGGCGACCATCCACGTTGAGTCGATCCTTCACCTGCACCAGCGTCTGCGAGTTGCCGCGCGCCAACACGTCAGCCTCGAGCTGCAGCATGCGCCGTACCTCTTCGCCGTCGAAGAGATCGATGCGCACTTCCTGCCCATGAAAGAAAACTGCCTCAGCCGGCAACTCGTCCGGACTGATGCCCTCTGGTGTGCGGCGCGCAGTGACCTCGAGCAAGCGCGTGACCTGACGGCCCCCGCCTGCGGACGCGCCTACTTTGAGCGCGACCTTGTCGCCGGTCTCCTGGTGCTCGGCCAGATACACGGAGGAGAACCCTCCGCGGCCCAGGAACCGGACGACCCGGTATCCTTGCACAATCTCCCCGACCGCGATTTTCATCATCGTTGCGTTGTCAAAGGTGGCTGGGTTTGCGGTCCCTCTCCCGTGAGGGTCTTTCGGTATCCCCCTGCGGCGAGTTGAGATAGGGCGAGAGCCGGCGGCGGCTATGGCGCTGGCGGATCGGTAGGGACGACGGAATCTGCGCGGCAGGAATCAGCGCGGCGGCAGGCAGAACGACGCGACCCGCGACCGCACCAGTTCGCCGTCGGCCAGGGACTCGACAACCCAGTGGTAGACCCCACCGGGAAGCAGTCGCTGACGCAGGTCCACTGGCATCGACAGCGACGTCGCGCCGGCATCGGTCGGACCGAGCCGTGCCACCTCGGCAAACTCCGCGTCGAGCACCTGCACCTCGAAGGCACGTTCAGCGCCCGGCCACTGCCAAGCAAACCGCGTGACGTCGCCGACCTCGCCCTGTGGCTCCGTCGTCACCGGCCCTTGCCGCGGGCGCGGCGCCGAACTTCGCCGCGGCCCATTGGGCATCCATTGCATCGCCAGGAACACCGCCCCCACCAAGAGGAGCAGACCGAGCGCGGTCCAGAGGCCGCCGCGCTGCTGGCCGGCGCGCCGCGCACGCACGATCCAGCGCAGACGGTCGAGTCGCGCCTCGCGCTCTTCTCGCCAGGTTAGAGGCTTCTGCGTTCGATGTCCGATAGGTAGCGTGGCGACTCTCCCTCCCTTGATATCGAACTGACGATGTGGCGAACTGCAATCGGTCTGGTGCTCTTGTCTGCTGGCTGCGGCGGTGGCGGCCATCGCGGCTCCGGCGATACCTCGCCGCCGACGCTGTCGGCTGCGGTCTTCGTCGGCGCCGGGGCCATCCCGGCAAGCGGGGACACCATGCGCTTGCTGTTCAACGAGCCGATCGCCTTGGTCGCCGGCACCCTGCTCACCGACGCCGACTTCACGCTTGCGGCCGGCGGCAGCCTCGGCGTCGTGACCGCGGCACCCACCCTCATCGACAACCGGACCCTCTTGCTGGTCGTCGGCAGCGGCGTGAACTTGATGCCAACGACCTCCACGCTCGCGCTTTCCGCCAACAACGACGCAGTGATCGACGCCGCCGGCAACCGCGGGCGCGATGGCAGCGCCGTGGTGTTGACCAAGGGCGACGGCGACCTGCCGGCGATCGCGCTGTTCACTGCCAGCAACGTCGACCGCACGCTCAACGGCCAAGGCGCGGCGGGTGGCACGCTGCAGGTGCCCACCACCGGCTTCACGCTCGACCTGACGTACAGCGATCCGACCTCGCTCGTCGAGGCGACTCGCAACGAGATCACGGCGAACGTCGCGGTCAGCGTCAACGGCCAGTCGATCGGCGCGGCGACCAACCTGGTGCCCCACTTGGTGGCAACGGCGGCGACGAGCGCGCTCGCGAGCTACACCGTGCCTGCCACCGTGGCGTTCCCTAACGCCGAGGTCACGCTCACCGCGTTGGTGCGCGACAGTACCGGCATGGTCTCGGCGCTCTCCACCATGCTGTTGCGCGCCACGACGCTGAACGACGGGTTGCGCCCCTTTGAGACATCAGTCAATCCCAGCCAGCTTTGGTACCTCGACACCACCCGCGATCTCGAGTCCTACACACTCGTGGCCGGCGCCGGATCGACGTTCACCGTCGCAGTGACTGCCGGCAGCAACGGTCGCGCCGATCTCCTGGATGCGTTTCACCTGATCGGTTTGCAAGGGGCAGATGCGACCGTCAACAGCGCGGTCGTCGACCGGATGCGACTCTCGATCTTGCTGGAACTCGCGCGCTTGCTGGGCGGCGCCAACGTCAGCTTCACGTTCACCTCACCCGGGTCGTTCCCGGGGTCAGCGAGCGTGGCGTACGCTGACCATGGCTTCTCGCAGATCGCCATCGGCGGCGCACCGACCCAGTCGGGCGTGCTCGGCCTCGCGCTCTACGACCCCAACAACGACAGCCAGAACAACGACAGCCTCGAGGCGTTCCAGGCCAGCCGACTCGGGGTGTTCGTGCTCACCGTGCTCGACAACACCAACGGTCTCGGCGGCCCCTCGACCACGCTGTTCCGGCAGACCTACGATGCCCTGCGCACCGAGATCATCGGCGTGCCGATCGGCATGCCGATCGGCGGCGACGGGCAAGACGCCGCGCGCCTCGCCGGCACGGTGAACGACGCACGCACGACGACGATCAACAACGCGATCAGTCGCATGGCACGCTTCATCGCCGTGGTCCTGGCGCACGAAACGGGCCACTCGATGGGGCTGGTCAAGAACGGCGCCATGCCGACCGGGCTCTATGGTGGCGACGCCACCAACTTCCCCGGTTCCAACAGCGAGCACATCCGCATGCCCACGTCGCTGTTCCCGTCTGGCTCGGTCAACGTCATGAGCCCGTCGCTCAACTTCGAGTTGGCGCAGAGCAGCAACACGTCCTTCAACACGCTCAACCTGGCGTATCTTCGCGAGCGCGTCCTCTACAACCGCTGACATGAACACTCTCCCCCGCGCGGCACTCCTCATGGCTTGCCTGTCGCCGCTACCGGCGCAGGAACTGCGCGTCGGCATCGAAAGCGCGCCCCTCGTGATCGTCGGCCAACACCGTGGCGTGCGCCCCCACGGCGCCGACTATCTCCTACACAAGGTCGCGGTCGCGCGCGTTCTGCGTGGTGACGCCGAGGCCGAGGTGACGGTGCTCGAGTGGAAGAAGGTGTCGCTGCACGTGCGGCCCGCGATCGCCGCGACTCGGCTCTACTGCCTGCATCCGGTCGACGACGCCGAGCTTGGTCTGCCGCCGGGACGCTACTTCCGCCTGGACGCCCATCCTGGCAGCCATCCCGTAATCGGCGATGCCCTGCTGGCACGCAATGCCGACCCGGTGGTGCAGCTCGCCGAGTTGCTCATCGCGGCGCAGCGCGAGGGCAGCCTCGCCAGCAAGAAGGCCGCGCTGTTGGAACTGACTCTGACCGCGCCCACACCCGTTCGCCACGAGGCCGCGCGCCTGCTGGCGGAGCGCGCCGCGTTGCTCGACGCACTCAACGCGCTGGACCTTCTGGCGCTGCTGGCGCGCGCCAGCGCCGAGACCGAGGACATCGACTACAAGCTCGCCCTCGCCACGGTCTGTGCCGAGCGCCGCATGCCGACGCTGATCGAGGCGCTGTGCATCTCCTGGCCAGAGATCGACGACGAGAACTTCAGCCGCGCCGTCGGCCGGTTCGCCAAGCACTTGTACGGCGAAGACGCCACCGAGCAGCTGCTGCCGTACTTGCAGCGCGCGCGCGACGCCAAGCTGCGCGGGCACGTGATGTTGGCGCTCGGCGCCACCAGCACCGACTCGGCGCTCGACGCCCTGCTGCGCGTGCGGCGGCTGGAGACTGACAAGTCGCGCGTGGATGCAGCGCTGCGTTTGCACGGCGCGCCGCGCGCGGTAGAAGCAATGGAGAAGAAGTAGCCGCAACGCGAGATACCGCGAAGTCAACGCCGTGGCTGTACCCGCAAGCTCGGGTCGCCGAACAAGGGGAACTTCATCGCCTGAAAGAAGATGCTCGGCGGATACCAGTCGGCGTTCGGTTGCAGCGTTGCGAGATGCTCGCGCTCGAAGTAACGCGCCACGCCCAGACGCCACGCGTCGCCGAGACGCTCGGCCTCGCCGCTGCCGATCGCTTGGGCGAACTCCGCCACCAACGTGAGCGCACACGGCTGCGAACCGGTGTCGCAACCGAAGTAGGCGACCGCTCCGCCCTCGGCGAGCAGCATCTGTTCGCCGAACCCGTGGCGGTCGAGGTCGCTCGGCTGCTGGCACGACGGCGGGGGCGGCGGCTGCGCGAACACTTCGCCCGCGTTGGTGCCCGCGTGTCGCTTGCCGTCGACGTCGACGTAGGTCTCGTACGGCGGCAGGGTCGCGAAGTACGCAGTCGAGCATCCCGCCGACATCACGATCGGCAGACGCGACGGTGCTCGCAGCCGCGCGAGTGACCCAGCGTGCAAGCTGCCTTCGAAGCCGGCTGGCGAGCCGTGACCGGCATGCAACAACAGGTCGACCCCGTCGAGGATCGTCTGCTCGACGGCTTGTGCCCCGGCACCCCGCGCGCCTTCGCCAAAGCCGTGGCGCACCACGTCCCAGGTGCCGAACGCACGCGCGACATCGTTCCACGCCGCGCTCGCATCGACCCACCCCGGCACCTGCAGCAAGGCCAGGCGGCACTTCTGTGGTCGCGGCGCTTGCGCGAACGCCAGGGACTTCGCCACGACGCGCGCTAGCTCCACTTCGTCGCTCACCGGCCAGCGGCCGACCGCCACCTCGGGACGATAGTCGATGGCGTCGAAGTTCATCGGTCCGTCCTTGTGGTGTTCGCCGTGCACCTCACCGAAGTAGCCGGCGTGGTAGTCGGCCTTGTGCGCGTTCCAATCGTCGAACGTGCCATCCGCGCGGGCAAGGTCGCCGAAGTAGAGGTCGCTGCCGTAGAACGCCACGTCGCAGGCTTCTTTGGTGACGCGGTCGAGCATCATGAAACGGACCGGCAGCCGATCGCCATCGCCGACGAGCAGAACATGCCGCAGCCCCCCGCTGCGCCAGCGCTGCCACAACGCACGCTTCAACCGTTCCGCTGCGTCGACGCCCTCGGTTGCCGCGATCGCGTCTTCGAACACCAACACCTCACAGGGTAAGTCGCGCGCACGCTGCTCGGCGTAGGACTCGACCCCGGCGACGAACGCGCGCGGCACGACCAACAGCAACTCCGGCGCGCGCGGCGGCACCGCGGCGGTTTGCTGCACGACGCAGGACAGGATGCAGGCGAGCATGCCGGAAAGGCGACTGCCAGCCATGCGGCGACGCAAGGCCGAAGCTCCACGATCGTTGAACTCGAAGTGAATTGACGGCGTGGCGTGATGGGCAACGTAGACTCGCGACCGCATTGGCCGTGCCTTCGCCCACGGGCGGAGCGACCCGGATTCGGTCGAGGCATGTCGCAACGTGTCCATGAACTGGCTCGCCCACCTCTTCCTCACCCCCAAGACGCCGCAGGGCTTCCTCGGCGCGCTGCTCGGCGACGTGGTGCGCGGGCCGCTCCCATCGCGCGCGACGCCCTTGCAAGAAGGGGCGCCCCGCGACGATCTCGACGCCGCGCTGTGCGACGCCATCACGCTGCACCGACGCATCGACAGCCTCACCGCGACGCACCCGATGTTCCGCCAAAGCTGCGCGCGCATCGACCCAGTACACGGCCACTACCGCCGCGTGCTGGTCGACGTGTTCTATGACTACGTGCTGGCGCACACTTGGTCGCAGTGGTCGAACGAGCCGCTCGCGGTGTTCCTCGCCCGCGTGCATGGCACCCTCGATGGCCTGCACGCGCTCATGCCCGAGGCGATGCCGCCGTTCTACGCGCCGATGCGCGCGCAGGGTTGGCTCGCGTCGTACGCCGAGGTCGACGGCATCGCCCTCGCCCTGCGCCGCATGCGCACCCGCCTGCGCCGCGACCATCCGCTGGAAGACGCGGTGCGCGACCTCGTCGCGCACCGGGATGGCTTTGTCACCGACTTCCGCGCGTTCTTTCCCGAGGCGATCGCCTTGGCGCAGGCCGGCGGCTGAGGATCGGCAACGCGGTGCTCACGGCGCCACGTGCGCGTCGCTACTTTCCTGCCGCCCGGATGCCGCCCCGCACGCCCGCGCCTGATCACCTCGCCTGGCTCTTGCCGCTCGCCGTCTCCGCGATCTGGGGTACCAACCTGGCGATCGTGCGCCTCGCGATCGGCAGCGGCTTGCACCCGTTCGCCTTCAACGGCGTGCGCTTGGCGTTCTCCGTCGTCGTGCTCGCTGCGGTCCTGCGCTGGGAGTCGCGCCGTCAGTCGAGTCCGCCGCTGCCGCTGGGGCGCGTCATGCTCGTGGCGCTCATCGGTCCGCTGCTGAACCAGTGCCTGTCGGTCTCGGGCCTCGCGCGCACGCCGGCCGGCAATGCTGGGCTGCTCGGCACCACGTCGCCGGTGTGGACCGCGTTGCTGGCGGCGACGTTCGGCATCGAACGCGTCACGCTGCGCATGTGGGGCGCCATCGCGCTCACCGTGCTGGGCGCCGGCACGATCGTCGTCGCCAGCCACGGCGTCGACTTCAGCGCGCGCTACTTCACCGGCAATCTCCTGGTGCTCGCCGCCGCGTTCACCTGGGCCATCACCACGATTCTGTGCAAGCCCCTGGTTGGCGTGCTGTCGCCGACGCGCCTCGCCTGCTGGTCGAACCTGCTGGTGCTGCCGGTGCACGGCGTGCTGGCGGTTTACAACGCGCCCCCAAGCTGGGCTCTGAGCCCGCAAGTCTGGGCTTGCATCGCCTACGCTGGCGTGCTCTCGACCGGCATCGCCGCGATCTTCTGGAACCACACCATCAAGACCGCAGGCGCGGCGCGGGCAGCGATCTACACCAACCTCGTGCCGGTGTTCGCGATGACCGCGGGCGCCCTCATGCTCGGTGAAGACGTGACACTCACGCAGCTGAGCGGCGGCGTGCTGATCGTCGCCGGCGTGGTGTTGGCTCACCAACGGCGACGCTGAGGTCGGTCGGCGGCACGCCAACCTGGTTGGCGCCGATCGTGCGGTTTGACAGCGCCGGCAACAGCCCGGCGCCCGGGGACGCCGATGAGGGAACGTCGTCGGGAAGGGAGCGAGCCGAGCTGCGCTGCGGAAGCGTGGCTTGGCCGCGTGCATGCCTGAGCCGGCGAGAGCGTCAGCCGCCCGTGTCGTCTTTCCCCCTCCACTTCCATGGCGTCGTGCTCGGGCCCTCGGGCTTCGCGGCCGAGGGACGCGAGTGGCTGGCGTGCATGGAGCGCGCCGGCTTGTTGCCGTCGTTGGCCGGGGCACAACTGGGTGAGCACACCGCGCCGCTGCGAGTCCCCGACGCCGCCCGCATAGCACGGTGCGCCGCGCGCGCCCGCCGCAAAGGCGGCGTCGACTGGCACCACATGCTCATCCCGCACTTCGCGCCGCGCGAAGGCGCCGGCCACACCATCGTGCACACGGTGTTCGAGACCGAGACCCTGCCGAGGCAGCTCGCGGCCGCGCTCGCGCCCGCCGACACCGTCGTCGTGCTGAGTGAATGGAATCGGCGCGGCTTTGCTGCCGGCGGCGTACCGCACGACAAGCTCGTGGTGCTGCCACCGCCGTTCGAAGTCGAAGCGTTCACGCCCCGTTGCCGCGAACGTGCAGCCGGCGCGCCCTTCCGCTGGCTGTCGGTTTTCGACTGGACGCTGCGCAAAGGCCCCGACCTGTTGCTCGCGGCGTTTGGCCGCGCCTTCACGCGCGGCGAGGCTGAACTCGTGATCAAGACCACGCCGCGCGTCGGGCGGGCCAAGGGAGTATTGCAGAGTGAAGCCGACGCGCGCGTGGGCGACACCGCGCGCGGGCGGCCGCCGACGATCAGGGTCATCGAAGGCGTATGCGACGACGACGCCATGGCCGACCTGTACGCAGCGAGCGACGGCTTCGTGTTGGCAAGCCGCGGCGAAGCCTGGGGTCGACCGGTGCACGAGGCGATGCTGATGCAGATCCCGGTGGTGGTGCCACACGCGCACGCGCTGGCCGTGCTGGTCCCGAGCGACGCCGTGGGCTACCCGGTGCCGACGCAGTGTGTGCCGGTGTCAGATGACGCAGCGGCCGAGAACGCTGCGTTCCACGGCCAACGATGGCACGAGGTCGACATCGACGCGCTCGCCAGTCGCCTCCGGCAAGTGGTTGGCGACAAGCGCGAGGCGGCGGCGCGCGCGCAGCGCGGCCGCCAGCACGTCTTGGCGCTGTGCGACCGCGACGCCGTGGCGGCACAACTGCGCGCGCTGCTGGGGCGCGTCGGGGCACCACACCTCACGCTCGCGTAGCTCGGCGCCAAGGGCCCTAGCACCACTAATGCAACAGCCCGCGCAAGCGGGCGAGCATGTCCTTGACCGCCGCATCGACATCGGGGAAGGGGCCGGCGCTCGCTTCTTGTTCGCGTTCGAGTGCCGCGAGTACGTCGCGCGCCACCGGCAGATCGCCAGCCCGCAGCGCGAGTGCGAACAGTTCGATGCGCCACTGCACATCCGGCGCCTCGTAGCGCGCCGCCCACTCCCGGTGCAGGCGGTAGGCGCCAGCGATGTCGCGCACCGGCTGCGGGACCTGCGACAAGCGTGGCGGTTGCGGCTCGCCCGTCATGTCGGGCAACGCGAGCGCGCACCCCGCCGGCACATACGCGTTCACCACGTGCAGCACATCGATCACCGAGCCGTACACCCGACCGCGTGCCACCAACCGACGCTGCTCGCCGAACGCACGCAACGCGACCGCGATCACGTCTTCCGCGTTGGCGTCGGTTCCCACGACCGTTTCGATCTGAAACAGCCCGGCCTGATACAGGCCGCGCGCCAAGCTGCGCGTCGACTCCGGCAGCATGCGATACGCGCTGACCCGACTGAACACCGCCGGCCAGCCGGTGGGAAACGCGTCTTCAGGGTCGGCCTCGCGATACACGACGAAGCCATCGGCAAACACGTGCAACGACTGCCGCTCGAACAAGCCGTCTTTGGTCTGGGCGCGGGCGCGCACCTCGAGACAGAAGTCGTCTGGCGGCCAATCGGAGTCCCCCACGCGGGTGCTGCGGCACGCTCCTAGGACAAACACGAGCGCGAGATGCAGACCGACCCCGAGGGAGGGCAACCATCGGCACGTGCCGCGGCGAACGGACCAGGCTGCGTCCCGCATCGAGCCGGCGTTGTAGCCGCGTGGCCTGGGAGTGTCAGATACAAATTGACGATCTCGCAGCGCGCACGGTGATCGACGGACGCCTTGCCGCACGGCGTGGTCGCAAGCTATGTTGCACGGATGCCTCATCCGCTGCATGCGAAGATCGAGCACGCCCTGCAACAGCGCGGCCTCCTCAAGCGCGACCTCGCGCGCGCCTTGTCGGTCTCGCCGCAGACCGCCACCGATATTTGCAAAGGGCGCTCGGCCGTCACCCTGCCACACCTGCGGGGGCTGGTCGCCCTCTTCGGCCTGTGCGCCGACTACTGGCTCGACGACGACCGGCTGGCGCCGCTTCTGGGTGACGAAGTGACGCCGGGGCGCGAGGCCCGGTTCGCCCAGTTCCTGAGTGGCGAAGTCGGCGCGGTCGCCGACCCAGCGACCTTCTGCAATCGGTTGCTCGGCTTTGCGCGCGAGCGGCGTGACGAGTTCGCCGCTTGCTACGAGGACCTGGTCGACGACGAGCGCGTGGCGATGAAGTTGCCGCGGCGCAACGTCGGCCACATCGGCCAAGTGCAGCAAGCGATCGAGGTCACGACGTGAAGCGCGCCGTGTTCGGCGCGATGGTTGGCCTCCTGGCCTTCGGATGCCGCAGCGATGCGCCGCCGGCCGGCGGCGACCTCGCTGGCCAGCCCGTCATCCCTCTGCGTCCGCTCGTGATCCGTGCCGGCCAGCCGGTGGCGGCCATCGCCGGCGAACAGAGACACCTGCGCAACGTGCGCAAGCTCACGTTCGGCGGCGAGAACGCCGAGGCCTACTGGTCGCACGACGGGCGCAAGCTCATCTATCAGAGCAAGCGCAAGCCGTTCGACTGTGACCAGATCTACATCATGGATCTGGAGACCGGGCAAGATCGCTTGGTGAGCAACGGCAAGGGGAAGTGCACGTGCAGCTACTTCCTGCGCGGTGATCGCGAGATCATCTACAGCAGCACGCACCTGCGCGACCCTGACTGTCCGATCGCCGGGCGCGTGGTGCGCGGCCGCTACGTGTGGCCGATCTTCCCGGGGTTCGACGTGTTCGTCGCTAACCCCGACGGCAGCAACCTGCGCCAACTCACCACCAACGACGGCTACGACGCCGAGGCCACCGTGTGCCCGGTGACGGGGCGCATCGTGTTCACCTCGACGCGCGATGGCGACCTCGAGCTGTACAGCATGGAGCCTGATGGGGCCGATGTACAACGCTTGACTGACCGCGAGGGCTACGACGGCGGCGCATTCTTCTCGCACGATGGCAGCAAGATCGTCGCGCGTTCGGGCTTCTTCAAGGACGACGCCGACCGGACCGAATACTTCACCTTCCTGAAGCAGAACCTCATCCTGCCGACGCAGGTCGACATCGTGATGATGGATCGCGACGGCAAGAACTTCCGCCGCGTGACCGACAACGGGCAAGCCAACTTCGCGCCCTACTGGCACCCCGACAACCACCGCATCATCTTTTGCAGCAACATCGGCAAGGACAAGAACAGCCGCGACTTCGACCTGTGGTTGATCGGCGAGGACGGCAAGGGCCTCGAGCGGGTGACGTTCAACGACACCTTCGACGGCTTCCCGATGTTCTCGCCCGATGGCAAACACCTCGCGTTCGCGAGCAACCGCTACGGCGAGGAATACGGCGAGACCAGCATCTTCGTGGCGGAGTGGGTCGACTAGAGGCCCTGGTTGATCGAATACATGACAGATGAGTCAAGTCCTGGCCTCGGCTTCACAACAGAAAGAACCACAGAGCACACCGAGAGCACGGAGGGGAGACGGACAGAGCAAGGCCATGCCTCTCCGTGATCTCTGTGTGCTCAGTGGTTCTTCTCTGCTCTGAGGCGAAGCCTCGCTAGCGCTCGCGTCACACGGCGTCGCGATCTCGCTTCAACGCGTCAAGGACTCTGCTACCTTCCGCGCATGGTCAAGTCGTCGTGCCCTGTTTCGCAGTCGCAGTTCCTGGACAAAGCCGAGCCCTTGAAGGTGGCGATCAACGGCCAGGAGATGCTGGCCGAGGTGAAGGCGTTCTCCACGGGTTCGTTCGGCTGGTACCTCAACGGCAAGATCGTGGTGACGATCGACGGCAAGGCGATGTCGGTGCAGATCGGCATGAACTTGACGGTCGTCGGCAGCAAGGAGGCTGCGCGTTGAGGGCTGGGCCGCCGCCCGTCACTCGCTCTCGGCGGCGACTTCGCCGGCGCTGCCCGCCGCGGCCAGCAGCTCGTTCTTGAGTTCTTCGAGGCTGGTCTCGGCGAGGTCTGGGGCCACCAAGGCGACCGGCGGCTGCGTTGGCGTCTTGGGATCGAACACCAAGAGGTCCGCCCGTTCATCCGCCACGCTCTTGGCGTCGGCCATCTTCAGCACGCGCTTGCGCAGCAGGAGCAAGGCCACGAAGTAGCGCAGCGCGGCCGGACGCTCGCCGGGTTCCTCGCCCAGCCGATCGAACAGATGGCGCAGCATGACGAGGTCGAGCACCGGCTCGCGGGCGCCTTCTTTGCGCCGCACGCGCCAGAAGATCGGCGGCTTGGCGTCCGCGGTGCGCAACTGCTGCTGTAGCTCGGACAGACAGATTGGGCACACGTCGCGTCGTGTGCACGCCGGCAGCTCCAGGACGGCGAAGGTGTCCAACGGCTTCGGCCGTTGGCAGCAACCACCGTGGGCCTGAGCCTTATCGCGAACGATCTTCCACTGTTCCACGTTGGTCCTCCCATTGGTCGGGCAGCTCCGCCGCCCACTTGGCCCACGCCTCGTAGGCGCGCGGCCGCCGCGCGTCGTGTGCGGCCAAAGACGACAGCGCCGCGTGCGCCGCAGTGATGCCGGGCTTGTCGTCGGCGTCGAGGCAGCGGCGCAGGAAGGCGACCAACACGGCCGCCGTGGCTTTGGTTCGGTCGTTGTCGAGCGCGCGCGCGATCACGCGACGCACGTACGGGTCGGGCTCCGCCTGCAATGCTGCCCGCAGCTCAGGGCCGACGGTAGCGCTGGCGCGGCCAAGCCCTTCGTAGGCGGCGGCGCGCACCGTGAACTCGCGGTCGGCGGCGACCCCACGCAGTGCTGCCGAGGTCGCTGGGGTGGGTGGCATCTCGCCGACCGCCAAGACCGCGAGGCGGCGCAGCGCCACGTCGGGACTGGCGAGCACGTCCTTGAGCGCCGGCAGCGAACCTTCGCCGCTGACGCCGAGGAGCGTGATCCCCAGACGCCGCCGATCGTGGCGCGAGTGCCGCAGCAAGTCTTCGATGAGGCACGGCGCCGCGGCGCCACCGAGCGCGCGCAGGTGCACGAGGGCGCGATCCCACAGCGGATCGCTGCCGACGACCTGCCGGAAGAACTCATCGTCGCTGGCTCGCCGCCGGTCGAACGCGACGATGGCGTCGCGCACCAACATGCGGGTGAGCCAGCGGGCGGTGCCAGGGTCGCGCGCGAGTTCGTCGCGGCGCGCGGCAAAGGCCGCGTCGCCGTCGCGGTAGAGGCGCTCGGCCGCGGCCAGGACCTGCTTCTCCTCGGCGGTCAGGGGAACACTGGCGTCGACTACCGTCTCCGGCGCCAGCCGCACTTCTGGGCCGCCGCCGCAGCTCGTGAAGGCACTCGCGACGAGCAACGACACGCCGGCCACACCGATCGCGGTCCGGGGCCGCGGCCTGACGGGTCGCTGGTCGGCGCCGGTGTGTGCTTCAAGACGGAGGGGCAAGCGAGTAACTGTATCGGCTTGCGCATCGAACGCGAACGATCGCCACGCGCCTTCCTCGACGCCCAGCGCGCTTTCTACCGTGGCGACCCCCATTACGTACCGCCGCTGACGCTGCTCGAGAGCGCGCAACTGAGCCCGGCCAAGAATGCATTCTTCGCGCGCGCCAAGGCAGAGTTCTGGCTGGCGCGCGACCAGACCGGCTGCGTCGGCCGGGTGAGCGCGGTGCGCAACTTCACGCACGACGATTTTTGGGGCGACCGCATCGGCTTCTTCGGCCACGTCGAAGCGACCTCCGCCGACGTCGCCAAGGCACTCGTGGAACACGCCGCGAGCTGGCTGCGGGCCGAGGGCGCCACCGCCATGCGTGGCCCGATCGAGCTGTCGACCAACTACAAGACGGGACTCCTGGTCGAAGGCGACGCCGGCCCGCCCTCGATGATGATGCCGCACAACCCGCCGCACTACGCGGCGTGGCTCGAAGCCTGCGGCCTGCGCAAGGCCAAGGACGTGGTCGCGCTGCACATCGACACCGGCACCATCGACGCCGATCGGCTGCGCCGCCTGGGCCACAAGGTCGCCGCGCGCGCGCGCGTGCACTTGCGGCCGTTGGTCATGAAGAACTTCGCCAGCGACATCGCGCAGGTGTGGCGCCTCTACACCACGATCTGGGAACGCAACTGGGGCTTCGTGCCGATGAGCAAGGCGGAGTTCGACCGCGAAGCGCAGAGCTTCAAGTCGGTCTGCATCCCCGAGTTGATCCAGTTTGCCGAAGCCGACGGCGTGCCCATCGGCTTCATCGTCGGCCTACCCGACGTCAATCCGGCGGTGAAAGCGTGCAACGGCCGCCTGCTCCCGCTCGGTTGGTGGACCATGCTGCGCGCGCGCAAGCGCGTGCGCCATCTGCGCGTACTCACGCTCGGCGTCGAACCACAACATCGCGGCCGCGGCATCGACGCCGCGCTGATCAACGCCGTGGTGGTCGACGGCATCGCCCGCGGCTTCGTCTCGGCGGAATGCGGCTGGGTGCTCGAAGACAACGCCGCCATGCTGGGACCACTGCTCGGCATCGGCGCGCGCGTGTTCCGCCGCTATCGCATCTACGAGCGCGCGCTATGAGCCGCGCCAACGGCGCGGCGAAGCGGCTCAGTCCTTGAGGATGAAGCTCACCTTCATGGTGACGCGGTACTCGCTGATCTTGTCGTCTTCGATGACGACCTTCTGGTCTTGGATCCAGGCGCCCCTGACGTTCTGTAGCGTCTTGCAGGCGCGGGAGATGCCGACGTCGATGGCATCTTTGAAGCTCTTCTCGGACGAGGACGTGATCTCGGTGACGCGTGCGACGGACATGTTGATCTCCTGATTGTTTGAGAGTGGATTCGAAGCGGCCGACCTTAGCGCGGCCGCCTCGGCTGGCCAACGCGAAGAGCAGAAACAGACGACCTCACGTCAGGGCGCAAACAGCGACGCGATCGGCAGGGCGAATCCCGGCAGGATATCGCCGCCGTCGACCGACTCCGGCGCCCGCAGCGTGCGCGCGTGCTCCTTGTCGTGCACGGCCACTGTCTGCTGGTCGGGGTCGACGAGCCACACCACCCGCACGCCGGCCGCGAAGTAGTCGCGCAGGCGCGCGTTCACCTGCCCGATGCGATCGTCGGGCGACAGCACCTCGACAGCCAGGTCGGGAGCGCCTTCGTAGAACTTCTCGGTGTCGACCACGCGTTCCTGACACACGAACGCCACGTCGGGGCCGCGCACGGTGTCGGGGCCTCGGTGCAGCACGAAGCCAGACTCGACGACGGTGGCGCCGAGGCGATGCTGTTTGGCGTGCGTGTTGATCGCGGTCGCGAGCTTCACCGCCAATCGCCCGTGCCGGAACCCGGGCGGCATCAGATCCACCACCTCGCCGCGCACCAGTTCGCAGTGGTCGCGGTGCAGGGCGTAGAACTCTTCGGCAGTGAGCAATTGGGGTTGGCCGGCTTCGAGCATCGAGGTTGCAGACATCGATTCACCTCCATGGTAACTCGTCTCCCTGTAACTTCATGGGCCGTCATTGTCCTCCGCTCCCGCTCCCGCTCCCGCTCCCGATCTCTCGCCTGTGTCGTAGAACGTGGACACGATCTCGTGCTGTGCTGACGAGAGGCGTAGGAACCTGCTGGGACGTTGTCGGGAGCGGGAGCGGGAGCGGGAGCGGGCCGACCGCGACCCCTGAACGGTTACGCCTCCCTGTGTGCTGGGGAGAGCGATTGGTTACAGAGGTTCTGAAGAATCCACGAAGTCAAACGGCAGCGGCGACGCGCCCCGGCTCAGCGCACGACGTCGACGGCGTCGACAGGCACGTAGCCCTCGCGCGCGCCGACGCGCACCTTGGTCCAACTCGGCCCCTCACCCAGCACCTCGACAGTCGCGCCCCGCCGCAGCTTGACCACCGCTTCGAGACCCGCGCGCGGCTCCGCCGTCACCTCGGCGCGCGCCGCGACCACGATGCCGCGCGCCGCGCGCGACGGCGCCAGCACCAACAACTCGATCGTCAGCAACATCGCGGGCAGCAAGACCACGCCGCCGAGCACGCGCACGACGCCGCGGCGCCAGCCGAACACCAGCAAACCCGCCGCCAACAGATGCAGCGCGATGCAGACAGCGAGCTGCTCGCGCGCGGTCAGCGCGTCGCGCAAGGACGCCAGCGCCTGCACGAACGGTTCACCCTCGGCGCTGCCGAGTTCGAGCTTGCTGCGCACCAGCGCCAGGTTCGCGGCGAGCTTCTGGTCGCGCGTCAGGCCGAGGCGAGCCTTCTCGTAGGCGGCGAGCGCACGGCCGAGATCGCCTTGCCGATACAGCGCGTTGCCGAGGTTGTAGTACACGCGGCGGTCGACCGGCGACGTGGCCGCCGCAGCCTTGAACTCTGCGGCCGCGGTGGCGTAGTCGCCCGCGCGATAGGCGGCCTCCGCGCGCACCGCCGCGTCGTTCTGCCCCGTGGCTTGGCCTGCCAAGCCAAGGGCCAACATCACCACCAAGGCGGCCACCGCTGGCGTCTGCAAGCGCGTGCGCTCGAACCCATCCACGATCTGCTCGGCGCGCTCGCGCGACAGCGCACCACTGCCACCGTAGCGCGCGGCAACCCCGGCCTCGACGGCGCGCACCACGTCGTCGGCGAGCGCGTCGTCGACGCCGCGCGCGCGCAACCGGTCGCCGAGTTCGGGCGCGATGATCGCGGCGTCGGCAACCGCCAACCGATCCGCGAGGTAGTGCACGAGCGCGTCGAACGGCGTCTGGCCAGCAGCCAGTGCGCGCAAGAAGGTCTTGCGTGCGCCGCGCTCGCGCTGGCCGGCGATGTCGGCGCGCGACCGGGCGCGCGCACGCCACGCGAACATCAGCGCGCCGGCCGCGAGCCACGGCGCCAGCAAGAGCATGGCGATGACGCGGCGCGCCGGCGGCGGCGACGCCGGCACGGGCGCACCCTCGCCGAGAGCCTGCATGTCGAAGATGTCGTCGACGCCCGGCACCACGGCCTTGGCCTCGTCGCCCGGCAACGCCTTGAGCCCCTCGCCCACCGGCAGGGCCTCGACATTCACGGGCAGCGGCGTGGTCGCCACCGTCACGTAGCGCTCGACGCCAGGAGTGGTGTCGAAGTAGTTCCAACTCACGGCCGGGGTTCGCTTGACCTCAGGCGTCAGCGGCGTGAGGTCGTACGTCACTTCGACCAAACCGCGCTCGCGCTTTTCCTTGCTGCCCAGCAAGTGGAACCCAACCAGATCCTTGCCCAGCTCCGGAACCTGCAGGAACTCGGTGTTGCCCTCACCGCGGATCGCCACGATCAGCTTGACGCTGCTGCCCACTTTGACGCGGTCCTTGTCGACGCGCGCGTCGATCGTAAAGCGCCCCACCGCGCCGTAGAACGGCGACGGCTTGCCCTGGTCGGGCAGCGGCACGACCTCGACCACAACCGCGGGTGCATACACGTAGTAGGTCTTCACCACCTGCTCACGGCGGGAGAACACGAAGTCCTGCACCACCCGCGTCTCGCCGGTGTACGCGTCGAAACCCATCGCCGTGGCCGGGATCGTGAGCTTGCCAGCGCGGGAGGGCAGGAAGCTGCGCTCGAAGCGGAATGAGTTGGCGCGGCGCCCGCGATGCTGCCCGTCGTCAGCGAACTCGGTGGGCAGCAGGCGCTTGCTGCGCCCGTCGCTGTGCACGAGGTTCATCAGGCGCCGACGGTCGAGTGCCGCTGCGTCGACCGGCAGCGCACCGTCGAGATCTGCCAGCCAGGGCGCCGAGATTTCGATCCCCAGATAACGCTCGCCGTTGCTCGCCTGGTTCTCGGTGACTTGCAGGCTCTGATCGACGCCCAGATCGAAGCGCACGCGAATCGGCTCGTGCACGTACACGCGCTGCGGCTCGACCCGCATCGTGAAGTAGCCGAATTGCCCACCCTCGATGTCCTTGACGACGCGCAGCGTCAGCGGCTGCGTCGGTTCGGTGCCGCTGCCCACCGGCACGTCGAACGCGGGGATCGTGAAGTCGCCGACGCGCAGCGGCGCGATCTCGATCGGCCACTGCACCGAGTTACTCTCGATCATGCGCCGACCATCGAACAGCGACTGCTGCTGCGAGTAGGGTTTGCCCAGCGTCAGGCGCAGCCCGTCCACCACCGGCAGCTTGGGCGCGGTCAGCTGGCGCAGCTCGCTGGCGCTGCCGGCATCCACGCGCAGCACGACTTGGCTGGTCTGCGGAAACACCACCATCGCCGGCTGCGGCCCCACGACGCGCAACCGACCTTGCCCCGGCGCTTGCAGCCACAGCGCCACCAACAGCACAGCGAACACGCTCACCAGTCTTTCTTCACCTTGGGTCGCGCCGCCTTCTGCGCCTTCTCGAACTCGGCCTTCTGCTCCAAGATCGCCGTCAGCTTGTCCAGCAAGCGCTTGGTCTCCTCGGGCGTCAGTTCACGCCCAGGCTGCGGCTGACCGAGCTGCGGCTGCGGCTTGTCTTCGGTCTTGTCGTCCTTGCCCTCCTCGCCCTGTGCAGGTTGCGGCTCGGGCTTGTCGTCTTTCTCGCCAGATGGCTCGCCAGGCTTTGGCTGCGGCGCGTCCTGCCCCTTGTCGTCCTTCTTTGGTTCCTGCTGCGGGTCCTGCTTCTCGGGCTTGGGCTCTGGCTTGTCCTTGTTCTCTCCCTGGTCGGGCGGCGGCTCGTCCGGCTTCTTCTGATCTTGCTTCTGCTGGTCAGACTTGTCCTGCTCGGACTTGTCCTGCTTGTCGTCTTTGCCGTTCTTGTCGCCTTCCTTGCCCTTGTCATCCTTGGACGGCTCGGACTTGTCGTCTTTGTTCTGCGCGTCTTTCTTGTCGTCTTTGCTCTCGTCGTCCTTCTTGTCGTCTTCCTTCTTCTTGTCGTCTTCCTTCTTCTGCTCCTCGATCTTCTTCTCGATGTCGGCAATCAGCTCGAGCGCCCGCTCCAAGTTGCGCACCAGCTCCGCCGGAGCGCGCTCGCTCGCGGCGCCGTGCAGGAAGTGATCGCGCGCCTTCTTGGCGGCCGTGAGCGCCGCCTGCAGATCCGGCTGTTCGCCGCCGAGTTTGCCGTTCGCTTCGTCGACCTTGAGGTTGCCGAGGATGCCGTCGCGCAACGCACCCAGCTTGCCATCCGACAGCGTCGCCGCCTTCTCGGCGGCAATCTCCGCGGCGTTGGCCTCGCCCGCGCGCCACAACGCCAGGGCCAAGTTGTAGTGCAACTCGGCGTTGGTCGGATCCGTCTCAGCGGCGGCGCGAAAGGCGACCACGGCGTCGGCGAACTTGCCCTCGGCCATGAGTTGCACGCCGCGCGCGTGATCCGACGCGACCCACGGCACCGCGACGAGCAGCAGCCGGTGGATGTGTCTTTGGAACCAACTCACTTTCGCTTGCCTCCAGCCAACCAAACATCGAACAGCAGCAACAACAGACACGGAATCAGCACCCATTGGTAGCGCGTCTTCGGCGCCACTTCTTCGCCCGCTTGATAGCTCCGCTGCAACATGGGGTCGAGTCGCTTCTGCTTCAGCTCGAGCAGCGGCAACGCCACCACGTCGGCGCGCACCAGCTCGCCACCCGCGGCCTCCGCCATCGCGCGCAGGCTGTCGGCGTCGAGCGAGCTCACCACCTCATCGCCGCTGGCGGACTTCAAGAAGCCTTCCTCGCCTTCGCCCGCGACCAGGATCTTGCTGCCCAGCGTGCTGCCGTAACCGACGGCGTGCAACACGATGCCGCGCAGGCGCACCTCGGTGGCGGCCTGCTTGCCGGCGCCGGCAAGGTCTTCGCCATCGGTCAACAGCACGATCGCCGTGGTGCGCTCCTCACCCGTCTCCGCCAATTCGAGCGCCCGCCGCAGCGCCGCCGCGATGTCGGTGCCGCCGACCCGCACGGTGTCGGTGTCGACGCGTTCCAGCAGATGCTTGAACGAGTCGATGTCGTGCGTCGGTGGCACGACGAGGCGAGTCTGGCCGGCAAACGCCAGCAGGGCGACGCGGTCGCCGCCGACCAACGCCGGCAACAGCGAGCGGATGTCGCGCTTGGCGCGCTCCAGGCGTGAAGGCTCGAGGTCGCGCGCCAGCATCGAGCGCGAGGTGTCGAGACAAAAGATCACGTCGAGGCCGCGCCGTTCGATCGGCACGCGCTCTTCGCCGAGTTGCGGCTCCATCCACGCCAACCAAAGGCAGGCGCCAATGCCGGTCCACAGGCTGGCGCGGGCGGCGGGCAGCGGCATCTGCTCGGCGAACGCGGCGCCGTAGAGCCGGCGCGCCCGCACGCGCCCGCGCAGGGCGGCCAAGGCGACCAGCCACAGCACCGGCAGGAGCAGCCCGACCGGCCAGAGTTGGGGTCGCGCCCACGACAGACCCGCGGCGCCCAAGGTCGAGGGGCCTGCCCAGACCAGCTCAGGGCACAAAGGCAGGGGCACGAACGAAAGGACGGGATCGAGCATCGCGGCGGTCGCGGCGAGAAACGGCTGCGCGAAGCGCGCGCCAACGATAGCGAAGCGGCCTGAACTCCCGAGCGGCTTTTCACCGCCAGCCAGGGTTGCGCGGCGCGCAGCCGATTCGGCGACCGCTTGGCTCGGCCCCTGCGCTGAAGCCGGATAGCTGTTTCTCGCGCAACTTTCACTGCCATGAACACCAACCCCCGTCGCCGCCTCGCGTGCCTCCTTCTCATCGCCGCCCTGCCAGCGCAGTCCCCGACCTCGGGCGCCCGCCAGCCGAGTGCCGCCGACCTCCGCTACCTGCACTCACTGCCGGTGCCGGCCGTCACGATCGCCGACGTGATCGTGAACCTGAACGGCGTCCCCACCGACATCGGCGACATCGATGTCGCTGCCGCGCCGGACGCGACCAACGCCTACACGATCATGGATGCCACGTTCCGTCTGACGCGGCCCGGCTTGCACAACTGGCTCACCTTCCACTGGGTGCAGGCGATCACCACCGACGCTTGCCCGGTCCCCTATTTCGGCCGCACGCTGCCCTTCCCGCAGTTGGATCCACCGTTGAACGGTTGGGACTACATGTACCTCGACGGCGCGGCGCGTACCCTGCCGGACACTCGCATCCCGGACTACGGTTGGTTCCTCGACGACAAACCCTGGTACCACAACGCCACCGGGGAATCCGCGAACTTCACCCCGGGCGCCACCTACAGCACGCGCGACGTGCCCGGCCATTGCACCTCCGGCGCGACGTCGTTCACGACATGGTTGGTGGCGAAGGCACCTGGGCAGTCGCTGTGCCTGATCCGTGGCTTCACCTGGACGATCTCGCGCAACCCTGCGTTGCGCGCTGGCCCCACCGACGCCGGTCCGCCTGGCATGGCCGATGTCGGCGTGGTGAACACGGCGATGACCAACGCGGGCTTCGTGGGTTGGAGCAGCGGCGCCGGCTGCGACCATCAACTCGGCTTCGACGCCACGGTGTCCGTCGACCCGTCGGCGCGCACGATCGG
Organism: Planctomycetota bacterium; assembly: GCA_031423015.1. Taxonomy (GTDB): domain Bacteria; phylum Planctomycetota; class UBA1135; order UBA1135; family UBA2386; genus DATGPD01. The sequence continues at coordinate 44,227 of JANPER010000271.1, read as the reverse complement.
CTTCAGGCTACAGGTGATCGGGCCGGCGGGCGGCCTCGGCGCGATGTTCATGGCGAGCGGGGTGAATCCGCCGTTCGCGACCCCGTTCGGCCAGCTCTACCTCGATCTGGCTTCGATGACCTTGCTCACCATGCTGCCGCTCAACGCGGTCGGTTTCGGTGAGCTGCGCGCCAGCGTGCCGGCCGCGTCGTACGCCGACTTTGCCGTGCAGGTCGCCGTCACCAACGGCATCGACATCCAGCTCACCAACTACGCTCTGTTCGGCACCTACGCCAACGCGCTGCAGACGGAGATCCTGGCGGCGCGCTACGACGGGGCACGGGACGTGTTCTCGGTGCTCTGCAAGGGAACGCCCGGTGATTTGATGGAGGTGATGGTGCAACCGCCAGCGGCGTTACCACGGTCGCTCGGCACGTTCACAGTGCCGCCGGCGCCGACGATGATCGCCTTCACCCACACCGAGCCAGCGTTCCGCGCTGGTGGCACGTTCGAGGTGTGGAACCGCACGCGCCGGGTGCGGCTCATCACGATGCAATGAGGGCAGGTCCGCGGCGCGCGAGCGTCACAGCCACTTCCTCCGGCGGAAGAACAGGAACATCGGCAAGCAGAGCGCCACCATGATTCCGACGGTGATGAGGAAGCCCTGGCGCCAGCCCAGGTCGGGCGCGTCCTGGAAGTTCATCCCGAGCACGCCGGTGACCAGGGTTCCGACGAGGAAGATCGCGCCCCACGCCGCGATCCGCTGCTGCACGAGGCTCATGCGGTTCGACGCGAGCGCGAGTTCGGCGTCGCGGAGACTCGTGAGGACATCGCGCTGGCTCTCGACGAAGTCCGCCACGCGCAGCACATGATCAGCGACGTCGTGGAAGTGCACGATGGCGAGATCCTCGATGCACGCGACTTCACGCCGAATGATCTCGTTCACGACGTCGCGCAGCGGCACCGCGGCGCGGCGAAAGCGCACGAGCGCTTTGCCGAGCGCGAACAGCTCCATCGGTCGCCGTGCGCGCGCACGACCGTGACTGGTGTCGTCGGCAAGCACCGCTTCTTCGATGTCGTCGAGGCGCTCGTCGACCTGTTCGGTGACCATGAAGTATCGATCGACGACCGCATCGAGGTGCGCCCACAGCAGGAGACCCACGTGGGCTCGGTTGTGCTGCGACCGCTGGAGCTCGAACGTCCGCCGGACGTGCTCGATGGGAAAGTCCAAGGCGTCGCCATCCTCGGGGGCTTGGCGCACCGACAGCAGCCACCCGGGGCCGAACACGATGTCGATCTCACGCGCGCGCATTCCCGAGTCGTGCAGCACGCAGTCGTACACGGCGACGTGGCAGTGATCGCCATAGTGGGCCAGCTTGGTGCGCTGGCCCGCCTTCGCGATGTCCTCCCGGGCGAACTCGTTGATCTCGAGCTGCGCCATGAGCGCGGCGAGCTCGGCGGAGTCCGGCTGCTCGCAGTCCATCCAGACCAGCCCGGCCTCGGCGTCGACGGCATCGGCCACCGCGTCGATCGCAACTGGAGTCGGCGCGCCCTTCGAATGCCCGTATCGCGAGGTGCTGATCATCGACGTGAGCCTACGGGAGTGCTGTGGGTACGATCCACGCGCTTGTCGCTGCACAGATGCTCATCGGGGTTTACCTGGTTCGGTCCCAGGGTGCGGGCAGGGGTGGCCCAACCAACTAGATCGACGCGCCGAGCTCATCCAACAGACTCCTTGCGAAGCGTGCCGTGAGTTGCGGCAGGTTCACGGCAGGCGTCGCAGCCAGGTCAGCTCCAACAGCACCGCCAAGCCGAGCAACAGCGAGCCCACGAGCAGCGGCCAGGCGAAGTGATCCGTCGTTCGGTAGCGCGGGTCTTCCAGCTCGACCTTCTCGAGCTTGTCGATCTCGGCGTAGACCTCGCCGAGGTCGTCGGCCGAGCGGGCGCGAAAGAAGCGGCCCTGCGCGATCTCGGCCGCCTTCTCGAGCGCTTCGAAGCGCGGCTCTTGCACGCCGAGCATGGTTTGCTCGCCGGTGCCGAGGCCGATGGTGTGCACGCGTACGCCGGCGTCCTTGCACAGCTTGGCGGCGTCCTCGAAGCCGATGTCGTGCACGGTCTGCTCACCGTCGCTCAGCATCACCACGACCTTCGACTTGGCCGTGCTGACGCCGAGCACCTTGCTGGCGTCGGCAAGCGCCACGCCGATCGCGGTGCCGTCTTCGGGGCTGCGCGGCTGCACCGTCTCGACGCCGCGGATGAACGCCTGCAGCGCGTCTTGGTCGAGCGTCGGCGGACAGGTCAACTCCGGGTAGCGCGCAAACGTCAGCAAGCCGAGTCGGTCGCTCTTGCGACCTTTGGCGAACGCGATCGCGTGGTCGCGCGCCGCCTGCATGCGCGTCTTGCCGCGCGCGTCCATGTCCGGCGCCAGCATCGAACTCGAGCGGTCGACCACGAGCAGGATGTCGACGCCGAGTTCGCGGATCGGCAACACCTCGCGCGCGACCGGGCGCGCGATCGCCAACACCAGCGCCAGCCCACCCAGCAGGTGCAGCAGGAACGGCAGGTGCACCAGGCGACTGCGCAGGCTGCGCGGCAGGGCGTCGAGGCTGCGCGGCAGGGCGTCGAGGCCGTCTAGCGCCGCCACGGGCAGCGCGGCGCGCGGGCGGCGAGCGCGCACCGCCACCAACAGCAGCAGCGGCGCGGCCAGCAGCAGGAGCCAGGGGTCGAGCAGCGACCACGACGAGACGGCGGCGATCACGACGCCACCTGCAACACGCGGTCGGCGCGGGTTGCCTCGACCAAGTCCTCGGCGATGCGCAGCGACTCGACGTGCACGTCTTCGATCGGCAGCACGCGCGCAAACTTCACCAGATCACACTGCCGCAGGAAGCCCGCGAGCGCGCCGCGCTGGCGCCCATCCAAGGGGCTCTGGTTGCCATGCTGGTTCAGCTCCGCCAGGAATTCTTCGGTCGTGCGTTCGGGCGCGTGCAGGCCAAAGCGGTCCTCGAGGTAGGCGCGCAGGATGCGTGACACTTCGACGTAGAACGCGTCGACCTCCTCGGGGGTCGAACGGTTGGCGCTGCGCAGGCGGGCCAGCGCGCGCAACGCCTTGACGTGCGGCGGCAGCGGAATCTCAGGGGCCGCCGTGCGTGCCCGACGCGGGCGACGACGCCACCACCAGATGCCGAGCAGTAGGACGGCCAAGGCGCCGGCGCCGATCAGCCATGGCACCGGGTTGAAGCGCGGCGCGAACGGCGGCGCCGGGGGCTCGACCGCGTCGCCGTGTTCACCCACCACCGACTCGACGGTGATCTTCAGCGTCGGCGTGGTGGCGACGATCGGCTTGTGCGCCTCGCCGGGCGCGCTGGCCTTGCCCTTCGCCTCGACGCGGAACGGCGCGATCTCCAGTTCGCCGAGCTGCGTCGGTTGCAGCGTCAGCACGAAGCGCCGCGTGCGGCCGGCGCCGAGCGGTGCGAACGCGAGGCCTTGCACGTCGCCGCGGAACCCCTTGGGCACCTGCGGCGCGAAGTCGACCTCGAGGTCGGGCGCGGTGTACAGATCGATGGCCAGCGTGAGCGGCGCGAGCAGCGCGAGCTTGTCGGCCGACGCCCACGCGCGCAGGTCCAGTTCTAGGTCGGGCGCCTGCGACCATGGCACCGGCGGCAACGTGACCTGCGGCGGCGTGTCATCGCGTGCGCACCCGGCCGCCAGCAACCAGGCCAGCAGGCAGCTCAGCACGCAAGCGAGCAGCGCGCGCTTCACCGGCGTCCTCCGCGCACCTCGCGCATGCGGAAGAAGCGCACGATCGCGTCGCCCACCGCGCGCTCGACGTGGCCCTTGTGCTGCGCGTTCGCGTCGGCCAGGTCGCCGCGCAGCACGATCTCCATGCGGTCGACGCCGCTGCGCTTCATGGTCTCCACCAAGCGTGTCTGCCGCTCGCGCATGCGCGTCGCCCACGCCTGCCGCACGCGCGCACTGCCGCTGTCGACCCACATCGACCGCCCCGTCTCCAGGTCGCGCACGTGCAGCAGGCCGGCCTCAGGCAACTCCAACGTGCTCTGGTCGATGATCTGCGCCGCGATCACGTCGTGCCGGCGCGCCAAGAGACGCAGCGGCGGGCCGATGTCCTGCGACGTCTGGAAGTCGCTGATCACGAACACCACCGCACGCTTGCGCTGCACCCGGCCGGCGTAGTCGAGCGCGCGCGAAAGATCGGTGCCTTGGCCGTCGCCCTCCAGCGCCAGCGCGTCGCGGATGATGCGCAGCACGTGCGCTTTGCCCTTCTTGCTGGGCACGTAGCCCTCGATGCGATCGCTGAACGTGATCAGGCCGGCCTTGTCGTTGTTGCGCGCCGCGGCGAGCGACAGGCAGGCACAGAACGTGGCCGCGGCGCGCCGCACCGTCGGTGCGTCGATCGCCGGGCCGCGCCCGCGACTCGGCGCCGTGCCGAACGCGGTCGACGCCGACACGTCCAACAAGAAGAGCACGGTGAGTTCGCGCTCCTCCATGTACTTCTTCACGTGCGGCCGCCCAGTGCGCGCGGTCACGTTCCAGTCGACCGAGCGGATGTCGTCGCCCTCGGTGAACTCGCGCACTTCATCGAACTCGATGCCCGAGCCACGGAACACCGAGGTATAGCCGCCCGACATCACGTCGGTGACCATGCGGTTGGTGCGCACTTGGATGCGGCGCACCTGGGCGAGGACTTCGCTCTGGATCACGGCTACGGCACGGGCACGTGGTCGAATATCTGGCGCAGGATCTGCTCGCTGGTGATGCCCTCGGCCTCGGCCTCGTAGCTGGTGAGGACGCGGTGGCGCAGCACGGCGAAGCCCACGGCCTTGATGTCCTGCGGCGTCACGAAGCCGCGGCCGTCGAGGAAGGCCTTGGCGCGCGCGGCGCGCGTGAGCGCCAACGACGCGCGCGGCGACGCGCCGTAGAGAATGAGCGGCTTGAGCTTCGGCAGGCCGACCAGGCTCGCGTCGCGCGTGGCGAACACCAGGTCGACGACGTAGCTCTTTACTTTGTCGTCGACGTAGATCGCTTCGAGCAAGCGTCGCGCTTCGAGCAGCGCCTGCGGCGTGGTCGCTTGCTTCACCGTCGGCGGGCGCGAGAGGTTGCCCATGCGATCGATGATCGCCCTCTCCTCTTCCTTGTTGGGATAGCCGACCACCAGCTTGAGCATGAAGCGGTCGACCTGCGCCTCGGGCAGCGGGTAGGTGCCCTCCTGCTCCACCGGGTTCTGCGTGGCCAACACCAGGAAGGGATTAGGCAGCGGCCGCGTCTCGCCCGACAGCGACACCTGCCGTTCCTGCATGGCCTCGAGCAGCGCCGACTGCACCTTGGCCGGCGCGCGGTTGATCTCGTCGGCGAGCACGAAGTTCGCGAACACCGGCCCCTCCTTCACCTCCCACTTGCCGGTGTTGGGGTGGTAGATGTGGGTGCCGATCAGGTCGCTGGGCAGCAGGTCGGGGGTGAACTGGATGCGGCGAAACGTGCCGCCGACGGCCTGCGCGAGGCTCGAGACGGCGAGCGATTTGGCGAGGCCGGGCAGGCCTTCGAGCAACACGTGGCCATCCGCCAGGATCGCGATGAGCAGGCCGTCGAGCAGATCGCTCTGCCCCACGATCACGGTCTGCAGCGCGCGGCGCAGATCGTGCAACAGTTGGCTGTTCTCTTTGATCCGTTCGGTGATCGCGAGGACGTCGGTCATGGGCTAATGCGTGCGGGTCGGAAAGGGGCCGGGACGATAGCCGATGGCAGGAACTCCTCGCGAGAGCGCAGTCAGTTCCGTCAACGACCCGAACGAGCCCCCCACCCGCGTACGGCCAGGAGTTGCTCGACCAACGTCGCCACCTGGTCGCGAATCCTGCGCACGTCGTCGAGCCCCTTGCCCTTGGGATCGACGAGCGGCCAATCGAGCACCTCGACCCCCGGGACGGCTGGGCATGCCTCGCCGCAGCCCATGGTGATGAGCAGGCGCGCCGACCGCGCCAGCTCCGCCGTCAGCCGCTGCGGCTGCGCGTTCGCCAACTCGATGCCGACCTCACGCATGACTTCGACCACCTCGGGATGCACGCGCGCCGCCGGCTCGGTGCCCGCCGAGATCGCCTGCGCCCGCGACGGGTCGGCCACGGCGTTGAACAGCGCGGCCGCCATCTGCGAGCGGCCGGCGTTGTGGACACAGGCGAAGAGGATCGTGTGCATGGAGAGGGCTGATCAGTCGGACAGAACTGGGGAGGCTTCCCCCATGACAAGAGAAGAACCACCGAGAGCACAGAGGCTCCGATCTTCCTCTCTGTGTTCTCTGTGTTCTCCGTGGTTCTTTCTCCTGCTCTGGAGCTGACTAGCGGGCGACGAAGCGGAGCACCGGCATCTGGTCTACCTGAACCACACCCACGTCGGGGAAGGCGGCGCCCGGCGGGCGCGCCGACCGCACCGTGGCCCCTGGGAACGTCGACAGCGTGCTCGCGAACTTCATCACCTGCGCGTGCGTGCTGATCAACTGGGCCGGCGTGGTGGTGTTTGGCAGGTTCAGCCACTGGATCGCGACGCGCGCGCCGAAGAAGCAAGCCATCGGCGGCACCTGCAACGGATGCTCCAACCGAGTGATCGCCTCGAGCTTCACGCGCGGCAAGAACAACGGCACCGCATCGAACGGCTCGACGTGCAACATGTTCTGCGGCACACCCTGCGATCTGAGGTCGAGCGGTGGCTGCAACTCACGGCCCACCAAGCCGACCACCGTCGTCTGCGTCGGCCCCGACACGAACATCGTGAGGCGAGTGCCGGGCACCTGCGTCAGCCACACCGCTATCGCCTGCACGCGTGGATCGCCGGTTCGGCCGACCATCGTGTAGGAGGCGTCGTTGACCCACGCCGCGTGATCCACCGACCACCCCGATGACTGTTGCCCCACCACCGGGCGCCCCTCGATCTCGACGCACAGGTGCCCATCTCGGTAGGGGAACGGCACCGAGAACGCGAACTCGATGGCGGTTGGCGCCGACCACGGCGGGCTCGGTGGCCCATTCGGCGGCAGGCGCGGGGCGGGCGCGTCGGGGATGTCGACCACGCCGCGGAACACTTCGGCCGGCTGCGGCCCGCGGTTGTCGGCAAACGTCGCCGAGATCGTGCTCGGGTGGCGCGCGCGGTCCGACAGAGTGATCGTGATCTGCGCCTTGCCGCCGCGCAGCGGGACGGGGAACTGGATGTCGCGCCGCACCCACAGCGTGCCGACGGTGCGACCGCGCAACTCGGCGAAGGCCGCGGCTTCCACCAGCACCTGCTGACGGAACGCCTGGTTGAGGCCAGCCAACTCGCCGATCCCGGGGCCGTCGCGGTCCGCGTAGTCGGGCGGGACGACGACGCTGACCTGGGCGGGAATCACGCACACAAGCACGCCGACACAGAGGAGCGCACGCCAATCACGGCGCAGAAAGGACGCAGGCACGGACCGAAGCTACGGCCGAGGTCAGTCACCCGCAACCGCGCGCGCCGGCAACCATATGCGGCGCACCCATCTGACATCCCTGCCAACACCTGGGCAGCAAGCCTACGGATGTCGCCTATCCCGTCGAACGGTGCAGATCGTTCTCTCCTGGACGTCCATGTGCGCAGCTGCGCACGGCGCGCGTGGTCGCTCGCTCACCGTCACGGCACCTTCACTTCGACCTCGTCCTTCCCGCGCCGCAACCGCAACGTCACCCTCTCCTCCGACCCGATCCACAACCGGCGCCGCACGCGCGGCAGAGCCTGACCGCGGCAGCTCTCGCCATCGATCGCCAGCAAGAGGTCGCCGACCTGCACGCCGGCCGTCGCCGCCAGCGACGCCGGCACGACCCCGGTCACTGCCGGCAGCCCGGCGCCAGCTGGGCGCTGCTCTTTCGGCAGCGCGTTGCACAGGGACCGACGACAGACGACGCCGGCAGCGAACGGCGATGTGCGATTCCCCCCATGCGCGTTCGCTTGCGTGCGGCCTGAGCGTCTTCCCTGAGCGAGTGCAGGTTCGGACCTGACCCACCGGCATCGCGACGAGGAACGCACATGAGGACCCCACATCGACTCCTGGCCGTGGCCGAGAACCTGTTGCCGAGCGGGGGCTGAGGGTGCTGCTCCTCTCTCTCGTTCTGGCCGCGCAGCCGTCGTTGGACCGGACGCCCGAACTCCTCACACCGTTCGCATGTCTCGACCTGCCAAGCTGCGCGGGAGCGATGCTGGTCGAGTTCAACACCAGTGGCTGGATCCGACACGGCGACCCGGCGGACTTCTCGTTCCTCTACGAGACCGGGTGGCTGCTTGGTCAGGATGCCGAGCACGTCGTTCTGTGGGATGCGGAACTCAGGATCCGACGACTCGCGCGCAAGCCGAGCTTTCCCGACGACTGGAGTCGACTCTCCGCCAGTCACCCGGCCGGACGGCCCCTGCCGAGCGAGTGGCACGAGGTCGACTTCGCAGCTCTCTGCCGCGCGGCGCACGAAGACATGCCGGCGGACGAATGGGGACTGAAGGACGAGGCCCTGAAGGCAGCAGTGCTGGCGCTATGGGCGCATCAACGCCGCGAGTGGAAGCTACGCGACGATCTGCTCGTCACGGTGCGTGCGCGGTACGAGGCTGCATCCCCGGTGCCGGTCCTGGAGCAACTACGCGCAGGGGTGGCAGCAAATGCGCGCTGGCGGGCGTTGACGGACGCAAACGAAGGCACGCCGCGCGCCGCGCTGCTCGCGGCTTGGAGGGGCATCGCGCAACTTGCGCCGCAAGCGCGTGACGGCGAGGCCGGCCACATGGTGGCCGCCTACGAGAACATGCTGATCGAGGACGCAGCCCATCGCAAACCTGGCGATGCCGCACTCGCGGAGATGCCGGCCGCGGCGCAGGTCGACGTCTGGCTGCATCGCCTGCGCGACCTTGCGGCCTGCCAGCGCGGGCAGCCGGGAGGTTGCGAGGTCTTCATGGGTGGGGAGCCAAGCGCCACCTGGGCCCCCGACGCGCTGCGTGCTCTCGGGTGGGCAGCAGTGCCAGGGTTGATCGCGCGGCTCGATGACACCCGCCCGACGCGGTCGCTCGGGTATTGGCGCAACTTCGCACCCGGCTCGTACTACCTGCTGACGCACGCCGACTGCAGCAGGCAGATCCTGTACGCGATCACGGGCGAGTGGTTCGAAACGTGCGCCGATGCCGAGGCCTGGTGGCGTGAACATGGGGAAGACGGCGCCGAGCGCTTCTTACTTGGCCAGCTCGAGCGCGGCGTCAACATGCGGTTCGCAGTCGAACAGCTCCTGGCGCGCGATGCGCGTGCACACCTATCGCGCGTTGCGGCAGTGCTCGAAAGGGCGGACGCGACGCAGCGCATCGAGCTGGGCGGTGAGTTCGCTCGCCACGCCGGCGCCGAGCACCTGCCGCTGTTGCAGTCACTCTTGGCGTGCGACGACCCCATGGTGTGCGTTTTGCGTGGCAGAGGCGCTCGGCCGTCTCGGCGCACCATCGCATAGCGTCGAACGTGTGGTTGCGCTCATCGATGAGGCTGCGGCATCGAGTCAGCACGACCTGCCCTTCGCGTGCTTCTGGATCGAACGAGCGGTCCGATTCCTGGGCAAGCATGATCGTGCCCGCGGCGCGCGGGTGGTACTGGCCCTGCTCGGCGGGAGTTCCAAAGCTCGCGGCTGGGGTCTGGCGTTTGCGCGGCATGTTCCTGCACCTGACGTGATCGCTGCGCTGGTCGCGCACCTCGAGGACCAGGCGCCGACAGGGCGGCGGCTGTGGTCGGGTTACGAGGTACGCGTATGCGACGCCGCTGCCGAGGCGCTCGCAGCCCTGCTTGGTGTGGCGGACCGGTTCAAGCTCCAAGGGGATGCGTCGCAGCGCGACAAGGGGATCACCGCGCTCCGTGCACACTGTGCGGCTGCTGGCGAGGATCGCGCCCGCTGAGTCTGGGCGGAGGATTTGATCTGGTCTGGAGCAGCGGCGTGCCAGGCGCGACGCCGCTCCGGCGACGCAGCGAAGCTGGATCGACGCTGAGCGCTGCGGGTCGCGATCCGGAGTGGTCACCGCACACCGAGCTTTCGGAGTTCTTCTTCCCGATGGGCGACGAGGAACGGATCTTCCAGCAGCGCTTGGCGCGTGGCTGCGCAGAGGTCGGGATCGGCGAGCAGTTTGGCGAGCCTTTCCATGTCCAGGCCGTCGCGCGCGAGGCACAGCACGGGAGCGCAGGCGCGCACGGTCTCGAGTGATAGGTGATTGTCGAGCAGCGCGAGCGCTGTCTGCACGGCCGCATTGCCGAGTCCCATCCAGCGCTGGCGAACCAGCGCCGCGCGCAGGACGGCGGGCCTGTTGGCTCGCAGCTCGTGCCAGCGCGCGAGCAGGTCGCAGGCGTTGAGCCAGCTCAGCAGGTTGCCGAGCCTTCTGTCGCAGATCCACTCGTCGAGAGCGCGCTTGCACAGCAGGCGGGCGGTTTCCACGTCGGAGGTGGCAAGCTTGTGGGCGAGTGCCCAGGCGACCCGGGCATCGCACTGGGGTGATCGGGCGTACTCCACCAGCTTGGGGAACGCTGGGTCGGTGTTCTCGAGGTGCTCCACCATCAGGTGAGCCGTGTAGGAGCACTTGCAGTACCGGAAGGCGGCGACCAGCGCGTCAGTGGATCTTGGTGGGGTCTGCGCGAAGTACTCCGCGACCCGCAGCGCGGTCACCTGCACGAGCACGAGATCGAGGTCCGCCGATAGCTCGGCCCATTCCTCCAACCGAAGACGCTCGTCTCTCAGCGGGGCTCTTCGTGCGATGGTCCGACTGACCTCGTCCGCCATCGGACCGATCATGCTTGCCTGCCGCTCCGCTGCGCCGGCGTTGCGCACGGCGGCGCGGTCGAGCCACGCGTCGAGGGACGGCTCGATGATCCCGAGGCTGAGCGCGCGGTTGATCCAACGGCGGGCCTCCGCCGACGTTTCCTGCCAGTCGTCGGTTGGCTCATTGAGCAGGTGGGCCACGCGACCGACCACATCGTCACGGGACTCGGGTGCCATCACTCCGGTTCGCAGGAAGGGTGGCACGCCCGGACTCGAGCGCGATACGGGCTCGATGTCTCCTGCCAGCACGACGAGTCTCACGGTGGCCTCCACGACACCGGCGTCGCCCTCGCGCGGACACGACCCGAGGAGGTAGAGACCGTGCGGCAGTGCGATGCGCGTCTGCCAGCGGGCAAGAGGATCTCGTCGCTGCGGCAACCGGAGTTCTGCCTCCACTCCCGCAGCTGTGCCGGACAGGACGACCTGCAAGGGCCGCCGCAGCGGGAAGGCAGCGTCGTCCGAGGTGCGTGGCTCTCCCCGATAGGCCTGCAGGTTCGCGAAATGGCGCACATCGCCCTCACCGCCCGAGGCACCCAACTGCACGAACAGGGCGGGGTCCGGTCGATCCGCTCCGAGCCAACCACCGAGGGGGAACAACCCCACATTCAGAGCGGTCGACCAATCCATCCGCTCGCACTTCACTTCGAACTCCACGCGGAACCGGCCGCCTTTCCAGCGAACGAGCACGCCCGCACCGCCCCGCCCGCCGCGACGGCTGTGAATCTCGACCAAGCTCTGCTCTGCCAGTGCTTGCGCCCCTGGGTCGGTCGATAGCCACGCCTCGGGCGAAGGACGCACGTTGCGTAGTGCGCTGTCAGGCGACGTCAACTCTTCGCCCGTGGGCGCCGGCCAGCCGACCGCTGCGCGCACGATGGGCTCGAGCCGTTTGCCTTCGGTCTCGCCGCAGGCGGTCGCGAGGATCGGTAGCAGGCACGCGACGCGTTTCACGGCTTCCGCTTCCTGCCCAGCACGGTCGCGATGACCTTGTCGGTCTGATGCCAGTATCCGGCGTACGCGAGGATCTCGTCGTCGCCGTCGCCATCCAGGTCGCGATGCACCAGCGGTTCGCTGCTGAGGAGAGCTGTGCGCATCCGCAGCAACGCCTCCAGTCTGGTAGGTTCTGCGGTGTCTTCATAGCCGGCGCTTGCGTACACCCGCAGCTCTGGATTCCTGGGCTCCGCGTGTAGAACTGCCACGTGCACCACGTCATCTCGCGTGAGCTTGACATCCGCAGCCACCTGCACGCGCCAATGCAGGCTCGGATCCAGATCGATGTCCTCGGCGATCGAGGCGCACTTCGTGTCGGACGCGCGCGTCATGGAAAGGCCGACGAGGTACACGCCGGGCTCCCACTCTGGCCGGCCGCCCGCGCTCCAGAAGGTGGCGGCGGAAAACTGCGAGCCTTTCCCCAGCAGAAACCGGAGATCAGTGCTAGATCGTGCTAGCACGGGCGACAGCGAGCAGACCTGGCCGATGCGTTGAGGCCTCGTCATGGTCCAGTCTCCTGACTCGCGCTCGAGGATGCCGATGCCAAAGCCGTCCCATTCGCCGAGGGCGAGCAGGAGGCGGTCGTTGGTGGGAGACAGGGGCTGGACGGAGTTCGTGTGCGCGTTCTTGCACTTGCCGATGTCCGCGATGCGTACCACTGGCTTTTCGGCACCGAACGTGACCTCGTAGTCTGTCCGGTCGACGGCGGCGTTGGTGGTCGCCACGTACACCCGCTTCGGGCGGCCGCTTTCGTCGTGCTCGAGGACCATGAGGCGCGTACTGAACGACCGGATATCGTCTTCCGGCTTTCGTGGATCGCGGAGGATCTGCATGTCGGCGGGGATTTCGTGGTCGGCCGCGGCGACCGTAGATCCTGCCGCTGCGACCGAGAAGAGGAACAGGCAGTCCACCACTCGCAACAGGCAGTGGAAGCCCGGCGGCGATCCCTTGGCCGGGACGACGAGGAAGGTCGGCAGAGGGGATGGCTGTGCGGGACCGTCTCCACGGACCCGAAGGTTGAGTCGCGCTGTCACAGCCTGCGGCAGTCGCCCGCGAGGTTCGGACACTGGATCGTCGAGGCGCCAGAGCGCGACCGTGCCGTCTCGCATCACGAGCGGCACGCGCTCGGTTCCCCACCGCGACTCGAGATCGATCAAGCCCGGCAGCTTGATCTCCTCCTCCGGCGTCAATTGACTCAGCAGCCGATGCTGCACCAACAGCGACTCGCGCGCCGGCTCATTGAGTCCTGACAAGCTCAGCAGTTCGCGCAGCACGCCGAGGGCCTCATCCGGTTTGGTCGCGAGCAAGACATCCTTGCGCAGCTCGAGGAAGCGTCTCCGAGTGGACGGGCTGCTGCCAAGCCCGCGCCCTTGGAGTTGGTCGAGGACCGTCTTCGCTGCGTCGGCGTCGGCGCGACGCCACGCCATCTCAGCGATGTTGCATAGGCAGGCCGCGATGTGCTCCTGGTTCGAAAGCTCGGGCAGCAGGTCGAGTGACTCGTCGATCGTCATCCAGGCCGCGCGATACCCATCTTCGAAAGCCCGCTCACGGAAGGATGACCGAGCCAAGACCACCTGGTCCTCCTGGCGGTTCAGCCGGAACCGCACCCGTTCGCCCAACCCAAAGAGATAACTGCCCAGAAGCAGGAGAGCCGCAGCAGCACCGACGACCGCTGCCGCCACTCCCGGCCGCCGCCGAGCGTGCCGCAGGAGCCGCGTCGGCCAGCGCACGGAGCGCGTCGACAAAGGCAGCCCGTCGAGGAAGCGCTGCAGTTCCGCGGCGAGAGCGCGCGCGTTCGCGAACCGCAGCGCCGCTTCCTTCTCCAGACATCTCTGCACGACCGCTTCGAGATCCCTGGGAACCGCAGCGTTGGCGCGCCGCAAGTCCGGCGGCCGCTGGTAGCGGATGAAGTCGATGAGGTTCGCCTCCGACTCCGAGTCCAGCGGCCGCGCGAGAGCGAGCAGCTCGTAGAGCGTCACCCCCAGCGAGTAGACATCCGTGCGATGGTCGAGCACGCCGGCTGTCCCCTCGAGCTGCTCGGGCGACATGTACGGCCGCGTGCCCGGAGTCTCGCCCGAGCGCGTCAGCTCGGAGACCTCGGCGCGCCGTGCCAGCCCGAAGTCCGCGAGCCGCGGCTCGCCTTCAGCATCGAGCAGGATGTTGGACGGCTTCACATCGCGGTGGATCAGCCCCTCGCCATGCGCCACCTCCAGCGCCTGGGCCACGTCGCGCGCGACGGCAACGGCCCAGCGCACGTGCCCTTCGCGCCGGATCCGGTCGCGCGGCGAAGTCGGAATGCGCTCGGCGTCGAGGCCCATGCGCGCGAGCAGTGCTTGCGGCAGTTGCATCAGGTCGCGCCCGGACTCCTGCCGCAGCGCAGCCAGCACAGCCGCCAGCGATCCGCCGGCCATGAACTCCATCGCCAGGTAGTGAAAGCCGTCGCTCTGGCCGGCATCGAACACCGGCACTACGTGGCGGTCGTGCAGCGCGGCGAACTGCATCTGCAGGCGGAAGCGCTGCACCTGCCGCGGGTCGGTGCCGGGGGCGAGCACTTTCAGCGCCACGATCTGGCCCGTGCTCTCTTGCACGGCGCGGTACACCGCGGCCCCCTCGCCGCCGCGCCCGACCCGCCACTCGAGGCGATAGCCACCGATGCGCGGTGGCAGTGGCGGACTCGTGTGCGCGGCCAACCCCAGCGTGCGAAGGCTGCGCACGAGTGCGCAAAGATCCTGGCGCAGCGCCGCGGCGTGCTCCTGGTGTCGCGCGATCTCCTCCTCCAGGTCGACCTCGGCGCCGCCTTCGACGCGCTCGATGACCTCGGCGACGATCCCCGCCACCGTGCTCGTGTGGTCGGGCGCCGGCGACTCCCCGCCGGCCTTCATGCTCCGTACTCGCGCTGGATCGTCGGGTCCTGCCCGAGTCGAACCAGGAGTCGCTGGATCTGCATGCGCACCGCATCCGCTTGCTTTGGCGGCGACAGCCTCGCGCCGATGTCCGCATGCGACAGCACTTCCTCGTAGCGCATGCGCAGGATCAACTGCTCCTCCTCCGCCGCGCAGCGCGACAGCAGGAACTCGAGGCCCTCCTTCGACAGCATCGCCGGCGTCACATCCCGCCCAGGCATCGGCGGCTTGTGGTGCCCGTCTGATTCCCCGCCCAGCGTCGTCTCCTTGTGCTGGTTGCGCTTGCGCTCGCGATCGAGGATGTCGTTGTGCGCCATCTGGTCCAGGTAGGCGAGGAAGCACTGCGCCGTGTACTCCCGCAGCACCGGCCGCCGTTCCCACAGCTTCGCGATCCCATGGTGCGCCACCGACTCCGGATCCACGCCCGAATGACGGCGATGCCGCGACGCTGCCGCGATGAGGTAACGCCGCGCGAAGGTCATCAGTCGCTCGCACGCCGCGTCCATTCCCTGTTGCAGGCCCAGTTGCACGAGCCCCGTCAGCGCCCGCACATCAGCCGTGGCCGCGTTGCCCGCATTCGCTGCTTGCAACAGAGCATCGAGCGCTGCCTCGTCGCCTTCGCGGGCGCGGGCGAGCACTGCATCGAGACGATCCCCTCCCGCCGGAGGTTCAAACGGGTCGAGCATGACGAGGGCCGAGGAACGGGTGGCCCGGAGTCTACTCGTCAGGGCGGGCATGTGAGAGGGGTTCGTGATCGCAGCCGTCCCAGGCCACCGGTGGTCGAGCTCCGACAACCTGGTGGCGGCCGCTCGCCAGCAGGAGGCGTGCTCTTCTCAGATCCCGATCTTCAAGGTCAGCGCATTGCTGAGCACAGCGCCAAACGCGTTGACCCCTGGATCGAGCGCGATCGTTTGCGAGTGGAGCTCCCGTCCGACCAAGGACGGATCGTTCGGGATCTCGATACCAGCGAAAAAGACACCGCCCAGGTTCGGCCCGGCGACCATGAAATCGAGAGAGCTGCGCAAGGAGCAGCCGGTCATCCCAACTACAGATAGATCCAACGGCAGCGGAACGCCGTTCCACTGCGTCCTCGAGGCGCCCCAGAAGATCCCGGCTGTCTGAAACGGAACGAGGTTCCTGCACGACAACAGCACTGTTGTTCCGATTCTTGGCAGCGACGACTCCAGCAGCGGCACCCCCCTCGAGCCCGGGCATCCGGGGCCAAGCTGACAGATGGCGGCTGGCGTCCCGACGTTGACACGCACCGCCGTGAACGGATGCAACTGCCGACTGAAGCTCCCGTTCGGCATCGGCATACGCATGTCAACGGTCACAGTACCACCGTTCGCCAGAGCCGAGTTGAACTGATGCGCCGTCCAATCGAACCCGACATCGTTGCCGTCGAACCACACGGCACCAATCGCAGCGTGCGTCGACGACATCACCTGATTGGCTCCAAACACACCCGCGAAGCCAAAGATCAGGTAGTAGGTGCCAGGCTGGGTCGGTGCCGTGACGCTGACGGGCGCCGCGTAGACGTTCACGCCCGTCAGGATCGACGGTCTGATGGTCCAGTACTGCGTGGTGCGCTGTCCCCAGTTCGCGGTCCCCGCCAGCGGCGCCACGGCGTTGGGACCATTGCCGTTGTTGGTGAGCAGGTTCACGCTCCCCTGGATCGGTGCCCCCGGGGCGACAATGATCGTGTCGTTCCCACTGTCCACGGTCTGCTGGTTCAACAGTCCGCCGGCCGTGCGCTGACAAGTCATGACCCGGATGTCCAAGGTCGGTGACGTGGCGACGCCCCCAGGGAGCCCGATACCGAGCGTGCCAGGGTTAGGGTTGCCGTTACCACTGGTGTCCTGGACCGTGGGGCTGTTGGCGGGGTCATTGAAGTTGTAGAGCACCAGCGTGAATGGGTCGGTCCCCATGTCCCCCATCGGCGGCGTGAAGCTCGCTTCGGTGTAGCGCGCCGTGTTCGAGATCCTGAAGCTATCCAGATAGCCCCGGAAGGAACTCCAGCCAGGCGGCGGAGTGGGGCCACCGCTGTAAGCATGCGGAGTGGCGCCAAGGTGGCCAAGGCCCGGACCGTTGCCGATGCTGTTGGTTGTGGGCAGCGTGGCGACCCTCTGACCGTCGAGGTAGAGCAGCTGCTGCCCCAAGGACTGCTTGTAGACGTAGGCCACGTGGTGCCACCGATCGGTGGCGATGGGGCTCGTCGATTGCGGGGAGCCCTGTGACAGGGGCCCGTAGCCTTCGAGAAGGGACGGCCCGATCCGCAGGCGCTTGTCCTCGACGTTGTTTGTCCACTCGTCGAACAGGAAGCCGATGCTCCCAGCACCATCGAGGCAGACGACGGCTTCGATCGTGCACTCGGTGGTGAGAGTGGTGTTGTTGGTCAGCCGGATCGTGTCCGTGGCTCGCTCGAAGCGGACCGCCTGGGCCGGCAGGTGCGCGAGCGCCGCGCTGGCCACGACGAAGGGGAACAGGAGTTGTCTCGACATCTTTGTCTCCGTTTGGAAAGGGGTGTCCGTGGAGATGGACTTCGAGAGTCCTGCAAACCGAACAGCACGCGACAAGTTGGTGGAGGACGATCCCGTGCAACTTCGACGACCAGTTCGAGAGCCATCAGCTCGTGTGCGACTCGCCGCTGTTCTGGCGCTCGAGAAAGCCACTCCGGTGACCAGGGGCCGACGCCATCTGGAGCTGAGTTCTCGCGCAGCGATCGTGCACTCGGCGCTGCGCGCGTAGCCGAGTTCGGTGACGAACCCCCCCGTAGCGTGGTCAGCTCCGCCGCGAACGTGTGAAGACCGTTCTGTTGCGCCGTACACGTGCGCAGCTGCGCACGCGCGCACTCCTCAAGGCATCACCGCGCTTGGATGACCGTCCACGACAGCTCGCTCTGTGCTTCGATCGCGAACTGCCCCTGGTCGGCGACCTGGAAGACGCGGTGGTTGCTGAGCATGGGTGTCAGCGTGTCGGGCAGGTTCGTCGCTAACCGCAGCCGGAAGGTCAACAAGTCGCCGACGCCGCGCACCGAGTCGTTGCCGGGTTGGCCAGCGGCGACCATCACGCGCTGCCCGTCGCTCGCGTCGATGCCGACGCCGACGTAGCCGTCTTCGAGCAGCGCTTCCTTGGTCGTATCCGCGACCGAGATACCCGCGAACTGTGGCATGGGGAACATCAGGTCGAACTGCAAGCCGAGGACCGACTCATCGCGTGTGCGCGCGAGGTGGACGTCGAGGGTCTTGGCGTCGATCTTGTCGATGGTCACCACATAGCCCTCCGGCGGCGGGGGGCCGGGCCCCGGATCGTTGCGGCCACCACTGCTGCAAGCGGCCAGGACCAGGGTCGGGCAAAACGCGCAGGCAAGCTGCGCACGTAGGTCGAGCTTTCGGGTGTTCATTGGCGGCTCCCCAGGTTGATCGTCACGCGGACTACGTCGTCGCCGTTCACAACACCGTCGCCGTTGCAGTCGGCCGACGGGTTCCATTCGGTTTCCCCGGCATGCGATCCGAACGCCGCGAGCACGTCCATCAGGTCGCGGCCATCGACCAGGTTGTCGCCGTTGACGTCGCCTGCCGCGTGATTCGTCGTGGTGCTCACCTTCACCAGCCGCGTCGGCAAGCTCTGCACGCCAGCGCCGCGCACGACGACGAGATCGAAGTAGGAGGTCCCCAGAATCAAAGGCACCTGCGCAGTGACGGCGGTGTTCGGCAGATCGCGTTCGAGCGGCACCGTGTTGCGATAGGGCGTCGCGTAGCGGCGAAGCCTGTAGCCATTCGCCGCGGCGATGTCCGGCGGCGGTGCCCAGGCCAGCAACAAGTCTGGGCCGGGCGACGGCGACATGATGCGCAGGTCTGTGGGCGGTAGGCCGGTGGTGGGGTCGATTACCAGG
Organism: Planctomycetota bacterium; assembly: GCA_031423015.1. Taxonomy (GTDB): domain Bacteria; phylum Planctomycetota; class UBA1135; order UBA1135; family UBA2386; genus DATGPD01. The sequence goes on along the minus strand of JANPER010000271.1, from coordinate 25,625 downwards.
AAGGTCTTCGCGCTGCTCGTGCCACCTCCGGGCGGCGCATTGAACACGGTGATGCTCGCGGAGCCGAGCGTCGCCAGCAGCGACCCCTCGATGCGCGCCTCGAGCTGCGTGGCGCTGCGCCAGGTCGTCGGCAGATCGTTGCCGTTCCGCTGGGCCACGCTGTCTGCGAGGAAGTTCGTGCCCACGAGCGTGACCGTGACGCTCGCCACGCCCGCCATCGCAAACGCGGGGCTGATCCTCGACAGCGTCGGCGCCGGGTTCTGCTGCAACACGACGGTCCTGGTGTCCGAGTGGCCGCTCGGACCGGCCGCGTTCGCGGCGCGCACGCGGTAGTAGAAGGTGCCGCCTGCAGTGAGGCCGACGACCGGGTGGGACGTGTTGTTGCCGGCGTCCAGGTCGCGATAGCCAGGCACGAAGCTCATGAACGCGGGGTCCGGCGCGACGTCGATGCGATAGCCGGTGGCGGTAGCGACCGCGTTCCAGTTGGCGACGAACGAGGTCATGCCAACGCTGCTCGCGGGCAATGTCGCCGGCGCCGAAGGCGGGATCTGTGGGGCCGAAGCGGTCGTGACGCGGCGCACGTCGGAATTGGCGCTCGGCCCGGCGTCGCCGTTCCAAGCGCGAACACGGTAGTAGTAGGTCGTGCTCGCAGACAGGTCCGGCACGATCACCTGCAGCGCGTTGCCGACGTCAAGATCCCAGAACGGGCCGACGTAGGACGCGAACTCCGGCGATGCCGACACGTCGATCCGGTAATGGGTCGCGTTCTCGACGCGGTTCCACCGCGCGTTGAACGACGCCGCGGTGATGCCGCTTGCAGGGTTGGTGGTCGGTCCCGCCGGGGCGGGAGTCGTGCTGCCCGAGTCCCTATCCGAGTAGTCGCCGAACACGCCACCGACGCGCGCGCGCACCTTGCCGTAGTACGTGGTGCCTGGCGTGAGGCCGATGACCCTGATCGACGTCGCGGCCGTCGAAATCGTCCTCGGGTTCGAGTTGAAGTTTGGATCGCTCGATATGAGCAGTTCGTAGTCGGCATTAGCCAGTACGTTCCACTGCGCATGGCAAGTCGTGCCGGTGAAGGGGTGCATCTGGAATCCCGTCGGAGCGTTCGGTGGCGCCAATGTCGAGACGCTTCTCGGTGGCGACCAATCGCTGTAGAGCTGGCTGTTCGTGTTGTAGGCGCGCACGCGGTAGGCGTACTCCCTGCCGCTGCTGAGGCCGGTAATGACCGCCGACGTTGCTGATGTGACTTGCGTGGTCACCAGCGTCACTTGCACTTCGTAGCTGATCGCGCCGGCGGCCGGCTGCCAGTTTGCCTGGAAGCTCGTGCCGGTGATGTTCGTGGCTGGGTCCGTCACCGGCGTCGACGGCAACGTCGCCCAAGATCGAACTGGACCGGCTGGGCTCGTGTGGATGGAGCTCCGCGCGATGACTCGGAAGTAGTAGAGCGTGGAAGGAGTGAACCCGGTGAACGTCGCTTGCGTGTTGTTGGTCCAGCCTGGTGCCAGTAGCTCCGGAAGTCGGACCGGTCCGATGCATGAATGAAGTAGTCGCTTGCTCCCTGGACCTGCGACCATGCGATCGTTATCGAAGTGTCCGTACGGTTGGTCAACGACGGGGTTGCTGGCCCGACACGCTGACCCGCACCATTGGTGTAGTGCACTTCGAGAAAAGTGTCGCTTGTGTTCCTGCTGAGCAAGGAGCAACCGCTAGCCCCGTCGTTCGGCTGCGCCCGCCACGCGAACTCGAGTGCGTAGTCCGGAAAACCGCACGCGCTCATTTCAGGCACGGTCAAATCCTCCGCAAATCTGCGGCTGACATAGTCGAACATCCGGGACGTACCGCCGATGACCAACGATGATCGACGGATGCGGTCCCATACGGTGTTGTTGATCGGGTTCGTGCCGGCCTGCAACGCGCACAGATCGAAATACCCTTGCGACGGGGGCCGCAAGCTCACCACCCAGTCCCAGGCCGAGTCGTTCGCAACGGATGCGAAGCGGCAGTAGGCTCGACATGCGTAGATCAACCCGCCGGCGTCCGCGATCGTTGGACTCGCTGACGCTGGCGGGAATCGTGCGTATGCAAACGTGCGTGCGTTGTCCAGCCTCGTACAGCCCGGGATCCCCACGAACGTTCGATCCCAGTTGACATCGGTGACGCCACCTGCCCACCCGGTGTTGTCGACGGCGCCTAGGCTGTTGAACGGCGATCCGCAAAGCGTTCCATAGTTAACGATGACCGAGGGATCGAGCCGCAGCGGCCAAGCTCTCTCCTGCCGCAGCAGCCACTCCATCGGCACGCGCAGCTCGACCACGAACAGGTCGCCGCCTTGGTGGGTCAGCCGATAGCGCGCGCCCGAGTCACGGTTCGCGAACGTTCGGCCCGCCGCGTCTTCGATCAACGGCGCCGTGATCCGCAACCCCGGCCCGTTGTGGCTCACGACCAGCACGGTCGATGTTTCCCCGCCGCCGCGCAGGTCGATGCCGCCGTCCCCGGTGACCGCGGCCGCGCCTTCGATCACCACCGCCCAGGACAGAACCAGGTCGCCGCCGCCGACCAAGTCGGCCGCTGACCGCGGCAGCACAACGTCGTGCTTCAACCCGTTCCGAAGCAAAGTGTAGTCGCTCCGCACGCCGCCCGAGCCTGCGTAGTGCAGCTCCAACGTCGACCCGACCGGAACCGCGGTCGCGGTCGCACCCCACGGCGCCGTGGCGCCCTCACGCCCGATCCGCAGTGGCGCCCACTGCAGCGCCAGCGCTTCGTACTCCACGCGCACCCATTCGCCCATCGGCGACTCGGTCAGCACGCAGGTCCTGAGCCCGTGGTCCTGACACAGGAACTCGCCTTTGGTCTCGCCGGCTCGCGTTGGCCGGAAGGTGAGGTCGAAGTCGCGCCACTGTGAACCGTCCCACCAGTGCTGCGGCATCCCATCCGGCGTCAGCACCATCCTGACGCTGCCATCGGGCATCGCGTAGTGCTTGGTGTTTGCCGAGCGCCGGCTGCGTACTTCGAGCGAACCTGGGACGAGCTCCGGCGGAACGGAGTCGCCGGTTGCACCGACAGGTTGTTCGTGGACGGCTCCCTCCGGGGGTCGCTGGGCAACTGCAGAGGCTGCGAGGCCGACGAGGATGACGATTGCGTCACGCAGTGGTGCAAACATTGGGGGTCGGGATTGGAGCCAGATCGTGTCGGTTCTTGTCACATCCGCATTCGAGTGGACGGGCAGGGGGCTCCAAACCGAACTGCTGCGTTGAGGAATCGATGTGCCGAGACGCTCGTCCGCTCGCTCGCTCAACGCACCTTCACTTCGACCTCTTCTTCCCCGCGCCGCAACCGCAACGTCACACTCCCTCCGACCCGATTCCCAACCGGCGGCGCACGCGCGGCAGAGCCTGCCCGCGGCAGCTCTCGCCATCGATCGCGAGCAAGGGGTCGCCTGGCTGCCCGCCGGCCATTGCCGCGAGCGACGCGGGCACGACCCCGGTCACTGCCGGCAGCCCGTCTCCGCTCGCTGAGCCGCAGAGAGCGAGGAAGAGACCGAGGAACGGGCCCGGCGCCGGTGCTCGCCGCCCAGACGTGCACACCGAGGTCGCTCTTCACCAGCGCATCCCGATGACTGTCCCGGTCGACATCGCCGGCCGCTGCGACCACCTGTCCGAGGCGCTCGTTGGCCTGTTGCGGCAGCAGTTCGCGCAGCGGTGAGCCGTCGCGACCGGACACGAGGACCGCGCGCACGCCGTCCTGCGCATCGGCGCGCGTCACGCGGATCGCCGATGACGAGATCGGGGACGCCGTCGAGGTCGACGTCGCCGGGACCGGCGACCGAGGTACTGAAAGCCGGGCGTGCCGGTGCCGCGCAGAATCTCGCGCCGTGCGGTCAGCGACGGCGAGAAGACGCACGCTGCGAGCGGGAGGACCTACGGCCGGGTGTAGGGCGGGCGTCGCATCGTGGATCTGGACGCTCGAGCCGGATCACGGCGAACGCGAAACTGGCCGCGGCGCCGAGAATCGAGAGACGCGCGTTCGGTTGCCGTCGTGAGCGACGTCTCCTGTGCGGGCGGCAGCCCAACGCAGGACGCAAGCATGCAAAGCTCACAGCACTCGACTACCCGGTGGTTCCTTCTCGTGCCGTCGCTAACCCTCCTTTCGGCCCTGCTGCCTGCGCAGCGCACGTGGCGTGTGCCGGGCGATACCGCGACCGTGAACGATGCCGTGCGCCTTGCATCTGCCGGCGACCGGATCCTGCTCGTATCCCAGCAACCTTACGGATGGGGCAACGACGCGCAGGGGATCAACGTCGACAAGGCAGTCACCATCGAGTCGCTCCCCGGAGGGTTCGCCGGGTTCCTTCTGGGACGGACATCGCCGCACGCGATCAAGCTGACCAGCATGGGGGGCGGTCATCGCTTCGTCCTTCGCAACTTCCATGTCGTGCCCAACCACAGCGAGGCGGATCGCGATCGTCACGTGTGCATCGAGATCGCGCTGGCACCCACGGAATCCGGCACCGTGATACTCGACGGTGTGAGTGCGGCCGGGATCATGTCGAACATCGACGATCCTTGTCCTGGCGCGAGGATCTCGACCGGTCCCGGCATCAAGCTCATGCTGCGAGGCTGCTCGTTCCGGGGCGCGACCGGCGACGTTCCTTGGATTGCTCAAGGTGAGAACGGATGGCGCGGCAGCCCCGGCGCCGACATCCGAGCCGGCGGGCCGGCTGTTATCCAAGACTGCTCCTTCCACGGTGGACCCGGGGGCCCCAGCTGGTGGTGGTACCTCTGGGCGGGCCCGGCGATGAACGGCGGGCCTGGGCTCTCGTTCAACGGCGTCGCAGGTGCGTTGGTCGGCTGCACTGTCATCGACGGCAAAGGCGGCGATGTCTGGCGAGGGAACTATCAAGGGTCTGCCAACCCGTGCGACTACGTTGGTCAACCGGGCGTCAGCTCATTCCCGCCGGACCTCTTCGACGTGTTGCATCAGCCGGCGGAGCGAGGGAGTGCGGGCGGATGCGGGCAGTCGCCGCCACCGCCGAGGACGCTCGGGACCGGCCGCCGCGATCTGCGCGTGGCTTCGCAACACACTTCCGGCGCGCGCCTCGACATGTCGGTGCGGTCCCTGCCAGTGGGTCAAGGCTGGACGGTGTTGATCTTCGGGACCGATGTGCAGTCCTCGCCGTTCCTGGCTGGCATCCTGTACCCCAACCGCATCTTCTGGGTAACCGTAGTTTCGTCGAGCGCCTCGAACCCTTGGGTCACGTTCGGTGTCGATGTGCCGCGACTCGCCGAGGAGCTCGACCTCGTCGTGCAGCCGGCCCATCTGGACGTGGCACAAGTGCAGTGGCGGCTGGGGTCTCCGGCGACGTTCACGATCCAGCCGTGATGGAGGTTGGCGACCCCGCCTTCTCCCAGCGTCCCAACGTAGCGGTTCCGCCGAACCCAACGTCACACCCCGGTGGCGGTCGCCGTCGCGAGGCGCGACGGCGAAGTGGATTCGATGGTGGCACGAATCAGAGCACTGCGCCGAGCTGTGGAGGGAGGGCAGCTCCGGCGCACATGCGAATCTCATGTAGGCAGACGAGGACGCAGCCGACATTGCGTGTCAGCTCGGCCGCTACCGGGCGAAGACCGTTCTGCTGCGCGCACACGTGCGCAGCTGCGCACGCGCGCACCGCCGAGACCTCGTCAAGTCGCTCGCCCGCTCAACGCACCTTCACTTCCACCTCGTCCGTCCCGCGCCGCAACCGCAACTTCACACTCTCCTCCGACCCGATCCACAGCCGGCGCCGCACGCGCGGCAGAGCCTGACCGCGGCAGCTCTCGCCATCGATCGCCAGCAAGAGGTCGCCGACCTGCACGCCGGCCGTTGCCGCCAGCGACGCCGGCACGACCCCGGTCACTGCCGGCAACCCGTCTCCGCTCGCTGAGCCGCGAGCGAGGAAGAGGCCGAGGAACGGGCCCGGCGCCGGGACGACGACGTCTCCCTTCGCATTCGCCGAGAGCTCGCGGCTCGGCTCCAGCTCGAGGCGCATGCGCTGCTCGTCGATCCCGGCGCGCTCGAGCGCGAGCAACGCGCCGGTGCCGAGCAAGCCTTCGTAGGGCGGGTCAAACGCTCGTGCGTCCGGCCCTGGCGGTGCGACCAGGATGAACGGCCGCGCAAAGCGCAGGCCGGCAAGCTGCACGCTGCCGACACGCACGAGCAGCATCTCGCCGGTCAGACCTCCGGCGCCGCTGATGTCGAGCGAGACGGCGCCGCGCTCGATCCACGCCTGCCGCGTGAGCGGCCAACCGAGACGGCGAAGGCCGCGCGGTGCGATCATCAACAGCTCCGAGCAACCCGTGTCGAGCATCACCGTCAGGCGGCCGTCATCGACGCTGAGGTCCACCTCGACGGCGTGGCGGCCGGGCCCGCAGCGCCGCAGCGGCGTAGTCATCACGACCGGCCGCTCGCCCGCACCAGCTTCGCCAGCTGCCGATTCGGCCAGCGGCTGCACCGGCCGGCCGCGCAGCCACAACTGCTCGCGGCGCAGGTCGAGGACAGGCGAGCTGCGCAACAGGTGCGCGCCGCCGAGGACCATCGCCGCCTGCTCGCCGCTCGCCAGCTCCGGCAGCGGCGGGAACGGGGTCACGAGGCCGAGCACCTGCACGAAGCGAGCTTGCCCGACTTCGATCGCGTCGAACCAGACGTGCCGCGACGTCAGCGAACCCAGGGCGCCGATGGTCTCCGCCGTGGCCAGCGGCACGAGCTGCAGGCGCGCGGCCGAGTCGGGGGCGACGGCGATGAACTCGGCGCCGGTGTCGAGCAGCGCCGGCGCCGCATGCCGTCCGGCGGCGCTGTGCACCACGACTCGCGGCAGCACAAGGTGCGCGCTGCCCGGCGTCGGCCCGGGCAGCACCGCGATTGCGGCGGCGTTCACCGTGGCGGCTGGGGCAGGCAACGGGTCACCAGCGAACAGGGCAGCGTCCGCGGTGCGACCGGTGGCGACGTGATCGATGCGCAGCGTGCCCAGCGCTGACACACCTGCATGGCCTTGCACGCGCAGCGTCGGCAGCGTCAGGCCATCGAAGGCGCGCCAGCGGCCATAGCGGATCCAGGTGCCGGCGCCCACCGAGCGATCGAAGAGTCCGTGCAGCCTGCCCTCGTCGTCGATGAAGCATTGCCACGCGGTACCGACCGGCGTCCCCACCGACAGCATCTCCGCGCCGCGCTCGCCGGCCAGGTCGGGCGGCAGCCCAGGCTGCGCCTCGAGCCGACCCCGGCCGATCACGAGCGCGCGCGACTCCAGTTCGCCGGCAGCGAGGTAGCCGAGGCCATCGAAGAACGCGTGCGCGAGGTACTCGACGGCAGACTTGCTTTGCATCGCCGCAACCTTCCCGTCGCCGTCCAGCCGCCAGGCACGCTCGGCGTTGGCCACCATCACCATGCGCTTGCCATCGGGAAGCTGGAACTCCTCGCGCACGGCGAACGGCTGGCGCCGCACCCAGGCACGCCACGCGAGTTCGCCCTGTGCGTGCACCATCGCGCCACGCAGCTCGAGGTCGCCGAACGACTCGATCGGCCGGTCGCCGAGCACGAAGCGGCGATGGCGCACCAACGGATCGGCGTTGGTCTGGGATTGCGCAGCGGGAGTCGGCGCCGGCTGCTGCGTTGCCGCTGTGGACGGGAGCACGACCAGCGAAGACGTCAGCAAAGTCAACCAGCGCATCATGACCGCAAGCGTAGTCGCCGCGCGGGCTGACGGTCGTGCCTCGTGCTGATCGGAGACATGTTCGTCGAGCACCCCCCTCTTCGATTTCCCATGCCATGACTGGCAGGCCTGCCCGGCCGGGTCACCTCAGCGAGTTCCGGAACCGCTGCGCAACCAACGCAACCAGCGCCGGCACTGGTGTGTTCCTCATGCCTTTGGCAAGATGATCGTTCACTCCATGGACTGGCTCGATCGAATCGACACAGACCCCGACATCTGCCACGGCAAGGCGTGCATCAAGGGCACGAGGGTTCTCGTGTCGGTCGTGCTCGACAACCTTGCCGACGGTGAGCCTGCCAAGGCGATCGCCACGGACTATCGGATTACCGAGGAAGACGTGCAGGCGGCGCTGTACTACGCCGCGGAGTTGGCGCGGGAACGCGTCGTACGCTTGCCGGCCTGACGTGCGATTCCAGACCGACGAGAACCTCCACCCCGGGGTCACTCGGGCAGCTTCAGTTGCAGCGGCACGCGCTTTCCCTGCCGCAGCACCACCACCTCGACGGACTCGCCCGCCTTGCACGCTAGGCGCACCCAGGCCTGGAAGTGGTCGTGCGACGCGAAGTCAGCCTTGCCGCCAAACGCTACGACGATATCGCCCTCGCGCAGACCCGCGGCGCGCGCGGCGCGGCCGCGATGCGCCTTCTCACCCCAGGTGATCAGGTAGTCGATGCGCAAGGCGAAGGCACCCTCGTCGAGGCCGAGCCGGCGCTTGCTCTCGGCGCTGAGGAGGCCACCGCCAAAGCCGGGGTCCGGCGCGAGATTCCACTTGTACGGACGCCACGCGTACTCCTCGGCGGGCGCGCGCTTCCAGCCGGCGGTGAGACCGAGCGTTGCCGTGTGCTCAGCGTCGTCGCGTTGCCAGGTGAGCGCGATCTCGGTGTCGCCGGCTGATGCTTGGTGCAACGCCCACTGCACGTCGCCGAGCGTCAACACGATCGGCTGCTCGCCGAGGCGGCGCAGGCGGTCGCCCGCGCGCAGGCCGGCGCGCGCGGCCGGCGACTCGGCCTGCACGGTGAGCACGCGCTCTTGGGCAGCAGGGTCGAGTTCGATGCCGACGCGCGCTGGCGACGGATACACGAAGTGCGTGTCGGGGGTCAGGGTCTTGGTCTCGACGGCGTGCCCGTGCAGGGTGTCGTGCACGGTGTGGCAGTGCACGCACGATCCCGCCTGCGTCTGCCGCTTGCGACGCAGCGGCGGCAGGTCGACGACGTAACGCGGCGGGGCAGCCTGCGGCGAAGGCTCGCGCGCGGCGTGGGCACGGTACTCGATGAGGGTCGCGCGCAGCAGCGACGCCAACAACGACATCGAGGCGAACGTCGTCGGCTCGCGCGTATCGCGACTGCCGAAGCGGTGATACACGGTGCCGTCGGCGTGCATCAGCAGCGCGGCGAAGGTGAGGTCGTAGTCGAACGCGAACACGTTCAGATCGACCTTGCTCATGTCGACCACGCGCACGCACACGAAGTCGCGCGCCGCCTGCATCAGTTCGTCGCTCGGCTCACGGACCAACTGGCCGTAGAGGCTCGCGCAGTCCTTTCAAGTCTCGCAGCGGAACACCGCGAGCAGCGGCTTGTCGCTTTTCTGCGCCTGCGCCCGCGCGGCGGCGAGGTCGGTCTGCCAGGCGATCGGCGACGGGTCGGCGTCCTGCGCGGCGGCGAGCGAAGCGAGAACCAAGGAGACTAGCGCGCGCATCACGGGTTGAGCCGGAACGGGTTGAAGTCAGTGTCCACGTCCATGAAGTCCTCCTGCTCGGCGCGCTTGAGCACAGCGACCACGCGATACGTCACCGGCGTCATCAGCACTTCGACCCCGACCTTGATGGCCCAGTTGTTGATCAACACGCTCAGCAGTTTGTCGTCCGCCCACATGCCGGCGAACGCCAGCGGATAGAAGATGAGGCTGTCGACCCCCTGGCCGAGGATCGTCGAGCCGATAGTGCGCGTCCACAGGTGGCGCCCGCGCGTCCATACCTTCATGCGCGCCATCACGTAGCTGTTGACGAAGTCGCCGACCACGAACGCCAGGATCGACGCCGCGACGATGCGCCAGGTGCCGCCGAACACCACCTCGATCGCCGGTTGGATCGTGCTGTTCCACGGCTCATCCGGATCGGCCGGCAGCCGCAGCACGGCCTGGCTCATCACCGTGGCGAAGATCATCGCGCCGAACCCGGCCCAGATCGCGCGGCGTGCGCGCGCGTAGCCGTACACCTCGGTGAGCACGTCGCCGAAGATGTAGCTGATCGGGAAGAAGATGTTGCCCACGCCGAACGACGCGCCGAGCACGATCGCGACCTTGCTGGGGCCGATCAGGTTCGAGCACAGCAGCACCACGACGAAGCCGACGACGACGAGGTCGAAGTAGCGGTAGGCGCGCGCCGGCTTGGGCATCGACACAGCTTGGCGCGAGCGCGCGGTGAGCGCGAGCGAGAAGTCAGTCCGGCCGCGCGGCCAGGTAGCGTCGGGCCATGGTCAGAAAGCGCGTGACCACGAGGCCCTCCGGGCGCGCAATGAAGCTCACGCGCGCCGCCTCCGGCGAGTTCGCCGCGCGCACCTCGCGCACCAGGTCGGCATGTCCCATCGCCGACGCCACGGCAAGGCCAAGGTCGCCCACATCACCGCGCGCGGCGACGACGCGTGCAGCGAGTTCGCGCAGCGCCGGTGCGGGCAACGCGCCTTCGGACAGGTCGAGCAGCGCCATGACCTCTTCGGGCGCGAGGCCTACGTCGACGGCGAGCGCGCTGGCCTCCGCGGCGCGCGCTTCGACCCGGGCAAACGTCGAGGTGGCGCGCAGCCAAGCGAACCCGGCGACGACTGCGGCCGCGAACGCCGCACACGCCACGCGCGCGCGGTTCACTTGCCCGACGCGGTCACCGACTCGGCGTAGAAGCGATAGCGGTCGGCGAGCGCGGTCAACTCCTCGGGAGCCGCCTGCGTCGAGATCGTGCCGAAGTCGCGCTGCGTCGTGTCACGCAACAACGCCAGCGCGAGCAGGCGCACGTGCGGTCGATCGGTGGTCGTGAGGATGCGGGTGAGTTCGGGCACCGCCTCCACGCCGGCGCGCGGCTGCAACTGCGACGCCTGGAGCGCGGTGTTGAGCCCCACCGCCTTCACCACCCCCAAGAACCAGGTCGCCTGCGACTCGTCTTTGTGCCGCGACCACCAGTCGATCATGAACGCGGAGCGATCCTCGACGCGGCTCAGATCGACGCCGGTGATCGCCGCCAAGTGCACCGCCGCGCGCGGCCCTTCCCGCACGTCGCCGAGCTGCGCGATCAAGTCGGGCACGATGCTCGGGTCTTGGAACTCAGCGAGGACCTGCACGATCTCGCCGCGCACCCGGCTGTCACGCGACTGCTGCAGGCTCTTGCGCAACGCGACGCGCGCGCGCAACGCGCCTTGTTCTTGCAGCGCCGCCTGCACCAGGCTCCCGATCGGCCCCTGCCCCGCTGCGACGAACAGGCTCGCCAAGTAGTCGGCGGCCGCCGGTTCGTCGAGCTTGCCGAGCCCGAAGATCGCCGAGCGCTTGTCATCAGGGCTGTCCATCGTCGTGCCGCGCAACAGCGCCGGCAACACGCCTTCGCCACCGATGCGACCGAGCGCGATGAACGCGACGCGGCGCGTCTCGGGCGACAGCGTGGGCAGCGCGTCGAGAAGTTCTTGCCGCGCCATTGGCGTGCGCAGCACACCGAGCGCGTAGATCGCCGTCTGCTGCACGGTGGCGTCAGGATCGCGCGCGCCCAGCAGGAGCGCAGGCACCGCCTGCAACTCTTTCATGTTGGCGATCTCGTGCATCGCGGTGACGCGGATGTGCGGGCGCGGATCGGCCAAGCAGCGCATCACGCGCTCCGGGCCGAGCACCGCGAACATGCGCGGCAAGGCCAACCGACCACCCTTGTCCATCAGGCCGTCGACCGTATCGAGCGCAGCCTTCACCACCGCCTCGGACTCCACGCGCAATGCGATCGCTAGCAACCGCTCGCTATCCGCATCGATCACGTTGTTCGCTCGCACCGCGGCGACGATCGCCAAGCCATCGCGTTCGTCGAGCTGCTTGTCGACCTGCGGCACGTCGTTGAGGTGCTCGAGCGCGCGCGAACGAGCGAGACCTTGCAGGCGCGGCAACGCCGCGACGATCAGATCCTTGAGGTGCCGGTCGCGGGCCACGCGGTCGGCGTTCGCCAGCAACCACCCGCGCTCGCGCTGCCAGAACGCGCCGAACTCCGCGCCGCCGTCGTGATAGAGCTGCCAGCGTTCACGGTCGGCGACGGTGCCGAGGTCGGCAGCGAAACGGTCCATGAACGCGTCGTCGTTCAGCGGCGCGTCGTAGGTCGAACGCGACGCGCCGAGCCGCAACTCGAGCGCGCGCGGGCGCGGCACGCCTTCGTTCTTGCGCCGCTGCTGGTCGAGCGTGGGGCTCATGAAGCCGGCGTCTTGCAGGCGTTGCACGAGCTGCGCCATCTCGGTGGCCGGCAGCACGTAGGCCTCGTCGTCAGGCACGAGGTCGAGCGGCGCGGGCGCGCGCTCGCCGCGCAGGCGGATGACGCGCCGCGGCTCACGCAGCGTCAGCGACAACATCGCCGCCTTCTCGGCGTCGATCGGCACCTCCATGCGGAGCCCGACGAAGTTGGCGCGCGCGATGGCCCACCAGCTCGTCCAGTCGGTCGGCGTGGGAAACGCGCGGCCGGTGAGGCGCCGCAGCTGTTCGTTCCCCAACGGATACAGCAGGCTGTAGCTGGGAACGAAGACGCCGGGCGCCACCACCAACAAGAGGCCATCGACGATCGCGCGGTCGCCGTAGCGCACGCCCTCGGCGTCGCCGCCGCGATACGAGAGCTGCGCCAACGCCACCGCCGAAGCGACGCGCATGAACAGGTCGTGGCTGTCGATCTCCTTCTGCAACGTCGGCGCCGCAGCGTCGCTGAGCAGCGACACTCCGTGCGTCAACTCGAGGCGGGTCAGCGCCACCGCCGCGTAGCCGAAGGCGCGGTCGCTCGCCGGCCGCGACAGAACCTGCTGCAGGTCGCTCACGGTCGACGGCCCGTGCTCGATCAGCGCTTCACACGCGGCGATCGCCACGTTGGCGTCCTTGGCCGAGAGACCCAGAACCAGGGCCGCACGCGCCTCCGGCGTGGGCGTCGCACCGAGCAGCCAGAGGCCGAGCGCGTGCACGTCGCCGCCAGCGCGCTGCATGGCGTCGAGCACCAGCTTGCTGTCATTGGCGACCAGCCGCGGCTTCAGCGCGTTGGCGGCGGCGCGGCGCGTACCGGCGGTGCGGGCGGTGAGGCAGCGGAACAGACTCTCGTTGGCGTCACCGCCGAGCAGCGTGCCCAGCGTCTGCATCAACGGCGCGGTCGCGTCGCCGAGCGGGCGCATGAGCGCGATCGACGCGAGCTGCTTGCCTTCTTCGGCGCTGCCCACGCGTTCGAGCACGCGCACCAGACCGTACAGCAGATCGGGGTCCGCGGTGCGCGCCAGCGTGACCGCGCGGCTGGCGAGGTCGGGGTAGCGCGCGGCGAGGTCGCTGAACACCGCGTCCTCTTTGCCGCTGCGCAACTGCGAGCGGCGCAGCACCACGACGTCTTGTTCGAAGGTCTGCGTCGACGCCTGGGTGGGCGTTCTCTGCGCTGGCTCGCGCGGTGCCGGGCGCGGCGGCAAGACGAGCGGGTTCTGCAGAGAGACTGTGAGCAGGAGGGTGGCAGCGAGCATCGGCTGGGCGGGCGCGCGATCGGGGCGACGATCGCGAGAAAACGAGGCGGGGATGATAGCGCCGGGTGCCACGCCACGCGCCAGCCGATTCCGCCGCTTGCGGCGCGCCAGGAACGGCACGCTCGACGCGTGACACGGGCGGCGCGACCCGAGGCCGCAGCCGCCCGTGCGGGCCCTGGTTAGACGTTCACGACCTTCTTGACCTTGGCCGACCCGCCCTTGGGGCCGAGCACGCGCCACTCGCCGGACTTGCCGTCCTTGCCGTCAGCCTTGCCGTCGACGCGCTCCAGCTTGGTCTTGATGACGCGCTTGCCGGCCGCATCGCCGTCGTCATCCTCGCACTCTTCGCACTCTTCGGTGTCTTCGCCGCCCTTGCTGCTGCGCCGCACGATGACCTTCTTGCCCTCGCGCTTGACGTCGCCGTCGGTCTCGACCTTGAAGGTGAACGCGCCCTCGCCGTCGCCATCACGCAACACGAACACGCCGCCCTCACCGTCGCCGCCGCGCAGGACACGCACGTTGCCGGCGTCGAGCTTGAACCCCTTCACTTCGTGGCCGTCGACTTTCTGTCCCTCACGAACCTCCACCTTGGTGCCCTTGACCACGCGCGCCTTCAGGCGCTCGGCGATCTCCTTGGGCAACTCAGCGAAGCGAGGCAGTGCGATCGCGAAGTCTTTGGCGTCGTCCCCGCCGCGCGTACGCAGCACGCGCACGCGCTTGCCGCCGTCCTTGGCATCGTCATCATCGCCACTGGACCACGACTTGGTGACCCTGCCATCGGTGTCGACGAACACCTTCACCTCGTGATCGCCGCCGGCGAACCACTTGCCCTTGCCGTCACCACCGGGGAACGCGCCCATCCACCGACCGCCCTCGACATCGACCTCGCGCATCTCGCCGTCTTCGACGACGAACGCCTTGCCGCCCTTGCCGCCGGACTTGAAGGTGAACATCTTGGGCTTGGCACCGTCGCCGTCGTGAAGCTCGACGCCCTCGACTTCCATCACGGCATGCTCGTCGTCGGCGGCGTCGTCATCGTCGTCGTGATGCGCGCGTGCCTTGTCCTTCTTGGCCTTCTTGGCGTCGGCCTTGGCTTCGCTCGCCTCGGCGCGCTGCAGCTTCGCCAGTTGCTGGCGCAGCTCGGCGAGCTGCTTGCGCAGCTTCTGGATCTCTTCGCGCTCGCCGTCGTCTTGCTGCGCCAGCATGGAGACGTCGAGGGAAGCCCCGGCATCGGCCTTCGCGGTGGGCAGAGTGAGCCCGGTGGCGAGAGCGAGGTAGGCCGCGGTCAACCAGCGGCTAGGGGCGGGAACATCGTTGAGGATCTGCATCAGTCTTCTCCTGAGAACACGTTGGGACTCGAACATGGCGAGCGTGGCGGTCGGCTCTTTCGTCCGACCATGCAACCACGCCGCCACCGACAGGAACGCTTCGCCGCACTCGCGGCGCGACGCGCGGCTCCGCAGCAGCGCGTCTTGATCGCAGGCGAGTTCGCGGTGCTGATCGATGAACCAGTTGGCGAACCAGACTGCGGGATGAAAGAACCAGACGATCTGCACGACGCGCTGCACCGCCGCGATCGCCACGTCGTAGCGACGCACGTGCGCGAGTTCGTGCAAGAGAACGAAAGCGAGCTGCGTCGGCGGCAGGCGCTGGGCCAAACCGTGCGGCAGCAGGATGTACGGAAAGAAGATGCCACCGGCGGCCGGCGTGGCGACGTGATCGCTGAGCAGCCAACGCACGCGGCGGAACACGCCGGCGCGCGCGCACAGGGCGTGCAGGTCGAGCGGCAGCGTGGCCGGGTCGATCGGGGTCGCGTTGCGCACCGCGCGGTGCGTGTAGATCTGCGCCCGCACGAAGCGCCAGGTGAGCGCCAAGACGCCGAGCAGCCACAGGCCGCACAGGATCTCGCGTACGCCAAGCTGCGCGGTCGGGGCGGGCGCGGGCTCAGCGACCGCGAGCGCTTGCGTCAGCTCCACGAGCGTGAACGGCGTGGCGGCCGGCTCGCTCTGCATCCAGCCCGGCAGCGGCAACGCCGACCACCACGCGGGCACCGGCAAACTCACCGGCAGCGCGACCTTCACCAGCGGCAGCAAGAACAGCAGGCAGACCAAGCGTGCCGGCAGACGACGGCGCAGCGGCCACCAAAGCGCGAGCAACACGAGGAGCGCGAGCGAGCCTTCGATGAGGCCTTTGCCCGCGAGACTCCACCACGACGCAGCCCAGTCGAACGGCGACGTCATCGCTCCCTCCGATTGTCCGATCCCCGATTGTCCGATCCCCGATTGTCCGATCCCCGAGCGCTCCGGTCGTCCCCGGCATGCTGATCGAGGAGCGCGCGCAGCTCGGCCAGCTCGTCGTCGCTGATGCGGCTCTTCTTCAGCATGTAGGCGAGCAGCGGGCCGGCATTACCGGCGAGCGTGTTCTCGAGCAGGCGATCGGCGTCGGCCAGAAGCGACTTGAGCGGCGGCCGGGTGGCGCGATAGAGGAAGCTGTTGCCGACCTGCGTGGTCGCCAAGTAGCCCTTGTCGACCAGCCGGCGCAAGTGGGTCTTGACGGTGCTGACCGCCATGCCATGGCGATTCCCGCACACCTCGTACACGTCGCGCGCGGCGCAGTCGCCTTGCTCCCACACGGTGCGCATCACCTTCCACTCGGCGGCAGTGAGGGGGTCCAGGGTCCGCTTGTTCATGGCGCGGATTACGTTGCCGTCGATCGTTTACTCCGTTAGACGATCGATTTACGCGCAGGAAGTTTGCCTGTGCAGAGACGCGACAGCCGAGTGAGACGAGTGAGACGGGGTGCGAGGCGGCGGGTGACTGAGTCGACCGACCGGCGGGCGACGCCCGCACGACGCCACCATTAGGGGGCGCCACAGGTTTCTGACCAGGCGATCACCCGGGGGCCGGACCCGGGCCGGACCTCGGAGGTGGCGGGTGAACCCTCATCGCCGTATTCTCTTGTTGTGCCCGGTCGTCTCACTTTTCCTGGGTGCGACCTGGGGCCAGTCCGTGCAGAGGGATGGCCGAATCGATCGAGTGGTTGAACCGATTGACCCAGACCGAAGCAGTCTCACCATCGTGCTCGACGATGGTGTGTTCAATCACTCCATCACGAACGGTTTCGACGCGACCGTGCCTACAGGGATTGCGGATGTCGGCGGGATGGCCGTCCTCGATGCCGCGCAGCTCAGTGCCGTCGTCGCGGGCCGCTCAGGCAATCACGGATATCTCGTACTCGTCCGACGCCAGGGATCGGCCTTGCAGGCGACCTCGCTCTACACGGAACAGGGTGCCGACTTCGCCGGGGTTGGGCATTCAGCCACTCTGAACCGGCTGTATGTCTACGACGCCGTTGGTGCACGAGTCCTTTGGGCACCCTACGTCAAGAATCAGGCGTCGATTGCGCCGACGCAATGGACGACGCTGGCGAGTGCCGCGACGACACCAGAATTGGGTCATCTCGGCGTGCGCAAGACGTGCCATATCGAGCTGGAAGACAGCCCGCAGCCGACTCTGGTGCTGGCGACCTCCGATTGGTGGGAGCAGATCCCACGCGTGACGATTCGCGACACGACCGGCGGTCCGGTGGTCGCCGTGTCCATGCCGGCTCCCTCGCCTCCAGACCTCAAGATCAGTTCACACCTTTCTCCGGCCACAACATCCGTCCAGGTGACCGGGCCGAATGGCGCGCAGGTCGAGATCGCGCGTGCCGATGCCAGCGGCGATCCGTTGGTCGGTTCTGGCGTGATCGGGCCGAACGGCGTGGGCACCATCACCACCACTCCACTGATCTGGGGCGCGGACGTCCAAGTCACCGACACGGCCCTCGGCTGCATCGCGCTTCCCGCGGGGTGACTTTGCCTGGGTCCTGGGTCGCCGGACCTATGCCCGCACGACGCCGCCCATGAGCGGCGCCACGGCGAGCGGCAACGCGGTGCCGGCGACACCGTGGATCCACAGGGCGCGACCCAGCAGAGCAGTCACGTTGGGCACGTTCACCACCACCGAGAACGTGCCACCGCCTACCACCAGCACGCCGGCCGTCGTCGGCATCCGCGTCGGCTGCGCCAACAGCGGGTGGTTGTAGACCCGCACCAGGCTATCGCTCCAGAGCAAGAGCGCGGGGGTGCCGGTCGACGCCCGCAGGGTAAAGCCGGTGCCGCCACCGAGGTGGAGCGAACCGAACGTGCGATACAGCGCCGGGGGCTGCGCGGCACCGAGCAGCGGCGCCGCGAGGTTGACCGCGCCGCTCGACGGTGGTGCGCTGCCGCCGCCGCTGAGGTTGAACCCACCGGCAAGCTGACACTCCATGAACTCGGCCGGCGCGCTGGCTTGGTTGGCGAGCGCTGGCGCTCCCGGCATGCCAAAGCCGCCGCGGAGCATGCTGTGCGTGAGCCATGCGCGCGACTGCGCGTCGACGGCCAGCGCCGGCGCCCCGGCCACCTGCGTGACGCCCTCGCTTCCTGAGCCGAACACCTCGCTGCCGTGCAGCGTCGAGTTCACAAGGTCGATGGCCGGTGCGAGCGACGAGTTGCCGGCAAAGAACCACGCGTGCAGCGCGACGACGTGCGAGTTGCGCGCGCACAGGCCGGCGCCAGCGCTGCTTTCCACGCGGCTGCGAAGCAACACGAGGTCAGCGTCGCTCACGGTCAGCGCGTTGGCCGGCGCGCCCGCGATGATCTGCCGCAGTTCGGCGTCTTCGAAGATCACGCGGCCGCCGAGGATGGTCACGGCCGGCGCGGCGGTAGCACTCGGCGAGTAGGCGTCGATGCGCCCGATGATGACCAACTCGTCGGTTGCCAACCGCACGTCGATCGCCGGGCCGGTGGTGCCGAAGATGATCGGCGTTTCCGACTCGCTGCCGACGCCGAGGATCGTGAGCGGCTTGTCGATCACGATCGGCGCATACCCACCCGGTCTGGTCGTGACCCAGATCTCGTCGCCCGGCCGCGCCGCGCGGATCGCGGCGGCAATCTCGGAGAACTGCTGCGGCACGCGCAATTGGGCCTGGGCGGCGAGCGAGCAGGCGAGGAGGACGGTGCTGAAGGTTCGCATGGTGCTGACTCCCATCTGCCGCAGCGCGCGGCGGCGACGTGGCAGACACCATAGCGCAGGCTGTGGAAGACGGGGCGTGCTGTAGCCTGCCAGCATGACGAACGGCGTAGCCGAGAGCCTGGTGGTGCAAGACGGCGAGGCGGACAGCCGCCTCGACGCGTTCGTTCACTCGCACACCGATGCGGTGTCGCGACGCGATGCGCGGTATCTGTGCGAGTTCGGCGCCGTGGCGCTGCGCGGGGTCGCGGCGAGCGCGAACACGCGCGTGCGCGTTGGCGACGTGGTGGCTTGGCTGCCGAGCACGGCAACGTGGACGCTGCGTCTGGGCATGCCGGTCGTGCACGTCGACGACGACTTGATCGTGCTCGACAAGCCGCCCAACCTGGGATTGCAGCGCGGCCCGCTCGACGACGATTGCCTGGCCGACCGCGTCGGCCGCCTGTTCCCCGGTGCGCGCCTGGTGCAAGGTCTCGACCGCGGCGGGTCTGGCCTGTTGCTCATCGCGCGTCACGACGCGGCCGAGCGCGCGGTGGCGAACGCGATCGAGACGAACGCCGTGAGCCGCGAATACGTCGCCGTCGTGCACGGCGACGTCGAACGCGACGGGTTCACCATCGACCACGCGCTTCGCCAAACCGAGGAGCCGCGCGCCAATCGCCCCAAGGTGGTCGTCGATGCCGCGGGTCAGCCCGCGCGCACCCACGTGCGCGTGCGCGACCGCCGCCCCGGCGCCGCGCTGCTCGCGGTGCGCACCGACACCAGTCTCCCCCACCAGATCCGCGCGCACCTCGCCGCCGCCGGCCATCCATTGCTCGGCGACCTGCGCTACGGCAACGCCAGCGCCAACGTCCACGCCCGCTCCACCTTCGGCGTCAACCGCCTCATGCTGCGGGCGACGCGCCTCACGTTCCCGCACCCTGGCAGTGGTGAGCGCTTCGAGTTGGCGGTCTGCCACGAAGCCGACTTCGCCCGCATGTTCCGCGCGCTGCGCGAAGAGTGAGTGGTCGTGGTGCGGGCACGGAGTGCCGTTCGCGCCGCCTTGCTTTGCCCGTGTCTCGCGCGTAGTCTCGCGCGTGCTAGAGCGACTCCCGAGCGGGTGTAGTTCAGCGGTAGAACGTCAGCTTCCCAAGCTGAATGTCGTCGGTTCGATCCCGATCACCCGCTCCACTTTACCTCAGTTGTGACAATGGTTTACGCGCGATTCGCGAGCCGCGGTGAACGAGGTCCGGAGTTACTTTAGTAACTTTGGTCACCCGCGAGCGTAGAGATCGCCTGCATGGGCAGGCGACCAAACAAGCCAAAGCGCAGGTTCCCGGGCGTCTCCGCCGTCATGAGCGAGGGCGTGTGGAAGTGGCGCGCACTGCTTCGCGTCGACGGCAGGCAGGTCGTGGGCACGTACCGCGTCACCCAGGAGGAAGCCTACGAGGATCACCAGCGCATGCACGCCACGCGCGTCGTGCTGCCGAGCGAGATCCTCACGCTCGGAACTGCCATCGACGCCGTAGTCGCCGCGGCTGAAGCACGCGGGCTGCCGCCGGAGACGATCGTCAAGACGTTCCGTGCGCACGCGAAGTACCTGCTCACCTTCTGGCGCGCCGAGACGCCCCTGACCCAGATCGACGCCAAGGAGATCGAGTGGTTCATCACCGAGTCCGGCAAGAGCGTCGACGAGGAGGGCGAGCCGAAGCCGCCTCGGTCGCCCAACACGCTGAGGCAGAAGGACCTTCCTCTGCTGCGCCGATGCTTCGAGGTGGCCGGCCTTCCCGTTCCCGAGTTCACGGTCCCGAAGCACCGCCCACCGGAGCTGCGGTTCCTCGAGATGAAGGAAGTGGCGGCGCTCATCGAGCGCATCCGCCGCGAGGAGTTCACCGACAAGAACGGCGCGGTCATCGAAGCGACGGCGCGGGAGCGCCACGCCGATCTGCTGCAACTCGTCGCCCAGAGCGGCGTCCGCCCTGGCGAGCTCGGTCGGATCACCGGCGCAGACATCGACATCAAGCGCCGGCGCATCCGCATTCGCGAGCCCAAGGATCGCTCGAACCCCCGCTACATCGAAATCACGCCGGCGCTGCTACCGGTCGTGAAGCGGCTGGTCCCCGAGACGCCCGACGAGTTGGTCGTTCCCGGCGGCATGAACACCATGTCGAACCTATGCCGCCACTGGAAACGCCGGCTGAAGGAGTCAAGGCTCAGCGGCCGCATCCTTCGCCACTCCTTCTGCACAGCGCAGCTCACCGCCGGCGTTTCGCTCAACCAGGTGCAGAGCTTGATGGGCCACAAATCGATCCGCTCCACGGACCGCTACATCCACGCGATCGACACCGGCCGCGCCAAGGCTGCGGCACTCCTGGACGAGTTCTTCGAGAAACCTCAAGCTGGACACCAATCCGGTTGACCTGCATCCCAGCCCCTCGCTAGCGTGTGAGCAACCAGGCTGTTCAGGTCAGTCGAGAGGATCTCATGCAACGCTGCTTCGTTATTCAGCCGTTTGACGGTGATAGATTTGATCGCCGCTTCGACGATGTCTTCGTGCCTGCGATCCGCGCCGCAGACCTTGAGCCCTACCGTGTCGATCGCGATCGCAAGGTCAGCCAACTTATCGAAGCGATCGAGAAAGAGATCGCAGCGTCGGCTATCTGCCTAGCAGATATTACACTAGACAACCCGAACGTATGGTACGAACTCGGCCTGCGTGATAGTCTCGGCCGGCGTGAGCTGACTATCGGTTTGAATCGCTACTCTGCTAGGCGGCGCCTTGTCGGCTCCACCACCGACAGCGGCTTCCGGTTCATGCGACGGGCTGCGGTTTCCCCCACGGTCCTGTTCCACGGGCTGCGGTTGAGTATCAAGAAGCGCATCTGTCGCCCCTTTGCTCCACCAGCCAACCGCTACTCCGAGGACGAACAGCCCGACTGCGAGAAGAAGACGTGGGGTGGTGATCGCGGCCGGGGGAAAAGACCTGGACGTTGGAGCCATACGAGCCTCGAGACGTGGTGCGCCTTGCTGCTAAACTAGCAGCAGGGGCCTCGGAGTCTACGGTGCTGCCCGAATGGCAGCAAGGCCTCAGCACAAGCCGGCGTACCGCAAGATGTGCGGCTTGCTGCGGCGGATGCGCGAGGCCGCCGGCTTCACGCAACGTGATCTGGCGGAGCGCCTCAAGATGCACAACACCATGGTGCATCGGTCCGAGATCGGAGACCGCCGGATCGACCCCGTTGAGTTCGCCGCCTGGTGCCGCGCCTGCGGCGCCGACCCCGGCGAGATGATCCGTCAGATCTGACGCTCAGGTGCCCGGGCGTCGCACTACGAGGCGACCGGATCAGAGAGCCACGACCGCCGGGGGCCATGGCCCATGCCGAGCCAGTGTCCCTCGACGACCCGACGACCGTCAGAATGACAAACTACCGGATCTTCCGACTGCCTCCATGGCAGTTTCTATTTCCACATGTTTCCACAATAACGGCCGCGCACAGTCAATGCCTCGTTTGTTCGGGAATCATGGCACTTCGGCATCCTCTTTGCTGCGAAGGCTTGCCAGCGCGCCCAGGCGGTCGCGCCTTCATAAGTCTATCAACACGAGGGGTGAACCCGTGGCAAGCAGCGATGTCCGCGTGAAGCCAAACAGTAAGCGTCGGAGCATCAAGAAAGAGGGAGATCGGGCTACCCCCAAGCGCGAGGCCACGGAGCTACTGAAATGAGGTCCATTTCCGCTCCCGACGTCCTCAATGTGCTCATCGACGAGCGGAGGGAGTCCGCTACGAGGTGATGGCCTACCGCACCCTCAGCGAGGCCGAGGTCCTGATGATGGTTCGACTGTATCTCTCCCAGAATCGGCAGCCGCGCCGCGGCTCGACCACTACCATCCTGACCATCATCGGTCACTCGGGACGATAGCTCATGAGCACGTTGGATCCGATGCCCGAACCAACTCTGGCAGACGCTTCGGCCGACTCGCCCTTCAAGTACGACGCGGCCTTCTCGTTCCTCGACCAAGACGAGCTTCTGGCGAGGGACCTATGCGACTTATTGCAGGACCGCTTCCGCACCTTCATCTACTCAAAGCAGCAGCGGGAGCTTGCCGGAACCGACGGCGAAAGGACCTTCAACCGCGTGTTCGGAGCTGAGGCGCGGGTCGTCGCTGTGCTTTATCGGCCCGGCTGGGGGCAAACCTCATGGACCCGCATCGAAGAAACGGCCATCAGAAACCGAGCCTTCGATAAGGGCTACGAGTTCGTTGTCCTCATCCCTGTCGAGAAAGGACCGCCGCCGGAGTGGTTCCCAAAGCCGTTCATCTGGGTCGACTTCGACAGATGGGGCAAGGAGGGAGCCGCAGCGGTCCTCGAAGAGCGGATTCAGCGGCAGGGCGGCGAAACCCGCGTCGAGTCCGTCGCTCAGCGTGCAGCCCGCCTGAAGCGGGCGATGGAACGAGAGGCCAAGCGCCAGCGCTTCATGAACTCCATCGAAGGCGTCAATTGCCTTCGAGCAGAAGCTGACCGTCTCGTCGAAGAGCTACGTGCGACCTGCCAAGAGCTGAAGGATGAGCAAAGTCTCGCGCTGTCCGTGGAACAAGACCACTACACACGAGGATGGTTCGTTCACGGCCTCGGCGTGTGCACGACCCTATTTCTCAGGCATGGCTATGGAAATATGGTTGACGAGCAATGGTGCCTCGTCATCCGCCGTTTCGACGGCTACCCCGACCGCCCAGAGCGGGCCCCGTCACGGCGGTCGGCAAGGGAAGTGGAACGTACGGAACTGCACTTCGACAATCGCGGTCCACAGGACTATGTCTGGGTGTCAGGACAGGGCAAGGCATACTCGACCACGGCACTCGCTCAGCACGTAGTGACGCAGTTGATGGATCTCGCACAGTGCAAGGCGGTCCCAGGTCCGTAGCACCGGTCATCCGGCTCTTGCGGGAGACTCGCCGACTCACGGCTGACAACGCGCTCGGCGATCGCCATCAGGCTGTGAGCCGACGAGTTAGACAATCTCCGGAGACATAGGCGTACATGCACCTGTTGACAGGGGATCCTCAAGCTGGCATCTAGGTATGGAGGACTGAGCGAGAGTGCGCATGACGACACCCAACCCACTTCATCTTGCCAACACCGCGCAGCAGATGGCGCGGTCTGCGCCGGCCGGCGACGCTGCCGTCTTCCACAAGGTCGCGATGATCTCGATGGGAATCATGGCCGCTGCGTCCGTCGTGCAGATGCTCCAGCCCATCCTGCGCGACCTCAACCGCAAGCATACGACGAAGATGTTTGGCGACGATCACGGTCGCGGTCGCTGAGCCAGGTCTCCGCTACCACTCGATCGCCTCGACCAGGCACGTTCCTTCCTTCGCCTCCATCATGTCCGCCTGGCTTGCCTCTCGGATCCACGGAATCCGATGCCTGGTCAGGCCTTCGAAAAGGCGCACCGTCGGTCGTACTTCCGCGTTCAGGCCCTGCCCTTTGATCCTAATCGGCCGCCCCGAGACCGAAAGCTCGATCCCGATGGAAGGGTCATAGGAAATCCGGTCGATCCATCCGTACCCGACTGCGAGGCAGTTGCCTCCCTTCTTCCGTAGCTCGAGCATCACGCAGCGATCGCGTATGCCGCGCAGCCAGCCGAAGCAGCCAAGGTCATCTGTGATCTCCAGGTCCAGCACGTTCGAGCCGGCGGGCTCGCCCTCCTGCCTGACCGTGTACTTGTGGAGGATGCTCTTATCCATGTACCAGCTCGTTCCGGTCGGGGCTTCGGTCCCTTGCGCGCTCGCCGGCACGCGTTGCTTCCGTGAGCCTGTTTAGATCAGAGCCGCGCTGGCGCAGGAGCTCGGTCGCCGTCACCCGATCGTCCGAGTGGCCGACCGCTTCCAGCAGCTCCTGCTTGTTGTCGGTATAGATGATGGCGCTTTGCTTACCGCGGCTCACGGCGACGTAGAAGCCCTCCCGCGAAGCCGCCGGCCTTGAGGCCCAGGATTGACCGATAATCACCCGCTTTACCGTCTTCCCTTGTGATGCATGGCTTGTTACGACATAGCCGTAGGCAAGATGCCCATAATCTCGCGCCACTGTCCAGCCATTTAAGAGAACGATGTTGCCGGCCTTGTCGAACGTCTTGACGCTGTAGAGATCGCCGTTACTCAGGCTGTGTTTGCCCTCGATCGTCTTGCCGTTGCGGGTGATGCGGATGCGGTCGCCGGCCGCAAGCGCGAGCCGCCCCGGCCGGAACACCTGAAACCGTCCCGCTTGCGCGTAAAGCCCCGGATCGCTTCCGACGACGACGCGATCTCCTTTGGTGAAGCCCTTGGCGTTTTGATGAAAGACCGCCACATCGACTCCGGGCGTTGAACTGACCGGATCGGAACGCTGGGCTTCGGTCAGGTTTGCGTTCTTGAGCACTTCGAAGACCTTCTCCTCGCTGCCCACCTTGCCGAGATGCTTCAACTCGGAGCGGATGCCCTGCGTGATGGTCTCCGCTTCCCGGTGCGTCGGTGACACCACGAGCGCGGTCTTGCCGGCCGTGACCGTCTCGACGTAGTCCTCGGCCAACAGCCGGTAGCGCTCTTCCGTCGGCACCTCACGAATCCAACCCAGCTTATCGAGCTGGTCGAAGCCGTCCTTCGTCCTTCCCTCGCTGAGCGCGCGCACCGCTTCCTTGTAGCGCGCGTCTTCCTGCCGCTGGATCTCCCTGATCTCGGCCGGCATCAGCCCGGCCTCCTCCTCGAGCAGCCGCAGCACCGAGCCGCGCTCTACACTGCCGTGCTGCCTGCGGTCACCGGATAGCACCACCCGCGCATCGGCGCGCTCGGCAAGATCGAAGACCTTGGTCATCTCCGGCGCCGAGAGAAGGCTCGCCTCGTCGATCCAGATGACCTGGCCGCGCACGCGCTCACGCAGCCGCTCATCCACCAGCAGCCGGGCGACGGTGTCAGCGGTGGCGAATCCTTCATCGCGAAGCACGCCACGGCTGGCGCCGGTCGACTGGTGTAGTCGGTGGCCAGGATCCGCGTGATTACGGCGGTCTGAGCGGCGGTGACGATCCGCCTCGCTGGACGGACCGCGGCGGGCAGTCACGGCGGCTGGAATCCGAGGTCGCGTAGCACATCGGCCGCCGAGAGCATCT
>JANPER010000270.1:0-91810 GCA_031423015.1 Planctomycetota bacterium | reverse complement strand
TATCGACCTGTCGCGCGTGCTCCCGGGTGAAGTCGTGCCCAGCAAGGTCAGCAAGTGACGCCAGTTGACCCCAGCACACCCCAGCACACCCCGCAACCCGGAAAAGCGAGCCCGTCGTTGTGGCTCGCTCGACCCGGCCGTATCGTCCCGCCCTTCCAAGAATCGAAAATCGACCGTGATGCTGGAGCACCCTGGCCCTGGCGCATTGGTCCTGAACCTTCAACCAACGCAGCAGGGATGGCAATCTCCTCGTCGACTCGTCAGCAGCTCGTTCGCGACAACCGCATCCATGAGAAGGACACCGGATCGCCCGAAGTGCAAGTGGCGCTCCTCACCTCGCAGATCAAGATGCTCACCGAGCACTTGCGTATGCACCCCAAGGACTTCTCGTCGCGCCGCGGCCTCTTGTTCAAAGTGAACCGCCGCAACAAGCTGTTGAAGTACCTCTTGCGGAACGACACCACCCGGTACACAGCCGTGGTCGGTAAGTTCGAGCTTCGCCGCTGAGCGACATCGGGCATCTAGCCGGGCTGGCAAACGGATGCAATGTCGGACGCCGATAGATTGCCGCGCTCTTTTTCAACAACTGCATGCGCGGTAATGCCCGACACGTGTCGGGTCTGCCTCCTGGTGCCGGCTGCGAGCTGCGGCGACGGGGGCTCAGAGTCTGCGCACTGAAACTCAAGGGAAACGATGGCAACTAAGAAGATTCGACGCCCAGCTACGGCGTCTCACGAAACCAAGAAGATCGACGACGCGCCGCGCGGGCGTAGTCGCGGCCGCGGCGAACGCGGCAAGCCGCGTCAGGACGACGCGCCGGACAGCGAGGTGCGCGCGAGCGCGCCGCGCCGCGGTGGGGCCAAGAGCCCTGACATCCAGATCGAGAAGATCGCATTCGACGGTGTGCGCGTGTCGCGCGAGATCGGCGGTCGCACGCTGAGCATCGAAAGTGGCCGCATGGCCAAGCAGGCCGACGGTGCCGTGGTGGCGCGCTATGGCGACACGATGGTGCTCGCTTCGGCGCAGAGCGCGAAGGGGCGCGACGACCTCGACTTCTTCCCGCTCACAGTCGACTATCGCGAGCGCGCGGCGGCGGCCGGCAAGTTCCCCGGCGGCTTCTTCAAGCGCGAGGGTCGACCGACCACGCGCGAGGTCCTCACCTGTCGCATCATCGACCGCGCCGTGCGACCGATGTTCCCCGACACCTACCGCGACGAGGTGCAAATCTTGTTGCAGGTGTTGTCGACCGACCAGGAGAACGAGTCCGATATCGCTGGCGCAGTGGCCGCGTTCGCGGCTCTGGCGGTGAGTTCGATCCCGAATAGCAAGACGCTCGGCGCCTGCCGCATCGGCTTGCAGAACGGCGAGCTGCTGGTGAACCCGACGTGGTCGCAGCTGCAGGCCGCTGACAACACGCTCAACCTCACCGTGGCGGCCGCGTCGGACGCGATCGTGATGGTCGAGGCGGGCGCGCGCGAGGTGCCCGAGGACGTGATGATCGAGGCGCTCGAGCTGGCGCACAACGTCTGCCGCGAAGTGATCGAGATGATCGAGGCGCTCGTGGCCGAGGTCGGCAAGAAGAAGCAGGCGGTGAAGGAGCCGGAACGCGACACCGAGCTGGAGGAGACCATCCGCGCGCGCTTCGGCCGCGACCTGCTTGGCATCGCCACGGCGCCCGGCGACAAGCACGAGCGCAAGGCGGCCAAGGAGACGCTGGTCAACGCCGTGATGACGGCCTTCCCGGTGCCTGCTGGCCTCGACGACAAGGCTGCCAAGCAGCACAGCAAGCGGTTGTCTGGCTTCTGCGGCAAGCTCATCGACGAAGGCGAGCGGCTGTCGATCCTGCGCGGCAAGCGCGCCGACGGTCGCAGTACCAAGGACATCCGTCAGATCACGATCGAGGTCGACGTGCTACCGCGCGTGCACGGCTCAGTGCTGTTCACGCGTGGTGAGACGCAGGCGTTGGCGATCTGCACGCTCGGCACGCCCGACGACGCGCAGAAGCTCGACGGCATCTATCCCGAGCCGGAGCGGCGCTTTCTGCTGCACTACAGCTTCCCGCCGTACAGCGTCGGTGAAGTGCGCCGCACGGGCACGCCTGGGCGCCGCGAGATCGGCCACGGGGCGCTCGCCGAGCGCTCGCTCGAGATGGTGCTGCCGAACGCCGATCAGTTCCCCTACACGATCCGGCTCACCTCCGACATCTTCGAGTCGAACGGCTCGTCGTCGATGGCGTCGGTGTGTGCGGGCGCGCTGGCGATGATGGATGCAGGCGTGCCCATCGTCCAACCGGTGGCCGGCATCGCCATGGGCTTGGTGATGGAGGGCAGCAAGTACTCCATCTTGTCCGACATCCTCGGCTCCGAGGATCACTGTGGCGACATGGACTTCAAGGTGTCCGGCACGCCGCGCGGCATCACCGCGTTGCAGATGGACATCAAGTGCGACGGGCTCACGCGCGAGATCCTCGAAGAGGCGCTGGCGCAAGCCCGCGAGGGTCGCATCGCGATCTTGCGCAAGATGCTCGCGGCGCTGCGCACGCCGCGCGCCGAGATCAGCCAGCATGCGCCGCGCTTGCTGACGTTGAAGATCCCCGAGGACAAGATTGGCGCCGTCATCGGCCCGGGTGGCCGCATGGTGCGCGGCATGCAGGAGGAGTTCTCGGTCAGGATCAGCATCGAAGACGACGGTCGCGTGACCGTGGCTGGCCCCGATGTGGTGAAGGTCGAAGCGGCCTTCAAGCGCATCAAGGACATGACCGCGGAGGTCGAGGTCGGCACCGTCTACACGGGCAAGGTCACCTCGGTGAAGGAGTTCGGTTGCTTCGTCGAGATCCTGCCTGGCCAAGAAGGCATGGTGCACGTCTCCGAGTTGTCGGATGGCTTTGTGCGCTCCGTCACCGACGTGGTGCGGATCGGCGATGACATCGAGGTGAAGGTCATCGGCATCGATGACTTCGGCAAGATCAAGCTCAGCCGCCGAGCACTCTTGGTGACCGAGGGCGGCGCGGCCCCTGCCGAGGGCGGCGAGCGACCCCCGCGCGAGGAACGTGGTGAGCGTCCGCACGGCGATCGGGATCGGGGCGACCGCGGTCGCGGATTCCGAGGTCCGCGTGACGACGACCGCCCGCGACGCGGCGACGATCGTGGTCCGCGCGGTGACCGCCCGCGTGATGACGGCCCGCGTGATGATCGTCCGCGCGACGACAGCGGCCCGCGCGATGACCGTGGCCCGCGCGATGACCGCGGATTCGGTGACCGTGGCCCGCGCCGGCCTGGGCGTGACCAGGACACTCCGCGCGAAGATGCGCCGGTCGAACCGCAGCCGGTGGAGGCCGCCGGCGACGAGCCGGGTGACGATCGACCCGCACGCGACGTCGGCGGCGACGACGCGCCGCGCCATGGGCCGCGCCGCGGGCGCGACGGTGGTGGTGGTGGCTTCCGCGGTCGCCGGCCGGAGGGTCGGCGCGACGGTCGCCGCTAGCGCCGGCTAGCGCAGCACCTCGAATAGCCGCACGTTCTCGCTCGGTCGGCCGCTGTCGTAGCGAATCGAAGTCGGGCTGCGGTAGAGCAGGCGGAAGCCCGGGATGCGCGACAGTTCGTTCAAGTCGTCGCTGCAGAACGCGGCGGCAGCGGTGCCGGGCGCGGGCAGCTCTTGGCTCCGCGGGATGCCGCTCATCTCGCGCATGTCGCCCCAGAGCTTGGCGCGCTCCACCAAGAAGTAGTCGCACCGCAGGTCGTGCCGCAGCGCATGGTGCATGTCGGCGACGGTGCCCAGGTGGAACGGCGTGACCAGAGCGCGCACGCGCGCCCGACTCGCGGCGGTCTCCCATTTGGCTTGCACCGCGATGCGGCGTCCGGTGTGCGCCAAGATGGCGCCACCAAGTACGGGGTCGGCGGCGATGGCCGCGTCAGGTGGCGTCATGGCGCGCACAGCGTTGATCGCGGCTTGCGTTTCCTGGCGGTGCACGCGGTCGTGCCAGGACAGGTGCAGCGTGGCGAAGAACTGCCCCATGATCAGACCTTGCAAGCCGAGCAGGAGGACCACGCCGACACGCGCGATCTTCGCTGGTCCCATCTTTGTCGGCCCAATCTCTGTCGGTAGGCCAGCCAACAGCCACGCGGCGGCGACCGGGACGATCAGCGCTGGCAACACCTGCAGGCGCTCGATCAGCCACGCCAGCCCGAGCGCGACCAGCAGCAGCGGTGCCAGCAGCGGCGCGGCCGGGTGATCGGCGCGGGTTCGCCCCCACAGCCGACCCGCGCGCACGAGGGTCGCGAGCGCCGGCAGCACGGCCACGCCGAGCAAGCTGGCCAGGCGCGCGGGCGGCAGGGTCGCGAACGGTCCCTGCCACATGATGCGTGCATCGAATGACAGCGTGCTGGGATCCGCCGGGAGTTCGCCGAGGTGGCGGACCTTAGCCCACAACAGTTCGAACACGTGCGCAAAGTCGCTGCCGTGCAGGTCGCACAGACTGTTGATCCCGGCCCCAAGGCCGGCACCGGCGCTGGCGATCAGCACTGCGGCGGCGACGCGCACCGCGCGCGGCATGGTCGGCCAGCGCGCCGCCACAACCGTGATGATCGCAGCCGCCAGTGCGAGCTGCATCGGCAGTCCGAAGGCAAAGCCCTTGGCCCGCAAGACCGGTACGGCGAGTGAACCCAGGCTCAGCGTCAGAAGCCAAGCCACTGCCGCGCCGCGCGGCAGCAACGCCCGACCCGACCAGGCGCACCACAACAGGGCGCAGCCAAGCTCGATCGCGAGCAGGAACGTGGTGGCATGCCAGGTTGCTGCGGCGAGCACCGCGAATAGCGCCGCCGCTAGCGCCGCCGCCGGCGTCGCCACGCGCAGCGTGCGGGCCACCAGCCACAGGTGCACTGCGAACAGCGGCAGGCTCGCGTCCTCGTTCATCAACACGAAGCCGATCGTGCGGTAGGCCGCCGGCGTGAGGCAGAACAGCACTGCGGCGACCGCCGCCGGCGCGACGCGTCCGGTCAGTTCGCGTGCCAACCCAAAGACACCGACGGCGCACAGGCTCATGCACGCGGCCAGCGTGATCACGCACAACCGGTGTAGCGGCACGCCGGGCAGCGCACGGTGCAGGGCCGCCAGCAAGAACTCGTGGCCGATGGTGAACGTGGCCCAGCAATCCACGAGCGCCGGATGTTCGACGCGCGGGTCGGCGGCAAAGGCGGCGTCGGGCCAACCGCCGCCCTCGATGACCCGTTGCAGCAGATACCACAACGTACCAGGGTCGGCGCGCAGCAGGCCTTCGGCGCCGGCATCGAACAGGCCCGTGCGAAAGGCGCCGTGCACGCGCAGATGCACACCCAGCGCCACGCTGAGCGCGAGGATCAGCAGGCCGAGCCAGAGACGCACGTCGTCAGGGTAGCGGTGGCGCCCGTCCGACGCGATCGTTCGCGCGCGGCTCCTATTGCACCGTGATGCTGGCGACCGACGCGCTCACCTGCTGACTCACCACGTCGAAGCTGCCGATGGCAGACACGCGCACGACGCGCGCGCCGGCCGTCATCCGGCTCGCCACGGCGGTGGCGAACGTAGAGAAGAACGCGTGCACTTCGGCGCTACCGTCTTGCACGATCGCGTACACGCCGCGCGTGCCGGCTGCCACGATCGACGGCGTGGGCGACGTCTGCAGGAGGGTAGTCGAGAACCCGTCGCCGACCGTCTTGATTGTCGCTAGGGCCACGTCGAAAGCGATCGCGCCGTCATTCCGCGTCGCCGTCACTGCATTGTTGGCCGTCCACTGGCACACCATCAGGTTGGCGGTGGTCGAGCGGTTCACCAGCGTTACGGCGGCGAAGTCGTTGTCGGTCGGCACGCCGATCGGGTTCACGAAACCGATGGCTCGGATGCGCGAGTTGAGGGCGATGCCAGTGGTCGTCAGGCCGGTGACGTCGACCTTGTAGGTGGCTGGCGACGCCTCGACGGTGCCGTTGACGGTGAAGTTGAAGTCGGCGATCGGCCGCAGGTCAAAGCGCGCCGCGTTGAGCGTGATCGTGTTGCCGCTGACGCTGCCGGTGGCGACGCCGAACACCGAGGTTGGCAGCATGCGCACGACGCCATTCTGCGCGCCGCTCGCGTCCATCGCCGTGCCGGCAAGGTCACCGAACACCGCCACCAGCTGGCCGATGTTGAGGTCGTCGGTGCCGCCGGTGCTCGACACGCCGCGCTGCAGGACCTTGGTCTGCCCACGCAGCACGGTCACGCTGTGGCTGGTGTTGAAGCGCCGCGTCGTCGTGCCGATGTCTTTCGATTGCCCGAGCACAGTGAGCGTCGCGTCCTGGCCGGCGCTCCCGACGCGGCCAACGATGTGGCCGACGAGCCAGTCTTGGCCGTTGCCGGGCACGCCGAACCCGGTCTCGATCGCCAGCGCGTTCAGCACGCGGGCGGCGCGGTCGATGGTGCCTTGCACGAACACTCGCGGTGCCAGGTTGGCGCGCTGCGCCAACGCTCCGAGGCCCGCGTCGCCGAGGCTCACCACGCCGTCGATCTGGAACAGCGTGCTGGTGGTGGTACGGACCGTGAACGGCGCGATCACCGTGTTGTCG
Organism: Planctomycetota bacterium; assembly: GCA_031423015.1. GTDB lineage: Bacteria > Planctomycetota > UBA1135 > UBA1135 > UBA2386 > DATGPD01. The sequence goes on along the minus strand of JANPER010000270.1, from coordinate 85,238 downwards.
CTGGCGAGCTTCTGCACCTGGAACGTGCGCCCCGCGGTGTCGACGCTGCCGAGCGCGCCCTGGATGCGTGCCGGCTTGGCATTGGCAGGATCGACGCTCGCCGTGATCGTCGGCGTGAAGGTGACGCGGTTGCCGACGCTGTCGATGGTCAGCGACTGGTCGAGATCGAGGTCGAGCGTCCACAGATGATTGCGCCGCGCTACGACCTGCGGCCGCGAGCCGGTGGCAAACGTGACCTGCACGTCGAGCGTACCAGTGATCGGAGCGCCGCTGCCGTCGACCACCGCGGCGTTCGTCGTTTGCCCCTTCAAGCTCACCACAGCGTTGCTGAAGTCGAGGGTCAACGTCATTCCGGCGTAGAAGCCGCCCGGCAAGATGCGCCCGACGATCAATTCGGAGACGCTCTCGAGCTCGGCGAAGTCGACGCGCACCGGCGTGTCGAGCGCGCTCACCGTCGAGCCATCCGCCCGACGCAGCACGGCGCTGCGGACGTCGACTTCGAACACGTCGAGTTCATCGCTGGGTGCGTCGGTGAGGAGCAGCGTGAACTCGCCGTCGCCGCCGCTCGTCGAGGGTGAGCAGCCCACCAGCAGGGCCCAGATGAGAAACAGGGAGGGTCGGGGTAGGCGCATAGAATCGGTCCGATGCCATCGGATCATCGGCGCGATTGTGCCCTCCGCTTGAGCTGGGCGCGCTCCCTTCCGTTCAGCGCTGCGGTCCCGCGCGGCGCGCCGCGAGCCAAGCTTCCCACTTGGCTACGTCGTCGCCGGGGTCGGCGCCCTCGAGTTTGGTGATCGCGCGGCGGAAGCTGGCCACGATCTCGATGCGCTGAGTGATGACGGCGCCGATGCGCACGTCGAGCACGCTGCCGTAGGTGAGAGCATCGACCTTGGGATCGGCGATGAAAGACGACTGCGCGACCTCGACGTCGAAGTCCTTGATGTAGGCCTGCTGGGTCAGGAACGCGGCGTGCGCGCGCACCCCGCCCTCGCTGCCCGACGCGGCGAACGGCGCCGCCTTCACCAAGGCTCCGATCGCAGAGGGCTCCCCGAGGGCGCCGAGCGCGTCAGCCGCCCGCATGCTGGCCTTGGGGTGCTTGTGCACCAACCAGTTGCTGAGGTAGTCGACCGCCGGTTGCGCGGCGCCCGACGCGGTGGCCAGCGCGATGGCCTTGCCGCGCACCTCGGGCGCGTCATCGAAGATCGCGGTACGCAGCACGAAGGTGCGATTGGCCTCGATCTCCGGGCGCAGCCAAAGCGCCTCGATGGCGGCAGCGCGTTGGTTGGCTCGGTTCAGCCCGCGGGCGCGCGTGCGTAGCTCGGCATCGACCCCGGTCAGGCCGGCAAGCACGCGGGCTGCGGCCGCCTCGCGCGCGGGCGAGGCCTTGGTTGACAGCGAAAACAAGATCTCGCGCGCCTTGGTGCCCGGGGTGCTCTTGCGCCAGCGCACCGACAGCAGCTCTGGCTCGAGCGTGCCGAGAAACTCGTGCAGGCGGGTATGCACGTCGGCCGGCATCTCACCTTGCGTGAACGCATGGTCGAGGTAGCCCCACATGTCCTCGGCCAGGTCCCAATCGCGCGCAGTATGCGCCAGGTGCAGGCAGGAGAACGCCGACAGCTTGCCACACCGCGACGCCAGCCCGACCAGATCCGCCTTGAGGTCGGCCGCCTTGCGCACGCGCACGACCTCGGTGCGGGGCACCGAGACCTCCCCCTCGCGCGTGCTGATAACCAGTGTGCTACCCCGCGTTTCCGTGTTGCCATAGACGGTGCGGCCGTCTTGCAAGACGACCTCGTCGGCGCGGGCGGGTGTCGAGATGGCGAACAGGGCGGCTGTGGTCAGCCAATGCGAACTCCGCGTCATAAGTCGGTTGGAAAGGGACCACCGGCACGACTCTTGACCGGCGATCGATATCCTACGTGTGATTGACCGCTCCGCGTGACCGCCGCAGAGCACTTTTCAAGAGCGCACCCACGATGCATACGCGACGATCCTTGTGGCTAGTTTTCGTCCTCGGGCTGATCGAGGCCATGCCAGGGCAAGAAGCCCAGCGCCTTCCTAGCCCTAACCCTAGCCCTAGCCCCAACCCGGGCGCAGGCGCCCGGTCAGCGCCGCCGGCAGGGGCACCGACCATCGATGAGTTGATCGCCCGCCTGCAGGAAAGGGAGCAGGCGGCCAAGACGGTGATGTTGCGCATGCGCAGTCGTACCAACGTGCCGGAAGGGCCAGTGTTCGAAACCGAGGGCACCCTGCGTGTCCTTGGCACGACACACTTCCACGTCGCCATGAAGATGAAAGCGGGGGACGGGATGGAGGGCGAGAACGAGGTCGTTCGTACCCCTGCGGCCACCTGGACGCGCGAGGTCGACCCCATGCACGGCGAAGTGCACACGCAGATGAGCAAGGAGACGATGGCGCAGTTGCAGGAGGCCAGCCGCACGCTCGGCGAGGACGTTGGCGCCGTTCCAGGTCAGGGTGAGGCACCGTTGGGGAGCGCCATGCTGGTTAGTTTGCGCAAGCGGTTCGATCTGGCGGTGGCGAGCAAACTCGTGCGCGAGGGGCTCGACCACTGGGTGATCCGCGGCGACCTCCGCCCGGGCGACGCCAGCGAGGCCGACGGGTTACCGCAGCCCGATCGTGTCGAGGTCGTGGTGCGCGCGCTCAGCGACGGTCCGTTCGCGGTGGTGCGCATGGCGCAGTTTGCGGCCGGGCACGAGATCATGGCCGTCGAGATCGAGGACGTGCAGATTGACCAGCCAATGGTGGAGGCGTCGTTCAAGCTCGACGCGCGGGGCAAGCGCGTGATCGGCGTGATGGAACACCCGCCCGCGGCCACGCAGATCAAGGACGTGCTGGATCGCGCGCGCCGCAAACGCGAAGAAGACGCCAAGGGCAAAGCGACAACCGAAGAGAAGAAGTAAGGAACCGAGAAGTCAGCGCGAGGCGGGCGGGAGGTTCGAGTCCGTGAGGGTCGTGCGCCGATAACCGAGCGTGCGAACCCTGTCCCCCGGTGAGCGCGCGGTCTTGGTGATTGCGGTCGTCGTTGCAGCGCTGGCGTTGCGCATCGGCTTCGTGGTCGAAACGCACGTGCCCGATCCGATCCGCGCCGACGCGGCGCACTACGCGCAGTACGCGCGCAATCTGCAGGAGCACGGCACGTTCAGCCTCGATCCAGGGCCGCACCCGAAGTCGGACTCGTTTCGTTCGCCCGGCTACCCGGTGTTCGTGCTGCTGCATCGGTTGGCGGTGGGCGACGCGAAGATGTACGACGCCGTGCGGCTGAGTCAGGCGGTGTTGGACAGCGTCAGTGTGTTGCTGGCCTTCCTGTTGGCGCGTCGCCTCTTGCCGTTCGGCGGTGCGCTGGCCGTGGCGACGCTGACCGCCTTGAGTCCGCACCTTGTGGCCAACACCGGGTACCTGCTCACCGAGACGTTGACCACGTTCGCCTTGGCCTTGGCGCTGCTCGCCCTGCTGCGCGTGTTGTCGGGCGGTGATCGCGGCGTCGTGTGCGGTCTCGCGTTCGTAGTCGCCACCCTCACCAATGAAGCCCTCACGCCGCTGCCGTACGTGTTGGCTTGGTTGGCGTGGCGGCGCCTGCCCGGCGCGAGCGGCGCGAATGTGCGGCGGGCGTTGCGCGTGGTGGTGGTGTTGTGCGCGTTGGCCCACGTGGGGTGGGGCGTGCGCAACGCGGTCGCGGTGGGGCCCGACGCTCCGCGAGGCAGCAGCCGCGCGCTGCAGACGCTGAGCCACGGCACCTACCCAGACTTCATCTTTGCTGATCCGCGCTTTCGCTACATGCCATACCGCGACGATCCAGAACAGCCGCGCTACGGCGAAGACCTCGGGCACTTCGCGCGCGTGTTTGCCGCGCGAGTTGCCGAACGACCGTTGCGGTACGCGAGCTGGTACGCGCTGGAGAAGCCGTTCTACGTGTGGGGCTTCGATGGCCTGCAGGCGACGCGCGACATCTACACCTACGAGCCGTCGCAGGCGCTGTACGAAAGGCACGCGGTGGCCGGCGTCACGCTGACCCTGATGCGCTGGCTGCACTGGCCGCTCGTCGCGGTGGCGGGGATTGGGCTCGTCGTGCTGCGCCGCCGCCGACGTGATCGTGAGGCGCAGACCCTGCAGATGGCGATGCTTGGTGCATGCCTGCTGTTTGGCACGTTGCTCGGGACGGTGTTCGCGCCCTGGCCGCGCTACGTGATTCCGATGCGGCCCGCCTTGTTCGTGGTTGCCGTGTTCGGCGCGCTGGCGATCTGGAAGGCTGCCGTCGGCCGCTTGCAGCGACCAGCTCAGAGCCTGAGCAACAATTTGCTCAGCCTCTGAGTTCCTTGCTGGTGGGGGAGGCGGACCCTCCCCCACGCCGGCCGCGACACGCGGCCTCCCCCTCCTCGGCGCCTGATGGGCGCCGGGCGCCTGCGGCGGTCGATTTCTGCTCACGCTCTCACCGCTTGTCTTCCTCGGCAGGCGGCTTCTCCAGCAGATCGAGGTCCTTGTAGCGGTCGAGCGCGTACTTGATCTCGAAGTCGCTGTTGAACAGCGCGACCGGGCGCCCTGACTCGTCGCGCACCACCATCGGCAGCAGGTCGATGAGATCGGGGGTCGTCGTCACCATCCAGCGGGCTCGCTGATACGGCAGCCGCTGCATCTTCAGCTTGACGTTGTACTCGTTCTCGACGCGATACTGGAACACCTGCAGCTGCAGCTCGCCGACGGCGCCGAGGATCGGCTCGCGCGCGCCAACGCGCGGCCAGAACACCTGCACCACGCCCTCTTCGCCGAGTTGCTCCAGGCCCTTGTTGAAGCCCTTGCTCATCGACGGGTCTTCGGCGCGCACCTGCGCGAAGATCTCCGGCGCGAAGCGCGGGAAGTTGTGCGCTTCGAAGCGTGGACCCGAAGTGAGCACGTCGCCGACGCGAAACAGGCCCGGGTTGATGAGGCCGATCACGTCGCCGGGAAACGCTTCGTCGATGACGATGCGATCCTGGCCAAAGAAGCGGTACGGGTGCGACAGGCGTACCTCGCGCCCCATGCGCACGTGCGTGGCGGACATGCCGCGCTCGAAACGACCCGACGTGATGCGCGCGAACGCGACGCGGTCGCGGTGCTGCTTGTCCATGTTCGCCGCCACCTTGAACACGAACGCCGAGAAGTGCTTGGAGTCGGGTGGGATCTCGCCGTCGAGAGTCTTGAGCGGACCAGGCGGTGGACTGATCTCGAGGAAGCGCTGCAGGATGTTCTCGACGCCGAAGTTCACCAGCGCGCTGACGAAGAACACCGGGCTGATCTGGCCCTGCAAGAACTTCTCGCGCGAGAACGGCTCGACGCAGTGCTCGACGGTGCGCAGGTCTTCGAGCAGGTGGACGTGCGCCTCGGCGCCGACCTGTTGGATCAGCAGCGGGTCTTCTGGGCCGGCGACCTTCACGCCGGCGCGCTGCGCGTTGTGCGCGGTGCGTTCGAACAAGTGCACGCGCCGCTTGTCGACCTCGTAAACGCCCTTCAGCTCGTTACCGACCTTGATCGGCCAAGTGATCGGCACGCAGGCGATGCCGAGCACCTTCTCGACCTCGTCCATCAGGTCGTACGGGCTGCGAGTCGGCCGATCCATCTTGTTGATGATGGTCAGGATCGGGATGCCGCGGGCCTTGCACACCTTGAACAGCTTGATGGTCTGCGTCTCGACGCCTTTGGCGCCGTCGATCAGCATCATCGCGCAGTCGGCCGCGACCAGCGTGCGATACGTGTCCTCGGAGAAGTCCTGGTGGCCGGGCGTGTCCAGCAAGTTGATGCGGTAGCCCTGGTAGTCGAACTGCAGCGCCGAGCTGGTGATCGAGATGCCGCGCTGACGCTCGAGATCCATCCAGTCCGAGGTCGTCTGCTGTTGGCCGCGCCGCGCCTTGACCGCGCCGGCCTCGTGGATGGCGCCGCCGTAGAGCAGGAGCTTCTCGGTCAGCGTGGTCTTGCCGGCGTCGGGGTGCGAGATGATCGCAAAAGTGCGACGGCGGGCGATTTCGGCGGCAAGTTCAGCCATGGAGTGGGCAAGAGGGCGCGGGATGATAGCGCGGCGGGAGGCTCAGGCCGCAGGAGAAGGCGGCGCGTTGCGCGACGAGTTGTCGGTGAGTTGTCGGCGAGCTCGTCGGTCCTGCGGGCTTGAACGCGCTGACGTCGGTCCGGAGCATGACGAGGCCATGACCACCGCCGCCGAAGAACTTCTCACCGCCTTCGAACTGCACTCCGTCGCGCGGATCCGTGCCGTTCTCGATGCTGGGTACGACCTCGGCTCCCCCGTACGCGGCAAGTCGGCACTGCAATGGCTGACCGAGATGTACACGCGGTCCGATCGCTTTCCCGAGTGCCTGCGCCTGCTGCTCGATCACGGCGCGATGCTCGACGATCCGGTCGTGGCGCCGGTGCTCCTCGACGACGTCAAGGCACTCGCCGCAGCGATTGCCGCCGATCCGGCCGTCCTGTCGCACCGCACCAGCCTGGTGTCGGCCTTCACGCCTCTCCTCGGCGCGTCTTTGCTGCACGTGGCTGCTGAGTACGGGAACGTCAACGCCGCCCGTGTGCTGATCGAGTCAGGCGCCGACGTGAACGCTCCGGCAGCGATCGACGAGCACGGCCTCAATGGGCACACGCCGCTCTTTCACACGGTGAACTCGAACGGCAACCGCGCCGCGCCGATCCTGCGGCTCCTGCTCGCGGCTGGTGCCTCGGCGGGCGAGCGCTTGCAAGGCATCACGTGGGGGAAGGGGTTCGAGTGGGAGACGACGCTGTTCGACGTCACGCCTGTTTCGTACGCGCAGTGTGGGTTGCTGCCGCAGATGCACCGAGACGAGCGGGATGTGTATGACAACCTTCGGTTGTTGCTAGGAGCTGCGAATCGCAGACTGCCGCCTCTCACCAACGTTCCGAACCGCTACCTCGCGCCGAAGTCGAAGTCTTGACCAACGCGGTGGGCACGACGACGAGGGCGCGAGACCAACACGCGTCGCTTTGTGCTGCACCATTTCTGGTTGCGACGGTGACGCACCGCCCGCCGCCGGACAACTCGTCGCATGGATCGCCTGGCCGCCCCTGCCTGTCCCCTTGACCTGGCGTCGCCGGCAGGTTCAACCCAAGTTGATCTACAGCACGCCGTGACGAACATCATCATCAGCGCCAAAGAACTGCGCGCCTCCTTGCCCAAGCTGGTCGCCCGCGTGCGCAAGGGCGCGCGATTCACGGTTCTCTACCGCAGTCGACCAGCTTTCGAGATTGTGCCGGTCAACGACCTTGGGGCCCCGAGCCTCACACTAGCGGAAGACCCGCTCTATGAGGCCGGACCCGTCGGTCGTTCCAAGGACGGACGTAGTTCGGCGGGGCACGACGAGCTGCTCTACCCGCGGTGAAGGCCCTATTCGTCGACACCGCGGGCTGGATGGCGTGCGCCGACGCGGCGGATCCAGTTCATGTGCAGGCTTGCGCGGCGCGCGACGTCGCGCTGCGGGATGGTCAACTGTTGGTTACCAGCGACTACGTCGTCGACGAGAGCTTGACGTTGATTCGCCTCCGCCTAGGCATGCCTGCCGCTCGCAAGTAGTGGGATCAAATCGAAGGTTCGTCGCGCCTGCGGTGGGAGTGGATCGGCGTAGCGCGGGCTGAGAAGGCGCGCGCGGTGTTCTTCCGCCATCGCGACAAGGGCTACTCGTTCACCGACTGCACCAGTTTCGTGGTGATGCAGGAGCTGAAGCTCCGGCACACGCTCACGACCGATGCGCATTTTAGGCAGATGGGCTTCCAGGTCGTGCCTCAGCTCTCGAAGAGAAAGTGATCCGCAGGAAGTCCGACCCGACGCGCCCGAGCGCGTCTCGCCGCCCTACCGCTTCGCCGTCTCGTACCGCTCCGGGTCCTGCCCGCGCAGCACCGAGTTGCCCTCGAAGGTCTCTTTCACGCTGCGCCCCGGCGGCTGCTCGAGATCGGCCTTGTTCAGCCTGCCGCTCTGCGCAAAGAAGTCGATCGGGTTGTGCCACACCAGTTGCTCGATCTTGGCGTCGGCGACGCCAGCCTGCCGCAGCAGCGCCACGGTCTTGGGCACGCGCAGCGGATCGCTCACGCCCCAGTCGGCGGCCGAGTTGATCACCATGTTCTCCACCCCATACTCGAGCACGATCTTCACCATGCGCTCGCAGTCCATCTTGGTGTTGGGGTAGATCGAGAAGCCCGACACGCAGCCGAGGTCGCGGGTGATCTTGATGGTCTCCTCGTTGCCGTGGTCGAGCAGCACGCGCGGCATCGGGAAGCCGATGTCCTTCAAGATTGCGATGCAGCGCTCGAAGCCGCGCTTCTTGTCGCGGTGCGGCGTGTGCACTAGCACCGGCAGGTCGTGCTTGTGCGCCAGCGCGATCTGCGCGGCGTAGAACTTCTCTTCGGTCTTGGTCTGGTCGTCGAGGCCGATCTCGCCGACGCCGAGCACGCTGTCCTTCTCCAGGTAGCGCGGCAGCACCTCCATCACCGCGTCGTTCACCCGCGGGTCGTTGGCCTCGCGCGGGTTGAGCGCCATGGTGCAGAAGTGCCAGATGCCGAACTGCTCCGAGCGGTGGCGCTCCCAACCCAGCAAGGTGTCGAAGTAATCGATGAACGTGCCCACCGTGGTGCGCGCTTGGCCCAGCCAGAACGCCGGTTCGAGCACCGCGCGCACCCCGGCCTGCGCCAGGTGCTCGTAGTCGTCGGTGATCCGGCTGAACATGTGGATGTGGGGTTCGAAGATGCGCATCGGCAGCGATCTAGACTAACTGAGTTTGGCGGCCGCGTCGCGTAAGGCCTCGGCGATCGCCGGCTTTGGTTCGCGCGGCAGGCGCTCGCGCACGAACGGCAGCAGCTCGCGCCGACCCAGGATGCCGAGCCCGACCACGGCGGCCAGGCGCCGCTCGTCGTCGCCGTGCTCGAGGTCGCCAACCAGGCGCGCCGTGGTGCCGGGTGCTGGCGCGCGCGCGATCAATGAGCCCGTGTCGGGCCACACCGCGCGGCCCGCGGCCTCGCGCTCGGTGGCGAGGTCTTGCAGCATGCGCGACAGCTCGGGGTTGGCGTGCCGTTCGACGCCGTAGAAACGTGCCAACCGCACGCCGATGAACGCGGCCTTGAGCAGCAGCCGGTTGAGCTGATCGCGCCCGAAGCCGTCGACCTGGTCGCACGCGCGCGCCACCAGATCGCAGTCGCACGCCAGTGCTTCGAAGTGCGGCAACGTGTTGCTGCGCTGGATCTCGCCGAACAAGCGTCCAGTCAACGGCGTCAGCGGGCGTGCGGTGGTGGCGCGCAGCACCATGGTGCGCTCTTCGATGTCGCCGTGCGCAAACAGATCGAGCACGGCCGCGTCGTCGGCGCGTCCGCGCGACAGCGCTGCCCACGCCGCGACATCGCAGGCCCGCCACACCCCGAGATCGACCTGCGCTGCGCCCACTTGTTGCCGGGCGCGACCAACGACCTGGCGTCCCACGCGGCGGGGCAGAGCCGGCCACAACACAGCCAGCGCGCGCGCCCCTTCGCGCTCGCAGCGCGCGAGGCCCTCGCGCAGCCACGCGCGCTCGCCGTCGGCGAGGCCGCGCTCAAGGTCAGCAAGCAGGTCGAACATGCGTACGACTGTAGCAAGACGACCTGCCGCGCTGCACCAACTGGCGCGACCGATGCTTGGCTTCGACGCGGCGATCGAGCTACCATCAAGCGATGCACGAATGGCGGTTCCCGGCGTGGGATCCTGTAATGGTTCCGCTCTGGGACCCGATCCACCTGCGGTGGTACGGGTTCATGTTCTTGCTCGCCTTCGTGGTGGGGCAGTGGATCCTGAAGCGCCTGGCGCGCGCCCGCTTTCTGGCGATCGAGGAAGAGAAGGTCTACGACCTCATCGTGTGGCTGGTGATCGGCGTGCTCGTGGGCGGCCGCCTCGGCTACGCAATCTTCTACTCGTCGGAGTTGTGGCACGACCCGTTGGAGCTGTTCAAGCTCTGGCGCGGTGGCCTGGCGTTCCACGGCGGACTGATCGGCGTCGCCGTCGCGGTGCTGCTCTTCGCCCGCCGCCACCGTTGTGACCCCTGGCGGATCGTCGATGGGATCGCGCTCGGCGGGACTCCGGGCATCGCGTTCGTGCGCTTCGCCAACTTCATCAACGGGGAGCTGTTCGGACGCGTGATCCACGGCGAGGGACCGCCGTGGGCGATGCGCTTTCCGACCGAGGACCGCGCGCTCGAAGTGCTCGGGATCGCGGGGTGGGGCAACAAGCGCATGCAGGAGCTGGCCGTGTACAAATCCGTGCACGGGCCGTGGGACGGCATGCCCAAGGAACTCGCGGACGTGCCAGCGTGGGACGCGGTGAAGCACCAGGTGCCGCTGCGCCATCCGTCCCAGCTTTACGAGATGCTCGGTGAGGGCATCCTGTTGGGGCTCGTGCTGTTCGTGGTCTACCGCCTGTGCCGCTCGCGCTTGGGCGCGGGCGCGTACTGCGGCATTTTCATGCTGGGCTACGGCTGTGTGCGCTTCGTGATCGAGTGGTATCGGCAGCCGGACCGGCAGTTCGAGACGCGTTCGGGCGACATCGGCACGGTTTGGCTCGGCTTGTCGATGGGGCAGCTTCTGTGCACCGCGATGATCGTCGTCGGTGTGTTGTTGATCTTCACCCGTTGGCACAAGCGTGAGCCGGCGGTCCCCGTTGCCGTGCAGACCCATGCCGGGTGATCTGTTGGTGCGCGGCGGCCGTGTGGTCTCGGCCGCGAGCGTGCAGGATGCCGACGTGTTGATTCGCCATGGCGTCGTGGCTGCGGTCGCCCACGCGCTCACGCTGCCCGCCGGAGTCACCGAACTCGATGCGCGTGGCTGCTTGGTCTTCCCCGGGTTGATCGACCCGCAGGTGCACTTTCGCGAGCCGGGGCTGACGCACAAAGAAGACCTCGCGACGGGCTCGCTGTCGGCCATCGCCGGCGGCGTCACCAGTTTCTTGGAGATGCCGAACACCAAGCCGTCGACCACGACCCCCGAGCTGCTCGCCGACAAGGTCGCGCGTGGGCACGGGCGCGCGTTCGCCGACTATGGTTTCTTTCTGGGCGCCACCGCCGAGAACGCTGACCGCCTGGGCGAGTGGGAGACGCTGCCTGGCTGCTGCGGCATCAAGGTGTTCATGGGTTCGTCGACCGGCAACCTGTTGGTGCCCGACGACGCGACGCTCGAGCGGGTGCTGCGGTCGGGGCGAACGCGCGTCGCCGTGCACGCCGAGGACGAACCGCGCCTGCAGCAGCGCATGGCCAGCGTCAAGCCCGGTACGCACGTGCGCGAGCATCCGCACGTGCGCGACGTCGAGTGCGCACTCAGGGCGACCACGCGCTTGCTCGACCTCGCGGAGCGCACGGGTCGCCGCGTGCACGTGTTGCACCTGTCGACGGCCGAAGAGATCGAGTTGATCCGCCAGCGGCAGCTGGGCGACTTGGTGACGTGTGAGGTCACCCTCAACCATCTCTTTCTCACGGCCCCCGAGTGCTACGACCGCCTCGGCGCGCTTGCGCAGATGAATCCGCCGGTGCGCGACGCGCGTCACCGCGACGTGCTGCGCCAGGCGCTCGCCGACGGCACCATCACCTGCATCGGCAGCGACCACGCGCCGCACACTCTGTTCGAGAAGAGCACGCCGTATCCGAGGACCCCGTCGGGCATGCCGGGCGTGCAGACGATCCTCGGGCTGTTGCTCACCGCGGTGCACGACGGCTGGCTGAAGCTCCCCGACATCGTGCGCATCTGTTGTTCAGGCCCAGCCGCGGTGTGGGGGATCGAGGGCAAGGGCTCGCTGCAGCCCGAGTGCGACGGCGACCTGGTGATCGTCGATCCGCACGAGCGGGGTCCGCTGCCGCTCGCGTGGCTGCGCTCGCGCGCCGGCTACAGCCCGTATGAAGGTTGCGCGTTGGCGGGCTGGCCGAAGATCACCGTCTTGCGCGGCGAGGTTGCGTATCGCGATCACTGCGCCGTCGGCGGCGCGTTCGGCCAGCCGCTCACGTTCCGGGCGTCCGGCTGACTGGGGCCAGCGGCCAGGCGCGACACTCATGCGCGGATCACCTCAACCTGGATGTTCGTCCCAGGAGCTCGCGCCAGTCGTCGATCCAAGGTCAACAACGTCGCACCCAAGGCTTCGGTCAAGGCGATGTAAAGCGCGTCGTACATCGTGATGTTCTTACGCAGCTCCCACGCATCCAACACGATCATCGACGACCGGCGAGCGAGGCGGCGTGACGTGCAACGGTCCGTGCAGCTTGCCTGCGCGATACTGGGCACTGCGTTGAGGCCGCCGTCGTGCTTTCGCGGGCTCCGGTCCAAACGAATCGGTCAGGGGCCCGCCAACGATTCCCCCAGCCGGAACAGCGCGCGGTGCAGTTGCACGCGCACCGCGCCCTCGGACTTGCCGAGTTCGAGCGCGACCTCGGCGTGGCTTTGGCCGAGCAACTTCACCGCGGTGATGACATGACGGTCGTCGTCGTCGAGCGCGGCAAACGACGCCTCCAGGCGCGCCATGTCCTCGTCGTGGATCGCTACCTGGCTCGGTGTGCTGAAGCCAGGCAGGATCGCGGCGAGGTCGAGGCCTGCCACCTCGCGCCCCGCGTCGCGGCGTGCGGCCCCCGCGCGCCGGCCGCGTTCGCGGATCTTGCTCAGCGCGGCCGTGAACAGCCACTTGCGGAACGCGGGGGCGCCGCGGAGCTCGAAGCCGTCGAGCCCTTCCAGCACCTCGCGGCAGACCGACTGCATGATGTCGGCGCTGGACTCGCGCTGCAGTAACGCCGGCCCCGCGTGCAGGCGCACGTAGGCGAGGAGCTGCGGCATGTGGTCGGCGAGCAGCGCCTCGACGGCGGCGCGATCGCCACGCGCCGCGTCGCTCACCAGCCGCTCGTGCAGGTCGGTGTCCATCGGCGGGCGGATGTTAGCGTTCGGCCAGGGCATTGGCGCAGTAACGTCGCGCCGCCGCGCGCACTGGACCTCCGCTATGGCACCCGATCCGTTCCTCGACCTCGCCGACGCCTGCCTCCATCGCATCGAGGCCGAGGGAATGGCGGCGATCGACAGCCTGTGCCGCGAGCATCCCGAACACGCGGACCGTCTGCGGCGGGTGCTCGGCTGCCTCGTCCGCGTCGGCCTCGTTTGTGGCGAAGTGTCGCCGCAAAGCGTCGGCAACTACCGTCTGGTCCGGCGGCTCGGGAGCGGCGGTATGGGCGTCGTGTACGAGGCGTTCGACGAACGCCTTTCCCGCCGCGTGGCGCTGAAGCTCATCCACGGCCGCGGCCTCGCCAGCGACAACGCCCGCCGGCGCTTCGAACGCGAGATCGCGGCGATCTCGCGCCTCGACCACCCCGGGATCTGCACGGTGTTCGAAGCCGGTGAGGCGGACGGCACGCCCTACCTGGCGATGCGCCTCGTGGAGGGCGAAACGCTCGCGACACACCTCGCGCGCGCGCGCGCCGCCGCCGCGCCGGCACGCGCCAGCGCCGAGCGCGACCGTATCGCGTGGTGCGTAGACATCGTGGCGAAGGTCGCGCGCGCTGTGCACGCGGCGCACGCCGCCGGGATCGTGCACCGCGACCTCAAGCCGCAGAACGTGATGCTCGACGCGCACGGCCAGCCCGTCGTGCTCGACTTCGGCCTGGCGCGCACCGCCGACACGTCCGACGGGCTCACCGCCAGCGGCGACCAGCCCGGCACGCCCGCCTACATGGCACCCGAGCAGGTCGATCCGCGGCGGGGGCCCATCGATGCGCGCACCGACGTGTATGGCCTGGGCGCGTTGCTCTACGAGTGCCTGGCGCTGCGCCCGCCGTTCGCCGGCGCGTCGCGCGACAGCGTTCTGCGCGACGTGCTGCACGCCGACCCGCTCGCTCTGCGCCGGCTCAATCCAGGCGTCGGCCGCGACCTGTGCGTCGTCGTCGAGCGCGCGCTCGACAAGGAGCCGCGCCGCCGCTTCGCCGCCGCTGTCGACCTCGCCGACGAACTCGATCGCATCCGCCGGCACGAGCCGATCCGCAGCCGGCGCGCCGGCCTGCCGCTGCGCCTGCGGCGTTGGATGCAGCGCAACCCGACCGCGGCCGGCGTGCTGGCGGTAACTGGACTGGCGCTGGTGGTGGCGCTCTTCCTGCTGCGGCAGGCGACGCAGGCGCGGGCCGAGCTGCGCGCGCTGGCGCTGTCGACGACGGCGATGGAGGTGCTGGCAGAGAACCCCGTGCTCGCCGCGAAGCTGGCGCGCGAGGCGGTGCGGGCGCGGCCGGTGCGGGAGCACACGGCCCGTTTGCAGTGCGCGCTGGCGCAGATCCACGAGGTCTGGCGGTTCGAGCTCCCCGACGCCCGGCAGCTCCGCCGCGTCGATTGGTCGCGGGACGCAAGCACGCTGCTCGTCGTCGCCGACAACGAGGGACGGCCCGCGTTGCTCGCCGCCGACGGTGCGCTGCGCGCGCGGCTCGATGTGCGCTGCGCGCACGACGCGGCGGCGTGGTCGCCCGACGGCACGCGCGTCGCCATCGGCGACGCCGAAGGCTTCGTCCGCATCTTCGATGCAGGCGGCCAGCAGGAAGGCGCCGCCCTCGAACTGGGTCAGTGCCCCCTCTCGGTGCGCTGGTCACCGGACGGAGCGCGGCTGGTGGCGGGCGGTGGCGGTGGGCGGGTGCGCGTGTGGCGGCGTGACCGCGGCGCAGCCGAGGCGACGTGGGAAGGACCCGCGACCGCGGCCTTTCGCGTCGCCTTCACCACGGATGGCGCCCGGGTCGTCATCGCCGGCGGCACCGGCGAGGTGCGCGTGCCTGGCGCGGACTACGCCGTGCGTCTGTGGAACGCGGACGGCAGCGAGCCCGAGGTCTTGCACGCGCACGCGCACACGGTGTGGTCGGTCGTGTGCGTGGCCGGTCGCATCGCCAGCGGCTCTGCCGACGGCAGCGTGCGGCTATGGGACGCCGGTGGGCGTCCGTGTGGCGAGTTCGTGCTCCCGGACGACGCGGTGTTCAGCGTCGATGCGGCGCCCGACGGCAGTCACTTCGCAGTCGCGACGAATCATGGCGAGGTGTTGGTGCTCGACCGGGATGCAGAGGTCGCCGCGCGGTGGCGCACCGAGCAGGGCACGTCGGTGACCCGCGCGACGTTCTCGCCCGATGGTGAGTCCGTGGTGACCGCCGGTTGGAACCAGCTCGTCCAGGTGTGGCACTGGCGCACGCGGCAGCTCGCCCTGTCGCTGCGCGGCCACCTGAACGGGGTGACGCACGCGGCGTTCTCGCCCGATGGCGCGCGCATCGCCTCGGTCGGCTGGGACGGCGCGATCGCGTGCTGTAGCCTGCTGCCACGCGGTCAGCGCACGCGCAGCGGCTACGGCGCAGCGTGGTATGTGGCACCGCTGGCCGACGGCAGCATCGTCGCGGCGTCGCGCAGCGGCGAGCTCCGGCGCGAGACCCAGGCAGGCTCCGAGATCCTCGCGTCGGGGCTCGGTCGCCCGGCCGCACTGCGCACGACCGCCGACCGCCGGCGCTTGCTGCTGTGCGCTGGCACGACGCTGCTCGTGGGCGCGCCGGGCGACATCGCGCGCATCGACGTTGAAGTGGAACTGCGCGACGGCGTGTTCGCTCGCCACACCGACATCGTGTTGGCAACCGCGCAAGGGCTTTGCGATCTCGCGCCGGACGGCACCAGGACCACGTG
The DNA here is from genome assembly GCA_031423015.1 of Planctomycetota bacterium. Classification (GTDB taxonomy): domain Bacteria; phylum Planctomycetota; class UBA1135; order UBA1135; family UBA2386; genus DATGPD01. The sequence continues at coordinate 69,557 of JANPER010000270.1, read as the reverse complement.
GGGCGGCACCGCCGACCTGCCCGGGTGCACGCGGATCGACCTCGGCCACGCCGGCGACACGCTGGTCGTTGGCCACGTCACCGGCGAGGTCACCGTGTGGGACGTCGTGTCGCGTCGCCTGCTGCATCGCCACCGGCTGCACGCAGCCTTCGTCACCGACGTCGAACTCGCCCGCGACGGCGGCACGCTGCTGACCGCATCCGAGGACGGCACCGCCGCAGTCTCCGACCTCCGCACCGGCGCGCGCCTGCGTCTGCTTACCGGCCACCAGGGCGGCGTGATGACGGCCACCTTCTCGCCGGACGCCGCGCAGGCCGAGATCGCCACCGCCGCCCACGACGACACCGTGCGCCTGTGGGACCGCGCCACCGGCATGGAGACCGCCGTCCTGCGCGGCCACGCGGAAGGCGTCCGCGACGTGCGCTACCTGGCCGACGGCAGCGCGCTGGTCAGCGCATCGAGCGACGGCACGGTGCGCTGGTGGCCGCTGTCGACCGAGGGCGTGCTGGCCAGCGCCGAAGCCTGCGGCCTCGGCGAGCTGACCGGCGCGGAGCGCGCGCGGTTTCCGCGGCTGTTCAGGTAGCGCCGGGAAGAGCTGTCGCTCCCGCGGTTTCCTCGCGTCGGCCAGTAACGCCGTCACTCGCCGCGCACTGCTGCGTCCGCGACCGGCATCGACGCTGGTCCCATACCACGAGGTGTGATCATGCTTGGCGAACTCTCCCTTCTTCTTCTTCTCGCCGCCGCCGCGCCGGCACAGGAACTCAACGGCTGGGTCGCGGTGGCGAGCCAGCAGGCCGGCGGGCGCCTCGGCCCTGGCGGCGTCTGGCTCGTGCACTCGCGCGACACCGCTCAGTCGGTGCGCCCCATCGCCGGGCTGCCGGCAACGTTGCTCGGCGTGCCGGGCCTCGGCGGCGGCGCTGACTCCGTCGCATGGCGGCGCCGCGATGGCGCGCTGATCGTGGGCGACAGCGTGCTGCCGGGACAGATGGCGAAAGTGCACGTGCTGCAGGTGTCGGGCGGCCCGAACCCCGCGGTCACCGCTGCGCTCGCGTTCGCCGTGGGCACGCATCCCACCGGCAACCCGAGCGTCTCGGCGATGGCAGCGTTGCCAAACGACGACGTGCTGTTCACCGCGTGGGGTCTCTCGGGTGGCCTGCTGAACGGGTCGACCTTCGGCGTGCTGCTCGCGAACGACACCGTGGTGCCGTTCACCGTGACCTTCCCGCCCAGCGTCGTCCCGGCGGTCAATGCGCTGGCGGTCGACTCGGCCGCCACCGTCGCCTATGCCGCGGTGCATCCCGGCGGTGCGGTGATGGACATCTACAGCATCCCGCTCACGCAGAACCATCAGCCGAGCACGGCCATCTGGATCGCGCGCGTCAACACGCTGGTCCTGTCGATGGCGCTCGACGCGAGCGATCGTCGGCTCACGGTCGCGGGTTGGCAGGGCGCACAGAACGTCGTGACCCTCGACGTCGGCGTCCGTCCGCCGGTCGTCGTCGGCAGCTGCCCGGGCACTGCGACAATGAACGCGATGGCGCGCGAGCCGCACGCCGACACCGTCGTCGCCGCGTCGTTCCAGGGCGCGACCACCGGCTACCAGGTCGGCTTCGCCTCGTTCGCGTGCGGTGCGTTCACGTGGCTCGCTCCGCCCCCGCCCGGCGGCTGGGGTCTCGTCGCCGGCGTGGCCGCAGCGCCGTCGCTCGTGCCGTTCGGCACACCGAGCGTCAACGTCGCGCGCTACGAGTGGCAGACCGATGTGAACCCCGGCGGGCTGCCGCGCATCGGCAACACAGGCTTCAGCGTGACCGTGCGTTGCACGACTGGTCCCGCCGGTGCCGGCGTGTGGATCCTCGACCTCAACCGGCAGCCGACTGCCTTGCCCTTCCTGGGCATCGACCTCTGGGTTCTACCGCTACACACCCTGCCGCTCACGCCAGTCACGACCACCTCCGCCAGGCTCGACCTCCCGATCCCCAACGCGCTCGCCCTGGCCGGCGCCCGGCTCTGCGTTCAATCAGCGCACGTGAACGGCTCGATGGCGACGCCGCTCGACGCGAGTTCCGGGCTGCAGATCACTGTCTTCTGAGATCGAGCCCGCCGCGTCAGGGATGGCAAGCTTGGCCGGCCGCGCACACCGACACCGAGGTGCGCTGGCGCGGCTTCGACGACTTCGGCTACAGGCTGGAGCAGCTGAGCCAGATCGGGGCACGCGCGATCGACATCGAGCCCTACAACACCGCTCGGCGAACTCGCTCGCGAGCGGGCCAGGTAGGAGGCATGTCCTCACACCTTCCTACCCGACCCGAGCCGCGTCCCATCTTCCTCGTCGAGGAGTGCCGACAGGCGGACCAGCGCGCGGCTGAGCAGCGTGCGCACCGCACCCTCGCTCGATCGGCTCGAGCCCACGTCGACCGATCACGCGATCGTGTCGCTACCGGGCTTCCTGACGTTCGAGACGCGCTACCACGTGCTGCTGATGAACAACGCAACCGGCCGGACTGACCACCAGCAACGGCGCAACGCTGATCGTCGGCGGCTATCGCTGAAGCGAGCTACGCGTCCTCGGTCGGCACCCTGGTGAACGACACCGTCGTCACAGGATCGTGAAGTGCAGGCCCTCGCTCGCTTCGAGTGTGCTCTGCGGCGTCAGGTGCACCGTCTGCAGGAAGACCTTACCGACGACGCCCGTGGGGATGCGAAGCGGTACGTCGCCCTCCGTGGCCGACGCGGCCACCACTGCACCGCCGATGACGAGCCCCATCGGGTTCAGGAGCAGCTCGATCCCGAGGAACGGCCAGAAGCCCTCGCTCGTGCTCACGCACCACACTCCGGCGTTGAGTGGCCCGTTCGTACTCGCCACGCGCACGAAGAAGCCGGTGTTGCCTGCCAGCGGTAGGCCGCCGGGGCTTGGCGACAGTACCCATCGGTACTCCGAGCCGCCGACCGGCGTCGCACGGCCATAGCTCTGCAGGTTCGGAGCGATGGCGACGCCCCCGGGTGTGCCGAGCCAACCGGGTGCCGAGGGCGAACACAGCACGGTCGTCGCACCCGCGGCGTCGGCCCACAAGACCGAGAGGGCGGTCTGGCCGGTGTAGCCGGACACCAGCGCATAGGTCCCGGAAGTCGCATCGATCGCGAAGCCCGAGATCCAATCGGTGCCGAGGCCGAGCTGACTGATGACAGCGCCGGTAACCGGGTCGAGAAAGTAGAGCGACGTGTTGGCTGTCCCCGATGCGGCACGCCCACCGGCGACGAGGTTGCCGCGGTGCAGGCGTAGCTTGCCGGGGCCGGGAAGCGTGTTGTTCAGCAGCGTCGCCGTGCCGCCGGTGATCGGCACGCGCCAGATCGCCGACGCCAACCAGTTGAAGCTCACCGCGGCAAAGAAGATGTCGCTACCGTCAGAGGTCATCGCGTTCAGGAACCAGCCGGTGGGGAAGCTCGGCACCGTCACCGCGATCGGCGTGACGCTGCCGGTCGTCGACACGATGCCGAACCGATAGCCGACGAGCGGACCACTGACGACGCCCTCCACGCCGACCAGTACATCGCCGTTGGACAGCACGTGGGTCTGGGCGACCTGACCACCGCCATGCGGGCCAGCCGTGGTGCCGAGGAGGTGTCGGCTCGCGCTCACGACGCTGCGTCCGAGCGGATCCAGGTGCAGGATGTGCAGGTCGAGAGCGGTCCCGGTGGACCCAACCTCGCCGACGATAAGGGCCCCGTCGCTCGGCCGGATCTCGACGTTGGCAGCGCCACCGAAGGCGCCGATGGGCAGGTTCGGCGCGACCAGGTCAGGGGGCACGTTCTGGACCTGCCAGTAGCGGCCTGGCGACCGCGGGTGCACAACATAGAGGCCACCCGGCTGCTGCGGATTGGTGCCGATGTTGGCCTTAGCGACCACGAAGTGACCTTCGGGCACCTGAGCGCGGAGCGGGACCGTAGCGACAGGCAGGCTGGCAAGGACGAGGACAAGGGGTCGAGTTTGCATGATGGGCTCGTGCTGGATGTCCCGTTGACCGAAGTGGCAAGCGCAACGTTACACACGACCGATAGGAATCCTGCGCGAAGCGCGCGTGTGCTCATCCGGCGAACCCCCTGGCGGGCTCATCGTCGCCGCGCTCGCAGTCGCTGTTCGGCGAGATCGAGGGCGTCGTCGGTCTCGACGCGCCAGACGCGCGCCGTGCCATCACCGGACGCGGTCACGACCGATCGTCCATCGGGAGCGAACGCCACCTGCCACACCGTGCCGGTGTGTCCGGTCAAGGCCGTGATCGGCTCACCGTCCACCGTCCACAGCCGGGCCGTGCCATCGCGTGAACACGTGGCGATGCGGCCGCCGTGCTGTGGTGAGAAGGCTGCCCCGACGACTGCGCCCTCGTGGCCCATCAGCGCGCGGACCAAGCGCAATCCGTCCGGCCGCACCTCCCAGACGAGAGCGGTCCCGGTGCCTTCATGGCTGTGGCAGGTGATGACGTGGTCGCGGTCGCCGAGGAAGCAGGCGAACCAGAGCAAGCCGCGTTCGGGCGCAATCGCGTACTCCGCCGGCTGACTGTCGTCGTGCGCGAGGTCCCAGAGGCGGATCTGCCCGTCGTGCTGGGCACAGAGCGCGGTCCCACCGTCGGGCGAGAACACGGCCGACATCAACGGCCAGCCCTTGAACGCGAGCGTGCGGAGCAGGCGGCCGTCGCGCGCGAAGAGCGAGGCACCGAGCATCGAGTTGGTGACGAGCAGGCGCGCGCCGTTCGGCGAGTACTCGATCCGCCCGGTGTATCCGGGAGCGTCGGCCGACAGCGTGCCGAGGCGGTTGCCGCGCAGATCCCATCGCTGGATGGGATGCGTCGTGCCTGGACTCGTGCAGGCAGAAGCGATCTCGCTGCCATCGGGCGCCGCGGCGACGGCGTGGACGGCAGCCGCATGCAGGAGCGGTGGGGTCGTCGCCCGGCCGTCCAGACCCCACAGCTGCGCCGTGCGGTCGTGGGCGCCGGTGACGATGCAGCCGTCGTGCAGCGCGAAGCGCGCGGTGTAGACCGGGCCGCGGTGGCCACGCAGCGTGGCGACGCCTGGCACACTGAGGTCCCACACGCGCACCGTCCCATCGTTCGATGCGGTCACGATGCTGCGGCCCGCCGAGTCGAACGCCGCCGCCAGCACGAGATCGGCGTGACCCCGGAACGTTCGCACGAGTTCGCCCTCGGCGGTGAACAGCCGCACCGTCTGGTCCTCGCTGGCGGTTACGCACAGGGCACCATCGCTGGACCATGCGCCGCCATAGGGCCAGCCGCCGTGCCGCGGCAAGGTGTGACGCGGTCGCGCGAGATCCGCCGTGGCCCAGATGCGCGCCAAGCCATCCGCACTGGTCGTGAGGATGCGGCCATCGCCGGTCGCGGCCACGTGCGTCACCACGTCGTCGCTTGCGAAGTTGGCACGCACTTCGCCGCCGGCGCTCACGAGCACGGCGCCGTCGCTGCCGCCGACCACGATGTCGCCGTTGCTGCCGACAAAATCGACGGAGTAGAGCCAGCGGCGAAACTCGCGCGTCAGCGTGGGCTCGCGCCGATCGAGGTCCCACCGCCGCAGCTTCCAGGGACCGCCGGCGGCGTCGAAGAGAAGGCCGGGCCCCTCCACGGTGGCGATCGAGCGCGCGTCGCGAGCGAACACCGCGCGCGCGACCGCCCGGTCGTGTGCCAGCTCGCAGCGGAGCTCCGGCTTGGGCGGCTCGCCGGTGAGCTGCCAGATGCGCACAGCTTTGTCGCGTCCGGCGACCAGCAGCGTCTCGGGATCCGCCGGCGAGAACGCCAGCGAGTTGATGGCGACATCGGGGCCGGTGGCGTTGGCGAACTCGACCGACAGCTCACCATTGGTCGTGAACACGCGCACGCGACCGTCCAGCGCGCCGACTGCGATGCGGCCAGTGTGCGGCGAGATCGCCACCGCGCGCGGCTGTGCTACCGAGATCGCGAGACGCTCGTTGGCCGCGCCGAGCGAGCGGTGGAGTTGCGCGACCGTCTCCGGGACGCGCAGCCGGCGCACGGCGTCGACGGCCATCTGCAGGGCCAATAGGTGGTCCTTCTGCTCGGCGTCGGCCGAGGCGTTGGCGAGGGCGACGGCTTCGGCCCGGCGAAGCGAGCGACGCAGCTGTTCGACCAGCACCATCGCGACGGCGAGGGCGGCGGCCAGCAGGACGAGCGCGACGCTCAACACCGGGTGCCGCGTCACGACGCGCCGAGCGCGCAGCGGCCAGGGCGCCGGTCGGGCGCGGATCGGCAGCTTCGCGCGCACCCGCCCGAGGTCTTCGGCGAAGTCGAGCGCCGTCTGATAGCGGTGGTCGGGATCCGGATCGAGCGCGGTCGCCAGAACGACGTCGAGGTCGCGCGGTACGTGGCGGTTGTGGCGCGACGCCGGTTCGACCTCGCCGTCGAGGATGGCGCGATACAAGGCCTCGCGGGTCGGCGCCTCGTGCGGACAGCGCAACGTCAGCGCCTCGTAGGCGGTGGCTGCGAGGGCGTACACGTCGCTGCGCCGGTCGATCGGCTTGCCGGCCACCTGCTCCGGGGCCATGTAGGCGGGCGTGCCCAACGGATCGCCGGTGCGCGTGAGACCGGCGGCGGCGCTGTCGGCGAGTTGGGCCAGCCCGAAGTCGACGAGCACCGGGTCGCCGGCGGGCGCAATCATCACGTTGGCGGGCTTGACGTCGCGGTGCACGACACCGCGCTCGTGGGCATGGTGGAGGGCGCGCGCCGTCTTCTCGATCAGAGCGGCGACGTCGAGCGCTGCTGCCGGCGGCAGTCGCGCGGCGCGCGCGCGCTCGATGCGCGCTGCCAGCGACTCACCTTCGAGGTAGCGCATGGCAAGGTATGCCATGCCGTCCACCTCGCCGGCGTCGAACACCGGGCAGATGCCGGGGTGGTCGAGCGCCGAGATCGCCTCGATCTCGCGCGCGAAGCGCGCGCGCGAGTTCGCCGACAGCGCCAGCGAGTGCCGGATCAGCTTGAGGGCCACGTGCCGCTTCAGCCGCGGTTGCTCGGCGAGGTAGACCTCGCCCATGCCGCCGCCTCCGATGCAACGCAGCAGCCGGTACTCGCCGACCAGCTGCGGCCGCGCTGCCACCAGCCGCATCGGCTCGCCGTCGCCGACCAGGCCGACGCGCGTCAATGAACGCAACACCCGGCGCACGGCTGCCATGTGCTCGGGGTGGCCGGTGCATACGAGTTCGACGGCCGCTTCGCCTGCGTCGGGCAAACGCGCGAGGCACTCTGCGACCAGGTCTTCGACGATGGCTTGGGCGTCGTTATCGGACATCGCGCACAGACCGCGGGGGGAGTCGAGACGTTACACTGCCGCGCCGATGTCTCGTGGCGCGTCACGAAGTGGCGAGCCGTCGACTTACATGTCCGATGATCCGAGCGAATTGCTGCTGGCGCGCGCTTCCAAGGGTGACGGCAGCGCCATCGATGGGTTGCTCGAGCGGCACCTGCCCGGACTTTTGGCCTACGTTCGGCTGCACGCCGGTGCTTTGCTGACCCAGCGGGAGTCGTGCTCCGATCTGGTGCAGTCGGTGTGTCGCGAGGTGCTCGAGGACATGGCGGGGTTCGAGTACCGCGGCGAGGGTCAGTTTCGCAAGTGGCTGTTCGCCAAGGCGGCGAGCAAGATCGTCGACCGACATCGCTATTGGCTCGCGGAGAAGCGTCACCCCGCTGTCGAGCGACGGGTGGAAGATGGGGGTTCGAGCGGCGACGCGTTGTCCCTGCCGGCGTCGTTTGCTTCACCGACGGCAGTCGCGATCGGCAACGAGGATCTGGCTCGGCTCGAGCGGGTGTTCGCGGACTTGCCGGACGACTACCGCACCGTCATCACGCTCGCCAAGATCGTCGGCCTGTCGCACGCCGAGATCGCCGGCGACCTCGGCCGGAGCGAGGCCGCCGTGCGCGTGCTGCTGCATCGTGCGCTCGCCCGGGTAGGGTGGTTGATCAGTTGACTGGGGCGAGGTTCCCATGCGCGTCCCGGCTTGGCGGAGGCGAAGACCCCGTGGTCGTTTGGTTAGCTTGATGCTACGCGCGGTCCTGTCCCAGTGGCCGCAACCGAGCAACCGAGCGCCGCGTGGCGCACTGGCCTGCCAGCGTGCTATCCTCCTGCCCCGGCTCCGTTGTTTTCGCTCCCCCGTCTAGTTCTCAACAGAAGATCGACTGACCCATGGCAGCTCGCGCGACGTGGAAGGGCTTCATCAAGCTGAGCCTCGTGTCCGTGCCGGTGCGCGCCTTCACGGCGCACGACTCGGGCAGCGAGGTTCGCCTCAACCAACTGCACTCGGGCTGCAACGCGCGGGTGAAGTACCTCAAGCAGTGCCCCGAGCACGGCGAGCTCGCGGCCAACGACATCGTGTCGGGCTACGAGTACTCGAAGGACCAGTACGTGGTGATCGATCCGGCCGAGATCAGCAAGCTGCGCCAGCAGTCGGACAAGGCGATCGCAATCGAGGGCTTCATCGCGCCCGACACCATCGACGCGATCTACCAGGCCGGCAAGACCTACTACCTGTTGCCCGACGGTGTGGCGGGCAACAAGCCGTACGCGCTGCTGCGCGAGGGCATGAAGAAGGGGCAAGTCGTGGCGTTCACGCAGGTGATCTTTTCGGGACGCGAGCAACTCGCGGTGCTGCGACCCCTGGGTGACCTGCTCGTGTTGTCAGTGTTGCAGTATGCGGCCGAGATCAAGAAGACCGACGAGTTCACCGCCGAGGTACCGCGCGAGGCGCTTGGCAAAGAAGAACTGGCGTTGGCGAGCACGCTCATCGACGCGACGCGCGTCAAGGACTTCGACCTCGGTAAGTACACGGATCGCTACGTCGACAAGATGAAGCAGCTCATCCAGCTGAAGATCGACGGCCAAGAGGTGGTGGCGGCGCCGCAGGTCGAAGAGCCGAAGATCGTCAACTTGATGGAAGCGCTCAAGCGCAGCGTAGCCGAGGCGCAGGCGGCGGCGGCGACAGGCGGCGCGCCGGCTGTCGGCGGCGATGGCAAGAAGATGGCGCCGAGCGATCCCGAACCGCGCCGCGTGGCGCAGGAGCGCGACGCGCAGAAGGCGAGCCGGAAGCGCAAGAGTGGTTGAGGCGCGGTGACGATGGCGGGCGCGCTCGGGTACGTCGAGCCGAGCCGCGCCCCGCGACCTCCGGGCGTCAGCCGCCCGAGGGCTTCTGCCGGGCCAACAGCCGCTCGAGCTGCTCGACGTCGGCGAGGTCCTGCAGTCGGCCCGCGGCCCTCTTGTTGGCGATCAGGTCGGCGATCGACAGAACATAGCCCGGTTCGCCGGCGAACTTCGTGGCCACGCGCTTCTGCCAAGCGGCCTCGAACTCGACGCCATCGATGATGGTGATCACGTCGATCCGCAGCGGCGGCACGCCGATCTGGAAGATCACGCCTGGACGCGCCAGGTCGACCTCGGTGAGACCATGCAACGGAGCACCGAACGCCTGCAGCGGCGCGCAGCGTCCGACGCGCGTTCTCGGTTTCGGGGCGAACCCAGACGTCGAGATCCTTGGTGGCGCGGACGTGGCCATGCGCGGCAAGCGCATGCCCCCCGACCACCAGGTACTCAACGCCGTGGGCGTTGAACGTGGACAACAGATCTTTGAAGTCGGGGAACACTTGCGTCGTCGGAGTTCCAGCCGAAGCAGATCGCGGTGAGCGTCGAGACCGCCTCGATGCGCTCTTCCATCGTGCGATCGAGCCACCCATCATCGACGTCCCCCACATCGCCCGGACGGATCACTCGGCCCGTCATGCGAGGTTGTGCGGGGTCGGCAGCCACGATCACGAGATTACCGAGACGGCATCGGGAGTCGCTCCCCCAACTCCGCAATCGCGATGCTCAGGATGCACGACGCGCCATGGGCTGCAAGTGCCGCGAATTCCTCGCGTGGCGCGCGGAATCTGTGGCTCACGTAATTCGCCACGCCGTCCAATTCGCCACGCCTTAGCGGCACTGGAAGCCCCAAGGAGTAAAGCGGCCTTGGGCCTCTCTGGTCGGCGCTGCGCCGACATGCAACCCGCGGTTGCGCCCAAGGCCGCGATGGCCTCGGGCGCCGTCGAGGTGCGACCCAGACATCGAGGTTCTTGGTGGCACAGACGAGGCAGTCCGCTTTGCACCAACGCGCCCGTCAGCGGCGCTGCGCCAGGCGCGCCTTCGGCCGCGAGCGAGCGCCGCGTGGCGCACCCGCCCGTCAAGCGTGCTATCCTCCTCGCCCCGGGCTCCGCTGATTTCGCTCCCCCGTCTAGTTTTCAACAGAGAGTCGACTGACCCATGGCAGCTCGCGCGACTTCGAAAGGCTTCATCAGGCGAGTAGGAAGCGCAAGAGTGGCTGAGGCGCGGTGACGATGGTGGGTGCGCTCAGCTACGTCGAGCCGATGCTGGCGGTGCTCGGCGAGCCCTTCGACTCGCCGCAGCATCTGTTCGAAGTCAAGTGGGACGGCTTCCGGGCGCTGGCGACCATCGATGATGGTGGGTTGCGGCTGCGCAGTCGCCGCCAGCTCGACATGACGGGACGCTTCAAGACCCTCGACTTCTTGCGCGGTGTGCAGAAGGGACTGGCGCTCGACGGCGAGATCGTGGCGTTGACGGATGGCCGCCCCGACTTCGAGCGCCTCCTGGCGAGCAAGCCGGGGCCTGTCGCCTTCATCGTGTTCGACGTGCTGTACGTCGACTACGCGAGTCTGACGTCGCGGCCGCTGCACGAGCGGCGCGCGCGCCTGACTGACATCGTGCAGAAGATCGCCGACCCGCGCCTCGTGCTGACCGAGGGCGTGATCGGTAGCGGTAAGGCGTTTTTCGCGCAGCTGGTGGCGCGCGGCTTCGAAGGCGTGGTGGGCAAGCGGCTCACCAGCATCTACGAGAGCGGGCAACGCACCGGCGCGTGGACCAAGGTGAAGCGCACCGAGACCATCCACTGCGTCGTGCTCGGCTACTTCGTCGAGGGCAACGACCTGCGCAGCCTGGCTCTGGCGGCTCCCGACGCCAGCGGCGCGCTGCGCTACGTGGGTCGCTGCGGCAGCGGCCTCGACGTCGCGGCAAGGCACGCGCTGCTGCCGCTCCTGCGCGCGCGGCCGCGCGCGACGCCGTTGATCGCCTGCGACGAAGGTGCCCTGTGGGTTGAGCCGGGGTTGTTCTGCGTCGTAAAGTTCGTCGAGCGCACCAAGAGTGGGCATCTGCGGGCGCCTGTGTTCGTGAGTTACTCGCAAGCGTGATCCGATCCCAGTTCGACAGTGGCGGTGGTGGCGATGACGGCGGCGATGCGATCGCTGGTCGCGAGGTGACCGTGTGTGGTCGCCTCTTGGCGTTGAGTCGGGTCGAGGTGGCGGCGCACCTCAGCGCACGCGGGGCTCGGCTGGTGTCGGTGCCGCGTCACACCACCTCGCTGGCGGTGGTCACGGACTCGAACACGGTGGGTGCGCGGCGGGTCGAGCGGCTGCGCGCGCGCGGCCACGCGATCGAAGTCGTCGACGAGGCCGCGCTCTTGCGGTTGCTGGACATCGGTGTCGATCTCGATCGCCTGTTCTCGGTGGATCAGCTCGCACGCTTGGTCGCCGTGGAAAGCGCCACTTTGCGCGCGTGGGCCAAGCAGGGCTTCCTTCTGCCGGCGCGCGTGATCCGTCGGTTGCAGCTGTTCGACTTTCGGCAGGTCGCGTGCGCGCGTGATCTCGCGGCGCTGCACCGCGATGGCGTCAAGCCGGCGCGCTTGCGGCGCGCGCTGCGGCAACTCGGTCGCCGGCTGGGTGAGGGCGCCTCGCTCGCGTCGTCGCTCGCGAGTTTGCTGCAACGCGACGACCTGTTGGTGCGGTTACCCGACGGCCGCCTGGCCGAGCTGTCTGGCCAGCTGCGCTTGGAGTTCGACTTGCCGCCGCCCAAGGCACCGCCGCGCGCGCTGCCGTCGGTTGAGGTCGATCCGCTGCTGGCGTTCGAGAACGCCCTCACCGCCGAGGAGCGCCAAGACTTCGAAGGCGCGCTACGGGGCTACGCGACTGCGCTGGACGGTTTTGGTCGCGAGCCGGAGATCTTGTTCAACCTCGGCAACGTGCTCTTCGCGCTCGATCGACCCGCGGACGCTGCCGCGCACTTCCTCGAAGCGGTGCGCACCGATGCGGAGTTTGCCGAGGCCTGGAACAACCTGGGCAACGCGCTCGTGCAGGCCGGCCGCGTCGAGCCCGGCGTGATGGCCTACCGCCAGGCGCTCACGGTGCAGCCGGCCTATGCCGACGCGCACTTCAACCTGGCCGAGGTGCTGCACGAGAGCGGCGCGGTGGATGAGGCGCGCGGACACTTCGAGGCCTACCTGCGCCGCGATCCGTTCAGCCGATGGGCGCGCCGAGCGCGCGCCCGGCTCACGGAGCCGCGCGCGTAGCCGTCTCTGTCGAGAAAGGCAACAAGGTCAGTCAAGCCAGGTGTCCGGTGGCTGCCCGGCGGTCTGCTTCCGGGCCGTGAAGATGCCGCCGGCTCGGGCTCGAGTAATTCGCCATTCATGAATTCGCCAGCTCACGGTGCTTGCGCTGCCGTGACGAAAGACGGTGAATGGCGGCGATGGCGAATTTGACTTGGCGTGCGGTGGCTATCGCCGCCGCCGGTGCGACCACAGGAAACCTGCTGGCGCAGGCCGGGCAAGCGCTACCCCTGCGGTCGATCGCTGACCCAATCCAGGTCGACGGGCGCGTCGAGGTCAACGAATGGCGGGACGCGGTCGTGCTCCGGCTCGATCGAAAGGAGCAGGTGGTCGGCGACCCCGCGCGCGCCGCGTGGCAGGGGGTGGAGGATCTCTCGGCGCAGGTCCGAGTGGCCTACGACAGCGCGCACCTCTATCTGGGTGGTGAGGTTCTCGACAACTCGTTCGTCGGTCAGCGGGACTCTGGCCGGTGGGAGTCGGGCGACGCCATCGAGCTGTTCTTGAACCTCGACCTGAGCGACGACCAGCCGCTGCCGAGCGGCGAGGCCCCGTCCACCAAGTTCAACGCCGACGACGTGCACCTGGTGTTCATGCCGTTCCACGAGCAGCGACCGTGGGGGCAGATCGCCTGGGATGGCCGCGGCGGCAAGCACACGACGATGACTGGGTCGACGCTGACCGGCCTGCGGGTCGCGTTCCAACCGCTCGGCGCCGGACGCTACAGCTTCGAGGCGCAGGTGCCGTTCCACGCCCTGTTCGGCCTCGACAAGCCGGCGCCGTCGCGCATCGGTCTGGCGCTCGCGATCGACGATCACGACGAAGGGGACCCGGGCGTCTCGATGATCACGCTCGACGGCGGCAACCCGGTCGATGACACGCGCAGGCTCACGTTGGTCGAGTTCGCTGACGCGTTGCCGCTCAGTGACTCCGGCCCCGCGAGCATCAGCCTGTGGGCGAGTGCCCGGCCTTGGTTGTCGTTGCTCGCTGGCCCTGTGCTCGCGGCCCTGGCGCTGTGGTTGTTGTTGCGCGCGTGGAGTTCGGTGGCCGATCAGAAGCCCCGCATGCGACGGATCGGCAGCGTCGCCGCTTCGATTGCCTTCGCGTTGGGCATGCTCGCGCCACGGGTGGCGCTCGACCTGCGCGAGTCGTCGCATCGCGCACACCTCGACGGCGTGCTCGAAGCCCTGCGCACTGGCATTCCAGAGATGGAGAAGGGCACGCTCGCGAGCTACGCCGGCGGTCAGCGGGAGCAGCAACTCCTCGAACTGTTGCGCGGCAACTCGATCACGCGCCGCCGCTACTTTGACTATGTCGACCTCACCGACCTGGCCGAGGGCTCATTTGGCTACGGGCCGCGCCGTTACCCGGGGGAGTTCTTCGAGGTGCGCCCGTACTTCATTCCGCTGCCGATCGGACGCGCGGAGCGTGTCGACTTCGGCAAGCCTCTGTCGATGCGGCGCTTGGTGCTGGTGGTGTCGATGCCGCAGCCGGTGCTCGATCTGGCGGAGCCGCAGCCGCCGCGGATGCGGGTGCTGATCGAGAGTGATGCGGCCGATGCGCGCCGCACCTTGGAGCTGACCTTCGACGGGCCACGTGCCTCGGCGAGCGCCCTAAACCGTGACCGCCGCGATCTGGTGTACGAGACCATCGACATCGATGTGCCGGTCGCCAGCATCACGCTGACCGCGCTGCAGGGCGAGGGCACCGAGTTGGTGGGGTTGTCGTGCCTCTACGACGAGCGCGGGCCGGCGCATCCCCTCGACTTGGGCCAGTCTGCACTGACTGGGATTCCCACCACCTTGCGCGGCCAGTACCCGGAAGATAGCGGCATCGAGCTGCGTGCCGGCGAGCGGCGGGCGCATGTGTCGTCGAGTTCCGGCGAGGGCTTCGACCGCGCCTGGTTGGTGTACCGCGCGGTGCACCCAGGGGTGCTGCCGGACGACTTGCTGACCAACGCAACCGTCGGCGAGGTGGCCGTGCACTTCAAGGGTTCGGTGGTGCCGCCGCGTGTGGTGGTGTTGCAGCACCAGCGCAACGTGCTGTTCGAGCGCAGCCGCAACAATCAGGTGCAGGCGCCGCTGCCCGGCAGCAATGCCGATATCGCCTACGCGTGGCAAGACGAGGCGGGCGAACGGCTGGTCAATCTGGTGACGGAGATCGAGTTGCCGCGCGATCAAAGCGTCGACGCGGTGACGTTCCGCGTCGGCGCGCACTATCCCATTCGATTCCGTGCCGTGGTGTTTGGCCGCGAGCGCGAAGCCGCGCCGAGCGACTCGTCGTCCTCACCGTTGACGCGCGCCGACGCGGCGTCGGTGCGGCTGCGCGATGACTTCGCCGGCCGCGTGCGCGCAGCCAGCTTCGCGATCTACCGCGACAGTCGCCTGGTTGCGGCCACCGTGGATGGCACCGCGCCTGACGTAGTCCCCAACGATCTCGGCACGCAAGCGGTCACCGCGATGCGCGCGACGCGTGACGGCGAGGCGCGCGTGTACGAGAGCTTCATGCCGTTGCCGGGTTCGGGGTGGCGCAACAACGTGCTGGGCGTGTTCGTGCGCGACCCGTCGCACGAACGCTTCTCGCGCATCGCCTACGCGGTCGGGCTCGGGTTGTGCCTTCTGGCGCTGCCCGTCTTGCTGCTGATGCTGGCGGAGGCGATCGCGGCGTTCAGCAGTTTGCGCGTGCGTTTGGTGGCGGCCCTCTCTGTGGCGACCCTGGCGCCGCTGGCGGTCTTGGCCTGGTTGGTGTTGCGCGTCGTCGAGGAAGGCCACGAGACGCAGCAGCGCCAGCGCCTGGTGAGCGCGCTCGACGGCGTGACCGGGCAGCTGGCGACCCTGCAGCGTGACTTGTCGTTGTCCGCGGAGGCTTGGCTGCAGGCGCTTGTCGACGACGCACAAACGCAGGTTGCGGCGGGCGTGGGCATCGATGCGATCCGACTGAGTTTGCAACAAAGGATGGCGAGCCAGCGACCGCCAGACTGGAAGGGCGGGTTCTTGCGGCTCGAGCTGACGCCGGCGGCGAGCCAAAAAGCGCTGCGGCCTTTGTCGCTGTTCGACGGCGATGCAGCGCTGCGCGGCTTGGAGACGCCGCTGCGCGCCGAGCCGAGTGTCTTCGTCGTGTGGGGCGCACCGGTGCTTGGCGTGCGCCGGGAACTCGAAGCCGACATCGGCAGCGCATCGCTGTCGGTGGCGCGACCAATCGATGCGCCGCTGCTAGCGCGCCTGCTGCCCCAGGCCAGCGCGGTGCTGTGCGATACGTTCGGCTATCCGCTTGCAGTCGCGGCTGGCGCGGGCGTGAGTGGAACTTGGCTCGAACGCCTGTCGTGCCGATCGGGGGTGATGGCCGCGCGGCGGGACGCTCTGATGCGCAGCCAGCAGAGTGGGCGTCCGGTGTTCACGGCGCATCGGCTGGAGGACGAGCCCTGGCTGGCGGCCTACAGCGTCCTGCGTGATGTCGATGCCACGCCACGCGCGCTGCTCGGCGTCGTCGATATCGCTCGCCCTGCGTCCCTGCCGTTGCCCGTGGGCCGCGTGTCGGTGCGCGGCTTCCTGTTGGCCGTCGCGGCGGTGTTGTTGCTATTTGCGGTGTCGCTCTCATCGGTGGTCACCAACCGCATCAGTCGACCGATCGAGCGTCTGGCGCGGAGCGCGCAGGCGCTGGGTCACGGCGATCTCGACGTGCGCGTCGAGCCGATCGGGAACGACGGCCATCTCAACCGCCTGACGCATGCCTTCAATCGCATGGCGCAAGATCTGCGCGGCCGCATTGGCGACCTGCGCATCCTCAACCTCGGGATGCAGGAGCTGACGTCGAAGCTGGAGCTGCGCGACGCGCTGAACACGGCGGTGCGGCTGTTCATGCAGCACAGTCCTGCCGACCGCGTCCGCGTTCTCTTGCGTGACCGTGACTCCGACGCCGTGGTGCTCTACGGCGATGACCAGTCGCAACTCGACGCCGGCGACCCGCGCGTGCGATCGATGCTCGACGCGGTTGGACCCTTCTCGGCGCGTTGCGTACCAGCGGCGGGCCGGCCAGCGGTGTTGCCCGCGGCGTTGCCAGCCGGCCTGCCGGAGCCGATCGCGGCGCAATCGCGATCTCTGATCGGCTTGCCCCTGGCAGTGGCCGGCCGGGTGCGCGGGTTGGTGTTGCTCCTGTTCGACGCCGACGTGCCCAGATCCGTCAATCTGGAGTTGTTGAGCACCTTGGCGACGCAGGCGGCCCTGGCCATGGAGAACGCTCGCCTCTACATGGCGGCGGTGGAAGATCCGTACACCGGCGCCTACACCCCGGACTTCTTCCGTCGCCGCGTGGCACACGAGGTGGCTAGTGCGCAAGCGCACGGCCAGTCGGTGAGCATGCTCGGCATCGCCTTGGTCGACGGCGACCAGCTGCAGGCGAGCCTGGGGACTGAACGTCTGGCCCGTTGCATCGAACGCGTGACCAGCGGTGTGCGCGGCGCGTTGGCGGCGACATCACCGATCGGTCGCGTCACCATGACGGACCTGCGGGTCTTGGTGGCAGGCGCGTCGACGGAACGCGCCGCCGAACTGATGCGCGAGGTTGCCGCCTTGGTCGGCCGATTGGACTTTGCGCTGCCGCCCGAATGGACGCCACTCCGCACGGCGGTGGTCGCCGCGACGTTTCCCGCGGAGGCAGCGAGCGCCGAGTTCTTGTTGGACCTCGTCGACCAACGCCTCGAAGCCGTGCGACAACCGGCGGTCGCGACCATGCCGCCCATTCCGATCGAGTCGCACGGCGAGTTGGTGGCAACGAGCCTGCCGATGCAGCGCGTGCTGCGGACGTTGCAGCGCATCGCGCCGACCGACATCGCGATTCTGATCGAAGGCGAAACGGGCACGGGCAAAGAGCTGATGGCCGATCTGGCGCATCGGTGGAGCCGTCGGCGTGGCGGGCCGCTCGTCAAGGTGCACTGCGCTGCGCTGCCGGAGTCTCTGCTGCAGTCCGAGCTGTTTGGCTACGAGAAGGGGGCCTTCACCGGCGCGGATGCGCGCAAACTTGGCAAGTTCGAGTTGGCGCGTGGCGGCACAGTCTTCCTAGACGAGATCGGTGAAGTGTCGCTGGATGTGCAAGTCAAGCTGTTGCGCGTGCTGCAGCAGCGCGAGATCGATCGCGTCGGCGGCCTGCATCCTGTGCCAGTCGACGTGCGCATCGTGGCGGCGACCCATCGCAACTTGCGCGAGCTGGTGGCAACCGGCAAGTTCCGTGAAGACCTCTACTATCGGTTGCAGGGCATGACCCTGTCGGTGCCGCCCCTGCGTGAGCGGCGTGATGACATCCCGGTCCTCGTGGATCGTTTCTGCGCCGAGGCCCTCGCCGCCGGCAGCACCACGGCGCGTGGGCTCACGACAGATGCGATGGACAAAGTCTTTCACCACGCTTGGCCCGGCAATGTCCGCGAGTTGCGCAACGCGGTGATGCGAGCGGCCGTCCTGGCGACCGGGGATTGGGTTGAGTCGTCGCACTTGGTGGGACTCTTGCCCAGCAGCACCTTGGCGCCCGATGGCTCGCTTGGCCTCATGCCGGTCGCTGCCGAGTCCACTGCTGCACCGACACCCCTTGAGTTGGCGCCGCTCCCTGTCTCGGACGGTTTACCCAAGCCTCCGGCCCCGGTGGAGTCCGGCGTCACCGAATCTCCGGATCGACTCAACCGGCTGCTGGCTCTCATCGGGGCGCATGGCGAGATCGCAGTCGAGGACCATGTCAAGGATGCAGCGGTCAGCCCTCGAACCGCTCTCCGGGACCTATCGAGCCTAATTCGCCAGCGGCGAATTGTTCGTGTTGGTATTCGCCGTGGCGCCCGCTACCGGGTGGCGAATAAGTTGGATGCCCCGGGGGGTGGGGGGTCCATCGCTCCGGGCTCAGATTGAGTCGATGTCGTAAAGCGTTGGGATTAAGGTATTAAAGATTTTCGCCACCACTCCTATTCTCGCCATGGCACCCGGGTTGCTCTCGCGTTGTTGCGACTCGCCACGAGGCGATGGCCTTGCCTCGTGACGCGTTGCTCCGCGTCAACATCAACGGAGTTGCAATGGTCACATCGATTCGCTTGTCGGTTCTCGCGTCCTTGTTCTTCGCCCTGACGCCTTGCGCGGCCCAGGGGGTCGTGCTCAAGAACAAGGCGGTGGTCCTGTTCGGAGAGGCTTCTAACTGCTCCAAGCCTGCAACCATCGATGTCGAGAAGGTCGCTGAGAAGACGCCGGAGTATCGCGAGATCCAGGCGCAGAGCCTGGCCGAAGACAGCGCCCGCTACAAACTGCTGATGAGCGCGATGTTGAAGCGCATCAAGGAGGCCTGCAAGGCGGTCGCCGAGGACCAGGGCAACGATCTGGTGGTGCGCGACGGGGATATCTCCAACAACAAGGGCTTGACGGAGTCAGATTTGACCACCAAGGTGGTCGACTACGTGGAGAAGAACTCGAAGTGACGGTAGCCTGCGGCCCTCTGTTCGCCTTGGCGTAAGCCGGTGGGCATCCCGTGCCGGTGGGGCGCACCGACACCGCAGGTTGAAGCATGGCAAGGTCCTTCATTCGAAGTCGGCACGGTCAGCAAATGCGGTTCGCGACGAAGGCATGGTCGCGCCGGGATTGGCCTTGGCTTTGTTGCGTGCTCCTGGCCGGAGCCTGCGTCACCGAGCCAGCGCCGCCGCCTCACCTGAGCACCCAGGTAGTGACCGCGACTCTGGACCCCGAAGGCAAGCCGACCGATGGTCGAGGTCTGGCGGTCAGGGTGTGGGGCCCCGGCGATCCCTCGCCGAGTGCAAATGGCGCCGCGCTTGCCGCACCCGAGTCGCTCAGTTCGCTGTCGACGAGCGACGCGCAGGATGGCAAGTCGCCGCCGGCGCAGGACGAAACGCAGCGGCGGCAACGCGACGCGGAGCTGCGCAACCAGTTCGGCAGCGCGGTGATCATCGCCCCCGACGGCATGGTGACCAAGCAGTTTTTCTTGAGCGGCGAGACGGCGACCGTGTTCGAGAGCCTGCTGCGTGAGCCTGGGGTGGCGACCCCGCCCGAGGCGGTGAGTACCGGCTATGACCTCGACAACAAGAGCCAGAGCGTGCTCGCCCGGATGTTGGGCCAGCATCAGGTGCGGCTGACCCTGTTCAAGGACTTCGAGCGCATCGTGGCGGCCGACATCAAGGCGCCGGTGACGGGCGCCAACCCGGCGCAAGGCACGTCGGTGAGCAACTCGCTGCTGCTGGTCTCTGCGCAACCAACTGCGCTCGCAGCGTTCGAGTCGGCGCTCAACCTGTTCTTCTCCAGCGTGCCGCAGATCGAGCTGGAGGTGAAGGTGATCGAGTTCCAGTCGACCGACGCCACTGCATTCGGCATCTCGCTGGTCGATCCGAACACGCCTACCTTCACCAACCTCAGCTCCGACCGTTTGATCCGCGACCTCACGTCGCTGTTCCCTCTCGCTCCGCCGTTGGTCGGCACTGGCAAGGGTACGGAGCGCGGCGTGCTGACGCTCGGCGGTGTGCACGATCGCTGGGAGCTGAACGCACGGCTGGAAGCGCTCGAGATCAACCAGTTGGCGGACATCCTCAGCCAGCCCAAGCTCACGGTCCGCAACGGCGGCACGGCCGCTGTGTCCACCCTGACCCAAGTGCCGTACCCCAAAGCCAAGTTCACGTCCTCGGGCTCGAACGTGGTGGTCGACATCGACTTCAAGCCGGTCGGCATCCAGGTGAACATTCGGCCGGTGATTGCCGGCACCGACACGGTCATTCTGCAGATCTACGCCAAGGTCTCGGCGGTCACGGGCTTCTCGCCAACCGAGCCGGTGCCGACGCCGACCATCTCCGAACGCGAGGTCGTGACGCAGGTGCACGTGCGCCACGACCAGGCGACCACGATCAGCGGTCTGCTCAGCAAGAGCGTGTTTGACAACGTGTCCAAGGTGCCGCTGCTCGGCGACATTCCGATCCTGGGCATTTTGTTCCGGTCGACGACCAAGCAGGAGACGACGCAGAACGTCGAGTTCATCATCATCCCGCGGATCAAGTACGGCCTCGATCGCACTGAGGACACCAACTTCCTGAACCCGCTGGGCCGCTAGCCCATCGGCTGGCGCTCGCCCCTCCGAGAGGTGGCACTCCAGAGTTGGCGGTCCTTGCAGCCAAGATGAACGTCGACCGGAAGGATCCGGCATACTCTGACGTCCAGAGCCGAATGCCGCGCCTCTCGTCTTCTCCGCCCAGTCGTACCGCGAGTCCAACGCGCCCGCGTGACGGCGGCTTTGCTCTCATCATGGTGCTCATCCTGAGCATCCTGCTGTACGTGATCATCGCCGAGTTGGTTTTGACCGCCCGCATGGCGCGCTTCACCGGTGAGAACGACGCGCTCATGGCGCGCATGCGCAATCACATGCGCTACACGCTGTTTCAGGTGGAGGAGATGTTGCGCGATGACAAGCCGTCGACCGAAGGCGGCGGTGGTGCAGGCGGACTCGGAGGGATAGCGGGCGCGGCCGGGGGCGGCGACGGTAGCGCGGCCGCCGGTGGTGCGCCGGGGCAAGCTGAGGAGGATCTGGCCGCGACCGCCGACGGCAGTCAAGACGCGTGGTTCGAGCCGCAGGGATTCGCCGACTCCGACATCACCACGTATGTGTTCGTCGAGGACGAGAACCGCAAGTTCAACATCTTGTCGCTGGTCAGTGCCGACCCCGAGTTTGCTCGCGAGTCGAAGGCTCGCTTCGTTCGCCTCATCGACTACCTGCGCGAAGACTCGCCGATGGACCTCAACACCGGCGACGGGGAGAGACTCGCCGGCCAGATCATCGAATGGATGCGTGGGCAAGCGCGCTCGCAGCAGATGCCGCGGCCGCCGCTCAAGAGCGATGGCGACCAGAACGAGGTCTCGCTCATGTTGCACCTCGACGAGTTGCGCTTGTTCGAAGGGGTGACCGACGAGTTGTTCTACGACACCGTACTGGACAACAAGCTGATGCTCGGGCTCGAGTCTGTGCTGACTGTGTCGACGGCCTTGGCAACCGACCCCGGCGACCCCGACAAGCTGGCCTTGCGTGGCAACACCGGGGCCAATGCGAGTGGCAACGGAAGTGCCCAAGGTCAGGGGCAAGGGCAGGGCCAGGCCAGCGGTCAGGCCGGGCAATCGGGGCAATCAGGACAATCGGGGCAAGGGTCTGGCGCACAGCCTGGCGGCACGGGTGGCACAGATGTGGAGCCGATCGGTGAGGGGATCCGCATCAACATCAACACTGCCTCGCGCCCGGTGCTGCGGTGTCTGTTCGGCGACAACGAGGTCTCGCCGGCGGTGATCGAGGCCATCTTGCGCCATCGCAACGAGGACGTCCCGCCGAGCGACGAGCCCCAAGCCGAGGCTTCGGCGCTGGTTGACGAGGGCGAGAAGGTGAAGCGCAAGATGTTCGCCGAGGTGCAAGATCTCGACGAGATCCCTGAGTTCCTCAACCTCGGCAATCCGCAGACCAAGGAACTCTTCTACGAACTGACGACGACGCGGTCGAACGTGTTCACCGTGCACATGGCGTCGGTGTTCAAGCGCAACGAGGAGAACCGGGTGTTCGTGATCCGCCGGTCAGCTTCGATCCTGGTGCGCCTCGAGGACGGAGAAGAGATGCGCTTGCACCCGATCGTGCTTCTCGAAGATCGCGCTGGCTTGCGGGTGGTGCCGATCGACTTTCCCGATCGCTATGAAGACGAACTGCGCCGACTGTCGGACATCGATCAATTCGCCAAGGAAGAGCGCGCTTGGAACCCGTTCGTGATCGACTTCTACAAGCCGCGCTCCGAGCGAAACTGACGCGCATTGACGCGCACTGCCGCGCGGCTTACGCCGGTGGCCGGCCACTGGCGATGACCTCGCGGAAGCGTTCGAACAGGTAGAGCGAGTCGTGCGGGCCGGGGGCCGCTTCGGGGTGGTACTGCACTGAGAACACGGGCAGCTCGGTGTGGCGCAGGCCTTCGACGGTCTTGTCGTTGAGGTTGACGTGTGTCACCTTCACGCTGGCGGGCAGTTGGCTCGGATCGACCGCGAACGAGTGGTTTTGCGCGGTGATCTCGACCTTCTCGGTCGACAGGTCCATCACCGGCTGATTGCCGCCATGGTGGCCGAACTTGAGCTTGTAGGTCTTGGCGCCGAACACCTGACCGAGGATCTGGTGGCCAAGGCAGATGCCGAACACCGGGAGCTTGCGCACCAAGGTCGCCGCGGCTTTCACCGCGTAGGTGCATAGGGCGGGGTCACCGGGGCCGTTGCTCAGGAACACCGCGTCCGGCTTGCGCTCGAGCACTGCTTCGGCCGGAGTCGCCGCCGGCACGACCGTGACATCGAAGCCGCTCTCCACCAGGGAGCGCAGGATGTTGCGCTTGGCGCCGAAATCGTACGCGACGACCTTGTAGGTCCGCCGGTCGGCAGCTGCTGCGACGCGGGGCGGTGGCAGCAGTGTCTCGTCGCCGCGGGTCCAGTGGACGATGTTCGGCGTCGTGACCTCGAGCACGTGGTCGATGTCGCTCGTCGTTGGCGCCGCTTTGATGCGCTGCACGAGCGTCGCAACGTCGGTCTCCATGTCTTCTGTCAGCATCACTCGCATGGCGCCGCCGGTGCGTACTCGGCGGGTGATCATGCGCGTGTCGACGTCGTCGATGCCGGGCACGTTGTGCTGCCGCAGGTAGTCGGACAGCTCGCCGGCCGAGCGGAAGTTGCTGCTGCGGTCGCACGCCTCGCGCACGATCAAGCCCGACAGCCACAGCCGCGCCGACTCCTCATCTTCACTGTTGACGCCGTAGTTGCCGATGTGCGGCTGCGTCAGCAGGACGGTTTGGCCGCGATACGACGGGTCGGTGACGATCTCTTGATAGCCGCACATCGAGGTGTTGAACACCAACTCGCCGACCGTCGTGATGCTTGCGCCGATCGAGCGGCCGAGGCAGACAGTGCCATCTTCGAGCAGGAGGCGGGCTTGCTTCATCGGGGCGGAAGTAGAGCGCGTGTCGGCAATGCGGGCAACGCCGCGGTTGTGGTCTGCGT
Source organism: Planctomycetota bacterium (assembly GCA_031423015.1). Lineage (GTDB taxonomy): Bacteria > Planctomycetota > UBA1135 > UBA1135 > UBA2386 > DATGPD01. Next base: position 46,103 of record JANPER010000270.1, on the reverse strand, counting down.
CGACGTGGTCCGCGCGTCGGGCATCTTGCGCCTGTCACGTCCTGGCCTCGTGGCTATGCTCCCCATGGGGCAGACTTGCCCCAAGATAGTGCTTCGGAGAACAGCTCGGATATGAAGCAAGCTCAGCTCGCCGCCCTTCTCGTTGGTTTGGCCGTCGCCCTTCCCTCCGCCGACTGCCCGGCCCAGGGCAAGATGGAACTCGACGCGGTGCAGAAGATCAAAGACTGGGGCTACGCGATCCGGCCGATCAAGGGTTGGAACTCCATCCCGGCGGCTGCTGGGGACAAGTTCATCGTCGGGCGCTGGAAGCTGAATCTCGATACGCTGTGGTTGCGCGGCGACATCGAGGGCTGGAACGGAGGCCAGCACTGCGAGTTGATGATCGTGCGGCTCCCGTTGTTGGCGGCGGCGACCGGCACTGCGCCCGCAGTCGAGAAGCCGGTCGAGGGCGCCGAGGATCTGCCGCCGCTTCCCAAGAATGAACTCATCGAGTCGCTGAAGAAGCGCGCCAACCCGAAGTCGATCGACGAGTTCATCGAAGCCCGCTACGAGGGCGCGGCGAAACGGTGGACGCGCAAGATCATCAAGGTCGGCAAGCTCACCGGCGACCTCATCGAGTTCGGTGCCGGCGCCGAGGCGATCACCATCGGTTCGTTCCGTAAGGACAACGTCGACTGGGGCGTGATCTACACGTCGTTCGAGGAGAGCTACCGCAAGACGTGGCAGGACATCTACCTCAAGAGCATCCAGTCCTTCGTGGTCACCGATGGTGGCAACGCTGAACTCACGTCGGGCGCTCGCCGCGATACCAGCAAGCTCAAGGGCGCCGAGAAACGCGATGCGCTGAAGGCGAGCATCGCTGGCAATCCCGGGTGGTATTCGATCGACACGCCGAACTACGTCTTCCTCAGCAACAGCACGAACCGCGCCTTCATCGAGTCGCTGGCCAAGGAGATCGAAATCGTAAGAGAGAAGGTGTACGTGAAGTCCTTCCCGCCGCGCACCCAGGAGTCATCGCTGTCGCCGGTGCGCGTGCTCGACACACAGTCTGAGTACCACCAGTACGGCGGTCCGGGGGGCTCAGCTGGCTATTTCAGTTCAGACACCGGCGAGCTTGTGCTGTTCGCCAAGTTCGAGGATCGGACCAAAGCCGACTCGCTGTCCAACTGCCGCTCGGTGATGTATCACGAGGCGTTCCATCAGTACGTGCACTACGCAATCGGCGACGTGTCACCGCACTCGTGGTTCAACGAGGGTCACGGCGACTACTTCGCGGGCATCACGATCAGCGGCGGCAGCATTCGCTACCAGCCCTTCGACTGGCGCGTCAAGTTTCTGCGCGAACACCTACGCGGTGACCGCGACCTCATCCCCCTGCGCACGCTCATCCGGCTGCCGCAGAACGAGTACTACACCAACGCTGGGCTCAAGTATTCGCAGGGCTGGGCGTTCGTCTACTACCTGCGCAGCGTCTCGAAGAACAAGCGCCACCAGATCATCCTCGACACCTACTTCTCACACGTTGCGGACAACATCGAAGCTTTCCGGCGCAAGAAGAAGGAAGGCAAGGAGGACGATGGACCGAGCATCGATCCGGTCCCCGGGATTCCCGGCCTGAAGTTCTTCAGCTTCGCCGACCGCGACAAGGTGGAGAAGATCCTGTCGGAAGCGGTCGACAAGGCGTTCGCCGGGATCGATCTGGAGGCGCTGGACAAAGAGTTCCGGGCCTGGGTGGCGAAGCTCTAACCAACGTCAACTCGCGCGCGAGCTGCGCGCTGTAGCGAGGGCTTCGAGGCCGAGCGTCGACTCTTCACCGCGCGCCAGCAGGTGGGCGCCGAGACCTGCCACCATCGCCGCGTTGTCGGAGCAGAGATCAAGGGGGGGGAACACCGCGGTGAGCGCCCGCAGTTCTGGGTGTGCTTCGATCTCAGCGCGCAAGCGTTCGTTGCGCGCCACACCGCCGCCGATCGACAGGCTGCGCGCGCCGCTGGCCTTGGCCGCGCGTGCCAGCTTCACCACCATCACGTCGACGACCGCCGCCTGATACGAAGCAGCGAGGTCGGCGAGTTCTGAGTCGCTTGGTCGCCGCTCGGCGGAGAAGCCGCGTTTCTCGAGGTGCTGGAGCAACGAAGTCTTGACGCCGCTGAACGAGAAGTCGAGGGAGTCGGGGGCCAGAAGCGCGCGCGGGAAAGCAACCGCGCGCGGATTGCCGGCGCGCGCCGCAGCTTGGATCGAGGGTCCGCCTGGGTAGGGCAGGCCCAGCAGCGCCGCGGCCTTGTCGAGGGCTTCGCCGGCGGCGTCGTCGCGCGTGGCGCCAAGACGCGTAGCTGCGCCGGGGGCATCGACCCGGTACAGCGCCGTGTGCCCGCCGGAGGCGACCAACGCCAACATGGGCAACGGCGCATCGGGCCTGACCATGAACGCCGCGTGTATGTGCGCCTGCACATGGTCGACGCCGATCAGCGGTCGCCGAAAACTCCAGCTCAGCGCCTTGGCTGCGGCGACGCCCACCAAGAGGCAGCCGATCATGCCTGGTCGGTGGGTGACGGCGATGCCGGTGAGGTCGTGCGGCGCCGCGCCTGCCGTGGTCAACGCAGTGCGCAGCGTCGGCAGGATGCGTTGCATGTGTGAGCGGCTGGCGATCTCTGGCACCACGCCGCGGTAACGCGCGTGCAGGTCGTCCTGCGACGCGATGACGTTGCTGAGTACGGTTCGGCCATCGCGTACCACTGCGGCGGCGGTCTCGTCGCACGAGGACTCGATGCCCAAGACCAGCGACGTGGAGGTCACCGTTTGCTCTCGGCGGAGTTGCCAGCCTCCGGCGCCGCCCGGGCCATCCGCTCGCGGAGCACTTCGAGCGCGCGACCGAGCTGCGCGTCTTGCTCGGGACCGAGCGGTTCGGCTTCACCCTCGAACCCGAGTTCAAGGGCCAGCGCCGCCGCGGCCGCCTTGTAGCGCCGCGGCACTTCAAAGTCCTGCAAGCGCACCCTTGCGGCTTCTCCGACCTTCGGCGGCAAAGCAACCTCGACGTCGGGGGTGATGCCGCCCTCGGGCTTGCCGTCGCGGCCCCGTTCGATTCGCCCCAACGATCGTCCATTTGGCGTGAGATAGCGCGACGTGGTCAGCTTGAGTCGGAAGTCGAGGCCGTCCCAACGGTAGATGCTCTGCACGACCGCCTTGCCGTAGGTCTGCGCGCCGACCACCGCGGCGCGTTGGTGATCCTGCAAGGCGCCGCACAGCACTTCGCTCGCACTTGCGCTGTCATCGTTGACCAACAGCACGAGCGGCAGACTAGGGTGCGTGGTCTTGCTCGGATCGACATCGTGGCGGGCGTGTTCGACATCGCCGCGTGCCCGGAGAGACACGATGTTGCCGCGCGTCAGGAAGCGGTTGGCGACGGCGATGCTCTCGGTCAGCAGGCCGCCTGGGTTGTGGCGCAGGTCGAGGACGAGACCTTCCAGCGCGCCGCCGGCCTGCTCTTCCAGGAACCGCAACTCGTGATCCAGTTCGGCGGCGGTGCGTTGCTGGAACGCGGATACGTAGAGGTACCCGATGCGCGCCTGCTGATCGACAAGGCGCGCCCACTTCACGCTGGTGCCCTGGACGCCGCGCGTCAACTCGACCTCGGTCTCGACATCAGAGCCGCGCTGAACCACGACCCTGACGGTGCTGCCCGGAGCCCCGAGTAACCGTCGCCGAGCCTCCTCCATGACGTTGCTCTTGGTAACCTGGTCGAGCCTTTCGCCGTCGATCTGCACGATGCGATCGCCGACCGCGATGCCGCCGCGTTCGGCCGGGCTGTCCTCCAACAGATAGCGCACGGTGATGGGGATGTGGTCGGGGACGATGCCGATGCCGATCCCCTGGTACTCGCCGGTCGTTTCGCTGTCGAAGGCACGCGCCCGGTCGCCCGGTACGAACTTGCTGTGCTTGTCGTGCAGGCCCTCGACCATGCCGTCGATGGCGAAGCGCAAAAGCTCGTCGGGGGCGTGCGGCTCGACGTGATCCTGCATCACCTGCCGGAACACCAGGCGGAGCATGCGCAGTTCCTTTTCCGGCAGGTCGTCGGCGCGGCCCAGCCAGAACTCGATGGTGAACACGGTGATCCCGAACGCGACCACGCCATTCACCAAGATCATCCACCACGGGAATCGAGATCGGTTTGTCAATGCGCTTGTGCGAGTGAGCCTTCGTGGCACTCTCCGCGTCCACGGCGGCGGGCGCCAGTGGCAATCTTCCAAGGAAACAGTAGCCTCGGAGGGCACTCCTCGCGATCTACCCTGCGGCCGCGAGCCTCCGGCTCGGAGGCGACCTTCTGGCTTGCCGCCTTGTTTTCTTGCTTGCCGCTCGCCCCTGGCTACGCTTCGCCGCCCGTTTTAGAGCACTCACATGTCCCGAGTCTGCGAAGTCACTGGTCGCCGCACGCGTGTTGGCAACACCGTCGCCCGTCGCGGTTTGGCCAAGAAGAAGGGCGGCGTCGGTCGCCGCGTAACCGGCCGCGCCAAGCGTAAGTTCAAGGCCAACATTCACACCATCCGCGTGCTGACGCCCGACGGCCGCGTCCTGCGAGTCAAGGTGTCGACCAAGGTCATCAAGTCCGGCAAGCTGACGTTGCGTCGGGGCGACAAGGTCGAGAGCTTTCCTTTGGTCAAGGCACTGCGTGGGCGCCACCGCAACGAGTTGGCAGCGCTGCCCATCGACAAGAAGAAGTGACCGCAGGAGGGTTGAAGGCTGAATAGCCTTTCCTGACTGTCGTAGCCCGCGCCCATGGTCCTGGGCGAACTGATCGTTGTCGCGGTCGTGGTGTGGGGATTTGCGCACGCCGCGAGGCGTGGTCGCCACTTCGATCTCGCCTGGATCGCGTTCTTCGCTGGCTTGGCCATGATGCTCAGCCACCGCCTCTTCAGCCTCGGTGCGGTGCTGACCGGTGTTAGCCTCGGCTTCTTGACTCTGCCGATGGCGCGTGCGGAGTGGCGACGCATCCAAGGAGCGATGCCCAACGTTCGGGCGGAGTCGGCGCCAAGCAGGGGCAAGGCTAGCGATAGCTGACGCTGGTAGCCCGGCCGCGATGATCCCGGGTCGTCGTGCGAATCCGGGCCGGCCCTAAACGCGAACCGGGCTGCGCGGGGAGCCGCGCAGCCCGGTTCTTACCACAACGGGGTTGCGCCCCGGTGCAGTCTCACACTACGGCAGCCAAGAAGTGGCGGCGCTGTTGGTCATCATGCCGGGGAAGCCGGCGCCGAGGGTGAAGGCCTGGAAGTCCAGCCGGAAGTTGCGGAACGACGGCGGAAAGAAGTTGGGCGGAACGATCGTGCCAATGCCTTGGCCGGCCGCGTCGAGGCTGCCGCTACTCAGTTGAGTGAAGGGGATGTTCGGGCCGGCTAGGTTGAGGTAGAGATTGCCCGCGAAAATCGGGGCGAGGTTGAAGGCGGCCCCAGGCTCGCCGAGGAAGAGGGCGTAGAGTCCCATCGGGTAGTTGAAGTTCCTGACGCGGAAGTCCATCCCGTCGACGCGCGAGCCGCCGTTCTGCGGATACATGCCGCCACAACCGAAGCTGCGGGTGGTCGCGCCGCAGAAGCAGGTCCAAGTCGGGTCGGTGGCCAGATTCGTATCGACGTTGCCGAGGTTCAAGACGGCGGCTTCGAGCTTGAGCTCGTAGCGAGGGCTACGGAACACGCCGGGCTGGGTCGCGCTGGCAGCGCCGGTGATGAGGTTCCAGGTCAGATTCGGCACGCCGGTTGGCGCCGGGTTGTCCGTTCGCGTAAGACCGCAGGTGTTGCCGGCCAACGGGTAGTAGGTGTTGATGTGCGTCGACAGACCGTCCGCCGTCCAACCCGATGGGCCCCAATCCATCCCGTAGTAGAACGTGGTGCCCGGCGTAGTGGGCAGAGCGGTCGTCGCTGGGGTCCCGAGGTCTGTGAAGACGTTCCACGCGAGGATCCCCGAGCCGCCTGGGCTGTTGATGGCCGCGGTCTGGAACAGGATCCCCCCCGCGTTCGGATCGGGCGCGCCCCCACTGTCGGCGCGGATGATGTAGCTGTACGCCTCCACCGTCGCTGCGTTCTGATCCTGCAGAATGCTGCGGAACCCGAGGAGCTTGGTGCCGCCGCCGGAGGCGTCATGGCCGATACCGGAGAAGCGGTCACCAGGCACCTGGATCAGGTTGTTGCCACCAAACATCCCCAGCGAGCCGCGCGAGGTGAAGTTCGTGCAGACTTCGTTGTAGATCAAGAAATGGTTGGCGGCGGTCTGCGCCGCGGCCGACGAGGCGAATACGAGCGAAGCGAGGAGAAGGGAACGCATCCTGACAGGACTCCTAGAAGTGTGTGAGCAAGGCGACACCTCCGACCCACCTCAACATGAGGTCAGGTCGAACAGGTGGCCAGACGAGTTGAGTAAGGATACTCGCCCAGCCGAGTAGACGAGCGGCATCCCCACTCAGGTTTCGCAGGTGATTGTATTTCTGCGGAGTTGTCAAGGGCCGTCGAGAGATGGGGGGCCCGAACCGCGCTCGCGTGCCACGACCCGCGATCGTCTCGATTCGTGACGCCGTAAGAGGGCCGCCTCGTTCTCTTCGCCCCTCCGGACTAGACTCTCTCTCAGTATGAACTCGACTCTCCCGGTTGGTCTCGTCCTTTGTGCGGCTGTTGGCGCGGTCCTTTGGCTGTGGCCTGGCCAGAGCCGCGCCACGAGTTCGGCGCCTGCGTCCGTCGCCGTCGACGCCAAGCCAACACCCCAGCCTGAGGCCGCGTCCCTCAGCGCGCGCCGGACGGCGCCACCCACGGTCTCTAACCCCGACGCCGAGGCCAAGCGCAAGTTGTTGCGTCTGCCCAATGGAACCTACGTCGCGGCCCTCAACGGAGCCGTTGACCCGGCGCCCCTGAGCTGGCCGAACGACCGGCCCTACTCTGAGATCATCGGAATCGAGCGCAGCCCCGTAGGCCAGGACTGGTGGGTGCATGCCGATGGCGCCAAGTCGACCACTGTGATGGCGTACCGCTCTGATCTCGGACGGCACGACGCCGTGACCCAACTCGCCATTCCGACCACCCCGATGCCGATGGAGCCTGGAGAGGTGTCGCGTATCAAGGGTCAATAGGTCGGGGTTGCTGTTCGGGACTTGATGACCTGGGGAGTCGTTGGCGACTCGCGCTTGAGAACTGGGTACCGCCTTGGGTGCGAACCTTGGGTGCGGTGATCGGGCGCGGCGCTGGGTCGCGGCCGTTGGTTCGCCTATTCTCCACCCTGGGCGCCCGTAGCTCAGTTGGATAGAGCGACGGCCTTCTAAGCCGTAGGTCGCAGGTTCGATTCCTGCCGGGCGTGCCAATCTGCTGCGCGGTAGCGCAGCAGATGGCAGGCCCGGCAGGAATCTGGCGAGCACCGCGGGCGCTGCCGCGCCCGCGGAAGTTCGATGCGATTCCTCGGGGTGTGTGTTGCGGGATCAGAGGCGGCGGGGATCGAGAGAACCGGTAGGCTGAGACTTGCTTGAGCGTGGAATCCCGCCTCGGGCTGTTCTTCGTCTCTGGCTTCGGCGCTTGACGGCGCCACTCATGGTTCGTCGCACGGTTTGGGTTTGTCGATCGATCGTGGCGGTCGCGATCAGTGTTCTGGCTGCGCCCCTCGAAGCTCATGGTGGCGGCTACCGTGCACCGATTCCGGTGAACCCGGGGGTAGGCGTCGGGGTCGGTGCTGCGGTGTTGCCGGGGGGAGCGGGAGGTCCCGCAGCCCCCGGTGGTCGGAGTGGCCCCGTCACTGCGGGGCCTCGTGTGAGTTCGGCTCCTTCCTACGCGCAACCGGTGGGCGGTTCGGCTGCTTTGACGGCGGCGTCGGGAGGCGAGCAGACCCGCTGGCAGCTGTGGTGGGAGTTCAACAAGGACGCTTACCTTCAGGTCAAGGCCACGGTCACCGCGACGCGTGCCTCTGGCGCGCATCCGACCCTCGAGCAAATCGATCGCGAGCTGCTGCCGGCGCTTTCCCGCACGCTGCAAGCGACGCGACAGCCTGATCTCGCGTCCGCGTGCTTGGTGGCGCTCGGCAAGATCTTGCCGAGCGCGTCAGCGCCTGCACTGCGCGAGTTGTTCGTCGCGGGTCTGCGCAACGGCGTGCAAGAGACGCGTGAAACGGCGGCCCTCGCCCTGGGTATCTCGCGGCGTCCGTGGGTGGTCGACGATCTGCTCGCCGTCATGACCGATGATCGCGTCGGCCGTCGGCTGACTGACCGCGAGCGCATCGACGACCGCACGCGGACGTTTGCTGCCTACGGTCTCGGGCTCGTCGCCGAGAACTGCGATGACATGAAGCTGCGCGGGCGGATCATCGCCGCCCTGCGCGGTGTTCTCGAGCGCACCACCGGCAAGGACCTCGACCTTGCGCTCGGCGCGGTGCACGGGCTGCGTCTGGCTTGTCCCGCTCCGAATGTGCGCTCGTTGGAATCGTGGACTCTGACGCAGGACGTGGTCGATCGCCTTTGGCAGTTCGCGATGCGACGCGCTGGCAAGAGTGAGCAGGTCGTGCAGGCGCAAGCGATGCTGGCCGTGGCGCGCATCCTCGCGCTGGATGACAGCGGCATCGCGGTGAACTACACGGAAGCCATCGTCGAAGAGTTGGCGGAGCGCGAGAGTCGACCCGTCGCGTTCGCGCAATCAGCCGCCATCGCCGCGGGCTTCATGGTGCGACCAACCGACGAGGCCGCGTGCGCGGCGCTGCGGCGACTGGCGCAGTTCGGCAAAGATCGCATGGCGCGCTCGTTCGCGCTGATCGCGCTGGGGCAGATCGGCGGCGACGACAACCGTGCCTTCCTGCTCAAGACCCTGGCACAGGGGCACAAGGTGACGGTCAAGCCGTGGGCCGCCTTGGCGCTCGGCGTGCTGCGGCATCGCGCGCGAGCGCATGGCAGCGCGCAAGCCAGTGAAGACCGCATCGTCGGTCGCGAGCTGCTCGAGGCGCTCAACACGGTGAAGACTGCCGACGCGCGCGGTGCCTTCGCGATCGCTCTGGGGCTTGCGGGGCATGCGAGTGCTGCGTCTGGCATGCGAGCTTTGCTCGCGGACAACGCTCAACAAGACGAATTCGCCGGCTATCTCGGGATCGGCCTGGCGCTGCTCGGCGACCAAGGCGCCGTCCCGTTGCTACGCGACACGGCCAAGGGAGCGCTGCGGCGCCCGCATCTTCTGCGCCAACTCGCGGTGGCGCTCGGCATTCTCGGCGACCGAGGCGCGGCGGCCTACCTGCTCGAACTGCTTCGGGCTGGCGACCTCAACGTGGCCACCCTCGGTTCGGTCGCGGGCGCACTCGGTCAAGTGGGCGACGCTGGTTGCCTTGGGCCGCTGACCAAGTTGATCGGCGACGAGCGCGTCCCCGATCTGGCGCGCGCGTTCGCGGCGGCGGCGGTCGGTGGCATCGTCGACGACGATCTCCTGCCGTGGAACGCCTCGCTGTCGCTTGGCGTCAACTACGCGGCGGCGCTACCTTCGCTCACCGACGGGCTGTCCGGCGTGCTCGACATCTTGTGAGTCGTTCGGCCGGGGGCGACCTGCGCGGTCGCCATGCGCTTGCCATCGACAGGCTTGCGGCTACCGTGCGCGCCAGGCGCCCATAGCTCAGTCGGTAGAGCATCGGACTTTTAATCCGGTGGTCGCAGGTTCGAGTCCTGCTGGGCGTACCACCGGTCCTATCGGGTGGTGCTCTGATCCCCGAGCGCGGCGAAGGCTGTCGCCGAGTATGTTGCCACGGTGCGCGTGCCCGTGGTTGCCGTGTGGCTGGGAGTACTGGCGACTGGCGTCGGCCTGGCGATGTGGGTCAGCCAGGGCATGCGCCAGTGGGATTGGGAACTGCCGCCGCTGGACCAAACGCGAGCGCGGCCCCAGGGTGGGTTTTTCGTGGCGGCGACGGTGGAGCCGCGGCACCTCAACCCGCTCACGACCAGCGATGCCGCTGTCCGCAGCCTGATCCTCCGCTACACCCACGACAGCCTGCTCTACCCTGACTCGAAGACCGGCGAGTTGATGCCGGCCGTGGCCGAGGCCGTAGAAGTGGAGCCCAGTGGTGGAGCCCTGAACGTCAGGCTGCGCCCTGGCGTTGTGTTCTCCGACGGCGAAGCGCTCACCATCGAGGACCTGGAGTTCGCATACCGCGCGGCCAAGGCGCCCGGGGCGACCTTTGGCTCCGCGCGCGAGGCGTTCGATTCGCTGAACGGGTTCGAACCCATCGACGCGCGTTCGTGCCGCTTGCGCGTGGCGACACCCATGCCCCATGTCCGCATGCTCGTCAGCCTGGCCTACCCGGTGGTGCAGGCTCGCTACTGGCGCTCGGCCGTGGCATCGCTCGCCGCAGCGGAGGGCAAGGCGGCTCCGGCCCTGGGCTCGGCGGAGTTCAGCGCACTGCTCGCGCGCGTGCGCTTGCCGGGTCCGGGGACCGGCGCCTACGTGGTGGCTCGCGACCGGGCGAGTGGAGAGGCCGCCTGGCGACGCGGCATCGACCTGACCCTCGTGCAGAACCCGTCGAGTTGGCGGCGCCTGGCGCAGCCAGACTGCTGGAACCTGATGGGGCTTCGCTTTCGCTTCTTGTCCGACCCAGCCACCATCTTGGCTGAACTGCGCGCGGGCCGACTCGACTGGTACTTCGGCGAGGACACGGAGGCTCTGCACGGCGCGCATCCTGCGCTGCAGGAGCGCATGCGCTTGCTCGACTATCGCTCGCCCCGGCTCGGGCATCACATGGTGGTGTGGAACCTGCGACGCAAGCCGTTCCATGACGTGCGCGTGCGCCGCGCCTTGTCGATGCTGTTCGATCGGAACGCGATCGTCAGCGACCTTCTCGCGGGGCGCGGTCGAGCGGCCGCTGCGTGGTTTCGACCAGAGGACAAAGAGTACCCCCCCGACTTGGCGCCGATGCCATTCGACCCGACGCAGGCGCGGGCATTGCTCACGGCCGCTGGCGTTGTCGGCGAATCCATCGCGCCGTTCACGGTGACGCTGTTCGTCGGCAACCATTCGCCTTTGCAGCGCCGCATTCTCGAGCTGGCCTTGCCGGCGTTTGCCACCGCCGGAGTTCAGCTCGCGATCGAACGGCGCGAATGGGGTGACGTCGTCGAACACTACGAGAAGCGCGACTTCGACGCCGTGTTGATGAGCTGGAGCCACCAAGCCGTGTGCGACCCGTTCTTCAACTTCCACAGCAGTCAGTCCGACGCGCCGGGCAAGAACTACTGCGGGTTAGAGGACCCGGAGGTCGACGCGCAGCTCGTGGCGGCGCGCAACGAGCTGGACGATCAAAAGCGCATCGGCATGTATCGCGCATGGGCGCACACCCTGTCTCGACTCGAACCAGTGAGCCTGCTCGTGCACCCGCGACTCACGCTGCTGATCGACAAGCGCTTTCAGGATGCTGAGCCGGGCGCGCTCGGTGTGGTGATGGACCGGTTCTGGGTCGCACGCTGATCGCCGTCGGCCGAGTCGAGGGGCTCTCTTACTTGTCGACAGTGATGTCGTCGGGCCGGTGCTTCACTTGGCGCGGCTCGGTAGGCGGCTTGGCCGTGAGCATGGCCAGCCGCATCGTGGTCGTGCCGGTATGCACCAAGTAGCGCTGGCCCGCGGTCTCGATGCGGCCAGCGATCAAGCCGACCAGAGCCAGGCCCTCGTCGTCGCGCACGAAGACGCCGGTGCCGGCCGGCAAGTCGCGACCCGGCCAATCGACGACATCACCCTGCACGCCGGGCTCGCGCGCGCGCTGCAGCGCGACCTCTTCCACTTGGTTGCCGGAGTAGTACATCGCCACGAGCGGCTCGTCGGGCTCGAGGTCGCGATCGAGGAAGCGCGCTGATGGGTACTTGAGATCCATCGTGGCGCGGAAGAACACGCCGGCCCAGGGCTCGACGGTGCCGTCTTCCACCAGCGGGGTCGGTCCCAGCCAGTAGTGGATGCGGCAGGGGCCCTCCTTGCTGGTCCGCCCGAGAAACAGAATGCCAGCCTCGGTGCCGACGCCCATCTCGGTGCCGCCGCGCGTCTCGATGCGCATCACCGGCCGTTCGTTCGACGGGTAGGCGACGCCGGAGAACAGCCACTGCGTGCATCCGCCCAGACACAAGACGCCCATTGCGAACGCAAACCTGCCGCTCGAAGATCCGTGACGAGTGCGCGCGACCATGCGCAGCAGACTACCGCCGCGCCTTCGCGCTGTCGCTCGTCGTGCGGCGGCTTGTCGTGCCCTACTTTTGGTCGGCGGGCTTGCTGGCCTTCTTGGCGTCCTTGCTGTCGCCGGCCGTGGTTGGCGCGGGCTTGGTGGGTTCGGTGTCGGCTTTCTTCGGGGTGGTCGTGTCCGACTTCGGCGCGCCGTCAGCATCCTTCTTCGGTTCGCCGCTGCCGCTCTTCTTGTAGTCGGTCTGGTAGAAGCCGCTGCCCTTGAAGATCACGCCAGCGCCGGCACCGATCAGGCGCTGCAGCTTCTGCTTCTTGCAGGCCGGACACTTCCTGATGGGAGCCGCGCTCATGGTCTGGAACTCCTCCAGCTTGTGACCGCAGGCGGCGCACTCGTAGGCGTAGGTAGGCATCGTCTGAGGGTCTACTCGTCGTCCGCGGGGGCTGCATCGGTGGTCGAGCGCTGTTGGCCGACCAGCACGCGGCTCGGTCGCAGCACTCGGTCCGCCAAGAAGTAGCCGCGCTGGAGCACTCTGCCCACGTGCCCTGGGGCCGCGTCACCGCTGGCGTCGATCCCGACCGCCTCGTGTTTGTTGGGATCGAACGGTTGACCGTGGCCTTCGATCTCGCGGACACCGTGCTGCTCGAGTGCGGCCTCGAACAGGGTGCGCACCATGCGGAGGCCCTGCACCAGGGCTTCCGCGTCGCTCTTGTGGCCCGTCGCGGCCTGCTGGTCGTGCGACTCGAGGGCGAGGTTGAAGTTGTCGAGCACGGGCAGCAGCTCGCGGGCCAGGCTCTCGACGGCCACCGTGCGTGCCTGCTGCATCTCGCCCAGCTGACGACGACGCACGTTGGCGAGGTCCGCGAGGCTGCGCTTCAACTGGTCCTGTGCCGCATCGCGCTCTTGCTTCAGCGCCGCCAGCTCGCGCTCGTGCGTTGCTGACACGGGCGCATCGCCCGCGGGCGCGGGGCCGTTGTCGTCCCACCCCGGCGTCTTCTGGGTCTTGTCAGCGGTGTTGTCGTTCATGTCGTCAGCCGAGGATGTCCTTCACCTTCTCGAAGAAGCCCTTGCGCTTCCCGGTCTTCTTGGCGCGCCCGTCGACCTCCTCGAATTCATCGAGAAGCTTGATCTGTTCGGGCGTGACCTTGGTCGGCACGTCGACTTGGATCTCGACGACCAGGTTGCCGCGCCCATAGCCATCGGGGCGAGGTAGGCCGTGTCCCTTGATCCGCAAGCGTTCGCCGGGCTGCGTGCCCTTGGGCACCTTGAGCACGACGGTCTCTTGCGTCAGGTTCGGCAGTTCGATCGTGTCGCCGAGCACAGCCTGCTTGAAGCTGATCGTGGCGCGGGCGTGTAGGTCGTCGCCGTCGCGCACGAACACTTCGTGCGGCTGCACATGGATCACCACCACGAGGTCGCCCGGAGGTCCGCCCTGATCGCCCGCCTCGCCTTGCCCGGCGATGCGTTCGACGTGCGCTTCCTGGATGCCAGCCGGGATGCTGATGTTGAGCGGCTTTTTTTGTGCGACCGCGCCGCGACCGCGACAACGACTGCACGGATCTTCAATGCGTTGGCCGCGCCCGCCGCAGGCCGGGCACGCGGTGCGCACCGAGAAGAAGCCCTGGCTGCGCATCACGGCGCCGTGTCCGCCGCAGGTCGCGCAGCGCTTGGGCTGTGTGCCTGGCTTCGCGCCGCTACCGCTGCAGGTCTCGCAGGCTTCGTGACGTGCGATCTCGAGCGTCTTCTTGGCGCCCGACGCGACCTCTTCCAGAGTCACTTGCAGGTCGACGCGCAGGCTCGTGCCCTTGCGGCCCCGTCCGGTGCGCCCGCTGAAGAACTGGTCGAAGAAGCCGCCGCCACCACCGCCCGCGCCGAACATCTCGCCGAACGCGGAGACGATGTCCTCCATGTTGGTGAAGCCTGCGCCGTCGGGGCCGAAACCGGCGCCTTCGAGGCCTGCGTGCCCGAACTGGTCGTAGCGACTGCGCTTACCCGCGTCGGACAGCACCGCGTACGCCTCGGCCGCTTCTTTGAACTTGGCCTCGGCGTCGGTGTTGCCCGGGTTGCGATCCGGGTGGTACTTCAGCGCCAGTTTGCGATACGCGCTCTTGAGGTCGTCGTCGCTGGCCTCGCGAGCAACGTTCAGGACTTCGTAATAGTCTCGCTTGCTAGCCATGACTCGCCAGACCGACCCCTCGGTTGTCGGCGCCGCGTCGCCAAACCGCGCGCGGCGCCGACGCCGATCAGCTCACCGAGCCTTCGACCGCCTTGGTGTCGTCTTTGATCGACGTCACCAGGGTGTTGGTGGTGAGGATCAAGCCCGCGATGCTCGCCGCGTTCTGCAGCGCGCAGCGCACGACCTTGACCGGATCGATGATGCCGGCCTGGATCATGTCGACCCACTCGCCCTTGAGTGCGTTGAAGCCCTCGGTCTTCTTGCGCGACAGCGCCTCTTGGCAGATGACGGAGCCGTCCTCGCCAGCGTTGTCGGCAATCTGGCGGATGGGCGCCTGGCAGGCTTGCCTGACGAGGTCGACGCCGAACTTGCGATCGCCCTTGGTCTTGAGGGTGTCGAGCACGGCGCTGGCGCGTAGGAGCGCGATGCCGCCGCCGGGGACGATGCCTTCCTGCACGGCCGCGCGAGTCGCGTGCAACGCGTCCTCGATGCGCAGCTTCTTCTGCTTCATGTCGGCCTCGGTCATCGCGCCGACGCGCACGACCGCGACACCGCCGGTGAGCTTGGCCAAGCGCTCCTGCAGCTTCTCCTTGTCGTAGTCCGAGGTCGTCTTCTCGATCTGACTACGGATGCTGTCGGCGCGCGCCTGGGTGTCGGCCTTCTTGCCGGCGCCCTCGATGATCGTGGTGTTCTCCTTGCCGATGCGCACCTTCTTGGCGCGGCCCAGTTGATCGAGCTTGATGTTCTCGATGCTGATGCCGAGGTCTTCGCTGATGCACTGACCGCCGGTAAGGATCGCGAGGTCTTGCAGCATCGCCTTGCGGCGATCGCCGAACCCCGGCGCCTTCACCGCGGCCACGTTGAGCACGCCCTTGAGGCGGTTGACCACCAGGGTGGCGAGCGCTTCGGACTCGACGTCCTCGGCGATGATCAGCAGCGGCTTGCCGGCCCGTGCGACTTGCTCGAGCAGCGGCAGCATCTCCTTGATCGACGAGATCTTCTTCTCGTAGATGAGGATGAGCGCGTCTTCCAGCACCGCCTCCATGGTCTTGGGGTCGGTGATGAAGTAGGGCGAGATGTAGCCCTTGTCGAACTGCATGCCGTCGACCAGCTGCAACTCGGTCTGCGAGCTCTGGCCTTCCTCGATGGTGATGACACCCTCTTGGCCGACCTTCTCGACCGCGTCAGCGAACAGGTTGCCGATCTCGGTATCGTTGTTGCCGGCGATGGTGCCGACCTGCGCGATCTCCTCGCGCGACTTGACCTTCTTCGCCATCTTGCCGAGTTCCTCGACGACGGCAGTCACGGCCTGGTCGATGCCGGCGCGCAGTTCCATCGGGTTGACGCCAGCCATCAAGAAGCGCTGGCCATTCACGACGATTGCCTCGGCGAGCACAGTGGCGGTGGTGGTGCCGTCGCCCGCGACGTCGTTGGTCTTCTTGCTGACCTCTTGCACCAACTTGGCGCCCATGTTCTCGAAGGGATCTTCGAGCTCGATTTCCTTGGCGACGGTGACGCCGTCGTTGACGACCATCGGGCCGCCAAAGCTCTTCTCGATGATGACATTCTTGCCCGCGGGGCCGAGGGTGACCTTGACGGCGCGCGCCAACTTGACGATGCCCGCGACGATCTTCCGGCGCGCGACATCATCGAACATGATCTGCTTGGCAGCCATGGATCAGCCCTCCACCTTGGCGAGGATTTCACCCTCGCGAACGATCTTGTAGTCCTCGCCGCCGACCTTGACGTCGCTGCCCGAGTACTTGCCGAACAGCACGGTGTCGCCCTTGCGGACCGCGAGCGCTTGGCGCTTGCCGTCTTTGCCGAGCTTGCCGTCGCCAATCGCCACCACGGTACCCCGCTGCGGCTTCTCCTTGGCGGAGTCCGGCAGCAGGATGCCGCCGGAGGTCACTTCTTCGGCGTCGAGGATCTTGAGGACGACGCGGTCGTCGATTGGCTTGAGGTTGAGCTTGCTCATGTCGGTTCTCTGATTTCGTTGTGTGTTCGGTTTGTTTCGATCGGTGGCCATCACATGCCCATCCCGCCCATGCCACCCATGCCGCCCATCCCACCCATGCCGCCCATCCCGCCGCCACCGTGGCCGTGGCCATGGCCGCCGCCCTTGGCGTCCTTGTCAGGGTTGTCGGCGATCATGCAGTCGGTGGTCAGCAACAGGGCCGCGACGGACACGGCGTTCTGCAACGCCGAGCGCGTGACTTTGGTGGGATCGACGATGCCCTGCTGGACGATGTCGCCGTACTCGAGGGTCAGCGCGTTGAAGCCGTAGTTGAGGCCCTTGCCGTTCAGCACGTTGCGGCAGACCACGCCACCGTCCTGGCCGGCGTTCTGCGCGATCGTGCGCAGTGGGCGCTGCACGACCTTCTTCATGATGTCGACGCCGATCTGCTCGTCTTCGGTGGCCTTGACGCTGTCGAGCACCTTGCCGGCGCGCAACAGGGCCACACCGCCGCCCGGGAGAATGCCCTCCTCGATCGCCGCGCGGGTCGCGTGCAGCGCGTCTTCGACCAGCGCCTTGCGCTCCTTCATCTCGGTCTCGGTGTGGGCGCCGACGCGAATCTCGGCGATGCCACCGGACAGCTTGGCGAGGCGCTCCTGCAGCTTCTCCTTGTCGTAGTCGCTGGTCGTGGCCTCGATCTCGCGGCGGATCTGATCGCAGCGCGCCTTGAGGTCGGTCGTCTTGCCGCGGCCCTCGATGATCGTGGTGTTGTCGTTGTCGATGAGGACTTTCTTGGCGACGCCGAGCTGCTTCAGCTGCACCTTCTCGATGTCGACGCCCAGATCCTTGAAGATCGCTTGGCCACCGGTCAGGATCGCGATGTCCTGCATCATCGCCTTGCGGCGATCGCCGTAGCCCGGCGCCTTGACCGCGCACACCTTGAACGTGCCGCGCAGCTTGTTCACCACCAGCGTCGCGAGCGCCTCGCCCTCGATCTCCTCAGCGATGATCAGCATCGGCTTGCCGGATTCCTTGAGCTTCTCGAGCAGTGGCAGCAGCTTGCGCACTGACGAGAGTTTGTCCTCATGCACCAGCACGAAGCAGTCGCGCAGCTCGGTGGTCATGCTCTCGGGGTTGGTCACGAAGTGCGGCGACAGATAGCCGCGATCGAACTGCATGCCTTCGACGACCTTGACCTCGGTGGTGAGGCTCTTGCCCTCTTCCACGGTGATCACGCCGTCTTGGCCCACCTTCTTCATCGCGTCGGCGATGATCTTGCCGACGTCGGGGTCGTTGTTGGCGGCGATCGTCGCGACATTCTGAATGGCGCTGATGTCGGTGCCTGGCACTTTCTTGGCCATCTTCGACAGCTCGGCGACGAGCGCGTCGCTGGCCTTGCGTATGCCCTTCACCATCGAGGCGAAGTCGGCACCCGCGGTGAGGTACTTCATGCCCTCCTCCAAGATGGCGTGCGTCAGCAGCGTTGCGGTCGTGGTACCGTCGCCGGCGACATCCGAGGTCTTGCTGGCGGCTTCCTTCACCAGCGTGGCGCCCATGTTCTCGAAGGGGTTTTCGAGTTCGATCTCCTCGGCCACCGATACCCCATCCTTGGTGACGGTCGGACCGCCCCAGCCCTTGTCGAGGACGGCGTTGCGGCCGCGTGGGCCCAGAGTGGAAACCACTGCTTTGGCGAGTTTGGACACGCCCCGCAGGACTGCTTCGCGGGCGTCATTCTCGAACGTGAGTTGTTTGGCCATCGGACTCGAACGGGTGAGCGAGGGGACTGGTCTCGAAAGACCGGGGGTCAAAAAAAGAAGCGGCGTCGATCGGGCGCGCGCGGCGCCACGAGATGCCGGAGATGCGAGGTCGTGGGCGCAAAGCAAACTCGATGCCGGGTGGGGTCCGGGGCTGGGACCCGCGCCGAGTGGCGGACGGCATCGCTGTCAAGGCCCGATGCGCGCGCCAAACTGGCAGGAGGGTCCACAGCGTGCAGGGTGCAAGCGTGCCAAAGTGACATGCGAAGGGGCTTGCGGTCCAAGCCCCCAGACCAAGCCCCCAGAGAAGCGCTGGCCCGCGCCGGGTGTGGCGATGACAATCCGATCGACATGTCGATCTCCTTGCTGCTGGTGTTGAGCGGCCTGCTCGCCACCGTGCCCGCGCAATCCCCACAGGTCGTCGTCAGTCGCATCGACGGTTCGGTGGTGATCGGCGAGATGGCTCGTGTCACCGAGGCGGCCGTTGAGTTGCGCGTGGCCAGCGAGGCGGTGACGATCGCGCGGGCTGATGTTCTGGCTCTGCACGGCGGCGTGCCGCGGCTGGGTGCCACGGTGACGGCGCGGTTGGTCGGGGGCGACGAGGTGCGCGGCGAGCTGCGCGGCGGCGACAGTGGGGGCGAGTCGTTGATGATCGAGTCGCGCTCACTCGGCAACGTCACGCTCGCGACCGATCGCTTGTTGGCGCTGGTCGTGCACAAGGTGGCTGGCGACGCCGAGGCGAGCGAGTTCGTGCTGCCTACCGAGGGCGAATACGACGAGGCGATCTTCTTGCCGGCCAAGCGCGGCTTCGACACGTTGTTCGGCGCCATCCACCGGTTCACCAACGACGGCGTGTTGTTCGCGGCCACGAGCAGCGCGACGCCCCGCTCCTACACCCTCGACCAAATCGCGGCGGTCGCGCTGCGTGGCAGCAAAGCAGCGGCGGGCAAAGCGACGGCGCTGTTGATCACGCGCGGCGGCGACGCGATCGCGGTGGATGTCGTGCGCGCCGACGGCGCCGCGTTGGAGCTGGCCGACGACCGCGGCCGGCCCTTCACGCTGGCGTGGAGCGAGGTTGCGACGCTGTTGTTCCGCGGCAACGACCGTGTGTTCTTGTCGGAGTTGCAACCCGACGCCGTCGAGCAAGGCTCGGCCCTGGCTGGCGAGGACGAAGCGCTCTACCCCTGGCGGCGCGACCGCAACGTGCGCGGCGGCTTCCTGGTGGTGGGGGACCGCACCTACGCGCGTGGCCTCGGCGTGCACAGTCGCTGTGTCCTGACGTTCACCGTGCCGGCCGGCTACGACACGTTCTGCGTCGCCGTCGGTATCGACGATGAGGTGCGTGCGCTGCCGGCGCGCGGCGACGCAGACGTAGCGGTGTTGGTCGATGGCCAAGTGGTCGCTGAACTCGCGCGCGTGCGCGTCGGTGCGGAGGCGCAGAGCCTGGGCCGGTTGTCGGTGAGCGGCGGCAGCAAGCTGAGTCTGCGGGTCGAGTTCGGGGCTGGGCTCGATCTCGGCGACCGCGTCGACTGGCTGCACGCCGTGCTGGTGCGCAAGCGCACATGAGTGGCGATGACTTGGTCTGAGATTCTCGCCGCGCTCCGCGAGCCCATGGTGGTCGCTGGCTCGCTGACGGTCGCCGCGCTGGTCGTGGGCCTGCTGCGCGCGCGTGCGGGTGCCTGGCCGGTTCGACTCGCGGCGCTGTTTGCCGCGGCGTTGTTGCTTGCGAGCGTCATCGACCCGGGCGTCGATTCGCTAGCCAGCGCGCAGCCTCGGCTGCGTCTGGTCGCCAACGGTCAAGTGCCCGCAGCGCTGCAGCAGGTTGTGTCGGTCGGCTTGGGCGACGCGCTCGACTTGATCGAAGCCTCGGCGGATGCGGGCGAACTTGCGGTGGCTGTGCGTGGCGCTCCGGTCGCCAGCCCTGGCGCGGCGTGCGCGCTGCTGTGGCTTCAACCGATCGAGAGCGGCGGCGCGCCGGCCAGCGCACGGGTCGATGCGCAAGCGTTCACCGCGCTCGAGCCGCTCGGGTTCGAACCGACTGCGGTGCAGGTGCGCGCGTCAGGTGCGTTGCGCGTGGGGCGTCCACTGTCGCTCGAGCTGTTTGGGCTCCCGTCGACGTGGCGCGGTGAGATCGAGGTGACGGCGCCGGATGCGACGGTGTTGGCGCGCGCCTCGATCGACAGCACGAGCGCCCCGGTGCGCGCGCGCGTCGAGGGCTTGCCGACGCGCGCGGGAGCCCATCGCGTGACCGTGCGCGCGCGCGACGGTGCGCGGGCGCTGAGCGCGAGCGGCGAGATCGACGTGGCCGCCGCGCCGGCGTTGTTCGCGCTCGGCGGTGGTCCTGATGGTCCTGATGGTCCCGAGGGCGAAAGCGCGGCCATTGCGCCCCTCGCCGCGGCTCTGCTGGCGCAGGGCTTCGCCGTCGAGCGCGCCGCAGATCTACCGGCGGATCTCGCGCGTTTCGAGGGCGTGCTCCTGGCGCGCCGACTGACGAGCGACGAGCAAGAACGCGTGCGCGCGTACGTCGATGACGGCGGCGGTGTGTTCTTGGTCGGTACCGAGGATGGTGGCGCGCTGCCGATCGTCGGTGAACCCTCTGCGATGTTGTCGCCGGTCATCCTTCTGGCGCGTCCCACGCCTCGCCCGAGCGGCGACCGCGGCGAGGGCCGGCAGCCAGACGCGTCGCCGTCGCCCCGCCAGCCGTCGCCCGACCAGCCGCCGCCCATCGCGCCGCTGCCCGACAAACCCGCGGTCGGCGACACTTCGACTGACAAGCCGCTGGCGGGTCCGGAGAAGGAAGTCGACCGTCGGGTCGTCGCGATGGTGTTCGTGATCGATCGTTCGCAGAGCATGTTGGAGCCGGCGACGCCGGGCGGACCGACGCGCATGGACTTCGTGCGCAGCAGTGCGCAGGCGACGGCGAGCAAACTGCTGCCCGGCGATGAGTTGGCGATCGTCACCTTCGGCAACCGCGACGCTGACGAGGTCGTGTTGCCGTTGACGCCAGCGACGGCTTTCGAACAGGTTCATCGCGCCTTCGCTCAGCTGGCGGCGCGGCGCTTCGAAGGGACCTACGTCGACTCGGCCGTCGCGCGGGCTGCGCTGCTGCTCGCCGAGTCGCCGGCGGCGGTGAAGCACGTCGTGGTGATCACCGACGGCCTCATCGAAGACCTCATCGTCGCGCTCCATCGCGTCAAGGCGCTGCGCGCGGCGGGCGTGTCGGTGAGCATGATCCGGTTTGGGGCGAGCGAAGAGAGTGTGGCGGCGACGCGCCTCTGCCGGCAGTTCACCGAGTTCGGTGGCGGCCTCTACCTGCACTCGACCGACACCGCGGAAGTGCCCGCGCTGGTGAGCGCCGAGGTGAAGCGTGTGCTCGCGAGCACTGGCCGCCCGGTCGCGGATGAAGGCCAGGCCGCGGCCGCGCCGGCCTTGCCTACGCCCACGCCGCCCAACCTCGCGCAAGCGCCGCCGCCGGTTACGGAAACCCCGTCGACAGCCCCACCTGACACCCCGGCGCCCGCCCCGCGTCTGGTCGTGCGCGCGCTCGAAGACAGTCCGCTGTTGGCCCCGCTGCCGAGCGACGGCCCGCCGCCCGTCGCTGGCATCTTGCCGGTGTCGGCGCGGCCGGAAGCACGCGTCTTGTTGGTCGCCGGTGACGACGGGCGACCGCTGCTGGCGTTCAAGAACTATGGCCTCGGCCGCGTGGCGGCGTGGACTGCCGACTTGGGCGGGGCCTGGTCGGCGCCATGGCGCACCGCGAGCGCCTTCCCGGCGTGGCTGGCGCAGTGGGTGTCTTCGTTGTCGCCGCCCGCCAACGCCACCGTCGCCGCGGATCTGTTGGCCGTGCGCCAGGTCGAGCCGCGCGGCCCAACGCCGTCGGAGGTCGCCGCCCTCGAGCGCTTCTGTGGCCAGCCCCTGCGTCACGTCAGCCAGGCCCGCGCCCCGGAGCGAGCGGTCACTTCGGTGCGCGTGCCCATCGGCAGCGCGCTCGCGCTTGCGGCCGCGCTGGCGCTGCTCTTGCTGGCGGCCATCGAGTTTGGCTTGGCGCGCCGCAGCGTGACGACGACCTCGACGACCTCGGCGTGACGTGCAATTGCCGTTGGCGCGCTCTAGGATCGGCGGGATGCGCATTCTTTGTGCCCTGGCGTCCAGTGTCGTTCTCTCGGCGTGTGGTTGCAGTCCAGCCGAAGGCGGCTCGGCGGGTGCTTCAACGGTCGCGCCGCCCGCGGCGTACGACGGGCCCGAACTCAAGGCGACCATCGAGAACGCCGAGAGCCATCCGCCGCAGTACACCCTGGTGGTCGACATCAACTGCCCGACCGGCGGCTTCAAGCTCCAGATGGCGGAGTTCGATAGCAAGAGCACGCCGCGCGAGGCCAAGTTCATCCTCACGTCGCCGGCGACCGACGAGTTGGTGATCCAAGCATTCCAGAACCACGTCGAGCGCATCGACCTGGGTACGGAGCGGACGCCGGTGCGCGTGCTGGTGAGTCAGCGCCAGCGCCGCAACCCCGAGGCCGACAAGCAGCCGTTCCAGTTGGCGAAGTCGGTGACGCCGCACTGAGTCTGTGCTCCGACTCGCGTCGCAAACGGCAGGCGAGTGGGTGGCGCGCGTGCTGCCGCACCGCGCCGAACTGCTGCTCGAGCAGGCGCATCTCGAACGCAAGGCGGCGTCGGCGGCGTTGACCTTCATGTTCACGTATCAGGAGTTCGCCGCCATTCAGCAGCCGTTGGCGGAGTTGGCGCGCGAAGAGCTGGAGCACTACGAGCTGGTGTTGGCCGAGCTGGGGCGCCGCGGCGTCGCGTTTGCCAGGCAGATGCCGTGCGGCTACGCCGCGCGCGTGCGCAAGGTGGTGCGCGCCAAGGAGCCCGAGCGCGGCCTCGACACCATGCTGGTGTGCGCCATGATCGAGGCGCGCAGCTGCGAGCGGCTGAAGTTGCTCGGCGAGGCGTTGGCCGAGGAGGATGCCGCGCTGGCGTCGATGTACCGCACGCTGACGGTGAGCGAGGCGCGGCATCACGCGCTGTACTTCGACCTTGCGCGCGCGTGCTATCCGACGCACGACGTGCCCGCGCGGCTCGATGCGATCGCGCAGTTCGAAGCCGACGCGCTCGCGGCGGGGCCGCGAGAGACTCGGCTGCACGGGTGACGCACGCCATGGCTGTCAGCGAACCTGGACCTGCAGGTGCGCGTCGTCGCCGTTGGATCTGGCGCGCGCTCGCGTTGATCGCGCTGGCCTGGGGCGCGTTCATCGCCTGCGGCATGAACCCCAGCGTGCCGTCGGATGTGCTCATCAACCTGTGGCCGGTGCCCGCCGTCGACGAGGCGCTTCTGGCGCCCGCGCAGGGGCGCAGCGTGGTGGTCTTGCAGCACGGGATGTGGCGTTCGGCGTATGCACTCGGTCGCATCGAACGCGCGCTGCGCGCGCACGGCTACGAGGTGCTCAATGTCTCCTATCCGAGTACCAGCGCGCGCATCGAGGAGCACGCGGCGGCGCTCGGCGTCGCGATCCGCGACTACCTGGAAGCGACCGGCGGGCCGGCGCCCGCCATCAGCTTCGTCGGCCACTCGATGGGTGGGCTCGTCGTCCGCAGCTACCTGGCGCAGCCCGGCGCGGTGCAGGCCAGGGCGTGCGTCTTCATCGCCACGCCGCACCGCGGTGCCGCCTTGGCGGCGATGCGCCAAGACTCTTTGATGTTCCGCTGGCTGATGGGCGACAAGGCGGCCAAGCAGCTGGCGCCCGGCGATCCGTTCTACGCCACGCTGCGGCCGCTGCGCGGCGTCGCCGTGGGCAACGTCGTTGGCGGCAAGGGCGACGACCAAGGCTTCAGCACTTTGCTCGAAGGCGATGACGATGGCACCGTGCGCGTCGTGGAAGCGCACCTCGATGGCGAGGCGGACTCCGTGCGGTTGCCGCTCGGCCACACCCGCATCGGCATGGCGGACGCGACCATCGCGCAGGTGTTGCAGTTCCTGCGCAACGGCCGCTTCGCGCCGTGAGGCGGCGCGCGAGTCACGGGCGGCCCTGGTTCCACCAACGGCGACCCGGCGTCGCTTGCGGGCTGACTGACTACCGACTGCGTGGCGCGTGCGCGCTGCGTCCGTGGCTCTGACCACGACCACCACGACCATGCTGCGGCCGCGGCTTCTGCGCCGGTCCGTGTCCGGGGCGGCGCGGCCCGTGGCCTTGTTGGGCTGGCGCTGGCCTGCGGGCTGGGGTGTGCGCGGGTGCGGGCGCGTGTGCTGCGCTCGATGGCGCGCTGCGTCCGCCGATGACTTCGACCTTGAGCTTGATCAACTTCTCGATGTCGCGCAGGAACTCGCGCTCCTCGTCGTTGCACAGCGAGATCGCCACGCCCGTCTTGCCGGCGCGCGCGGTGCGGCCGATGCGGTGCACGTAGTTTTCCGGCACGTTGGGCAAGTCGAAGTTGATGACGTGCGTGATGCCGGGCACGTCGATGCCGCGGGCGGCGATGTCGGTGGCGACCAGCACGCGCACCGAGCCGTCGCGGAAGCCGTCGAGCGCCTTCACGCGCGCCGATTGCGACTTGTTGCCGTGGATCGCTTGCACTCTGAAGTTCAGCTTGTGCAGGTGCCGCGCGACCTTGTCGGCGCCGTGCTTGGTGCGGGTGAACACCAGCACGCGCTCGATGGCGTCGTCGTCGAGCAGCTTCGCCAGCAGGTCGGGCTTGTCGGCCTTGGCGACGAAGTGCACGCGCTGCGTCACCATTTCCACGGTGGTAGCCGGTGGGGCGACGTCGACGCGCAGCGGGTCGTGCAGAATGGAACGCGCGAGCGTCGCGATCTCGTTCGGCATCGTCGCCGAGAACAGCAGCGACTGGCGGTCCTGTGGCAGCTCCCGGATCACGCGCTTCACGTCGTGAATGAAGCCCATGTCGAGCATGCGGTCGGCTTCGTCGAGCACGAAGAACTCGACCTGGCGCAGGGTGACGTGGCGCTGTTGAAGGAGGTCGTGTAGGCGGCCGGGGGTCGCCACCAGCACGTCGACGCCGCGCGCGAGCGCGCTGACTTGCGGCCCCTGGCCGACGCCGCCGAAGATCACCGCATGCCGCAGCATCGGGAGATGGCGACCGTAGGCGACGAAGCTGTCGTAGATCTGCGCCGCCAGCTCGCGGGTCGGGCTGAGAACCAGCGCCCGTGGCGCCTTGGGCAACGGTCGGTCGTGCGACTCGGCGAGCAGCTGCAGCAACGGCAGCGCGAACGCCGCGGTCTTGCCGGTGCCGGTCTGTGCGATGCCCAACAGGTCGCGGCCTTCGAGCAGCGGCGGGATCGCCTTGCTCTGGATCGGCGTCGGTGTGTGGTAGGAGCGCGCGGCGAGCGCGCGCAGGAGCGGCTCGGACAGACCGAGCGCGGAGAAGGGACTCGAGACGGCGCCGGGGCGGGCGCCAGGGGATGATTCGCGGTGCATGAGAGATAGCGCGCGGGGGTCTACTACCCGATCAGAGCCTGCCCGCGCAGAGGCTCCTGATATCAGCGTCGCCTGATTGGGTCACCCGATAGGCGGCTGCGGCTATTCGTGCCGCAGGGCTTCTACCGGATCCATGTTGGCGGCGCGCCACGCCGGGTATAGGCCGAACACAATACCGACGGCGGCTGAAATGCAAAACGCCATCAACACGTGCTCGGGCTTGGTGACGGTGATCCGTTCGGGGTCGATCAGTTTGACGAAGTAAGGGCCTGCAAGGCCCAGCCCGACCCCGAGCAGGCCTCCGGTCCCGGACAGGACGATCGTCTCGACCAGGAATTGCGAGATGATGTTCTTCTTTTTGGCCCCCAGTGCCCGGCGGATGCCGATCTCGCGGGTCCGCTCGGTGACCGTCGCCAGCATGACGTTCATGATGCCGATGCCACCGACCAGCAGCGAGATGCTGGCGATGGCGCCCAGGACCAGGTTGAAGATGCGCTTGGTCTCCTCGGCCTGCATCAGCAGTCGCAGCGGCACGATGACCTCGTAGTCCTTCTCGCTGTGGGTGCTGGCGAGCATGGCCTCGATCACGACTGCCGTGTCGAGCACCTCGCCCTCCGTGCGCACCCGCACCTTGATCTCGTGCAGCTCGATGCCGGTGCGCTCGAAGGTGCCGCCGGTCATCTTGGTCTGGATGTCGCCGAACCAGCTGCGCGACGTGCTCATCGGCACGAAGATGCACTGATCCAACGTCGGCCCGCGCGCGTTCGACAGGCCCTGGTACTCGAGCACACCCACCACCTCGAAGCGGTCAGCGCCGCACAGCACGGTCTGACCAATCGGGGGGGCCAAAGGGAACAGAGCGCGCGCGGCGAGCGCGCCCAGCACCGCCACGTTGGACTGACGATGTTCGTCGACAGCGGTGAGCCAGCGGCCCTCGTTGATCTTGATCGCGGAGGCGGGCAAGAACTCAGGCACGGTGCCGAGCACATCGGTGGGATACCAGTTGGCGCCGACCCGCGCTTCGCGGCGCGTCTCGCGGATCGGGATCACCATCTCCAGGTTCAGCAGTGTGTCCTGGATGCGTTGTGCATCGCGGTACTTCAGGCCAAAGAACTTGGCGCTCCACATGCTGTTGCCCGAGCTGCTCTCCTCGGTTTCCGGCGGCTTCTGCGTGCGGACGATGATGTTGGTCGACCCCAACGCCTTGATCTGTTGCTGCGCTTCGTAGCTGGCGCCCTCGCCGATCGCCAGCATGGCAATCACCGAGAACACGCCGAACAACATGCCGAGCATGGTCAGCGACGAGCGCAGCTTGTGCAGCAGCAGGCTCTTGATGCCCAGGCGGATCGTGCGCAGGGTGGCGGGTCCGAACATCAGCGATTCACCTCGATGCGCTCGACGACGCCGTCTTTGAGCCACACCACTTTCTGCGCGCGCTCGGCGACCCTGGGATTGTGAGTGACGACCACGATGGTCACGCCGTCTTGGTGCAGCTCGTCGATGAGGTGCAGGATTTCCTCTTCCGTCTTGCTGTCGAGGTTGCCGGTGGCTTCGTCGGCCAGCAAGAACAGCGGGTCGTTCATCAACGCGCGAGCGATGGCCACACGCTGCTGCTGCCCTCCTGACAGTTCGAGCGGGCGGTGGCCGAGGCGGCCGTGCAAGCCGACGCGCTCGGCCAACCGCTGTGCCTTGGCACGCGACTCGACCCCAACGCGTCCCTGATAGAACAACGGCACCTCGAGGTTCTCGAGGACGGTGAGCTGCGGGATGAGATTGAACGACTGGAAGATGAACCCGATCTTCTTGCCGCGCACTTCGCTCAGCTGGCCGTCGTCGAGGTTGGACACGTCCTCGCCGCCTACCAGGTACTGCCCGCCCGTGGGGCGATCGAGGCACCCCAGCAGGTTGAGCAGCGTGCTCTTGCCGGAACCGCTGCGCCCCATGATCGCGATGTACTCGCCGCTCATGATCTTGAGGTTGATGCCGTCGAGCGCGCGCACGACGTTCTCTCCCATCTTGTAGTGACGCTCGACGCCGACGAGTTCGGCGATCGTCGTCACCGCGGACGCCGTAGCACTGCGTGTCATGGCCGGGCCTACTTGTTGCCCTGGTCTTCGGTCGGCTTGCCGTTGCCGTCGCCCCCGCCACCCTCGCCGCCGCGCCGTCCGCGCCCGCCGCCGCCACCAAAGCCGGCGATCGCGGCGTCCCACATCTGCTTCAGCTCGGGGTCATCGGCGATGGCTTGCTTGATGTCCTCGTTCGTCATCCAGGCGGTGCGATCGGTCTCGGCGAGCGCCGCGAGGTCGGGATGCTTCTTGGTGAAGGCCTCGCGGAACGCCGTCATCTGCGCGTTGCCGCTGCCGCCACCGCGGCGGCCCCGCCCCTGACCATCGCCCCGCGGGCGGGCGGCGCCGTCCGCCAAGTTTCCGTTGGCGTCGCGCGGGGCAGGACTCGTCGGCTGTGGATCCTGCGGCTGCGGATCCTTGGGCTGTGGGAAGTCGGGCACCTTGGCCGCGGGAGGCACCGTCAAGTGCACGCGGTCGCCCTCTTGCAGGCCGGCCTTCACGATCACGTAGCTGTAGTCGTTGACGCCAAGCTCGATCGCGCGTGCCTCGTGCCCCTTGTCGGTTGCTACCCAGGCGTAGCTCACGGCGCCCTGCCGTTGCACCGCCTGCATCGGCACGAACAGCACGTCATCGTGCTCCGAGATGATGATCTCGCAGCTGGCGGTCATGTTCGGCCGCAGCGGCAGGCTCTCGCCGTCGAGCGCCACGATGGTCTTGTAGACCTTGGTCGTCGGGTTGAACGAGCGCTGACTCGAGTCGGCGAGCGTCGACACCGAGGCGACGCGCGCGGGGAAGACGCGGTCGGGGACCGAGTCGATGCGCACCATCGCCAGCTGGCCAACCGTCACTTTGTCCACCATCGCTTCGTGCACCGCCAGGTTGGCGACCATGCGCGTGATGTCCGGCAGGATGATGAGCGCCTGCCGCTCGCGCACGCTGGAGCCCTCTTCCACCACTTCGCGCCGGCGCATGCCGTCGCCTTCGAACGAGTACACCACGAGGCCCGGCGTCGGCGCGACGATCAGCGCGTTCTTGACCTGGCGCTCGAGGTTCTCGAGGCGCTCGACGGCGAGCTTGAGTTCGGCGCCACGGCTCTCGACCTCGGCCTCGGCCTGCGCCAGCTTCGCCTCACCCTGCGCCTTGACGCGATCGAGCGCGAGGTTCGCCTCGATCACCTTCTGCTCGATGCCGATCTCTTTGATGCGGAGGTCGTAATCCTGCAGCAGGGTCTTCTGGTTGGCGGCGCGCTGCACCTGGTACTTCTTGCGGTCGGCGTCCAGCTCGTCGCGCTCGAGTTCGTTCTTGGTGATGAACTGCTTCTGAAAGAGCTTCTTGCTCCACTCCAAGCGATCCTCGGCGAGCCTCCGCTCCTGCTCGGCCAGCTTGATGCTGTCGTCGGCGTCGCGGGTCAGTTGCGCGCGCTCGCCCATCTGCAGCACGCCCTCCAGCTCGCGCCCTTTGAACTTCTCTTGATCCAAATTGGCGATGTTGAGGTCGTTCTTGGCGCCGAGCATCTCGGCTTGGTTCTGCTTGATCTGGATGTCCTCACCCTTCTCGGCGCTCACCATCGCGGCCTTGGCGCGTGCCACTTGGATCTCCTGCGTGGCGCGCTTCTCGATCACCTGGCTTGCGTCGAGCTGCACCAGCCGGTCACCCTTGTTGACGCGCGTGCCTTCCTTGACCAAGAAGATGACGGTGTTCTGGCCTTCCATCTCGGAGCGCACGCGGGTCTCCACCGCGGCGGCGAGTTCGGCGTTCTCTTTCAGCGAGATGCGCAGCTTGTCGCGCTTGACCACGAACAGGTCGGAGCCGGAGTTGGCGGCCTGCGCCGAATCGGGTTTGCACCCCGACAGAGCCAAGGCGGCGGCCGAGACGAAGAGCCAGTGCGGGCTGACGAAGCGGTTCATGAGCGGGTGGTGGGCCGGGCGCGGCTTGTGGAGTCGGTGGTTGCCTCGGCGGCCAGCGTCGGCGCCGGCAAGGGCAGCGACGTGTCGAAGCGCAGGCCTTTGGGTTCGAGCACCAAAGCGTCCAGGGTGAGCATGAGTTGCAAGCGAGCGATGGCGTACGACACGCGCGCGCTCATCTGGGCAAGCTGGGCATTGAGGAGCGACTCCTGCGCGTCGAGCACATCGAGCGTGGTGACGTCGCGGTCGCCGGCTTCGAAGAAATCCTTGGTGCTGACGACGCGCTGGTCGGCGAGAACCACAGCCTTGGTTTGGATGTCGTAGCTGGCGACGGCGCGACGCAGCGTGCGCAGGGCTTCGCGCACGTCGCGCTTGATCTCGTCTTCGAACTGCTCGCGCGCGCGGATGAACACATCCAGGTTGATGAGCGCGGAGCGGTAGGCGTTGCGCTCTGGCAGCTTGTCGAGCGCGAGTTCGAGGTCGAAACCCGCGCGCCACTGGATGCGCGACCAGTCGAAGCGAAACGGCTTGTCGGTCTCGGTGGGCACGCTCACGACGCCGGTGAAGTCGAACTGGCTGCGCAGCGCGTCGCGCGCCACTTCGACCCGACGCACCGCGTCTTCCACTTCGTCGCGCGTGTTGCGGTAGTCGAGCCGGCGCGCGAACGCCAGGTCGATCGCGGCGTCCTCGTTCAGCTCGACGTCCTCGATCGGCAGATCCTGCAGGCGCTTCAGCTCGACGAGGTCGACCTGCGCCGGCGCGTCGGTGGGGAGACCAAGCGTGATCAGGAAGCGATCGACCGACGACTCCAGGCGGGCCTTGGCGTCGATCGCGCGGTTCTGCGCGCTGTACTCGTTCTGCTGCGCGCGGCCGACGTCGATTGCGGTGTTGCGACCCGCTTCGGCCATCGCTTCGATGCGCGCGCGCGACAGGCCCAAACTCTCGCGGTTGGTGGCCTCGGCGTCGAGGTTCTGCGTTTGCTCGAGCAAGCGGTAGTAGTCGCTCACCAGGCGCACCGCGAACGTGCTGCGAAAGCGCTCGAAGTCGCGCACCTGGTAGATGACGTCACGCTCGGCTTGGGTGAGCGGCTCGCGGATGATGTTCTGGTTCATGCCGCGCAGCAGGGGCTGCGTCAGCGTCAGGCCGAGGATCGAGGACGCATCCCAGCCGCCGCCCGACACCAGCGAGCGCAAGAAGTTGTTGGCAAAGCTGGCGATGATGCGCGGCCCGGCAAGGGTGTTTTGCGACGCGCGCAGGTCGTCGCTCAGAGACACGGCGGCGGTGTCGTCGCCCGTGCCACTCACGGTGCCGGTGGCGCCGGCGCCAAAGCGCCAGGAGAAGTCGTGCACCGTGCGGGTCAGCGACAGGGCGACGCTGTAGAGAGTCTCGCGCTGCCGCTGGAAGTCGCGGCTGTTCTCGCCGGCGATGTCGAGGCTCGCGGTGAGCTCGAGGGGCAACGGCTCGCCGGGCGCGGTTTGCTGGATCAGGCGCTGGCGCAGCGTGTCGGTCGGGCGCTCGACCGGCTCGGTCTTGGCTTCGCCGGTGACTTGCGTGTTGGCCTTCTCCAGGATGCCGTAGACCTGCCGGTCGGCGCTCTCGACCTCGCGGTTGGGGACCCGACAGCCGGCAACCATGAAGGCGGCAACGGAGGCGCAGGTGACGGAGACGAGTGAGCGGCGCAAAGGCGATGGACGAGGGAGACGGAAGCGGACGCGAGCCGCGTAGTTACGTTGCCGCGTGGATCCGCGCCAGGGGTTTTCTCCGGCCAGCCGTGGCAGCGGCCGATCCACGCCTAACGCCCCTTCTTCCCCATGAGCAGCACCAGGATCGCCTTCTGCACGTGCAGGCGGTTCTCGGCCTGATCGAACACCACGCTCTGCGCGCCGTCGAGCACGCCGGGGGTCACTTCCCAGCCGCGGTGCGCCGGCAGGCAGTGCAGGAACAGCGCGCCAGGCTTGGCTTTGGCCATCAAGGCCTCGTTCACCTGGTAGGGGCCGAACACCGCGTTGCGTTCCTCGATCTCGCCGTCCTGATGCATGCTGGCCCACACGTCGGTGTACACCGCGTCGGCCTGCTCGATGGCTTCGCCGGGCGCGTTCACCACTTCGATCGAGCCGCCGCTCTCGCGCGCGAAGCTGCGCGCCTGATCGATCACGGCGACGTGTGGTTCGTAGTTCTCCGGCGCGCACACGATGACGTTGCAGCCGAGCTTGGCGCCGCAGTCGATGAGCGAGTTGCAGGTGTTGTTGCCGTCGCCGATGTAGTAGAGCGTGCGGCCCTTGAACGAGCCCCACTTCTCCTGCAGGGTGAAGAAGTCGGTCAGCGCCTGACAGGGGTGCAGCGAATCCGTGAGGCCGTTGATCACCGGGATGCTGGCGTGCTTGGCCAGTTCCTCGACCACCTTGTGGCGGAAGGTGCGCGCCACGATGCCGTGCACCCAACGCTCCAGATTGCGTGCCATGTCGGCGATCGACTCGCGGCTGCCGAGGCGCGCGTGTCGGTGCTCGTAGAACACCGCGCTGCCGCCGAGGTCTTGCATGCCGACGTCGAACGTGAAGCGGGTGCGCAGACTCTCCTTCTCGAAGATCATCGCAAGCTTCTTGTGGCGCAGCAGGTCGGTGTAGGTCTCGCGCCCGGCCTTGAGCATCGAGCTGGCGTTGAAGATCGTGTCGATGTCGCCTGGTGCCAGGTGGGCGACGGACAGGAGATCCTTGTGCGGCAGAGTGCCGAAGTCGGCGACAGAAGTTGAAACGTTAGGTGACATCGAACGGTCAATTCAGCGTGGTGAGGCCACGCGCCAGGAGATCGAGGCCGCGAGTCACTTCGCCCTCGGTGATGACAAACGGCGGCACGATACGGATGACATCGCCCGCCGTGCAGTTGACCAACAAGCCCAGTTGATGCAGGTGCTTCTGCAGCTCGGGAGCGCCGCGCAAGAGGCGCAGGCCCACGATCAGGCCGCGGCCGCGCACCTCGGTGATCACGGGAAAGCGCTTCCTGAGCCCCAGCAAGCCGTCGCGCAGCTGGGTGCCGCGCGCCTGCACGTTGTCCAGCAGACCATGTTCGAGTGCGTCGAGGAGCACCAGCGCAGCGCGGCACACCAGCGGACCGCCGGCGAACGTCGAGCCGTGATCGCCGGGCTGGAACACCTCGGCCAACTCCTTGCGCACCGTCATCATGCCCATCGGCAAGCCGCCTGCGATCGGCTTCGCCAGGGTCACCACGTCGGGCAGCACCCCACTCCACTGGCTGGCGAGGAACTTGCCCGTGCGCCCGCTGCCGCACTGGATCTCGTCGTGGATGTACACCGTGCCGGTGTCGTCGCACAGTTGGCGCGCGGCGCCGAGGTACTCGCGCGTGAGTTCGAGGATGCCGCCCTCGCCTTGGATGGGCTCGCACAGGAAGGCCGCGGGCTCCGTGTCGCGGATCGCTTTGCTCAGCGCGTCGATGTCGTTCTGCGGCACGAAGGTGACCGGCAGCAGCGGGCCGAAGTGCTTGCGGTACTTCTCGGCGTGCGTGCACGACAGCGCCCCCATGCTGCGCCCATGGAATGCGGCGTGCAGCGCCACGAACGAGATGCGCTCGGGCTTGCCGCGGTCCTTCTGCACCTTGCGCGCCAGCTTGAGCGCCGCCTCGTTGGCCTCGGTGCCGCTGTTGGTGAAGAACGACGCTTCGAGGCCGGTCAGCTCGGCGACGCGACTCGCCACCTGCTCGGTGTACGGGTGGCGAAACAAGTTGCTCAAGTGCACGACGCGGCCGACTTGATCGCGCACTGCCTCGACCAGCGGTGGATAGGCGTAGCCCAGCGCTGACACCGCGATGCCCGCCAGGAAGTCGACGAACTCCTTGCCGTCGCGGTCGATGAGCGTGGCGCCGCGGCCAGTCACGAAGACTTCCTCGGCGCGGCTGTAGGTGCGGATCAGATGTTCGTCCATGGCGTGGGAAGCAGGCAGGCCGTGTGGTGGAGTCAGGCGGGCAGGAAGCGCGTGCCGAGGTCGGGCAACAACGCCTGCAGGATGGCGTTCTGGCCGTGTGCGGCGGCGATCTTCACCAAGGTGTCGGGCGGCGTAGTCGCGCGCGCGTGCAGCGCCGCTTCGACCTTGGGGATCATGCCGCCGTGAATGACGCCGGCACGCTGCAGGTCGGCGCTTTGCACCTTGGTGAGCGTCGCCAGGCGTTGCTTCTCAGCGTCGAGTACGCCCGGCACGTCGCTCAGAAACAGCATCGCCTCGGCGCCGAACGCGGCGGCCAGGGGCCCGGCGGCTTGGTCGGCGTTGACGTTGTAGAAGTGATCGCGCGGCGCGTCTTCGTCGGCGGCGAGCGGCGCCACGGTCGCGAGCACAGGCACGAAGCCGTCGGCCAGCAAAGTGTCGACGAGGTCGCGCGTCACGTGCTTCACTTCGCCGACGTAGCCGAGATCTTGGCCGGCGCGCGCGTAGCGCCGCACGGTGAAGGTGTGGCCGTCAGCGCCGGTCAGCCCGACCGCGGCGATGCCTTGCTCTTGCAGCGCGGCGACGAGTTGGCGGTTCACCAGGCCGCCGAGCGTCATCAGCGCGATGTCGGCGGTCTCGGCGTCGGTGACGCGCAGGCCGTCGACGTAGCGGTCGGCGATGCCGAGCCGCTTGCTGAGGGCGCGGATCTGGTTGCCGCCGCCGTGCACCAAGATCACGGTATGGCCCACTCGGCGGGCCGCGGCGACCGAGCACGCGAGGTCTTGTCGGCCGCTGGCCTCTTCGATGGGGGCGCCGCCAACCTTGACGAGCAACCTCATGGTAGGAGCCCTGCGGTTTCGGCGACTCCGAGCATCAGGTTCATGTTCTGCAACG
Organism: Planctomycetota bacterium; assembly: GCA_031423015.1. Lineage (GTDB taxonomy): Bacteria > Planctomycetota > UBA1135 > UBA1135 > UBA2386 > DATGPD01. Next base: position 11,855 of record JANPER010000270.1, on the reverse strand, counting down.
CTTGCCCCGACGCACCCTTGATCAGGTTGTCGATCGCCGAGACGACGACGACGTGTGCGCCGCAGGTCGCGACTGCGAGGTCGCAGCAGTTGGTCATCTGCACGCGGTTCAGTTCAGGGAAGCCCTTGTCGTAGACGCGCACGAACGGCTCGTCGGCGTAGGTCTCGTGCAGGCAGGCGCGGATGGCGTCGGCCGTGCTGCCAAGGCTCGGTGTGAGGTACAGCGTCGTGAGGATGCCGCGGAACACCGGCAGCAGGTGCGGCACGAAGGTGATCTGCGCCGTCCCGGCCTCTTGCCAGATCTCTGGCGCGTGCCGGTGATTGCCGACCGAGTAGGCGCAGAAGTTCTCGTGCACCGAGCCAAAGTGGGTGCGCGCGCTCGGATTCTTGCCCGCACCCGAGGTGCCGCTCTTGGCGTCGGCGATGATCGGTGCGTCGGCGCGCAGCAAGCCGGCGCGCAGCAACGGCAGCAGGGGCAACAGGATCGAGGTCGGGTAGCAGCCGGGATTGGCGATGAGCCGTGCCGCCGCCACGCGCGCCCGGGCGTGCTCGGTGAGGCCGTACACCGCTTCGGCGAGCAGTGCGGGTTGCGGGTGGGCGTGGCCGTAGGTCTTGGCGTAGAGGTCGGCGTCGCGCAGGCGGAAGTCCGCCGACAGATCGACGACGCGCGGGCCGAGCGCCAGGATCTTGGCGGCGAGGTCAGCTGAGGTGCCGTGCGGCGTGCACAGAAAGACGCCGTCGATCGACCGCAAGCGTTCTAGGTCGAGCGGTTCGATCAGGGTGTCGACCCCTAGCTCGGGCGGCTCCGGCGTCTGACCCTCGCGGCTGCCCATGACGTGGCGCAACTCCAGTGCTGGATGGCGGGCCAACAGCCGCACGAGTTCGCGCCCCGTGTAGCCGCTGGCGCCGACGATCGCGACGGCCTTGCGCGCGCTCATCGCGCGTCACTCCGGTGCTTTCCTGCACTCAGGCCGAGCAAGCGCTTGTGGACTCGGCGCGCTGCGGCGTTGTCCTTGCTGACGATCAAGATGGTGTCGTCGCCGCCGAGCGTGCCGACCACGTCGTCGAGCTGGGCGCGGTCGATCGCGATGGCGAGCGGCTGCGCGCCGCCGATCGGCGTCTTCACCACCACTTGGTTCTGCGCGACCACGACCGCACGCAGCCACTCGCGCACCGCGTGCGTCAGGGCGATGGCGGTGCCGCTGTCGGGTTGGGTAGCCGGAATCGCTGGCAGGGTCGCGGGCAGCGCGTAGCCGTCGGGGCCCTTCACCAATGCCATGTCGCGCAGGTCGCGCGACAGCGTGGCCTGGTTGACGTCGATGCCGGCATCCGCGAGCCGCGCGCGCAACTCCTCTTGGTTGCGCACTTGCTGACGCTGCACCAACGCCAAGATGGCATGGCGGCGTTGTTCGCGTGGGCTGGTTGGTCCGGCGGATGGCATAGTTATGCTTACGAGAAGCATAACTATGCATCGTCACCGCCGCCGCGCAAGCAGGTGTCTGGCACTTTCTTGGCTTGCTACTCGGGCTTGACCCACCGGTTGTTGGCGCGGCTGATGTCCGGCAGCACCTTCTTGGGATCGATCTCGACGCGCACGATCTCTTTCTTGGTCGCGATGCGGCGTTGCACGCGATCGGAGGTGAACCAGACCTGCACGGGTAGGGACTGGGTCTCGGTCGTCTCGTCGGCGAAGGTGACCAAGAAGTCGAGCGGCATCACCATCCGTTCACGGTTGGTGAAGGTGACCATGCCGGGCGCTCGCCCTTTCGGTTGCCGCACCTCGTCGACCGCCTGGTCGAGGTTGGCGCCCTCAACGAACCAGCCGCGCCAGAACCAGGCCAAGTCGGCCCCCGCCGCATCCTCCATGGTGCGGAAGAAGTCGGCCGGCTGCGGCGATTTGAAGGCCCAGCGCCGGATGTAGGTACGGAACGCGAAGTCGAAGCGCTCCGGGCCGAGGATCCGCTCGCGCAGCAAGAAGAGCCCAGCGCCGGTCTTCATGTACTGCAGCATGCCGAGCTGCATGCCGTCCAGCTGGTCGGCGGCGGTCATGATCGGCACCATCGCACGGCCGCGCATCACGCGCCCGCCGGCCCTCGGCGCGTCGCCGAAGAACTCTTCCTCCGAGTAGATGTTGATGAAGGTGTTGAAGCCTTCGTCCATCCAGGCGTGCCGCCGCTCGTCGGTGTTCACCAGCATCGGAAACCAGTTGTGACCGATCTCGTGCGTCGTGACCCCGTAGAGCCCGCGTTCATTGCGGCCGCGGCAGAAGATGATCATGGGGTACTCCATGCCACCCTCGACTCCCGCGACGTTGGTGGCGCGCGGATACGGATAGGGGAACCAGCGCTTGTTGTAGCCAGCGATCGCCGAGCGCAACATGTGCGTCGACTTGCTCCAAGTCGGCAATTCGTCTTCGGGGTAGGCCGACTGCACCAGGGTGTCGCCGAGACCCGCTGCGTCGAGGATGAAGGCCTCTGAGCTGGCCCACGCGAACGTGCGCACGTGTTCGGCGCGGAAGTGCCAGGTGAGCGGCCCTTCGCCAGCCGGCCGACTGTCGGCGGCGCCGACTTCATCCTTGCCGCGGATGATCACCGTCTCTTCGCTGTCCTTGGCTTGCAACAGGCGCGCGCGCTGCTCCGCGGTGAACACCTCGGCCTCGTTCTGCAGCACCCCGGTGGCGACCACGAGGTGATCGCGCGGCACCGTGATGCGCACGTCGAAGTTGCCGAAGTTGGTATAGAACTCGCCGGTGCCGAGGTACGGCAACGTGTTCCAACCGTGCACGTCGTCGTAGACCGCGACGGCGGGGAACCACTGCGCGATCTCGAAGATGGTGCCCTTCTTGACCTTCTGCAAGCCGTAGCGCCGGAACACCTTCTCCGGGATGGTGAACTCGAAGCGCAGGTCGCACGCGAACTTGCCGCCGCCCGCCGCGATCGGCTGCGGCACCTCGATGCGCGCCATGGTGTCGTAGACCACAAAAGCGAGCGGCGCGCCGTTGGCGGTGACGTCGCTCAGCAGCACGCCGTCGCTGCCCTCGGTTGGCCCGCCGACCGCGAGACCGCCGCCGATGAGCGAGCCGATGCTGTCGGCGCGCAGCAGGTTCTGCTCCAGATGGACCCAGATGTAGTCGAGCGGCTCGGGCGAGTTGTTGGTGTAGGTGATGCGCTCCTGGCCGCGGATGCGGCGGGACTCCGGGTCGAGCGACACGGCGATGTCGTAGTCGACTTGTTGCTGCCAGTAATCGGGTCCCGGCGCGCCCGAGCCAGTGCGCAATCGGCTTGGCGCCGGCAGATCGAGCGGGCTGAAGATCGTGCGATCGGGGCGCGGGCCGGGGGCGCGGTTCCAGTTGTCGCGCTCCTGTGCGAAGAGCGGCGACGCCAAGAGTGGGCTGAGGAAAAGGACGGAGAGCGGTGCCGAGTGCATGAACGTAGGTGCCTGAAGTGGCGGCAACGCTACGAGGGCCAACGGCGCAATGCTGGTTTTCGCCTGGATTCCCGGCCTTCGCCCCGACTCGATTCCCCCGACTCGAGCGCCGCGCGGTCAGTCGATGCGCGCGTCGCGCGACAGCCGCTTCCTGATCTTGTCGACTCGCTCCGTCTGACCGCGGGCCGGGAAGCGCTCGTAGAACCCTTCGCGCCGGAAGTCGGGCACCAAGTTGCTCCAGATCGCGAAGCGCTTCTCGAGTTCCTTCTGCAGGTCTGGGCCGGGGTTGAGGTCGGCGTTCACCTTGGCCGCCGCGTCGCCAGCGACGCGCATCAACGCCTCGATGGTCACGTCGCGCGTCACCATGTAGCGCTTGTTGTCACCCCAGGCTTCGCCAAAGGCGCTGCGCGCGGCCTTGAACACGTCGCGCAGAAAGCCATAGCCGCGCGGCGCGTTCCAGCCCCGGCCATCGCGGAAGCGGTGGCGTGCGTCGGCGCGTTTGATGATGCGGTAGACCTCGCCGAACATCTGCGCCTGATTGATCCACATGTCCTGCTGGCTGCGCGTGCCGAGCATGTTGATGTGGTATTGCAGCGGCGAGTCGTCTTCCTGATACAGGCTGCGCACCAGCTTGGCGCCAAAGCGCTTCTCGGCGTCGGTGCCCCATTCGATCTTCTCGTAGAGATCGACCAGGTGTGACTTGTTGATGCGGGTGTGTGAACTGTTGATCACCACGAACATCTCAGTCGCGAAGTCCGCCGTCTTGCCGTCGAAGATCACGCACGGCACCTCGATGCGACGGTCGGCGTCGTTCTCCTTGAGGTAGAAGCTCAGGCCCGCCAAGCGGTGCTGGCCGTCGATGATGAGGAACGGCTGCTTGGGCTCGTCCAGATCGCCGACGCGCTGGTACTGCCCGAGCTGTTTGAAGCCGAGCTGCTCGCTGGTGAACAGCAACACCGCCCCGGGCACCACCGGCTGCCGCGTCTCGTTGCGGTAGAAGTCGCGGATCTGTTTCACCTTGCGTCGGATCAGCTGGCGCTGGAACGACTTGGAGTTGCCTTCGATCGCGTGCACGAACCGTTCGACTTCATCGGTCGGCTCCTTGCGGTCAGTGTCACCGCCGATCACTTCGCCGCGTTCACCGTAGAACCTGGTGACGAAGTGGACCTTGCGTAGCAGGTCTTCGGCCGGGTAGCTGACGAAGTAGAACTCTGATTCCTTCTGGCGCATCCGCAGTGCGAGCACGACAACCTCTTAGGCTCTCTGGTTGGTTTTGCGGTCGAACGTCGGCGCGTAGTGTAACGATCGACTCCGCAAAACAGAGGGTAAGTTGCTGCTGGTTGCGGACCTCGTTCTCTCGGCGCAGGGTTGACGCTCGGCGCGGGCCCAGTCAGAGTGGCCGTCGCCCGTGCGTTCCTTCTGCTTCGTCGGCATCGCAATCAGCCTGACCGTGACCGTCCTCGCGGTGACTTGGTCAGGGTCGCACTCTGCCGTAGCAGGAGCGCCGGTCGACGCAACGTCCGCCCCGCCGCCGCCGACGCCCGCGTCACTCGCGGTGGCCCTGCCCGCCACCAATCCGCCGCCGCTTCCGGTGGCGAGCGTGGTCGACATCGACTGGCAGGCACCGAGGCTGTTGCGGCGCGATCGCCTCGCCGCGAGCGGCAAACGTACCCCGATGTCCGTCGCGCCCGTGGCGGACGGCATTCGTTGTCCTGATGGTCGCCATCTGCCGTTGCTCAATGGCGTCGCGTCGGCGCCGGCGATGATCCGCGAGGCGGAGCGCGGGCCGCTGCCGCCGGTGGTGGCCCTGCTCGTCGATGTCGACGGTTGGGAGTGGTACGAGCACGCCGATGGTTCGCTCACGACATCGCGTCCGCAGCGGGCCACCGATCAGCACGGTCAACAGACCGTGCAGACCTTGACCCTTCACATCGCACATCTCCCGGCGGACGCACTTGTCGCGCCGGAGCCCACGCCAAACCCCAAAGTCGACCGATGAGACCCATTCTTTCACTTGCCTTGCTCGTCCCCGTGATGTGTGGCGCCAGTCTGGCGGCGCAGGCCCAGAACCCGGTCTACCGTGCCAACCGTGCCTTCTACACGTCGATGTGGACGGCCAACCCGCCCGAATACACCACGGCCGGCCAGAGTGTCGCCGCCGGCACGATGCACTGGCGCGCGTTTCTCGATCAGACCAACCAACGGCGCGAAGCGCGGCAGATCAATGGCATCGGCACCTGGTGGCAGCCATCGGACCTGACGGGGACCTTCCCACAGACGATCTTCACGCCGGAGTTTCGCATCTACCCGACGACGGTCGACGCCGCGGGACTGGTGATTCCCGACGTGACGTCGCCGCCGGTGTACTCGCTGCCGCCGATCCCGTTGCCGGTGACCACCGGCAACGCGTTCAATTCGATCAGCCTCGCCTTCGGCCAGGCAGTCCCGATCGCCATCACTGACTTCGCGATCTGCGGCGTCTATCCGCAAGCCGCCAGCTCGACGGCCCCCGGCTTCTTCGGCTTCCTGCCGTCGGCGGCCAATGAGGCGCTCACCTTGCGGCAGTCGTACTACGGCTTCGCCTATCCCGGTGGCCCCATCACGCACTTCGGGCTCGGCGGCGCGCGCAGTTCGATTTGGTACACCGAAGAGCAGCCGACGCTCAACCTGCGCGCGAACTGGGCAGTGTCGGACGCGCACAATCAGGCCAACCACACGACCACCGCGTTTGGCGACCAGGCCTACTTCGCGCCGATCAGCAATCCAGCGTGGCCGGGATGGAGCGACTCACGTGCGACCACCGCGGTCGGGCTGTCGGTGTTCGCTCAGGGTCGCGACGGTGACTTGCCGCTGGTGTTGTTCAACTTCGGCCCGCGCTTCTTTGGCGGCCTGCCGTTCTTCGGTCAAGTCTTCGAACTCGATCTGGCCAGCCCAGTCCTGGGCGTGTTCGTGCAGATCATGCCGAGCATCTTCAACGGTCGCGCCGATGTCGATATCCCGATCGTGAACTCGCCCCGCATGAGCTTGGCAGGCCAGTACCTGGGTTTCGAGGCGCTGCTCTTGGACCAGTTCACCTTCCAGTTCTCAGGCACCACCCCGTCGGCGTGGGTTCGCCTGTAGGACGAATGTGTCAGACACAATCGTCCTGGTGCCGACGGGATGACCCTTCCGGCGCGTGCGCGAACTCTGCATCTTCATCGCCGTCTTCGCTGGCTACGCCACGCTCGGGCAGACGGCGTTGTATCTGGATGATGGATTCCGCCTGATTGGCGGTCTGGTCGCGCGCGACCTCCGCCACACCAGCCACGAACTCTATCTGCCCCAGCTCGTCGCGTTTGGCGACCTCCTGGCGCCGCTCGGTCTGCCGCCGCATCGCGTCATCACGTTGCTGTCCGCGTTCGGCAGCGCCGCTGGGGTGGCACTGTTTCATCGCGCGTTGCGCTGGCTCGAGCCCGACCGCGCCGGGCTGCAAGTGCTGGCGACCGCGTTGGTCGCGACCACCCCGGCGGTGGTGTTCTTTGCCACCGTCGTCGAGTACCACGGCTTCTTCTTTGGGTTTGCACAACTCGCGTTCCTGGCAACCGTGGCACTCGTTCGCCACCCGAGTGCGTGGCGTGCTGGTCTTCTCGGAGTCGCGTGTTCTCTAGCGACGCTCGTGCACAGCACCGGCGTCTTGTTGCCGGTGATTCTGTTGCCGGTGTTCGTCGTCGAGTGCAAGGCGCCGCTGCGCCGCAAGGTGTTGCATGCGGCGCTGGGACTCGTGATCCACCTTGCGGGTGTGTTCCTCGGCGTTCTCTTGTTGCGCAACCTCGGCGTTGGTGTCGCCCATGAGATGCCGCCGTTGAATCGGTCTTGGCTGTCGGCGCAGTGGCCCGGAATCCCACGTGCGCTGTGGCGAGAGTGGAGCCTGCCCTATGCGCCGGTCTGCGTTGGTCTCCTGCTGTCGATGCGCCACCACGCCACTCGACGCCTGGGACTCTGGGTCGGCGTGGCCGTCTTGCTGTATGTGGTCGCCACCGGCCTCGTGCTCGGTCCGACGCTATGGGAACGAGGAGCCTACCTAGGTCCCTTGGTTGGACCGGCAGCTGTGTTGACGGTGCGCGCGGTACCGCGTGCTTGGTGCGGACTGCTCGTCGCTTTGGGAGCAGTGGGGGCCCTGGCCCAAGTGATCGCCCACGATGCTGCCAGCACAGACTATGTGCGGTTCGTGTCCGGGGTCTACCGCGCCGCGGGCGACAAGTCGCCCCGGGTCCTCATCGCGGCGCGCAGCGAGCGGGCCGCCGTGATCGTGCTCGACGTGGTCCCCAACTACATCTACGTAGGTGACCACGTCGCTTTGCCGCCGCCGGAGTTCGAGTTCAATCTTCGCCACCTCAAGCGCGCGCTCGATGCGCAGAGGACACCGGGCAGCCAGTTGCTGATGAGCGACGCCTCGCTCGACTCGCTTCGCTCGACGGCGCAAGGCCAAATGCTCGCCGATGCTCTGAGCGCTCAGTTCACGCTGCGCCGCGTCGAGGTCGACGGGTTCGTCGGCTGGCGCATCGATTGACCAATTCAGTCGCGGCGCCGACTCGTTGCTTGCGGGATGGCTGCCTCATGACCAGTGCCAAGTGCGCGGATCCCACCGCCCGCCCCGCCGGCCACCGAGCACCGGATCGAGGAACGCCTTCGCAGCAACCGTCACCTCGGTCAGCGTCGGCCACTGCAACCGGTCATCGCGCGCCATCGTCGCATACGGCTTCTCCCAGCTGGCAGGCGACCCAGGCAGTTCCTTCGGCAGTTCGTGGGTGTCGCGGTACGTGAACGTCTGCGCGCATGCCGCGTGGAGGTCCTTCGCCGTGAGGGCGCGCACCGTGCCCAGCAAGGCAAGATCCGGCAGGTCCTTCACGCGCGAGTTGGGGCGGATGCGCGGCATCGTGTACGCGTGCAGCTTCTCGGCGATGTGCGTCACCAGCGGGTAGAGGCGCAACCGCGGCGCCGCGATGCCAGCGAAGCCGAGCAGGTCGGCAGCCTGCACGAGGTCCGGCTTGCCGTGCATCGGGTCGCCGAACCCGACATCGACCCCGAACGGCTGCCCGTAGAGGCGGCCGCCGAGCATGCAAGCGGCTCGGAAGCGTTGCCCGTCGTAGCGCTTCGCCGGGCTGGTGATCTCCGGGTGTGTCGCATCTGCGGTCACTTCGAAGCGCATGAAGTCACCGAGCTGGAGCTCGCCCGCCTCCTGCAGTTGCGCCAACGTCGTGGCCGGTGCGCCGGACAGGTGCAGGTCGACGTCCTTGGTGGATCGAGCACGCGCGATGCGGCGCTCCAGCACGAGTCCACCCTTCAAGACCGCGGCGGTCCCGAACACGGCGTCGATGCGAGCCAGGAAGCGGTCGAACACCAGCATCTGGCGCCGCCACACGAACTCGTTGCCGTCAGCGGTCGCGCTGCGCAGCCGCTGTTCGAGAGCCTGCCGGAACGCGTCGGGGCTCGGGTAGCGGGGTTTCATGCGGCGAGTCCGCCGAACGGAGCGAGGGCCTCGAGCACGGCGGCGATGTCACCGAGCTTCACCCGACCTCGCTGCAGTGCCTGCTGCGCGGCCTGCCGCAGCAGGTCGGGCGCTAGCCCGTCGCGTGCGCAGTCGTTGAGCGTGCGGGCGATGGTGGTCGCGGGAACGGCGCCGAACCAGGTGCGATCGCTGTTTGCGAGCGGTGCGAAGTGCGGCATGAGGTCGTGCGGTACGCGCAGTCGGCTGCGTCGCCATGCGATCGGCAGCGTGATGTGGATACGCGCAGGCAGCGCATCCGACAGTTCGTGCAGTCCGAGCGCGGTATGGTGCGACAGCACACCCTTTTGTTCCGACCACAGCCAGGCGACGACGAGGTGCTCGTGGGTGCCGGCGGGGAACCGTACGAAGCGGTAGATGCCACGTTGCACGCGCAGGAAAGTGCAGCCGAGCACGTGGTGGCGCAGCAGCTGTCGCGAGTAGCCGGCGGCTTCGGCTTGCGCCGTGGTGAAGTGGCCTTCCTGGCCGGCGGCGATGGTGTAGAGCGGGTCAGGGCCTGGCATAAAAGTAAAGTGAGAATTTACAAGTACGTCATTCACTCGGCGAGTGAATGCAATAAAGTAAAGCAGGACTTTACACAATAGATCGAGCGAAGTCCGCGTTCGGTGGCGCAGGAAGTTCGCTTTCTGACGAAGAAGTGCGAACCTGACGCCTGCGCCGCCCGACTGCAGCGCCTGACGATGGCCTCGCCCGCGCCCCCCGCCCCGAATGATCGAGACCACCTGCTGGCGGTGCGCTGCCAACTAGCCCAACTTCCGCAGTTGAAGCCAGTTTGAGGCCATTTCCGGGCATCGACTGCCCGCAAACCCATGAACGGCGCGGGGTGCTCTCGCGAAGTGCCGTGTAGTGCCAACCAACCCCGTTGAACGTCGTCGACGACTGCGCGAGAAAGGTGCGTGGCTGAAAGCACATGTACCTTCGCCACAAACGCATTCGGAAGAACGGCAAGACGCACACCTACTGGCTGCTTGTGCGCTCGGTGCGCCGCGGCGGGAAGGTTCGCCAAGAAGTCGTCGCCACTCTCGGCAAGTTGGACGCGAAGGGCCAGAGCCGCGCCAAGGCCTATGCGAACAAGCTCACGGGTCGCCGCATGCAGCCGAGCCTGTTCGAGCCGCGCGACGAGGTGGCATGCGATGTCGAGGCCGTGCAGGTGAAGGCGGTTCGGATCGAGCGAGCGCGGCGCTTCGGCGACGTGTTCGTCGGTCTGAGTCTGTGGCACGCGCTGCAGTTGGATGACGCGTTCGATCGCCTAATGCCCGAGGGGCGCGAAGACATCCGATGGTCGAGTTTGGCCGCCATTCAGGTGATCTGCCGCCTCTGCATGCCATCCAGCGACCTGCACATCGCCGAGTCGCTATATCGCCAGACGGCTCTCGACGACCTGCTTGGCATCCCCGAGGACAAGGTCAACGACGACCGGCTCTACCGCACCCTCGACCGGGTGCTGGTGCACAAGGATGCGATCGAGCAACACCTGCGCGACCGCATCGGCCAACTGTTCGGCATCAAGTACGACCTGCTGCTCTACGACGTCACGTCGACCTACTTCGAGGGGCAGGCCCTGGGCAACCCGCAGGCGCAGCGTGGTCACAGCCGCGACCATCGCCCGGACTGCAAGCAGGTGTGCATCGCTCTCGTGGTGACCCGCGAAGGGATCCCACTCGCACACGAAGTCTTCGATGGGAATCGCGTCGACGTCACCACGGTCAAGGACATCGTCGGCAAGATCGAAGGTCGCTTCGGCACCGCAGATCGGGTGTGGGTCATGGACCGCGGCATGGCCAGCGAAGCCAACTTCAAGTGGCTGATCAACGGCGGACGTCGCTACGTGATCGGCGCCTGCCGTTCCGATCTGCGTCGCTTCGAACAACAGATGATCGAGGCCAAGGACTGGCAGCGCATCCGCGACGATGTCGAAGTGAAGTTGTGCCCCGGCGTCAACGGCACCGAGACCTACATCCTGTGTCGCTCCGAGATGCGCAAAGAGAAGGATCGTGCCATCGTGGGTCGAGCCGGGGAACGACTCTCGGAATGCCTCGAGCGCTTGCGCAAGCGGCTCACCACGGCCAAGAGCACGGTCGATCGGGATCGCGTCAATCAGCAGATTGGCAGGATGTTGGCCAAGCACAGCCGAGCCTCGAAGAAGTTCGTGGTCGAGGTCAAGGCCTCTGCCGGCAACCCATCTGGCCTTGAGCTGCTCGTGAAGGACAACCTGGCCTGGCAAGAGTGGACCGAGCGCAGCGCGGGGTGCTACCTGCTTCGTACCAACGTCACCGGCTGGACTGAGGAAGAACTCTGGCGCACGTACATCCAGCTCACCGAAGCCGAGGCCGCGTTCCACATCCAGAAGTCCGACCTCTCCATCCGCCCCGTATGGCATCAGCGCGAGGATCGAGTGCGCGCCCACATCTTCGTCTGCTTCCTTGCCTACGCTCTTTGGAAGACCCTCGAGCAATGGCAGGCTCACGCCGGTCTCGGCAACAGCCCGCGCACAATCCTTGAGGAACTGCGCCAGGTGCAGAGCGCAGACGTCGTCCTTCCAATTGTCGCCGGACCAGAGATGAAGGTCCGCTGCGTGATCAAGCCCAACGATGCGCATGCAGCGTTGCTCGACCGCCTGGGCATCGAGCTGCCGCGCAGGCTCGCGATCCCAAAGCCCCTCCAGGGGGCCGTCGTGTAGTGCCAACCAAATGACGCAAGTCGTTGATTATCAATCCAACGGACCCCTCAACTGCGGAAGTTGGGCTAGGAGTCTGCGTCACGGGAACGGACCGAAAGTCCTAATAGGCGCCGGCGCGGGCTAACGCCCAGCGGACGGCGTCGGGAGTTGGGACTTCAAAGACTGGTTGTACCGGACTGAAGTTGGTTCGGGATCGTCGATGGGC
>JANPER010000269.1:0-2688 GCA_031423015.1 Planctomycetota bacterium | reverse complement strand
GCACGGAGGCCAGGGCCGCGATCCTGAGCTCGTCGGACCCATGCGCGAGGTAGCGCTGCGCCACCGCAATGGCTTCCGACCGGCCAGCGTTGCCGAGCGCCTCGAGCCAGGTCGGGAGCATGTCGCGCGCCGCGGCCGCGGACTCGTAGGCCAGCAACCGTGCGGCGCTGGCTGGAACCTGGCCCGGCGCGGCTTGCTCGTGCGTCGACACCGCACCGAGCACGAGAAGGGCCGCGGAATGAATGGACGCGGGGGCGGCGTCGTTGGCCAGCAAGCCACCGAGCGTGTCGCGCACCGCCTGGTTGGGCGCCTCGAGCTGCATCATGGACGCGGCGGCCGCAACGCGGATCGACTCCGGCAGCAACACGTCTGCCAACCATCGGCTGAGCGCGGACTGCGCCGCGTCGGTCTGCGCGCCGCCCACCGCGGCGACGATGACCTTCATGGTCTGCGGGTCGAGGCTCGGATCGGTCGCGTACCGTTCCAGCCGCTCGAGGGCTTCGGCGCGCAGGCGGAGCAGCCAAACGAGCTTCTGCCGCGCGGCGAACATCTGCTGGGAACCGACGGCGTCGGACCGGACGAGCTCGCCGACCTCAGCCACGAGCTCGTCGGCGTCGACGCCGTCCAGGAGCTGGCGATAACGCGTTTCCTGCGCACCGGCCAAGCGTGGCAGCGTCTCGCGCGCGCCGTCGGCATTGTGCCAATCGCCGGTCCACGCCACGTCCACGCGCTCCGAGGACACGGCGACCGATTGGAGCCGCACGGATGCGGTGAACTCGTACTGCACCGTGCATGGCATCTCCGAGATCGCGTGCGTGGCGCGTTCCTCGTACTCCGCCTGCTCGATCCAACCGAGATCCAAACTGAAGGTCGCGCGGCCGTTGCCCTCGCCGCCCGCCAGCACGGTTGCGTCGGACGCGGTCGCTGCGGGAGCCGGCGATGGCCTGCGCTTGTTCAGGGTGCCCGCGGTGTCCGGGCTCGGTTGTCGAGTCCAGCGGTACTCGGTCGCGAACAGGCCGCCACCGTCCGACTCCTCGACAGTCCAGTGCTCTTCCTCCGCGCGCGCCACGAAGCGGAGCGCTCCGATGAGCTTGCGAAGTAGATTCCGGTGCTCGGGAGCAACTCCTTCGGCGAAGCGGTAGCCGCGCGTTTGGCCGTCGTCACCCATGAGCACGACGGTCGTCGTCGCGAGGCTCCGCTCGAAGTCCGCCATGCTCCCGCGCTCCTGCGATCCGCCTTCGAGGCGAGCCGTGATCCTGCTCTCCGGGAAGCTCACGCCGATGATCAAGGCGTCATCGCGCCGATTCAGGACGCAGACCTTCATGGTGCCGTCGATTGCCAGTCCGACGGTGCACGACCGGTTGTTCTCGGTCAGGGTCGTCGTCGTCGACGACTCGGCACGCAGCTGGAACGTCATCACTTGTCCGATGGGCGCCGTGTACGTCCCCGAGCCCATCTGCGCCAAGGGGTGGCGCGCGCCGGACCAAACCGGCGCGACGACGGTCGGCTCGGTGAGCGCGAACTTGTCGTGCATCGAATGGGTTGCCGCCTCGCGTGCATGCGAGATCAGCAGGACGACTCCCGCAGCGCCGAGCGCTGCGAGCGAGGTCAGAAGTGCGAGCCGGGTGGTATTCGATCGAGTGCGTGTCATCGTCTGGTCCTCTCTAGAAGCCAATCTGAGTGTCGAGTCACCGCGCGCGGTTCAGCGTCGAGCCAGCTTCGCTGGCTCGCTTGATCCGTATCGCGCCCGGCGCGCTACGGATCAAAACAGCGGGTAGGTCCGCGTCAGCAGCGCCGGCGCCGCGCAGCGGAAGACCTCTTCCTCGATGCGCTGCCAGAGCGCCTCTGCGAACAGGAAGAGACGGAGGGAGATGGAGTCCACGCGGAGCGTGATCTGCCCGCTCAAGGACGTCGGGCGCGCACCAACCCAGATGCCCAGTGTGGTCCTGCACGCGTCGAAGCGCAGCTCGACGCCAGCGCGCCATCCGGGTAGGCCTGGCGCGACACTGCCGTCGCCGTAGCCACGTATGTTGACGCTGCCGACGACGCTGGACGCCATGCTGCTGAGGAACACGGACGCGTTGGCATTGACGCCGATGCCGGCGCCGAGCGTGTACTCGAGGGTCACCGGGAACCATCCGTCGATCCAGCAGACCCTGACGCCGTGCAGGATGTCTTGGTCGTACCCGTAGTCGAGGGACTGGTTCTGGGAGCTGCTCGCGCTCCCCACCGGGAGCGTGAAGCCACCGAGGCGCAGTCGGATCGAGGTGCGGGCGACGTCCGCAGCGCTGTAGTCGAAGCCGTTCCGCGTCGTCACGAATTGGCCATCCATCGCCGCGGCACTGATCTGGCCGTAGGCGGCCTCGACCGTGCGGCCAAAGAGCGTCATCGTGCCGCGGCCGTGGAGGTAGCTCTGCGCGCTGTTGACCGTGCCGACCAAGCCGTTCGACAACAGGCAACGGGTGGGCAAGTACGACGCCCTGGCCAGCAGGTCGATCGCGCAGCCGGCGGTGGAGTTGCCCCAGCTGTTCTGGTACCCGGCCTGCTTGCTCTGCGCGATGAGCGGGGACGCGCAGAGCGTCAGGGTCAGGAGGCCGAGGGAAGGAAGGGATGCGTAGTAGGTTTTCATGGTTCGAGTCTCATCCGGCGCGGCTTTGTGCTCGCCGCAGGTGCGCCGGGGATGCCCGC
>JANPER010000268.1:0-2981 GCA_031423015.1 Planctomycetota bacterium | reverse complement strand
CGAAGGCTTCGCCGAGATCCGCAGCAACGTGCTGTCGCTGGTGACGGATGCCGGCGAGCGCGCCGACGAGGTGGATCTGGAGCGCGCCAAGGACGCCGAGCGCAAGGCGCGCGAGCGCTTGTCGAGCGAGCGGGGCAAGTCACCGCTGACGGATCCGGCCTTGCAGCGCGCGTTGTTGCGGCAGGCGTTGATTGGGCGCAAGCGCGCGGGGACTGGCGACATTCGGTAGGGGTCGGTCTGTCTCGGGCGCTGCGCGCGAACCTTCTCGGTTTGGGCGGCCGTTCAGAAACGCAGCTTGACCTTTGTCTGGGCAGCGTGTTTTCCAAGTGTCGCGACGCCGATCAGCGATCGCGCGGATCCAAAGGCGCGTCGTAGTCGATGATCTTGCGGTACGGGCCCGTGTCGTACGCGCGGACGAACACTTGATCGAGAGACAGCGGCACGTCCGGATCCGGTGCGCGGAGCGGAATGCCGACCACCGGGAACGGGTCGCGGACCGTGAAGCCATAGAGGTCGAGCGTGAACGCGGGCCGGCGGCGTTGTGCGCGGCTGACCACAACCACGTAGTCGTAGCCCTTCGCCTGACAGTGCGCGTCGACGCGCGGATCGCCTCCGTGTCGCTGCCCCGCGCGCAGCAAGTCGATCTCCACCCAGTTGGCATCGCTACCGAAGATCTCCTGCTGCTTGCGCGCAAAGGACTCGCGGTCCGGCCCGGGGCGCTTGTTGCTCGGGCTCAGCACTTCGATCAGGGTCACGAGTCGGCCGCCGGGCGCTACTTCGCGGATCTCCACGAAGCTCATGCGCAGTGGGTCGCCGGTCAGCACGAGGTGTTCGCAGGCGGTGAGGACCGACGTGTCGGCCGGAGCACGCTCGCGACCTTCGCGCGTCGCATCCGTCCCCTTCACGGAGACCTCCGAATAGCGGACCACCGCGTCCCCTTCGAGGCCTACCCCGATCTCCTCTCGGGTGCGCAGAGCGGCGTAGTACCCAGCAGGCAGCGCCGGCTGGAGCGCCTCGCGGATGCAGAACGCGAACGCCTCGTGGAAGTCTGGCCAGATGCCCGGCGCCTCGATGTAGGGGTCCATGCCAGGGAAACGGCGGGTCATGTCGTGATGGTAGCGAGCGATCAGGACCTGCGCGACATCATCGCGATCCTCGGCATGGAGGAGCTGTCGGACGACGACAAGCTCATCGTGTCGCGCGCGCGCAAGATCCAGCGCTTCCTAGCGCAACCGTTCTTCGTCGCCGAGACCTTCACCGGCACGCCCGGCAAGTTCGTCAAGCGGCCCGACACCGTGCGGTCCTTCAAGGAGGTCCTCGAAGGCAAGCACGACGACCTGTCGCTGGTCACCGATGCCGAGCCGGCTGCCGCAGTCGAGGTAGCGGGCGAGTCAGGAACAGCGTGCGGCCGCGCGTGCGCACTGATCTCCCGCCCTTACTCACTCTCTTCCGGCAGCACCACCTTCGCCCCGCCCAACCAACCCAACCGCCAGAACACGACCAGCAACACGACAGTCACCGCGATCGCGATCGCCCAGAACATCGCGTAGCCCCACTCCCAGTGGATCTCCGGCATGTGGTCGAAGTTCATGCCGTAGACGCCGGCCAGGAACGTCAGCGGGATGAAGATCGCGGCTAACACCGTCAGCGCGCGCATCACCTCGTTGGTGCGCTGGGTCATGCTCGACAGAAAAATCTCGACGAAGCTGCCGGCGATCTCGCGGCAGGTCTCGACGATGTCGACCACCTGCATGACGTGGTCTTCGACGTCGCGCAGGTACGGCAGCGTCGCCGGTGCGATCATCGGCGGCGCGTCGCGCACCACGTGGTTGAGCGCGTCGCGCAGCGGCCAGGTGGCGCGGCGCAGCTTCAGCAGTTCGCGCTTGGCGCGATACACTCGACGCAGCACGGCCTGCGTGGGGGCGCGGATCAGGTCGTCTTCGAGGCGCTCGAGGCTCTCGCCGAAGGTCTCGACCACCGGAAAGTAGCCGTCGACGATGGCGTCGATCACCATCGCCGCCAGGTAGTCGGGCCCCGAGCCGCGGATCATCGGGCGGCCTTGACGAATGCGCTGGCGGACCGGGTCGAGGCAATCGCCGTAGGTCTCCTGGAAGGTCAGCACGAAGCGATCCGTGACCACGACGCTGAGCTGTTCCCAGTGCACTTCGCCCTCGGCGGCGAGCAACACCATGCGCACGACGCAGAACATCGCGTCGTCGTAGAGTTCGACCTTGGGTCGCTGCCCGAGGTTCAAGATGTCGGCGATCACCAGCGGGTGCAGGTGAAAGTGCGCGCCGATGTCGCGGATCACGGCTTCGTTGCCGAGGCCTTGCACGTCGAGCCAGGCGACGCGCTTGCCGCTGAACGGCGCCATCACCTCGGTGAGGCACTTGCCGCTGGCCTCGGCCAAGTGCTCGCGGTCGTAGGCGATCACCGCCAGGCGTGGCGCCGGCATGTCGACGGGCGACACGACCGCGCCCGGTGGCGCTCCAGCCGGCGGCTTGCGCCGCCGAAACAATTGACGGCTCGCGTGCGGGTTTGGTCGAGGCATACGGACTCGGCGGGGCGCGGAAGGGCGGCGCCATTCTTGGCGCTGACCACGCCGTGCGCGACAGCAAAGCCGTGCTTCGCGCCGACGGCGCGACCACGCCTTGGATGCGACGCAGCCTTGCTTCGCCTCGATGTGACCCGATGATGAGCTGGTGGACGTCGAAGCATTGCAGATCGATCGCACGAGTGCGCCGCGCGCCCGGTCGCGCGGCCGGCGACGTTCCCTGCTGCCGTGGATCGCGCTCCTGTGCGTCGCCTCTGGCGTGTACCTGTTTCGCGCGCCGCTGCTCGGTCTGGTCGATCGCGTGCGCCTACCCCTGGTGCGCGTCGTGCAGGTGACCGAGAGCCACCCGGCCGCGGTCGGCGCGGTGCGCGGCGCGGCGTCGAACGGCTACATCGTCGCGGCGCGGCGCGCCGCGCTGTCGGCCGAC
>JANPER010000267.1:0-17878 GCA_031423015.1 Planctomycetota bacterium | reverse complement strand
CGTGCTGCCCCAACTGCCGCCGAACACGACCCAGCGGTCGATGCCGAGGTGCACCCGCAGCTGCTCGATGTCGGCGACGAGGTCCCACGTGGTGTTCTCACGCAGCTCGGCGAACGGGCGGCTCTTGCCACAGCCGCGCTGGTCGAACAACACGATGCGCCACTTCTCAGGGTCGAAGTAGCGCCGATACACCGGATCGATGCCGCCGCCCGGTCCGCCGTGCAAGAACACGACCGGCTTTCCCTTGGGGTTGCCGCACTCCTCGAAGTGGATCGTGTGCAGATCGGAGACCTTCAGCTTGCCCGCGCGGAACGGCTCGATCGCGGGGAACAAGTCGACGAGGCGTCGCTTGGTGATGACGGTCGTGCGCTGCATGCTGCGATCCTGACGGCTGCGTCGCTCCTTCGCCAGGAGCGAATCGGCCAGGCGGGTCGGAAGGGCGACTACGGCGGCGGCCAATCGTCGGTGCGGAACGACGGCGCCGGCAGACCCTTGCCGTTCACCAGGTTGGTCATGTCGGCGGCGCCGAACGCGAAGCGCACGGCCACCGGCTTCGACACCTTGTCGCTGCGCACCACCAGCGTCTCGCCGGGCTCGATGCTGGCCTGCGCCGGGTGGAACACGCGGTCGGTGCCCGCCACGGTGAAGCACGTGAGCGCTTGGCCGTCCTTGCTGCGCAGACCCTCGGCGTGGCGCAGCAGCAACCGCACCGCGTCGTCTTCGACGCTGAACCCGGCGAGCATCGGCCCGCTCGGCTCGATGTCGGCGCGACCATAGGTCTTGGCCAGCGCCCACAGCGCCAACCGCTTGCCGACGTCCTGCTTGTTGGCGGGATGGATGTCCTTCGGATCACCGATGTCCATCGTCACCGCCATGCCCACGTGTTCGCACTGCTCCATCGCCAGGGTCTGCGCCTCGCGCAAGAAGGCGGCGCGCGCCCCGGCATCGCCGCCGTAGGCAAACGGCGCGATCTGCACGTAATAGAACGGCAGGTCGGGCTGGTCGAAGGTCTCGCGCCACGCGCCGATCATGGTGGGGAACAACTTGCGATAGACCATCGGCGCGCCGCAGTTCGACTCGCCTTGGTAGAAGATCGCGCCGCGCAGCGCGCAACGCGACAGCGGCGCGATCATGCCGTTCCACAACACCGTGGGCAGGTTGGGCGACAGACCGTCTTGACGCGGCCAGGCGCCGAGCGCGGCCAGACCCGCGCCCTGGTGCAGCCGCCAAGCACCCGCCAGCGATTGGCGCGCGGTGGAATCGCCCGCCGCGCCGATCCACAGGTCGGTGGCGGCGCCGGTGAGGCCGCCCGCACCGCCGGTGTCGACGACGCGCACCGCCAGCACACTCTTGCCGGCGCGCACCGCGTCGCCAGGCACCGTGTAGCGGCGCGCCTTGTTGGCCGCGTCGCCCGCTTCCATGCCGCCGATGCGCACGCCGTCGAGCCAGACGGTGTCGAGATCGTCGATCGGCCCGAGCGACACGTCGACCGCCTTGCCCGCCCACGCTGCCGGGATCTCCAGGGCCCGCCGATACCACACCACGCCGTCATACTTGGCGAGGTCGCCCGACCACGCGCCTGGCAGATCAACGGTCGGCCAGGCCTCGTCGTCGAGTCCCGTCAGTTGGTAGCCGCCGAGTTCCCCCGGGTCTTTGCTGCGCAGGTTGTCGAACCAGTTGGCTTGCCGGTTGGCGAGCGACAGTTCCTCCTGCTGCACGCGCGCCGCGCGCACCGTGTCGAGCCCGGCATCGAAGCCGCCCAGCTTGACGATGTCCGCCTCTGGGGTCCACGCCTCGGCCAACGTGCCGCCCCAACAACTCACGATCAGCCCGATGGGCACCTT
Source organism: Planctomycetota bacterium (assembly GCA_031423015.1). Lineage (GTDB taxonomy): Bacteria > Planctomycetota > UBA1135 > UBA1135 > UBA2386 > DATGPD01. Next base: position 16,034 of record JANPER010000267.1, on the reverse strand, counting down.
CGCCTCGGCGCGCAACTCACGCGCGAACAGATAGCCGACGGCGCTGAAGGTGCGCGCCGCGTCGGGCGTGCACACCTGCCACTGCCCCTTGCAATCGGCGCGCGGCGTGGGGCTGGTGACGTTGGCCACGTCGAACACGCGGATCTGCGCGTCGGTCGCCGTCTCCACCTCGCGTTGCCAGTTGGCAATGCCCGGGCCGACACCAGGGCCGAGCGTCCACTCCATGTTGGACTGACCGCCGCACAGCCACACGTCGCCGAACCACAGGTCCTTCAGCGTGCGCGTGACCTTGCCGCTGCTGACCGTCAGCTCGTGCGGGCCAGGCTTGTCAGCGGGCTGCACGCGCAGTTCGAAGAAGCCGCGCTCATCGGCTCGGCTGCTGGCCTCGTGTCCCCAAGACGCCGTCACCCGCACATCGGCCGCCGCGACCGCGTGTCCCCACACGCGCACGCTCGCGCCGCGCTGCAGCACAGCGTGGTCGGCGAGGACAGCGGGCAAGCGCAGGTCCTGCGCCGCGAGGACGACGGAAAGCAGCGAGACGACGCACGGCAGAGCCAGTCGCATGCCGCAAGCGTGCCGGGTCGGCGTGCGGCGCGCAACGAGGGGCTGCGCCGGATCGGGGATCAAGGGGACGCGATCAGGTAGTCGGCGCCGGCGGGTCCTTCTGCTGCAATGCGGTCCACAGGCGACGCGCGACGCACGCAAACAGGAGGTGCACACGGTCGGCGTCGGTGACGTCGGCCACCCACGGCTGGCCGACGGGTGCCCGAAGTGCCAGTGGTAGCGACTCACGCCCACGCCGCGTCGTAGATCCGCCGCTCGGCGTCGCGCGCCTTCGCGTCGACCGTGACGAAGTACGACTGCGCGCCCTTGGCGTAGAACGTGAACAGGTCGAGCACGCGGGCGCCGTCTGGGCCGGCCACGAGTTCGTGGATGTTCTCGGCGCGACGCCCGAGCATCGAGAAGCGCCCCGGTAGGATGAGGTCGTCGCGCGTCTCGCGGATCTGGAACGTGCTGCCCCTGGGCGGCACTGCGACGTCGCCGAGGAGGTCGAAGTTGCGGATGCGCAGCTCGCCCGTCAGGCCGAGGATGATCCCGTTGTAGTCGCGGTGGTCGTGCGGCGTGAAGCCGCCGCCGGGCTTCAGGTCCATCACGGCGGCCCCGATCGGGAAGCGCTCGCCGTCGCCCTGATGGTCGCGGCGGAAGGTGCGCATCGCCTCGTGCACGCCGGAGCCCGGCTCGGCGAGACGCGTGAGCGCGCTCGCGACCGACATGAGATACGTGTCCTCACCGGCCGCGGCCTCGCGCACCTGCGCCTTTGCGAGGGGGAAGACCTCGCGCAAGAAAGCGGCGAAGTCCAGGCGGTCGGTAGCACTCGTCTTGGCCGGCGCCGGATCCTGCGCGCGTAACGATCGCCCGGTGAGCAACGCACCGACGCTCGCGACCGACAGCCACAGCAGGCTGCGCCGTCGCACGGTCACGCCCTCGCCGACGGTGTCGTTGGCGGTCGCGTCGTGGATCAGGGAGTCGGGATGGAGCCGCTCGAAGGCGGCGATGTCGTCACGGAACCAGCTCATGGGTTTGCTCGGTGGGATCGCTCGCGTTGCGTGATCGGGGGCTGCTCACTTCCCGGGCACGGACTTGGACGGCGCCGCGGGCATCGGCGCCGGGATCGGCGCCCCCGGCACCAGGACCTGCACACGGTACAACGACGTGCGGGCGGTGATGAAAAGCGTCGTGCGGTCGTCGCCACCGAACGCGCAGTTCGCCGGAACCTCGGGCAGCTTGATCGTGCACAGCCGCTTGCCGGCCGCTGAGTACACGCGGACACCGTCGCGCGCCGTCGTGAAGAGGTTGCCCGCGCTGTCGCAGCGTATGCCGTCGGCGCCGCCCTCGAGCCAGAACACGTTGGTCAGCGTACCGTCCGAACCGATCGCGAACGCGCCGACGCGTTGCTTGTCGCCGCTGTCGGCGATGTAGACGCGGTCGTGATCCGGTGCGAAGCAGATGCCGTTCGGCATGTGGAACTCGCGGGACACCACCGTCAGCGGGCCTCCGTCGACATCGAGGCGGTAGACGAAGTTGCCGTCCTGTTCGCGTTCGCGGCCGCGCAGCCCGTAGGTCGGATCGGTGAACCAAATCGTGCCGTCGCGCCGCACGGCGATGTCGTTGGGCGAGTTCAGCTTCTTGCCGTCGTGCGTGCTCGCGAGCACGGTGAGCGTGCCGTCCTTCTCGTTGCGCACGACGGCGCGCGTGCCGTGTTGACACGAGACCAGACGATGCTGTGCGTCGAGCGTGTTGCCGTTGGTCTCCTCGACGGCGCGAAACTCGGCGACACCGTCTTTCGCCGTCCACTGCATCAGCTTCTTGGCCGGGATGTCGGAGAACACCAACCGCTGCTCCGCCGCGACCCAGACGGGGCCTTCGACGAACTTCATGCCGGTGCCGAGCTGCTCGATTGCGGCATCCAGCGCGATCACCGCGGCACCGGCGGGATCGTCGTGCACGACCTGGGCTCGCGCCGGGTCGGCGGCAACGAGAGCCAAGGCGGCGAGGAAGGGCAGTACAGGTGGCATCGTGGGCATCCCGGCAAGCTACTCGGCGCGGGCCCAGATGCCCGACGCCGGATCTCACATCGTGCGTCGTCTTGTGCGATCACACGCCGGCCCAGCCGTCGCGCCTTCGCGCGCGGCATGCGATGAACGCTGGCGGGCGCGTCCGCGCACCTGCCGGTCGCCGGTCTTGGCGCTATGATTGCCTGGCCAAGGCCAGACGGCTCGTCGGTCTCCTATCATGCCAAACCCGCGTTCGCTCACGCTCTCACCGATCTTGTTTGCCCTCGCGGCGTCGACGCCGGTGGAACGCGCCGCAGCCCAGTGCACATGGCTCTCGGTCTCCCCCCTGATGAGTCCGGCGGCGCGTGGGGGTTTCTCGTTGGCGTACGACCCGGTTCGGCAACGTGTCGTGCTCTTCGGCGGCCAATACGGATTCGTCACGTACGGGGACACGTGGGAGTGGGACGGTCTACTTTGGCGGCAGATCTCAGGGCCCGGTCCTTCGCCCAGGTACGGAGCGGCGATGGCCTGGGATGGCGTGAACAGCAAACTGGTCTTGTGTGGCGGAAGGAGTGGAAGTCAGGTGCTCGCTGACCAGTGGTCTTTCGACGGCACTGCGTGGACCTCGCAAGCGTCAGGCAGCCGGCCGCCGGCCCGCGCGTACTTCGGCATGGCACACGACTCGGCGCGCAATCGGCTCGTTCTCTACGGAGGGGAAAACGCCGGCGTCGAACTCTTCGATACCTGGGAGTGGGACGGCACGGCCTGGAGCCAGCGCCAGCCGAGCGTCAGACCCAGGCGCGGGAGCGGTGCGAAGTTGACCTACGACCCGATTCAAGGGCGGACCGTGTTGCTTTCTGGGAGCAACGAAACTTGGGCGTGGGACGGCACGAATTGGTCGGCTGTTACCACCGGGCCCATGAGCGGCGACGGCAGCTTGTTCTTCGACTCCGCGCGCAGACACGTGCTGTACCAAGTAAGCGATCAGACGTGGGAACTGAGCGGCAACGTCTGGATCAGGCTGGCGCTGGTGGCCGCACTACCCACGGGCGGCACGAATCACATCGCCTTCGATCACCAGCGTCGACGCGCCGTCACCTTTGGCGGTGGTTCGGGCTCCGGCGACACGTGGGAGTTCGTCACAGACTGTCGATTGGTAGGCCCCGGGCACACCAGTGGCGGCCTGGCGATCACATGCCGAACGGCGCCGATCCTGGGCCATACGTTCTGCGTCGCATTCGCCAACGGTCCCGGCCCTGGGTTGTTGCTGGTGGGTCCGGCACCGTGCGACACGCCGAGTGGCACGCTCGATCCTCCGCTCTTCTGTAGCCGGGCCACCATCTATCCCGTGCCGCAGATCTTGCTTCCTGCCATCGGTGATCCGGCGTTGGTCTGCATCGGCGTGCCGTTCGATCTGGCGTTGATGGGAGCTCGCTTGTGTCTGCAGGCTGTGGGTGTTCAGGCCACGAGCTGCCTACGAGCCACCGACGGGGTCGAGGCGACACTACGGCTCTAAGGGCCGTATCAAGAACCAGTACTTCAACGTCCTGCTAGCTCGCGACGAGACAACCGGCATGGTTCGCGGATCGACCGGACGCGATCAGGACGCCGGCGCCGGCGGGTCCTTCTGCTGCAATGGGGGGACCGTCCGCGCCGGTGCCGCCGATCTGGGCAACGAGAGCGGGGGCGAGCAGCGCGAGCGCGAAGGGACGCGAGATCGATCGGAGCATGCGGGGATCAAGAGAGACCTGAGGGCACCATCCTCGCCGCAGGCCGGGTGCCAGGGAGCGATCACGCCCGGATCCTCCGGTTCGTCGACGGCGGCTGACGGCACACGGGCAGCGCACGTCGGCGATCCGTGGGCGAGAGGCGTTCATTGACGACGGGAGGGCGGCGGGAACACCGGAAGTCGCGGACGGCGTGTCGCTACGCTGCGGCGATGAGCGAGAGCACGAGCCAGTCCACCGCCGGAGCTGGTGCGGGCCAGCGCGCGCGCCTCGACGTGATCGACGCTTGGCGCGGGCTGGTCGTGGCGCTGATGGCGCTCGATCACGTGAAGGACTTCCTCGGCCTGTGGTCGATGCCCGAGGCACCGGGATTCCGCGCCAGCTACCCGAGCTTTGTCGCCTGGCTCACGCGCTACGTCACGCACTCCTGTGCCCCGTCGTTCGTGTTCCTCGCGGGGACGTCCGCGGTGCTGTTCGCTGCCTCGCGCCGGGCTCGGGGGCTGGGCGAGGTACTGATCTCGGGTCACCTCTTGTTGCGCGGCGCGCTCCTCGTTGCGATCGAGTTCACCGTCGTAGCATGGGGCTGGAACAACTCCGTCGGCGTCTTCCAGGTCATCGCTTGTCTCGGTGTCCTGCTCGGCCTCGGAGCCGTGCTGCGTTTCGTGCCCGGTCCGCTCGCATGGGGCCTGGGCTTCGCGCTCGCGTTTGCGCATCCGCTGCTCGCGGACCGAGACCTGATCCCGGCCCTCCAGGACCTACCACGCTGGTGGCGCGCCATCCTCCTGCAGCCGGGCTTCGGCACGCGACCAAGCGTGATGTACCCCGTGATCCCATGGCTCGCCGCGTTCCTGATGGGCATCGGCTTCGGCAAGGCGCTCCTGCGCTGGCCCGCGCGTGCGATGCGGAACCTCCTGGTGACCGGGCTGGTGTTCCTGGGACTCTGGCTGGCGTTGCGCCTCACGGGTGGATTCACGAGTTTGGTCGAGAGCCTCACCGGCGGCGAAGTGAAACGCGTGGGCAACCTCACGCCCACAAGGCCGGGGCGCGGCTACCAAAGCTTCATGGCGATGAGCAAGTATCCGCCGGCCGCCGACTTCTTGTTTTGGACGCTCGGCGGCATGTTCGTGGTCGCGTGGGCGCTGTCGGTCACGCAGGCCGCGTCGTCGCGCGCGTTGTCCGTGCTGCGCACGTTCGGTCGGGCGCCGCTGTTCTTCTACTGCGCGCATCTCTACCTCTACCGATGGCTGGCGAGTCACGAAGTGTTTCACGGCGGCTACGCCGGCGTCTACGTCGCCTGGCTCATCGGTCTCGGGCTCTTGATCCTGCCGTGCTGGGCGTTCGGACGTCTCAAGCAACGCTACCGAGTGTTCCCGCTCGACCTGTTGTGAACCGCCGCTCCCGCAACCCGCGTCGCCGACCACGAGCTTGAACACCCTCGAACCATGCGCCCCGGCAGCCTGGCGTCGAGGACGATGAGGTCGAAGCTCGGTGCGCGCGGGAGGTACAGGCCGAGCCCGAGGCCGTCGACCGACCTGCTGTACGCCGCCTCGCGGACCAAGGGGATCGCCGATCAGTAAGTCGGCGCCGGCGGGTCTTTCTGCTGCAATGCAGTCCACAGGCGACGCTCGGCGCGCGCGAACAGGAGGCGCACGCGGTCGAGGTCGGAGACATCGGCCTCGAACGGCTGGCCGCGCTGATCGAGTGCACGGCGATAGGTCGACAGCAAGAACTGCGCGGCTTCATCCGCTCCTTGGAGACTCGGCGTCGGCGGCCGTTGCAGACGCGCGAGCGCGACGGGGTCGGCGAGCAACGCGGCGAGCGCTGCGGCATCGCCCGGTGGGTAGAACGCGCAGCAGCCAGCGGGCGCGCGTTCGCGGTACGCGGGCACGTCGGCGGCAAGCGTCGGCAAGCCGAGCTGCATCGCTTCGTCGAACACCAGGCCGTACGACTCGTCGGCGCGCGACGGCAAGAGCGCATAGTCGGCCGCGGTCTGTTGCAAGTCGTCGCGCGTGAAGCGACCACGCCAGGTGACCGGCAGATCTTTGGCCACGCGCTCGACCCGCGCGGCAAACGCCGGCTCGTGCGCCTCGCCGAGCACCCTGAGCGTCCAGCCGAGCGCGGGGTCGGTGCGCGCGAGCGCTTCGAGCACCGACTCGATGCCCTTCTCCGGGTAGAGCGAACCCCAGGTGAGCAGGCGTCGGCCGCGCGGCTGCCAGCCAGCGAGCGGCTGCAACGGCTCGTCGAGGTGCGGCGGCGCGGCGGCCACAAAGGGGCCGACGTCTTCGCCCAGCAGCTCGACGAGGCCGCGCACCTGCGCCTGGCTCGGGGCAAAGCGCAGATGCGCCGCGCGCAGTTCGTCGCGGAAGTCGCGGCGATGGAACGCGAACGCCTCGGTGGCCTCGACCGCGCCCACGTAGCCGGGAGTCGCGGGCGGCTTTGCGTTCGTCTCCCCCACGAGCCGCACCGGCTGCGCCAGCACGCTGAAGTAGTCGTGGCAGGTGATCGCCACCAGGCACCCGGCGGCGCGCGCACGGCGCGCGAGGTCGCTCGACAGCCGCAACCAGTGGTGCACGTGCACCACGTCGGGGCGCAGCTCGTCGAGCACGCGCTGGAACGTGGTCGACACCCCGGGGTGGTAGGTCTTGAACCAGCTCTCGAAGTACAAGTCGTCGCGGTGCACGCGCATCACCGCCACGCCGGTCGCGTTCTCGCGTTCGATCCGCGTCGAGTCACCGACCCGCAATGACCCAGCGAGCACCGTCACCTCGCAGCCACTACGATCCATCGCGCGCGCCAGCGCCGCGACCGTGCGCTCGGTGCCGCCGTCGGTCTCCGGCGGGAAGCCGTGCAGCACGTGCAGCACCTTCATCGCGTCACGTCCTGCACGGTGACGCGCCGGCCGAACAGGCCGCCCCACGCACCGCGCGCCTTGGCCCACGCCGCGGCTGGCGGCGTGCCGACGACCATCGCCAGCGGCCACAGCAACAGGTCGAACAACACGAAGCCGGCCCACAGCTTGGCGGTGCCGTGCTGGCGCAGGAAACGCGCCGCGTTGCACGCGGTCATGAACTTGCGCATCGGCGAGCGCCCGCCGCCCGACGACGCGCTGGCGTCGTGCTCGACGGTGACCCACGGCAGCCACAGGATCTTCTGCCCGCGCGCGCGCAGCCGCGCGCCGAGGTCGGCGTCTTCCATGTACATGAAGTAGGTCTCATCGAGACCACCGAGCGCTTGCAGGTCGGCCAGGCGATACAGCGCGCAGGCGCCCGGCAGGTAGTCGACGGCCTGCGGGCCCAGCGTGCGCGGCGCCGGCGCGCCGCCGTGTCCGACCAGCACGTTGATGTTCGGCCCAAAGCGCATGCGCGCGCCCTGGCACCACACGCGGCCGTCGGGCCAGACGATGGTCGGCGCCACCGCGGCCACCGTTGGATCGTTCCGCAGCACGTCGACCAACGGCGCAAGGAAGCCCTGGCCGACGCGCACGTCGTTGTTGAGGAACAACACGAACGCCGCGGCGCGCGCCTGCGCCCACGCGATGCCGCGGTTGACGCCCGCGCAGTAACCGATGTTGGTGGGCGTCGCCTCGACGTGCACACGCGGATCGCGCGTCAGCGCGCGCAGCGGCTCGGCCGCGCGTTCGCCGCCGCCGTTGTCGAGCACATACACGCTGAGCGGCGCGGCCCCGACGCTGGCGAGCAATTGCTGCACGACCTCGACGGTGCGTTCCGCCAGCTTGTAGTTGACGACGATGGCGACGACGCGGGACGTCGAGTCAGGCACGGCGGCGCCTTCCACCAGCAAGCCCATCGAGTTCAAGAACCGCGCTACGCATGCCAGCCCCGCAGCCTACCCGACGACGCCTCCACCTCCACCAAGCTCACGCGCATCACCCACAGGCCCAACGCACGAGCCGCCAATAGCCGACGAACGCCACGTCGAGGCCGCGCCGCACGATCGCGCCGAGACCGCGCTTGCCGATCTGCGGGTTGAAGGAGAACGGCAAGCCGACCAGCAGGTCGCGGTCGGCGACCACGCGCGTGCGCTGGACTTCGCGTCGGCGACGCCACGTCGCGCCGAGCATGCGCACCACCGCCCACTTACCCGACAGCCAGGCGCCGAAGTGGCCCTGCTTGATCGCGAACAGCAGGTGCACGCCGTCGTAGGCGAGCTGCGCCGGCAGCGTCAGCAGCAAGGTGCGCCAGTGCAGGCACGTGAGCAGCAAGAGCCAGCGGTTGCGGCTGTGCAGGAAGGTGCGACGCGGTGGGTAGCGGGCGCCTTCGCCGCGCATCGACAGGCCCTCGGTGCCGCCCTTGTGCAGCACGATGGCGCTGGCTTCGTGGCGCACGGTGAAGCCGCGCAGGCGCAGGCGCAACGCCAGGTCGTTGTCTTCGTACAGGATGAACATCGGCGCGTAGAAGCCGCCGACCGCGAGGTACGCTGCGCGCCGCGCCAGGAAGCACAGCGCGACGGCGCCGCTGAGGGGACGGTCGAACGCGGTCGCGTCGCGCAGCGGGCGATACCAGTTGTGCAGGACCAGCATGCCGAGGTAGTGCACGTCCGCGGCGTCGTAGTGCACAGTGTCCGGCGCGGCGGCGAGCACGCTGCGCGCCTGCACGAGGGCGGCTCTTGGGTCGGCGTCGAGCGCGGCGTTCAGGCGCGCGAGCACGCCTGGCTGCAGCACCACGTCGTTGTCGACGCACAGCACGCGCTCGCCCGTGGCCGCCTCGACACCGCGGTTGCGCGCCGCGGCCGGGCCGAGGTTGCTGCCGAGGTCGATGACCTTGACCTGCGGGTAGCGCGCAGCGAGCAGCGCGCGCGAGCCGTCGTCGCTGTGGTTGTCGGCGACGATCACTTCGCCGGGCGGCGGCGTCTGCAAGAAGATCGCGTCGAGGCACTCGGGCAGGTAGCGCTCGCCGTTCCAGTTGACGACGACGACGGAGACCGGAGCACAGACCGGAGCAGAGACGGCGGACACCACGGCGGCGGGTGCGAGCTACTTCTTGGCCTGGTCGTTCATCGGCCACGCGGCCGGCGCGGGCTCTTGCGGCGCCGTCAAGGCCAACACCACCATCGCCGTACCGAAGGCGCGTGAGCGCTCGAAGATGCGATCGTTCCAGCCGCCGTCGTCTTCCTCGACGTTGGCAAACAGCTCGCTCAGCTTGGCGCGGGCTTCATCGCGCGCCATGGTGTCGCGCAGCCGCTCGATCGCCTGCGCCGCGTAGGCGTGCGCGTACACGAAGTAGTAGGGCGCCACGCCGAACGGCTGCAGATGCGTGCCGCCCTGTTTGCGCCGCTTCTCCAGTTCGTTCCAGTGCGTGAAGAACGCGTCGACCGCGGCCTGCAACCGCGCTTGATCGCCGCGGCCGGCGAGGTCGAGCGTCGCCTCGGTCACCAGCATGCGTCCCATCGAGCCCTCGAGCTTGTCCATGAAGCGCAGCTTTTCTTCGGGCGTGTCGGCGCGCGCCTGCGGGGGCACGCTGTAGGCGATGCTGCCCGACTGCGCCCGCGCCCGTTCCAACGCGTCGAGCGCTTGCGTCACCACGTCCGGGTCGACCTTGTGGCCGGCCTCGGCTGCGGCGAACAACGCCTGCAATCCCGGCCCGGTCATGAACGGCGCCGCGCCGCGGCGATTGGCGTAGTTCCAACCGCCGACCGTGGGCAGCGCTTGCGTGTGCAGCGCCGCCAGCAGCCAGGGAGTCGCCTTCTTGACGTCGTCCGTGTGCGCGCGCGGCACCAAGTCGCGCTGCGCCAGCTTGACGAACAAGTGCAGCGCGTAGATGTGACCCCAACCGCGCACGTCGTACTTGTCCTCGGTGGACGGCTGCATGTACGGATGCTGGCAGGCCGACAGGATGAAGCCGACGCCGCGCGCCACCGCGTCTTGTCGCGCTTTCGACTCGGCGTAGCCCGGCGCGGTGATCAACGCGTCGCACACGATCGCAGTGCCGCCCACGCGGTAGCCGATCGGAATCACCGCCCCGCCCTTGCCCTCGACCGCGTGGTACACACCCTCGTACGGCCACTCACCCTTGCTGTCGCCCGCCGACATGGTCAGCAAGATGTTGCAGCCGCGCTGCACGGCTTGCGCCGGGATGAAGGGCGACTTGCGCGCGGACGGCGCCGGCGCCTTCTCGTCACTCTGCTGCTTGGTCGGTGCAGACTCTTGGCCACAAAGGACACCCACGGCACTCGAGACCAGCAAGACGACACAAGCAGGCGACGGGGTTCGAATCATGGTTCGCTCACGGGGCAGACGGCGACCGCATCGTCGACGGCGCGCCCGCGCACCACAACGACACGGATCGATTTCGCCGGCATCGCGCATCGACCCCGGCCCACATGCGACCGCGCGGCGGGCCGTTCACCTCAGCGCACGGTGAGCACCAAGGTGTCTGTGGTCACCAACGGCAGGACGAAGTTCGCGGTCGTGCAGCCACCGAGGTTCAGCACCAACACGTTCTCAGCGGCGACGCGCGCGCCCAGCACCGAGGGGTCTTCCGGGATGCGCAGGTCGAGACTCGTGCCGGGCACCGTGAGCAGGATCGGAAACACTCCGAGCTTGCAGCCGGCCGAGCACAGCGTGATGGGCGGCGTGGGCAGGCCCAGCAGCGTGACTTGATTGGCGGCTTGGATGTTGGCGGCCCGGAGGCGCACCGTCGCGCCGAGCGCCGGAGTGTTCTCCGCGGTGAACGAGATCTGCAGGGCGCCGCAGTGCGTGTCGACGACCTCTACGCTGCTGCCCGGCTGCACGCCGTCGTAGAGCGCGCCGAGGACGTTGCTGCTGCTGCTGCCGACCTGTTGCCAGGCGATCAAGAAACGGCCAGCGTCGCCGCCGGTCTCGGCTTGGCCCGCGATCGACGGGGTGCCTTCGGCAATGCCGCTCGTCGCCGTGTGCAGTGCGCGATGCCCGTCGCTGAAGAATGGGGTCGGCCCGGCGGTGAACGTCGCCGCGAAGACATCGGTGTCGGTGGAGGCGACGGGTCCTTCGCGATAGGCGTAGGTAAACCGGCTGCCGTCGAAGCCGACGGTGGGATCGGCTTGGTTCAAGACCACGCGCGCCCCCGGCTCGGCCGCGGTGAGGTTGTGCCTGATGCCTTGCACCAGGGAGCCGGCTTGCTGGCGGAGCTGCGCGCCAAAGACATCGAAGTCGCTGCGCCCGGCCTGGTCGGCGAAGACCACCTCGAAGTCGACGCCATCACCGGCGACCGCGGGCGGCCCGACGATGCCGGTCTGCAACAGCAATGATCCTGGCGCCACCGCGGTGGCGGTCACCAGCCGGGCCCGTGCCGACGAGCTCGTGGTCCCGGTGGTCCGCCACGCCACCACCCACCCCAGGTTGGTGCGCCGCACCTTGTTGATGGCGGCGTCGCCAGCGAAGTCGCTCGGCGAAGAGAGCGTGGTGCTTGGTCCAGAGAATCCGTTGGCGTCGACGCGCACCATGCAGACCTGCGATTGCGAAACGAGGAAGTTGTGGTTGGCGAAGACCACCAGATAGTCGCCGTTGCGGCTATCGGTCGCCGCCACGCCGCCGACCTGCGGGACGTCGTTGACGCCCGAGTCAGTGGCCAGGTCGCTGGTCGCCGTTTGCGTGGTGCTGTCGGCGGCGCGCACCCGGCCACGGATCTGCCGACCGACCGTGCGGTCTTCGTCCCAGACGATCAAGAAGTCGCGCGCCGCCGCTCCAACGCCAACGCTGGGGTTCCGGGACTCACGCGTGTTGGTCGCCACACCCACCTCTTCGATCAGGTTCCCCGAGCCGGAATACCGGCGTGACACGATGTCCTGGTCGGTGAACGAGAACACGCGCTCGTAGACGACCAACCAACGATCGTTGTTCGGCTCGTAGGCGACATCCGGGTCGACGGCATCGACGGTGTTGTCGATGGTGATCGCGCGGACGATGGGATCGATGCGCACCGCACCCTGCGCGCGGGCGACGAAGGCGGCCGGCACGCGCAGTTCGATACCCGACGTCGTCAAACGCGCCGGCGTCGTCACCCGACGCGCACTTTCGTCGATCGTGGTCACGTCGCCATAGAGCACGCGGCCAAGGCCCGCGGCAGCGAACTCGAGTCCATCCGCGACATCGCTTGCCGCCAGTTCGGTGTCGATCGCCAGATCGACCACCAGATCACCGTCCCCTTCATGGCCGACCACCAAGAAGTTCTGCTCCACCTCCTGGGCGCGCAAGTCCCACACCTCCTGCACCGCGCCGCGGTCGTAGATCACGCGCAGCCCTTCGAGCCGTGGCTCGACGTCAGCCCGCCAGGCCAACGTGCGCCCACCCCGCGCGACGTCGCGCAGGCGCATGGCCAGGGGGTAGTTGCGCGGGGCCTTGGAGCCGAACCAAGGGATGAAGTCGACCCCATCGCGACCAAAGCGCGCTTTGTAGCCGGGCGCCAGGACCCACACGTTGCCGTCGCCCGGGCGATCGACCAGCACGGTGTGCAGAGTTGCGAGGTCGGCATCGAGCGGGGCAATGGCAGGGGCCTGCGCCGGCAGGGCTGAGAACAGCGCGAAGGTCGCGAAGACGGACGGCCGGAAGTTCATGGTTTGGTGTTCCAAGACCCCAGACGCGAAGCGGCGCGTTGGGCCGACACGAAACCTGGGAACGGGCGGCAACTCAGCGCTTGCGCACGCCGAACATCTGCACCCATTCCTCCAGCGAGATCAGCTCGTCCATCGCCGTCTCCGACAGGCCGTCGATCACCTCGGTGTGCAGCGCGCCCTTCTGCGCCAGGATCTTGTGAATGCGCTGCTCGAGGGTGTCTTCCATCCACAGCGAGTACACGTTCACCGGCAGAGTTTGGCCGCGGCGGTGCGCGCGGTCTTCGGCTTGCCACATCCACGCGGGGTTCCACCAGTGGTCGAAGTGCACGACGTAGCTGGCCTCGGTGAGGGTGAGGCCGACGCCAGCGCTCTTGACCGTGGCGAGGAACACGCAGATCTCGGGGTCGGTGCGGAAGCGCTGGATCGCGGCGTCGCGCTCCTTCAGCGACAGGCGCGCGTCGAAGGGGATCACGCCGTACGGCGTCAGCGGGCCCTTGAGCTTGTCGATGCCCTCGCGCACCCACTGCGTGAACACCAACACCTTCTGGCCGCTCGCCTTGATCTCCTCGACCATGTCGACGAGCGCGCGCAGCTTGGGGCTGTCCAGCGACCCCGGCGCGAAGTTGCAGATCAGCTTGAGCTTGGTGATCAGCGAGAACACGTGCACCTTGCTGACCTTGTCGCCCAGCGACTCGAGTTCGGCCTGACCGTCGCGCTCGGCGGCGGCGTAGGCCTCGCGCTGCGCAGCATCCAGCGTCAGCCACAGGTCCTGCCGTGTCTTCGGCGGCAGATCGCGCATCACCTCCGCCTTGGTGCGGCGCTTCACCAAGGGCGCGATGAGCGCCGCGGCCTCGGCCGGGAGCAGGCCTTCGCGCGGCAAGTAGCGCGGTTTGACGAAGGCGAAGATGCTCTGCAGGTCGGCGAGGCGGTTCTCGACCGGCGTGCCCGACAGCGCCCAACGAAACGCAGGCGACAGCGCCAACACCGCCCGGGTGCGGCCGGAGTCGGGGTTCTTGATGCTCTGCGCCTCGTCGAGCAGCACGAGGTCCAAGCTCGCGCGGCGAGCGAGCGACATCGTCGTGGCGGCGCCGCGCGTCGCCGGCAGCACGTCGGCGCGCAGCACGTCGTAGGTCGTGAGATACACGTGCGCCGGGCACAGCCAATCGGTGGCGCGCCGGCGTTGGCTGCCGTGCACCACGGTGACTTCGAGTTCGGGCGCCCACGCGCGCAGGTGCTGGTCCCACACGCGCAGCACCGACAGCGGCGCGACCACGAGCGCGCACTTCACCTTGCCCTGCCGAAACAACACGCGCATCGCCACCGTGCCCATCACCGTCTTGCCGGTGCCCATCTCGTCGGCCAGCAGCGCCGAGCGCGTCTCGCACAGGAAGCGCACGCCGTCGACTTGGTAGGCGTAGAGCTGACTCGGCAGCTCGATGTCCGAGGCGGTGTCGAGTTGCAACGGCGGGTGCAGCGCCGGCAACAGCAGGTCCCACGGCGTCAGGGTCTGCAGCAGCGTGCGACGTGGCACGCGGTGCTCGCGGTAGGCGCGGCGCAGTGGTTCGCCGATCGCGGAGGGAACGCACGGCGGCTTGGCGGCGGGGTCGCTCCAGTGCTTGCCGCGCACCATCGGCAGGGCGAGGCGCGGCAAGAGGTCGGGCGTGGCGTTGGCCGTCGACAGCAGGTCGCTGGAGACGTCGACCGCGCGCAGCGAAACCATGTGGTCTAGCATGACACCTTCATGCGACTTCAGTGCCAGTGGTTTCTCAACCCCAGCTTCACTCACTCGCGAACGCTCGTTTGAGGTCTAGTTCCGCACCAACACTGTGATTGGCGTAAATCCGCCGTTCGCTAGCACTTCGGCAATTGGTTCGACGACAAGATTAGATACCTGCTCTCCGGGCTCCAGGCGTCCTACGGCTCCGACAGACGGTCCCCCGGGGCCAACTGCAAAGTGTGCCAACGTCCACCCCGTGGGAGCTCTCTGCATTTGACCACGTACGAGTACGGTGGTTCCGCGATGGAAGCCCGCGAAATCCTCCAATCTGCTGGGTTCGATCAGCATGAGGGACGCTCCATCCCACTTCGTGACCTCGCGAGTGCGACGAATCAGGACGAAGTTTCCTTGGAACCACCAGATCAACACTGATAGCGTCAAGACACAACCGGATGCAATCCAGACTTTGGGTCTTTTCGTCATCGTCATATCATCCTACGACAAGCGGCGCCAGTGATGCACTTCCCGCCTTGGCGCCGTCATATCGAGGCGCCCTCGCCATCTTTGTGGGTTCTGCCGGCGGTCTTTGCACGGGCGGCGAGCGCAGCCTTCGGTGGGCGGGTGGTGGGCGGGCCACCGTTCGTAGTGCGTGGGTTCAAACCTGTTTCGAAGGCATGACATCTTCAGAGTGGTGGTAGACTAGTACCGAAGGGGCACTCGCATGTCGTTCTAATGCGAATGTGTTTTGTACAGACTACCACGAGGGTGTAGTTGTAAATCACCAGATCCGTATACCAGACTTGTCGAAAAGGTATTCTGGAGCTGCTTACGGTACTGCAAATCACCCCTTCACCGTAGGCATCCTCGATGACGACGCGTTGCTTGCAGTCGACCTTATATGTCCGTCCCGAGAAGCCTGAGTAGTAGTTGCAGTTCTTGCCCCTACATCTGTTCGCGCTCCTCGATACCGACACTTCGTACTTCTCTTGATCGGCAAGATCCCGCATGGCGCCAGCTCTGCCCATGACAAAGGCGGCGCTTTCGTTCTGTCCGAGACCCGTGCCTACGCCACGTAGACTGACGACCCTCGATCGCGTCCCGGGACAATTCGTGTTGAGACCCGACATGAGATGGCTACCATTTCCTTCTGTGGTCGGCAATAGTGGCTGAGCCGCGTCAATGTGACCACGGGCGCGCATCCGAGTAACGCTGGTTTCGCGGGTCAACGGTTGGACCAGCCGAGACGACAATGCGTTCGTCCTTACAACGTGCTGTTGTCCTGAGCAAGTTGAGCATACCATTCCATCACCTTTCAGAGATTTGTCAAGTTGACACCGGAAGCGGCGATGGCAAAGCCATTGCCCTCGCCACCGATCGAAAAGCCAAGCCGAAGATACGACACGCCGATGCCGGTTACGGCGGACGGCAGCGCAAACCCAATGGCAAACGTCGTCCCGAGCGTGACAAGTGTCGTCCAGTTCTCGA
>JANPER010000266.1:0-7198 GCA_031423015.1 Planctomycetota bacterium | reverse complement strand
GCCTTCGCCGTGACATGAGCGGCTCGGCCAACGGATTGTTTATCTGTCGAGGCTGCAGGCTTCACTTCATGTTGCGGCCCGCGTGCTTGCTCTCCGCTGCGCGGCTCACGCCGCCTCACGGACTTCTGATACCCCGCTTGGGCGTCCCGGTCTCCCGGTGACTCCTGGGGCCTGCTACCCGGCGCTTCGGCGCTTACCGGGGCGGGACTGACTCCCGCGGATCGAGAACAACGGGCGACAGCCTTCCTCGCCTCTTTCGAGTTCAAGTCGTCTGTCGCGTCACGACGCACCATGGCTGGAAGGTAATCACCGTGCTGTTGTCTCCCCAGGGGGCTGCGGCAAACCCGGTAGCCGGCACTCGATGCCACCGACGGTGTCGCGGTCGGCACTCGTGCGGTCGCCAGCCGCCTGACCGTTACCGACCGCGCCGTCGACCGCGCTGCCCCGCGGCAGGCGGTGCGGCCTCGGGTAGGTCGGGCGCGAGGCTCACGTCGAGGGCCGCGTTGCTCTGGCGGAGCTGCGCCAGGCCGTTGGCCGAGACCTTGGTCTGCCACAACCGCAGCTCGGTCAGCTTTGGCATCGCGCGGAACACTGGCACGCTGGCGTCGGTCACGTCGGTCGCAAACAGATTGACGGCGCGCAGCTCGGCCAGCGCCGAGAGTCTGGCGACGCCGGCATCGCCGACCCGAGTGTCACGCAAATCGAGGCGCACCAGCCGGGGCATGCGGGCGATGGCCCCGCACGCCGCATCGCTGATCTTGGTGCGCGCGAGCGACAGGACGGCGATGTGGTCTTGCAGCGGCAACAGCGCCGTGACGTCCGCGTCGACGACCTTGTCTTCGTGGCCGACGAACTCGACGCGCAGCAGGAGGCTGCCGTGCCACAGGGGCACGATCCGCGCCTTGTCGCCAGCCGCCTTGGCGAGCGCCGCCGGCACGATAGGACGCAGTCCCTCGGCCACGCGCGCAAGGTCGAGGCTGCGCATCCCGGCTGGCTCGGCGCGCGCGGGTTCGGGGTTGGGGTTCGACAACGCAACAGGTTCCGGGCCTGCCTCACCCACCCAGTCGCCAAAGCTCGCGCCGCTGTCGATCCAACGGCGCAACACTTCCGCTTGCGCTGGGCTCAACGGATCGCCGGTCGCCGGCATGCGCTCCTCGTGATCTTGCGGCAACACGGTGCGGGTGAACATCGCACTCTGCAGGGCGTTGCCCGGCGTGAGCACGCGGCCGTCTTTCCCGCCCTTGACAATCCAGGCCTTGCCATCCAGGCGTAGATCACCCTTGGGTCGGCGCAGCCGGCCGCTGCTGTCGGTGTAGGTACCGCGATGGCACGGCAAGCACGACTCGGTGAGGATCGGCAGCACGTCCTTGCCAAAAGCCACCGCCTGCGCGGGCAGCGCCGCAACCAGCGCAAGCCCGGCTAGGAATGCGCGCACACGCCTCACGCGAACAGCCCCAACACCGGCTTGCCCTTATCCGCCACCGTGAACGGCCGGCCCGACGCCGACTTGATCACGTGCTGCAACGGGAGACCCAGCGCGTGTGCGATCGTCGCGTTGAGGTCCGGCACCGACACCGCGCCTTCCACCACGTCGCGCCCCTCGGCGTCGGTCTTGCCCCAACGCACGCCACCCCGAATGCCACCACCAGCCAGCAGCGCCGAGAACGCCTTGGGGTAGTGGTTGCGGCCGTTGTTGTCCTTGGTGATGTCAGGGGTGCGGCCAAACTCGGTCGCCAGCACCACCAACGTCTCCGACAGCAGGCCACGAGCATCCAAGTCAGCGAGCAGGCTCGCCACCGCCCGATCGATCACCGGGCACTTCTCACCGAGCGTGTCGAAGTTCTGATTGTGCGTATCCCATCCGTTGCTCACTACTTCGACGAAGCGCACACCGTGTTCAACGAGTCGCCGTGCCAGGAGGCAGCCTTGGCCAAAGTCGTCGTCGCCGTACGCTACGCGCAGATGTTCAGGCTCTTGCGCCATGTCGAACGCCACCAGGTCGGCTGAACGCATCAGCTTCACGGCTTCGTCGTACATGTCGCTGTAAGCCTGCACCTTGCGCTGCGGGTGCTGGTCGGCGAACGCTCGATTGATCGCCGCCAACTTGTCGAGCCGACGCTGGAACGTCTGCTCGTTGACGCCCTTGGCCCGCGCGCTGTTGCGCAACCCCGCCTCCGCGTCGCCAATGGGCAGCGGCAGGTACTGCGGCGGAAAGAAGCCGGCCGTGGGCATCTCGCCACCACCGCCCACCATCACGTGCCCCGGCAGCGTCGGGTTGACCTTGCCCGCCATGCGATTGGTCCACGCACCGAGGCTCGGGTGTTGGATCGTGCCGCGCAGCGTGTAGCTCGTGCGCATGAAGTACTGGGCCTGCTCGTGCGCGCCCTGCGTCGATTGCATCGAGCACACGACGGCGGCCTTGTGCATCTGGCGCGCCAAGTGCGGGAAGTACTCGCTCAGTTGTACGCCGTCCGCCCGCGTGCTGATCGCCTGCACCGGCCCCTGCGTCTTGGCGCCCGGCTTGGGGTCAAAGGTGTCGAGGTGCGACATGCCGCCGCGCATGAACAGGTAGATCACGTTGCGCGCCGTCGCGGGGCCGAGCACGATCGGCTCGTCGCCGGGGTCTTGCCCCAGCAGGCTGAGCAGCGTCGGCGCCGCCGCGACGCCGAACAACCGCTGCGCCGTCAGGGACAGGAAGCCACGCCGCGTGACCGCGTCGGCAGATGACAACAAGGATCGAAGGTGCATGGTCGACTCTCAGCGGATGAAGCGGAACTCGTGGCTATTGAGCAAGACCCAGATCAGGTCCCTGACTGTCGACTCCACGGCCGTCGACTCCACGTCCGTGGCGTCCTTGCGCCACGCGGCCAGTTCGGCACTCGTCGGCTGGCGCGCGAGCAGCGCGACGAACGCGGCCGTGATCTTCTTGCCGAGGTCCTTCTCGGCGTCGACCGCGCGGCGCAGCACGCTGCCGCGATTGTCGAGCAGGCGCTGGTCGACGAACCCATTCAGCAGGTCGAGCACCTGCGGCACGCTCGCCTCGGTGTGCCCCGCCTCGATGGTGTCACGGTCGGACTGACCGAACTCGCGCAGCAGGTGACCCACCGGCGCCGGCGACGGCAGGTCCGACGCACGCGCCAAGGTCTGGTCGCCGCGGTTGCGTCGGGCTCGCTCCCCTGGCAACGGCACGCCCAACTGTTGCAGGAGCACAAGGGTCTTGGCCTCCGCGGCCTCGTCGCCACGACGGCGCGCTGCCGCCAGCTCGCGGAACAACGGCCTTGCCTGCTCGAGCTTGGCATCCGAGATCGCCTCACGTTCCTGCGTCCCGGCCGCGGTCCGCTCGCGCATCATCGCGCGAAACTTCTGCGGGTCGGTCTGGCGCAGGATGTTGGCCTCGAGTTCGCGCTTCAGGTCCTCGAGCGAAGCCGAGCTGAGTTTCTCGTAGCGGGCATACGCTTCTTCGGCGCGCGCGTTGGCTGGACGAAGAGTCTGGTCGAGATCCGGGATCACCAAGGTCAAGAGCGAGTCCCACATCTGCTCTGCAGTCATTCGCCGAAGCAGCGGACCCTGGAAAGGGGAGTCGTCGCCGGCCTCGCCGTTCACCACTTCACGTTGGAACAGCCGCGTGTGCAACAGCACGGTCTCGAACGCGCGCAGATCGAACTTCAGGTCGACGATCAGCTTCTCCAGGTACTGCATCAGCTCAGGGCTGCTCGCCACCGAGTCGTCGCGCAAGTCATCCAGCGGCTCGATCAACGCGACGCCAAACGTGCGCTTCCATAGCCGATTGGCGATCACGGTGGCGAAGCGTGGGTTGTCCGCCGACACCACCCACTGCGCGAATGCGGCGCGCGTGTCGGCCGGCTGGCCGACCGGCGCCTTGTTGTTGGCGCGCTGGGGCAGCCGTCGCGGCTGTCGCGCGCCCACGCGCGGCGTTTGCAGGTTGAGCGCCACGTCCGCGCCGAACGGCGTGCTCGCCTGCACCGGTTGGTTGGGCTTGGCGTCGGGGTATTGGTAGTTGTCTGGCAGGCGCACAAAGCCGGTGCCGCTGCCCTGGATGCCCACCGTGGCCGTCTGCATGATCTGCCGCAGCGCCTGCTGCGCGCGCTGACCGTGCTCTTGCATCAAGTCGCGCGCCGCATCGCGCAACCCCTGCACCGCCGGCGATTGCTCGATGTCAGTGCGGTACTGCATGCCACCGTTGAACGCGACCAACTCGTAGAACTCCTTCTGCTTCCACTTGTCGAACGGGTGATTGTGACACTGCGCGCACTCGAGGCGCGTGCCGAGGAACAGGCGCATGGTGTTGGCCATGTCGTCCTCTGGCATCGCCAGGTCGCGCAGGTGATAGCCGGTGGCGCCGTTGTCGCGGGCAAGCGCTGGCCCCTCGGCCACCAGCAGCTCCTTCACCATCGCGTCGTACGGCTTGTTCTTCGCCAACGCGTCCTTGATCCAGTGCATGTAGGGCTCACCGGAGACCTGGCGGTTGAGGCGCGTGCGGGCGCGCAGCAGGTCTGCCCACCAGTGGAACTGGTGGCTCTGGTGACCGGGCGAACCGACCAGGCTGTCGATCGTGGTCAGGCGACGGCGCGACGCGTCGGCGCGTGCAAAGGCCTCGACCTCCCCCGCCGTCGGGATACGACCGACGATCGCCAAGTAGGCCCGCCGCACGAAGGTGGAGTCATCGACGATCGGGTTGGGCTTCTTCCCTTTCGCCGCCAGGTCCCGCTCCACGATCTGGTCGATCGCGCGGACCGCGCTGTCGATCTGGGCCGCGCTGGGCCCCGACGCGGCTTGCTGCGCCGGCGCCACAGACAGAGTAAGGAGCACGAAGAGACAGGGGTTCGATCGCATGCGCAGTGACCCTTCTTGAGGACGACACCTCGGCGAGCGGGCCGAGGCTGTCTATCTAACGACCAGACCATCGGTTCGGGCTGAGTCGGGCTGTATCAATCCTGCATTTCGGTTGACGCGAAGCTGAACCGACAGCAAGGCTTGCGCCCGGATGCGCCCGCGCCAGACGCGCGGAGAGTCAGGCCGCCCGCCCGGTTGACCGAGCTCAGGAAGCCCGCTGAGCGGCGCGCCGATTACTTGGCGCTGGGCGCGGCTTCGAACGCCGCCGCCAGTTTCTCGGCTCGCTCGCCAGCCTTGGTCCCGGCCGCAGCCTTGGCGATCGCGCGCATCGGCTTGATTGCGTCGGCGACCTTCATCTTCTTGTCGCGAACACGGGCAAGCACCCCATCGACCTTCTTGGCCTGCGTCATTTCACTCTGCCCCTCGGGACCCTCGAAGCCGGCGACCAAAGTTGCGACCTCGGCATCCCAGTCAGCGACTCCGCTGGCGATCTTCTTCAGCGCGGTCGCCATCGTCTTGGCCTCGGCGAGACGACCTTCGTCGCGCAGGTGCTGCACGGCCTTGGCGCGCCACGCAAACGCGGTCGCCAACTCCAGCTGCAGGCCGGCCTTCTCGTTGTTGTCGTCGGCCAGCGCGGCGATCAGCTTCTTGGCCTCGGCGAGGTTGCGCTTGCCGTAGAGCTGTTGACGCGCCTTCTTGGCCTCCGGCGTGGCGCCCCAACCGGACGCCATCTTCTTCAGCTCCACCTCGGTCAGCTCGTCGATCTGCTTGGCGCCACTGCTCGGGTGGCCCGACCACAGGAGCGTGCCGTCGACGCCGATGAGCGCCGACGCCGGGAGCCCGTTGCCGCGGGTCACCGGCGTACCCCGCTCGATGCTCACGCGCGCCTCCATCGTCGGGAACATCTTCCACAGGAACGCAGGCAGCGTGTCGAGGTCGGCACCCTGACACTCGGGCAGAATCACGACCAGCCCACGGTCACGCTTCTCCAGGTCATGCTTGATGGCTTGCGGCACGGCAGAGCCAATGCAAGGCGGTCAATGTGTGCCCCAGAAGTCGAGGAGTATCGGCTGACCGCGGAACTCGGAGATCTTGGTACGGCCGTCGCCATTGAGCATGGCGCCGAACGAGAACTCGGCGACCACTTCGCCGACTTCCGCCACCTTGGGAGCACCATCTTGCGCTGGCAGCGCCAGAGCCAAGCCCAAGGCGAGGGGGATGAAGAGAGTTGTTTGCATTGGATCCTTCGCTGCGGGGCAGAGGCCGGAGTATCGGCATTGCTCGGCACTTGGTCAACCATGCGAGGGCATCGGTGCCAATCCCCGCACCCCGCAACTCAAGACTGGGTGCACCGGTCGCCCCTCCCTTCACGCCGGGACCTGTCGGGGGTCGACGACCGCGAACCCTGTCGCGCCGGTGCGCGAGTCGAAGACATGCACCTCGATCACGTGCAGCTGTCGCGGGTCCGGAATCCGAAAGTCACTCACATCGAAGTCCCACCGCGCCTCCCGTGGGGGCGGCAGGGCAAAGGAAACCATCCCGCGAGCGTCCGTCGCTGGCGCGTCGAACTCCTCCTGAGCATTCTCGAGATACAGGACCTGCACGCGCCCGCCACTCAACGGCGTCACCGCCGGAATCCCCGAGCCGGGAGGGTTCCCTGCCGCCTCCAGCCATGGGTAGCGGGCAGAGACCCGCACGCGACCCTCACCATACTCGGCGCGTACGAACACCATCCGACTGAGGGCCGCCAACGCCGCGATCGAACGGCTCGGATAGGAAGCAAGCAGCTCTCGCGCGCGGCGAACCAGGTCTCGAGCACCCAGGATCGCGGTGGGTTCGAAACGCTCCTGCTCGAGTACTCCAATGACTTGCTCGAAGCGCCGCGCGACCATCGGCACTCCATTCGCAACATCCCCCGCATCGCTTGGAAGCAATTGGAGCGCGACGCGCAAGAATCGTGTCTGCAGCCCACCCAGCGGAAACGGCGGCAATCCTGGATAGGTCCCCACTCGTGACAAGCGCGCCTGAACACGTGGCTCCACCCCAACCGTCACGGCCACCGGCTGAGTGCCGCGGTCGTACCGTGACACCGCGACGAACAGATTCGCTCCGTCCGTCACGAAGTTCTGCCGAACATCCGCTGCCCCGCCGGTGACCGTCACTTGCACACCCGAGAGAGGCTCGTTCACGGCCGCTTGCAGCACGGTGTCCTTCCGGCAAGCGTGTCTGACTCGCGCTGATGCGATCGCTAGGTTCGGCGGCTCCAAACGAACGACCAGGAGCACAACCGATGCAATTGCAAGCAACCCCACCAGTCGCGACGACGAAAGGCCTGACTGAGGCC
>JANPER010000265.1:0-37462 GCA_031423015.1 Planctomycetota bacterium | reverse complement strand
ACCATCGTGTTTGATGCGCATTCGGGACCTCCCAGTCCGCACGCGTCACTACGCATGGCACCGCGCGAGTGGTTGCACTACCTGCAGAGTTGTGGCGAGAAAGCACCGATTGGCGGTCGAACTCGGCCCAAGCGCCTACGACCAACAGCAACTAACTAGCATCCGGTGGTGATCGACTCGACCGCGCGCTTGACCCTCATCCGACGTTCCGCGCAGCCCGTGGTGCCCTGGCGCAACGGCGGCGGCACGACGCGTGAGGTCGCGGCTGAACCGCCGGGCGCGCGCGCCGGCGACGCGTTCTTGTGGCGCGTCAGCATCGCGCAGGTGGCGACCGACGGACCGTTCTCGCTGTTCCCTGGCATCGATCGCACGCTGTGGCTGCTGCAAGGACACGGCATGGAGCTCGACGTCGATGGTCGGCGCGTGCGCCTCGATCAGCCGTATGCCAGGGTCGAGTTCAAGGGCGAAGCTGACGTGCAGGCGCGCTTGCTGGACGGCGCGACGCTGGACCTGAATCTGATGGTCGATCGCGCCCGCGGGCGCGCGCAGGCGGCGATCGTGAGTCTGCCGCCCGGCGCGACGCGCAGCGGCGACACGGCGGGCCCCGGGCACGACTTGTGGCTCGCGCTGGCAGGTCATGTCGAACTCACGCTCGCCGATGGCAAAGCCAGCGTGCTCACCGAGGGCGATGTCGCGTGGGTCGCGAGCGACGCCACGCAGGCGTGGCGCGTCGTCGCAAAGGCCGGCGCGATCTTGCTGATCGCCAGCCTGCGTCAGACCGGCTCCTTCGACAAGACGAAGTAGACCGGCAGGCGCCGCGTCCTGCCCTCGTCCAGGGGCGTGGTCAAAGCGGGAACGACGCGAGCCCGCGGTGGGCGAAGGAATCGCCAGAATCGGCGTCACACCGCGCGCCGCCTGTCATCTCGCTGGAGTTCCGAATCCGCATGAACCCAGCGCGTGCGAGCCCTAACCCGTCAAAGCTCGCACGACGGCACGAGGATTTGCCGCAGCGATTCTGAGTAGTGCGCGCGCGGGTCCATCCGGGGTCCGTCGACCCTGTTCCCAGTTGCGGAGGGTCGCGGGGCTCACCCCAATCAGAAGAGCGAACTCGGTCTGCGACTTTCCCAGCCGATGCCGGATCGCCTTGATGTCTTCCGCGGCAAGCTCAAAAGCCCGGCTCGGACGCCGACGTCCGCGCCGGATCTGACCTGCCTGCTTGATGCTCTTGGTCAGTGTTGCGAACTCGTCGTCTTTCACTTGAACTCCTTCTCGACCAATCGGCGGAGGATCTGCACCTGTGCAGGCGTGAGGTCGGCCTGCTCGTTCTTGGGATACACGTACAGCATGCAGAAGGTCTCGTCTCGAGGATGCCAGAAGTAGATCACTCGGACGCCGCCACGTTTGCCGCGACCCGAGCCTGTCCAGCGCAGCTTGCGAAGCCCACCAGCCCCACGGATGAGGGCACCCTGCGTTGGCCGCAGGAACAGCGCCAACTGAAGCTCGTGGTAGGAAGCATCGTCGAGAACTGTGAGGATCTGCTTCGTGAAGACTGCGGTCTCGACGAAGCGCATGTCGAGCACTATGCGCCATTGGCGCAGCCATGGCAAGTCGATGACCGCGAGCAAGACCCTCGACCTACTACACCGTGAACGCGACGCAAGCAGACAATCCAGCGGCCGCGGCCCCCAACTTGGCTTGGAACTGCACGGCGACGGGCGGGGTCAATCAGCCGGCTGCGCCGCGCACGATCCGCTTCGGCTTGGTGCTGGAGAGCGCGCTCCTCAACCTGGGCAACGTCGATCGGGCGGCTGGCGCCAACAACTGCATCTCCGGCCTCGGTGGCAGAAGCTTCGGCGTCGGCGGTTTGTGGCCCGCGCGCCAGCGTGCGACAGGTGTCCGCAACGATGGCCTCGACCTGCGCGTCACGCACCGCGCGCCCGCGGGCGGCGTGTTGCTCACTGCTCGCCAGCCTGCGTCAGACGGGCTTCTTCGAGAAGACGAAGTAGACCGGCAGCCCAGCCAGCAGGATGCCCAGACCGATGAGCGCGTTGCTGCGACTGTCTTCCGCCATCAGCGTGCGCACGTCGACGAAGGCCACCACGGCGATGAACAGCAGGGGCGTGATCGGATAGCCCCAGCAGCGGTATGGCCGCGGCACATCCGGACGCCTTCGGCGCAGGGTGTAGACCGCCGCCACCGTGAGGCCGTAGAAGATCAGCGACGCGAACACCACGTAGTCGGTGATGTCGCGGAAGGTCTTCAAGACCACGACCAAGCCGGTCGCCCAGATCGCTTGGAACCAGATCGACGACGTCGGCGTGCGCCAAACCGGGTGCACCTTGATGAACATGCGCGGCATCAGGCCGTCTTGCGCCATCGCCATGAACGCGCGCGGCGAGCTGAGCAGGTTGGGATTGGCGGAGCCGAACACCGACAGGCAAATGAGCACCGCCAGGGCGAGGCCTGCCTCGGGGCCGAAGATGCGCGTCACCGCCGTCTTGGGCACCTCGACGTTGGGGCTCAGCGTGCGCATCTCTTCGAGCGGCACGATGCGTAGGTACACCGCGTTCACCGCCAGGTAGGTGACGATCAGGATGACGGTGCCGTAGATCAGGCCGCGCGGCAGGTCGCGCTCGGGCTGGCGCAGCTCGGCGGCGTTGAAGGGCAACTGATACCAGCCCTCGTAGGCCCAGAAGATCGCCACGGCCGCGGTCACCAGCCCCGCGGTCAGGT
Source organism: Planctomycetota bacterium (assembly GCA_031423015.1). Lineage (GTDB taxonomy): Bacteria > Planctomycetota > UBA1135 > UBA1135 > UBA2386 > DATGPD01. Next base: position 34,729 of record JANPER010000265.1, on the reverse strand, counting down.
CGGGCAAGGGCAAAGGCGGCGTGGACGCGGCCGCGACCACGACGGGCGCGGTCTCGCCGGTGAACAAGAACCCGCCGAGCACGATCGTCGCGAGCGCCAACAGCTTCGCCGCCGTCGAGACGTTCTGCAGGAGCGCACCCCACCCGACGCCGAAGTGATTCACCACGGCGAGCAGCCAGATCATCCCGCCGGCCACCACCCACTGCGCGCCCTCAGGGATGTCGATGACCGTGGCCAGCGTGTTGGCGAACGCGACCGCGAGCGCTGCCAGGGTCCCGGTGTTGATGACCAGCAGCAGACACCAGCCGTAGAGGAACGCCGGCAACCGCCCCCAGCCCTCGCGCAAGAACGCGTAGGCGCCGCCGGCCTCGGGCAGCATGGCGCCGAGTTCGGCGTAAGCAAACGCGCCGAACAAGCACACCAGGCCGAGAGCGATCCACAGGCCGTAGATCCACTCGGTCGACGGCAGCGCCAAGGCGACGTCGAGCGGCTTCAGGAAGATGCCCGAGCCGATCACCGAGCCAACGGTGATCATCACCGCGCTCGTCAGGCCGAGCCGGCGGGCGAGTTGGCCGCTGCCGACTTCGCGGCTCGTCATGCGCGGCTCTGGCAACGCGTCGCCCTCACGCGTCCTCGGGCGGCAGGGTCAAGACGCGCTTGTAGCACCAGGCCGTGAGGCCCACCACGAAGCCAACCGAACCCAGCAGCGAGATCCATCCGAGCGTCGTCATCGCATCACCTCCGAACCGAGCCTTCTTCTTCGTCGGGCAACCCCTCGCGGCCGTCGAGGTCGAGCCCCTCCGCCCGCCAACGTTTCTCACCGATGGCCGTGCAGATCACCAGCAGCAGGACGACCGCGCCGACCAAACCGAGCGACATCACCGCCACGGTGTTGGCCGTGGCAGCGCTCCACCAACCAGGCAACGTTTTCACGCAGAACCAACCGATGGTGAACAACAGGTAAGCCGGCGCCACGAACAGCAAGATGAACCGGATGAAGCCGGGGATGCGCATCTGCGCGCCGCGGTGCGCCTCGGCCAGACCGCGGCGAGCACCGAACACCCACGCAAAACAGATCACCTGCACCGCCGCGAGCACGACGATCAGGAACGTGCCCACCCAGTCGTCGATGGTGCCGAGCGCGACCCCGCCACCCGAGAACCACATCACGAAGCCGCAGCCGACCAGCGAGATCGCCGTGGTGATGACCGTGGCCCCGGCGTTGCTCACGCCGAGCGCTTCACTGAAGAACGCCTTGACCGGCTGCAGCATCGACAGCGAGCTGGTAATGGCCGCCAGGAAGAGCATGAAGAACCAGACCGCGGCCACCACGTTGCCGAGCGGCATGTGGGCAAACACGATCGGTAGGGTGTTGAAGCCGAGACCGAACGTTCCGCCGATGGTCATCGACGCGCCCAAGAAAATGAACGCCGCCGGCAAAGTGATCATGCCGCCGAAACCGACCTCGAACAGCTCGTTGGTCGCCGACGCCGTGAGCCCAGACAGCACGACATCGTCTCTGCGCCGCAGGTATGAGGCGTAGTTGATGATCACACCGAAGCCCACGGACAGACTGAAGAAGATCTGGCCGGCCGCAGCCATCCACGTCTGCGGGTTCCACAGGGCACCGAAGTCAGGGTTCCACATGAAGCCCAGACCATTGACCACGTTGCGCTCCGGAAAGTTCGCATCCGGCGTGCCCAGGGTCAGCACCCGAATCAGCACGACCACGGCGCACACCGCCATCGCCGGCATCGCCCACTTGCAGAACGCTTCGATGCCCTTCGACAGGCCGCGATACACGAACCAGGTATTCAACGCGATCGTGATCAGCCAGAACCACAGCACTGAGTGCGTGCCGTCGAACAGTGCGCCGTCGCCAGTCTGCCCGGTGTAGGACGTGTAGAAGTCACCCGAGGCCTTCGCCTGCTCGGCGATCGGGGCGCCCACGTCGATGCCGATGCCACCGGTCAAGAACTTGATGCAGTAACCAAGGCACCAGCTCTCGATGAAGACGTAGTAGAAGTACACGCACAGTGGGATGAGCACCCCGATGACGCCCAGGTAGCGCGCGACGCGACCCTTGCCGATGACGCCGAGGATCGCCGGCGCGGAGTGGAAGCCCTTGAGGCCGCCGTAGCGCCCCATCGTCCACTCGCACCAGCCGATCGGAATGCCCAGCAAGAGCAGCGCGCAGAAGTAAGGGATCAGGAACGCGCCGCCCCCGTTCGCCGCCGCCTGCCCTGGGAACCGCAGGAAGTTCCCCAACCCTACCGCGGATCCAGCGACTGCAAGGATGACGCCGAGACGAGACGCCCACTGCTCGGTGTGTTTGGTCATAGCGAACGCGAGTGGCGGCAGACTGTGATGCGTGAAGATGCGCGAGTCAAAGGCGAAGGCAAAAAGGCTGAGCGCGGCGCGCTAGCCGTCGCGTTCGCGCGGCGGACCACTGCGAGGGCCACTCGTCGGCAGGCGCTTGCGGAGGACTTCGGCCTGCGCGTGATCCCCGAGGCGTTCCGCGACGTCAACCAGCGTCTTGACCAGGCCCTCGGTGAAGCGACCCGGCCATGGACTGCCGCTGTCGAGGCCGCTGAGCCGACCGACCGCTTCTTCGAGTTCGACCTTGGCTGCCGCATTCTGACCAGCCGAGGCGAGTTCGCGCGCCGCCGAGACGCGAAGCTGCAAGGCAGTGACGGGAACGCGCCAATCGGTCTCTGCCAGCGCATCGACGCTGGCCTTGGCGCGCTGATACAGAGCCAGCGCGGCACTCGGATCGGTGGCCAACTGATCAAAAGCCACCCAGCTGCGAATGTTGGCGAGCGTCAGCGCGAGACGGGTCTCGCCCGGGCGCGCCGTGGCCAAGCGCTCGGCGATCAGCAGCGCCTTCTGCCGCAGCGCGCGCATCTCCGCCACCCGTTGAGGCTCCGTCGTCCGCTTCCCCGACTCGTCCGTCGAGAGTGCCGAGGCCAGGTTGAGTGCGGCGTGCAGCGCGAACTCGCTGTAGCGCTCGTTGCCCGGAAAGTCGCTGGCGAGACCGTCCCACAGCTCACTGGTGCGCCGGATCGCGTGCAGGTCTTCCTCGCTCGAGCGCGTCCCGACACGGAAGCCCCCAAAACGCACCGGCACCCCGAGTGCCTGAATGAGGTCGACGCGATACGCGGCCTTCGGCTCCTGCGCGATCAGCTCCTCCAGCAGCGCAACCGCGTCCGACTGCAGCGCGGCCGCCTCGCTGACTTCGGCAGCGTTGCCGGGCCGCAACACACCGGCAAGCATCGACCAACTGCGCGCCGTGGCCTGCCGATACACCGCGTTGTCAGGCTCTTGTTGCCGCAGCGCCTGGTTGAGGGCCAACGCTTGGCGGTGGTGAACAGCGGCGTCGGCGCGCGACAGCTCGGGTGGCGACCCTTCGCGCCCGGCGGGGTCGCGCGGCCCCTCCTCGCGCCCACCTCGGGTACCTCGCCCGCCACGTCCACCGCCGCGGCCCCACGTGCGACTGGACCCAAGCAGGTCGTGGGCGCGCGCCCGCTCGAAGCGCACCAGCGGCGCGGCGCTCTGTGGGTCGTAGGCCAGGATCTCGTCGGCCAGGGCTTGCGCCCGCCCGCGCCGATCGATGACTACCTGCTCGTCGGTCTCAGCCGGTTCCGGCCTACGGCCCTCGACGCGCACGCTGTCCCAAAGTGTGCGACACAGGCCATTCTGCACCTGCATCCACACGCCGGGCGTCACGTCGCCGCTGGCGACCAGCTCGCGAACCAACGACACCGCCCGGTCGTAGTTGGCGATCGCTTCGGGCCACTTGTGCAGCTGCCGATGGATCTCGCCGACGCGGTGATACGCCCGCGCGGTGATCTGCCGCGCCGCGGCGTTGTCGTAGTTGGCGGTCGCCAGCTTGTCATACAAAACGAGCATGCGCTGCAGCATGCGCTCGGTGTCCTCCGAGATGCGCTGCGTTGCTTCGAGCGCGACGACGTCGCCTTCGTCTTCATCGTCGGCGCGCAACAACTCTGGACCGACCACGCTGGCGAACAAGTCTTCGTAACCCTGCAACGCCATCGCCACGTTGCTCTCGGCGCGCGCCAGCGCGTTGCGCGTCGACCAGTAGCCCACGACGGCGACGATCGCCGTCGACACCAGGCCAAGCACCGCAAGCCCGCCCACGCTGGCCAGCACGCGGTTGCGTCGGCACCAGCGCCACCCGCTTTCCACGACGCTCACTGGCCGCGCTCGGATCGGCCGGTCTTGCAAGAAGCGCTCGAGGTCGTCGCGCAGCTCCGCCGCCGTCTGGTAGCGATGGCTCGGGTCCTTGGCGGTCGCCTTGCGGATGATGGTGTCGAGATCGCGCGGCACTCCAGGCCGAACGCGCAGCGGCGGCGCGGCTTCTTGGTTCTTGACGCGGTCGACCAGGTCGCCGCGCGAATCGCCCGCGAACGCCGGCCGCAACGTCGCCAGCTCGTACAGCGTCAGGCCCAAGCCATGCACGTCGGTGCGCTCGTCGACCCGCCCGCCGAACTGCTCCGGCGCCATGTACTGCAAGGTGCCGACCAGGTCGCCGCTGTGTGTGAGGGTGTCTTCCTCCATCACCTTGGCGAGGCCGAAGTCGGTCACCCACAGCACGCCGTGCGCATCCAAGAGCAAGTTCGCCGGCTTGATGTCGCGGTGCAGGGTGCCCTGCGCATGCGCGTAGGTGAGCGCGTCCGCGACCTGCAACCCGAGGCTGGCCACGCTGCGGTAGTAGGCGGCGTCACCCGGCCCCACTTCAACTCGCATGGGGCCACCACTCAAAGGCCTGTCGACGAATGCCCCACTGCGCAGTGCCTCGGCTGCCGACCCCGCGCTCAGGGCCAGGGTGCCGCTGCGCACGCGCGACGACGGACGATCGCCGAGCGCGTCGCCCCGCAGCGCGCGGATCACTTCGTCGAGCGGCCGTCCGACGATGAGTTGCATGACGAAGTAGTGCACGCCGTCTTGCTCACCGACGCCGAAGATCGGCACGATGTTGGTGTGATGCAGCTTGGCCGCGGTTTGCGCCTCGCGCTTGAAGCGCATCAGGCGCGACTCGCTGCGCAGCGCCTGCGTCGGCAAGACCTTGAGCGCCACGCGACGCTGCAGGGTCATCTGCTCGGCCTCGTACACCACCCCCATCCCGCCGCGCCCGATCTCGGCGACGACGCGGTAGTCGCCGAGGATCTGCGGCGCGTGCATCGGCAGCCCACGCGGCCGCGCGCCCTTCATGTCTTCCAGCAGGGTCGCCGAGTCGATCAGCTCGCGCAGCTCGCCAGCGCGCCCGCCGGCCCGTTCGGCAAGCGCGGCGGGGTCGAGGTCTTCGCCGCGACGCCGAGCGGTCAAGAACTCGTCGAGCTGTTGTTCCACAAGATCGCGGCCATCCACAGGATTCGCTGTGGGGTTCGCCGGCTCGGGGGCAGTCGCGCCCGGTTCAACCACCACCACCTCCGCTGGCCTCCTTCAACACCAAGCGCAGCTTGGTGAGCGCCCGCAGGTAGCGGCTGCTCGCGGTCGATTCCGGCAGCCCGAGGATCTGCGCCGCCTCCGCGTTGCCAACCTCCTCGAAGTGTCGCAGCACCAGCATCTCGCGGTCGATCGGGTCCATCTCCTCCAGCGTGCGCTCGACCAGCGCCTCCATCTCACCGCGCATCGCGACGCCGCTCGGCGACGTCATCTTGGCGACGAAACGCTGCGAGATCACAACGCTCGACGCAGCCGGCGCCGTGCCGAGGAACGCCTCGCGGCCAACGCCGCGCGCCTTGGCCTCGACGTGGCGTCGGTGCAGGTCGGTGAGCGTCTGCCCCATCACCATGCGAATCCACACGTACGCCGTCGTCGCCTTGTCGTAGTCGAAGCTGTCGATGCGCTTCTCGCAGTCGATGTAGGTCTCCTGCAGCACGTCATCGGCGTCGATCCGCGCCTGCAGCCGGCGGTCGAGCCGAAACCGAACGAACTGCAGCAGCCGTTCGTGGTGCAGTGCGAAGAGTTCGCCCAGCGCGGCGACCTCACGCGCCGCCAAACGGCGACGCAGGGAGTCGGGCTCGGCGCCAGGGTCGACGGTGCGCTCGGTCATGCGTGCGCCAGCATTATGCTGCTTGGCGGCGCTGGGGACAGGCATTGCATTGCCCGTTGCCCAAGCGATGGCATGGGGGCGGCCGGCGGTCGCGTGTCGACGACGATCCGTCGCTACGCGCGCCGTTCCCAGCGCTCGAACGAGAACGAGTGCGCGTGCGTCGCGTCGGCCGCGTGCGCTTGCCTCTGCACGCAGCGAAATGCCGACCACTCGACCGCGGGAAAGACGACGTCGCCGGCGATGTCCGCGTGCACGCGCGTCACCTCGAGGCAATCGGCGAGTGCGAGGGTGCCGGCATACACGGCGGCACCGCCGATCACCCAAGTCCAGGCCGCGTCGGTCGCGCGCGCGCGCCGCAGGGCGTCGTCGACCGACGCCACCCGCACCCCATCCGGCACCGCAAACTCGGCGCGCGTGAGGACCAGGTTCAGGCGCCCCGGCAGAGCCTTGCCGAGCGACGCGAAGGTCTTGCGGCCCATCAACACCGGGCAGCCGAGGGTGATCGCCTTGAAGCGCTTGAGGTCGGCGGGCAACCGCCATGGCAGGCCGCCGTCGCGGCCGATCACGCCGTTCTCCGCCATGGCCCAGATCAGACCGATCTGCAACTCAGACCGCGACTCTGGCCTTGATGGCCGGATGTGGGTCGTAGCCCTCGAGGCGGAAGTGCTCGTAGCGGAAGTCGAACAAGCCGCGCACCGTAGGGTCGAGCCAAAGACTCGGCAATGATCGGGGCGCGCGCGCGAGCTGTTCCTTCGCCTGCTCGGTGTGGTTGTCGTAGAGGTGCACGTCGCCCAACGTGTGCACGAACTCGCCGGGCACGAGGTCGCACGCCCTTGCCATCATCATGGTCAGCGCCGCGTACGACGCGATGTTGAAGGGAACGCCGAGGAAGAGATCGCCGCTGCGCTGGTAGAGCTGGCACGACAGGCGCCCAGCACCGACCCAGAACTGGAACATGGTGTGGCATGGCGGCAGCGCCATCTGGTCGAGCTCGCCGACGTTCCACGCGCTGACCACGAGCCGGCGCGAGTTTGGATCCTGCTTGATGGCAGCCACGACGTCAGCGATCTGGTCGACCACGCGACCGTCGGCGGCGCGCCAGCTTCGCCATTGCGCGCCATACACCGGCCCAAGATCGCCGCGCTCGTCGGCCCACTCGTCCCAGATGCTGACCCCGTGCTCGCGCAGGAACGCCACGTTGGTGTCGCCGCGCAAGAGCCACAGGAGTTCGATCAGCACCGACTTGAAGTGCACCTTCTTGGTGGTGAGCAGCGGGAAGCCCTGCGCCAAGTCGAAGCGCATCTGCGCCCCGAACACGCTGCGTGTCCCGGTCCCCGTGCGGTCGCCTTTGGGGGTGCCACGTTCCAACACATGCCGCAACAGGTCGAGGTAGATCTGCATCCGAGGCGAGGCGAATTGTCTGGCGCGCCCGCGCGATCACCGCACCCAAACTGCCGAAATGTGGCCAGGAGGATCGGCGTACCCACCCCCGAGCACGCCGCCGCCTCGCGGCGTGCGTTCGGTGGCAACGGGTAGTGCCAGGTTCGTTCACGCCCAAGGGGTGCGTTGGGCGTGGACCAAAGCAACCGACACGCGTGCACTCGTGTTGGCGGACGCTACAACCTGCGACATGACCGATCGCGCCGCGCGCCAGTGGTTCGACCTGGCCTTCGCGTCGTCACCGAGCGGCATGCTGTTGCTCGACGCGCGCGGCTGCATTCAGCTGGCAAACGACGCTGCGGCGCGCATGTTCGGCTGGCAGCCGCACGAACTCAGCGCCTGTGATGTCGACGTGCTGGTGGCGCCCGATTCGCGCCGCAAGCTGCACAAGCTGCAGGAGCGTTTCGCGCGCGACGGCCGGCGCCGCCTGCCGCGCGCCGACGTGGAGTTGCTGGGCCAGCATCGCGCGGGGGGCGAGTTCAAGATCGCGGTTGGCGTCGCCATCGTCGACGGCGACGACGGCCCCAACGTCTTGGTGTCGGTCACCAACCTGTCGCGCCGGCAGCGCACGGAAGCTCGCATGCGCAGCCAGAACGACGCGCTGCGCGACGCGGTGACGCGGCGCACCGCCGAGCTGGAGGCAACCAACACGCGCCTGCTCGCACAGATCGAGGAGCGGCGGCGCACCGAGCGCGAGCTGATCGCCGCGCAGAAACGTCTGCAAGAGATGAACGAGGAGCTACGGCGCCTGGCGCTGATCGACGATCTCACCGGCCTCGCGAACCGACGCCGGTTCGACGCCCGCTTCATGGTCGAGCACCAGCGCGCGGCGCGCAGCAAGTCGGCGCTGTCGGTCGTGCTGCTGGACCTGGACCACTTCAAGCCGTTCAACGATCACCTCGGCCACCCCGCCGGCGATGCCTGCCTGCGACGCGTGGCCGCGGCGGTCGCGGGCTGCCTGCGGCGTCCGGCCGACCTGGTGGCGCGCTGGGGCGGCGAAGAGTTCGCTGCCGTTCTGCCCGAGACGCCGTCTGAAGGCGCCACCCAGATCGCGCGCGCCATGCGGCAAGCGGTGCGCGCGCTCGCCATTCCACATCCGACGGCCAAGAGCGGCGTGGTCACGATCAGCGTCGGCGTCGCGAGCCTTGGCGTCACCGAGTCGCCATCACCACACGCGCTGCTCGAAGCGGCCGACCGTGCCCTCTACACCGCCAAGTCGCGCGGGCGCGATCGCGTGTGTGTCGCTGTGCCGAGCAAGGCGCGGGCAGCGGCCGCCGAAGAAAAGGGCGCGGGACAGTAGGGGGACAGTAGTGAGAGCGGCGCTACCACCAGTGGCGATCGAGCTGCTCGCGCCACTCGGCCGACGTCCGCACCCCCTTGGTCTCGCCGACCAACCGCTGCAACGCCGCGTCCGCGACGTTCCGCACCTCGGCGTCGGCGTGCGCCAGCAGATGCCACAGCGGCAAGGTATCGCGCGTCGTCTTGCACGCGGCGGCGAACGTCGTCGCGGTGCGGCGTTGCACTTGCGCGTCGCGCGCCGCGTCGAACGCATCGAGGGCGGCGCGCGTCGGCGCAGCGCAGTCCGAAAAGCGTGGCGTGCCCGCGCCGACGCCCGGCACCGCCTGACACTCGGCGCCACGCGGCACGAACACCTGGCGGCCTTGATCGACGAACTCGACCTGCCCGAGCGTCACCCGCACGCGCGCGACCTTGGTGGTTGCATCGACATCGAGCGTGTACTTGCAGCCGAGGTCAACGCAGGTCGCGGCGTCGGTCTCGACTTGAAAAAAGCGAGCCTGCACCGACGGGACCACGAACGCTTCCAGGCTGCCCTGCTGCAAATAGAAGCGCCCCTGTTCGGGATCGAGCCGGCGCACGTGCAAGCGTCCGCCGGGCAGCAGGGTCAGCCAACCGCGGCTTGGCATCGACAGGTGCTGCGCCTGATCCTTCGCCTCGACCCACTCATCGACCGAGAGCTTGTCGCCGTTGGTCTGCACCACATCGATGCCCGCCGCGATCTTGCTCGGGCGCCAGAGACGCACGGCCACCATCAGCACCGCCGCCGCAGCGAGCGCCGTCGCGAGCCAAAGCCAAGGCCGGCGCGCGCCGCGCGGCGCAGTCGGCTCAGCCGGCGCGTCCTTCGGCCGGCGCCGACCGTGACGAAAGCGCCCGAGCAACGCCTCGAGCCGCGCGACGTCGGCCGGCGCCTCGCCCACCTTGTCGAACAGGTAGTCGGGTTCAGTCATTGCCAACCCTCTTGGTGCAAGAGCGGCCGCAGCAGCCCCATGCCGCGATGCAGATTGACGCGCACGGAGCCGTGCGTGAGTCCCGTGCGCTCGGCGATCTCGGGCCCGGACAGACCTTCGACCAGGCGCAACACGAGGGTCTCACGGTAGGCCTCGGGCAGCGTGCGCACGAGGTCGAGCACGCGCCCAGCGAGATCGGCCTCGACGCGGTCGGGCGCCTGCGGATCGCGTTCGAGCGGCGCCGCTTGTTGCCGCTTGCGCCGCCGCAAGAAGTCGAGCGCCGCGTTGCGGGCGATGCCGCACAGCCACGCCGGCAGCGCCGCCTCGTCGCGCAGATCAGCGATGCGATGGAATACCTTGAGAAACACGTCCTGGGTCACGTCGTCGGCGTCGGTAGGCCCAACCAAGCCGAGCGCGATGCCATGAATCACCGGCGCAAAGCGCCGGTGCAGCTCCTGCCGTGCCTCCACCGTGCCGACCCGCAGGGCCTGCAGGTCGATCGGCTTGGTCGGGGTTCCAAACGGGGTGGCGGTCAAGACCGAAGACACGGGTCGGGGCGGGTTGCGTCGCGGCCGCCTTACACCAGACGCCACGCTCGGCGGGATGTTAGCCCATCGACAAGGACGAATGTGTCTGACACATTCGTCCTGGTGCGCACCTACGTCGGCACCAGCGGCTTCAGCTACGACCCATGGCGGGGCCCGTTCTACCCCGAGGACCTCGGCGCCGAGGAGATGCTGACGTTCTACGCCAGCAAGCTCGACGCAGTGGAGATCAACAACACCTTCTATCGCATGCCAAAGCCCGAGGTGGTGGCGCGCTGGCGCAGCCAGGTGCCGGAGCACTTCCGGTTCTCGGTGAAGGCGAGCCGCCGCATCACGCACCAGGCCAAGCTGGCCGGCACCGGCGAACTGCTCACCTACCTGCATCAGTCGCTGCAGAAGCTCGAGGGCACGCTCGGCTGCGTGCTGTTCCAGCTGCCGAAGTACGTGCGCAAGAACCTCGAGCTGCTGAGCACCTTTCTGGACGAGTTGCCCCAAGGCCTGCACCCGGTGTTCGAGTTCAAGCACGCGTCGTGGTTGGAAGACGACGCGGTGGCGCTCTTGCGCGCCCGACAAGCCAGCCTGTGCGCCAACGACGAAGAGTGCGACGGCTTGCCGCCGCTCGTCGTCACCAGCAAGCTCGGCTACCTGCGCTTGCGGCAGCAAGACTACGACGACGCCACCCTGAAGACCCTGGTAGCGAACATCCGCGCCACCCTTTGGGACGACGTGTTCGTGTTCTTCAAGCACGAGGACGCGGGCGCCGGGCCGCGCCTCGCGGCGCGCTGCAAGGCGTTGTTCGCGGAATCTGCGTGAGCCAGCCCGACACCGGCGCCAAGATCGCGCCCGTGCTTGGCCGCGTCCTGATCGCTGCGCTGTTGTCGGTGCTGGCTGGCTGCCAGCAAACAGACGACTCGTCGGCGCCCACGTTCGACGCCGCGCGGCAACGCGCGCACGCCGAGAACACGCTCGTGGTCGTGCACTTCCGACTGCCAGGTCGGCCCCTGTCGGACGCGATGGACCAAACCCTCACGCCGCAGCGTCTGCGCGCGCTGGCGCCGCAGTTCGTGCACGTGCGACTCGACGCCACGCAGGAAGTGGAACTCTTCGCCCGTTTGTGCGGCGGCGGCCCACGCCGCGGCGGCGGCTTGGCGACCTGCGTGTGCGATCCCGCCGGCGACGCGCTGGCGTGCAGCAAGGGCTACCTGGCTGAGCCCGACCTCGTCGCGCTGCTCGCCGACACGACGCTCCTGCGCGACGCGCTGCGCGCGCTCGGCCACGCGGGCTCACCGGCGCACGCCTTGGCCCTGGCCGCGCAGTTCACCAAACTCGGCCGGCGCGACCTCGCGCGCGCGCGCTACTCGGCGTTGTTTGCTGACGCGGACGCGAGCGGGCGCGCGCAGGCCGCTGGCGCGCTCGCTCGTCTCGCGGTCGAAGACGGCGACCTGGTGGCCACCCGCGCCTGGTTGCGGGACGCGGACGCCAGCGCCCCGCACGTCGCGCTCACACGCGCCCGCCTGCACCTGGCCGCCCGCGAGCCCCAAGGCGCGCTGGCCGAACTCGTGCCGCTTGCAACCCACGCCTATCTGCCCGAGCACGCGGCGGCGCTGTTCCATCTGGGCCGCGCGCAGCACGAGATCGGCGACGACGCGCGCGCGCTCGCGACCTTCGACCTGCTGTGCGCGACGTATGCCGACACCCCGTCGGCGCGCGACGGCGCCTGCGAGGCGGCCCACGTGCGCAGCGGCGACCACGGCCACCGCCACGACTCCCTACCCCCATGATGTTGCTCGCCCTCGTCTTCTCGTCTTCCATCTCGATGACCCAGGATCCTCTTCCGTTGCCCACCAAGCCCGAGGCCACCGCGGTTGTGGCCACCAGCCTCGAGCTTGGCACGGGCAAACACCGCTACGCCTGGGTGCCGGGCTGGGGCCAACGCCAAGACGGCAAGGGTCTCGGCAACACGCACGGCTGCGTCGCGGTCGATGGCGCAGGCCAGATCTACTTCAACACCGACACCGAGGATGCGGTGATGGTGTTTGCCCCCGACGGCAAGCAGGTCGGCAGTTGGGGCAAAGACTGGAAGGGCGGCCTGCACGGCATGACGCTGGTCCGGCAGGGCGAAGACGAGTTCTTGTATCTCGCGCACACCGCGCGCCACGAAGTCGCGAAGGTCACCCTGACCGGCGAGGTGCTGTGGACGCTCGGCGCCCCCAAGGAAGCCGGCGTGTACGACGAGAAGAAGCGCTTCCTGCCGACCAGCGTCGCGGTCGCCGACAACGGCGACGTGTACGTAGCCGACGGCTATGGCCAGTCGTGGATCCACCAGTTCACCAAGGAGCGCGAGTACGTACGCTCGTTCGGCGGCCCCGGCCAGGAGCCGGGCAAGCTGCGCACGCCGCACGGCATCGCCATCGACCGCCGCGTCGAGCCGCCGGTGTTGGTGGTGTGCGACCGCGAGAACAACCGTTTGCAGGTGTTCGGCCTGGACGGCAAGCACCAGAAGGTGCTCAAAGGCGATGTGCGGCGGCCGTGCAACGTGTTCTTGCGCGGCGACGACGCTGCGGTCGCCGACCTTGCCGGGCGCGTGACGCTGTTCGACAAGGAATGGAAGGTGATCGCGCACCTGGGCGACAACAGCGATCAAAGCCAGTGGGCCAACAACGGCGTGCCGAAGGAGAAGTGGCAGGACGGCGTGTTCATCAGCCCGCATGGCCTCGCGTGGGACGCGCGCGGCGATCTGTACGTGATGGACTGGCTGGCCGCCGGGCGCGTGAGCAAGCTGCGCCGCCTTGAATAAGGCCACGGCGTAGGCGCGCGGCATTGGCGCGCGGCGTTGGCGCTTTGTCTATCGAGCCGACAGCTTCAGACGGCGGTGCAGCTCGGCGCGAGCCTCGGCCACCTGGCCGGCGAAGTCTTCTTTGGCCTCGGCATCGCCGTCACGCAGCGCGGCGCGTTCCAGACGGGTGGCAAGCGCCTGCGCGCCGGCACGCTCGGCGTGCACGATGAGGCGCGCATAGGTGGGCAGCGTGGGGGCAAACGCGACGACGGCATCGGCCAGCTCGTTGCCGACCTTGGTGTCGTCGAGGGCCATGCGGGCCTCGACGTCGAGACAAACGTCGGCCACGACGCGCGCGGTGAACGCCGGATCGGGGTGCAGTTCTTGCCCCACCAAGCGACGTGCGGCCTCGCGCAGCGCGACCGCAGCGGTGCTGAGGCGCTCGGCGGCGTCGAGGCGACCATCGACGAGCGTGCGGTAGCGCTTGGCCCGCCACAACTCGGTGCGAATGCCGGCGTAGAAGAACGCGAGGTCGGCGGACGCGCGCCGCTCGGCCAGCGTGTCGTATGTGACCACCGAGCGCGTCGACTCGGCGAGGACATCGTTCAGGGCCAACAATTCGGCCACGTCGTTGTTCGCAACCGGCGCTGGCGGCGGCGCCAAGAGCGCCGCGTTCCGCTGGTCGCGACGGCGCACGAGTTCGTCGCGAGCCGGCGCATACACCGCGCCGAGTTGGCCCAGGGCATCGAGCACCGGACCAAGACGAGTCGACCAGAACGCGCGGTTCTTCAGATGGCCGCGATCGAAGCACCACAGCAGCTCGCTCAACGCCTCGGCGTGCCGATCGGCGCGGATCAGGTCGCGGGCCAGTGCCAGGCGCTGCTCGCCTTCCTCGGGCGAGCCAACGCGCGGGGCGTCATGCCGCAAAGGCTCGGCAACCGGAGGAGCGAGCTCCTGGGCGGCCAGTGGCCAAACCACGAGCGCGCACAAGACGGAGCGAAGACGAAACGAGGGCACGAGCACTCGGCAATGCTACTGCGACGCGGTTACCGCAGCCAAAGCGCGCACGGCGTAGTCAGCGTTGCGCCTTGGCGATCGCCCACCTGCCGCGATATGACCGCCGGCGCACAGTCTCAGGTCGAGACGGAGGTCCGCATGCCCGAGTTCAATCCCGCCCCCGCTCCACAACGTCGCGCCCCGATCTCACCCCAGACAACCGACGGCCCACGCAGCTCACGGCGCACCTGGCTCGGCGCGCTCGGCGTGGGCGCCGTGTTGCCGAGCACCAGCGGGCGGCGCGACGAAGCAGACGACGTGCGCGCGGCGCAGCGGCTCGCGGGTTTGGCCTTCACCGACCAGGAGATCGCCCAGGCCACACCGCTGGTCACGACCCAACGCGCCGCGTTCGCCGCGCTGCGCAGCTTCGCGGTCGATCGCTTCACCGATCCGGCGTTTCAGTTCGATCCGTGGCCAGCGGGTTTGGTGCGACCACCACGCGAAGGTCCGTCGCCGTACTCGTTCGTAACCGTCACCGAGCAGGTGCCCACCGACCTCGACCTGGCGTTCGCCTCGATCGGCGAACTCGGAGCGTGGCTGCGCGCCGGCCGCGTCACCGCACGCCGCTTGACCGAGCTGTCGTTACAGCGCCTCGCTCGCCTCGACGCCGCGTTGAAGTGCGTCGTCACGCTGCTGCGCGAGCATGCGCTCGCCGCCGCCGACCGCGCCGATCGCGAACTCGCCGCCGGACAGCCACGCGGCCCGCTGCACGGCATTCCGTTTGGCGCCAAGGACCTGCTGGCACACCCGGCTGGACCCACCACGTTCGGCGCTGAGCCGTTTCGCGACCAGCACCTCGACCTCACCGCCACGGTGCTCGAACGGCTCGAGCGTCAAGGCGCCGTCCTGGTCGCCAAGCTGTCGCTCGGCGCGCTGGCGATGGGCGACCGTTGGTTCGGCGGCATGACACGCAATCCGTGGAACCCCGAGCAGGGCTCCAGCGGCTCGTCGGCCGGCTCGGCGGCGGCGACCGCGGCGGGCCTCGTGCCGTTCGCGCTCGGCTCCGAGACGCTCGGTTCGATCGTGTCGCCAGCCGCGCGCTGCAGCGTGACCGCGCTGCGGCCGACATTCGGCGCGGTGCCGCGGACCGGCGCGATGGCGCTGTCGTGGACCATGGACAAACTCGGCGTGCTCGCGCGCCACGCCGACGACTGCGCGCTGGTTTTCGACGCGATCCGCGGCACTGATGGCCGCGACCTGATGACGCGCGACGCGGGCTTCCCGTTCGATTCCTTGTTGCCGTTGCGCGGCCTGCGCGTGGGTCTGCTGCGCACCGGGGCGAGCGACGTGAGCGAAGGCCCGGCGCGCGACTTCGTCGCGTTCCTGCGCGATCAAGGCGTAGCCACCGCGCCCGTCGAGTGGCCGAAGTTCCCGTACTCGGCGCTGCGCGTGATCTTGGAGGTCGAGGCCGCCACCGCGTTCGACGAGCTGACGCGCGACGGCGGCGTGCGCGCGCTCGCCGACCAGAGCGATCGCGCCTGGCCGAATCTGTTCCGCGCCGCGCGCTTCGTGCCGGCGGTCGAGTATCTGCGCGCGTCGCGCGTGCGCACCGATCTGATGCGCGCCGTCGCCCAGGTGTTCGCCGACTTCGACGCCATCCTGACCCCCACCCACACCGGCGAGACGCTGCTGTGTACCAATCTCACCGGCCACCCGGCGCTGGCGTTGCCGGTGGCCGCAGGCGAACGCCAACCGCGCCTCGCCACGCTGATCGGGCCGTTGTTCGGCGAAGCCTTCATCCTGCGCCTGGCGAGCGCGTGGCAGCGCGCCACCACGCATCATCGGCAACGGCCGGCGCTCGCCACGCGCGGCGACTGAGGGCGACGTTCGTCGATCGCAGAACAAGTGACCGCCGGGTGGTTACCCTGCTGTCGCAAACTATTAGGCCCCACAGCATGAACTCCTTCATCAACTCCTTCGTTGGCGCCCGCTGGTCGGCGCTCTTTCCCCTGAGCTTGCTGGTCACGGTAGCCAGCGCGCAGCGGGTCTACGTCATCGATGGTCTCAATCGGGCCGGCACGAACTTCACTGATTTGCCGGCGGCGGAGGTCGCGGCGCAACACGGTGACATTTTCGATGTACGCGCTGATGGCGGCGCCTACACGGCGATCACGACCAGCAAGGCACTCACGATCCTCGGTAACTCGGCTGCCATCCGCGTCACGCGCGGCCAGCCGTTCCGGGTGTCCGGTCTCCCTGCGGGTCGCGAGTTCGTGCTGCAACGCTGCTCGATGTTCATCAACCAGCTGCCGCCTGCGCCGATGGTCGAGCTGGTTCAGTGCGCCGGCCGCGTCCACCTGCAGCAGGTCGACCTCAGCAACTACAGCGGCTACTCGAACCAGGGGCTGCCCAAAGGGGCCACGATCGGCATCCAGATCGCGAGCGTGGGCGCGCTCGGCGTCGAGCTTTCCAACCCGGCCTTCGCGACGGTCCCCTGACTTGCTCTCGGCCGGGGAGACAGGTCGCCGCCGCGGCAGCGCGGACTGCTCGTTGCCGTCGCGATCGGCGCGCGCATACTGACGACGTGAACCGACGCCTCGCTTCGTGTGCTCTTCTCCTGTCGCTCGCGCTGACCAGCTGCTTCTTCGGCCGAACGGTGATCAACGAACCGCTGGATCCCGTCGCGGTGGCGCGTCTGCAGCCCGGTACGACGACGGCGGCGCAAGCGGTGGACATTCTCGGTGCGCCCAGCGACGTCGTGCAGTTGGGCAAGCGCTTCGCCTACCGCTACGACCACAGCGTGGAGAAGTCCGCCGCAACCTGGCTGCTTTTGTTTGCGATGTACAACTCCGACGTGCGCCAGGACCGCGCGTGGCTGTTCTTCGACGAGAACAGTGTGCTCACGCATGCCGGCGCGACGCTGGGTGCGCATCGAGGCCAGTACGCGGCCCCGTGGGAAGACGTGCACGAGGCCGGCGATCACGCGAGCCGGGACGCCAAGCGGTTCGGCGCGCGATGAAACCGCTCGCGGTCGCCTTGTTGTGCCTGCTCGGCGGGTGCATCAGCGTGAACTTCAATCGCACGCGCGGCTTCGAGCCCGTCGCCGAGGACGTCTTGCTGGGCCTGCGCGACAAGAACGCTGACCTCGCGGCATGCCTTGCCACGTTGGGCGCGCCGAACCTCGTACACGAACTGCCCGGCGGCGGGATGGCGCTGGCGTGGGCGTGGATCGACTCGCTGGGCTGGGGGATCCAGGGCAGCCTCTCCGTACGCGGCGTGGGCATCAGCGCCGACTACGACGCTGAGCGGCGTGACTTCGAGGGTGCGGTGCTGTTCTTCGATGGCGCACAGCGGCTGGTGAAGGTCGAACGCGGGCTGCTGCGCGACTTCCTGCAGGCGCCAGAGCGTCACCGAACGGCGGCAGTCGAAGACGCGTAGTCGGCGCAGCAGAACCCCAGCGCCTTCCCGCACGCCAACGCTCGGACCGTGGCGACTCGAGGCTCGGCTTCCTGGCATGGACAAGGTCAACCCGGCCGAGAAGCTGGCCAAGATCCCGAGACCCAGGGCCCCTCGCGTCAAAGACGTCGGCTGCCGGTGAACAGCCGCCGTCTCGCTGCTTGGTATCTCGGCTTGCAGGCAGCGCTGGTCTGTCTGTGGTGGGGAATGCTCGTCGTCGCACCGGCGACGCGCACTTGGTTCGAGCCGCCGAACCGGCCCGAGGTCTTGCTGGCGTTCTGGCTGCCCGACGCGCTCCTCATCTGCGGCGGTTCGATCGTGGCGTCCCTCGCCGCCGCGCGGGGATCACATCGTGCGGCCGCCGCCGCTTGGGTCACGCTGGGCGGCCTCGCGTACGCGACGCTCTACTGCGTGGGTCTCGTCATCCACGCCCACGGGCCGTGGCTGCCGGTGATCACGATGGCGCCAGCCTGCGCCGTAACCGCCTACTGCGCCGCGAGGCTCTAGCCGTGTTCCGGACCGCAAGGCCCGCGTCGGTGCGCTGGAACCTCACCAAGACTCTCGCGCAGTCGGTGGTGATGTGGACGGTGTTCCTGTGGTTGCTGCCACAGGCCATCGTCTGGCTCGAAGGACGGCTCGAGTTCGGTGGCTTCGAGTTTGCGGGACAGACGTGGGCCGGTGCCGCGGTGTTCGTCGCTGCGAGTTGCGGCGGCGTGACGAGCGGCTACGTGCTCGCCACCCACGGCGCGGGCACGCCCTTACCCATCGATGCCACCAACCGCCTCGTGGTGATCGGGCCCTACGGCTATGTGCGCAACCCGATGGCGGTGTTCGGGCTGGCGCAGGGCGCGGGCGTCGGCATCTGGCTAGGCTCGTACGGCGTGCTCGCGTACGTGGTGGCAGGGATCGTCGTGTGGGATCGGGTCGCACGCCCCGCGGAGGAACGCTTCCTTGCGCAGCAGTTCGGTGCGGTCTACGCGAACTACCGCGCCGACGTGCGCTGCTGGCTGCCGCGCTGGCGCGCGATGCGAAGGCCAAGAGCGTCTGCTCCGGGTCCTTGAGCGCGGGCGGCGCGCGTCACTTCACGATCTCGAGCAGCGTCACGTGGAACACGAGGGTCGAGTTCGGCGGGACGCTGTCCCCGGCGCCACGCGCGCCGTAGCCAAGCTCGGGCGGGATGGTCAGCTGGAACGTGGCCCCGGGCTGCATCAGTTGCAGCCCCTCGGCAAAGCCCTTCACCACGTGCTGCAACGGGAACGTCGTGGGCTCGCCGCGGACGTAGCTCGAGTCGAACGGCGTGCCGTCGGTGAGCCAACCCGAGTAGTGCACGGTGACCTCGTCGGTGGGTTTGGGGAACGGACCAACCCCCGCACGGATCGCCTCGTACTGCAAACCCGACGCGGTCGTGACCAGCTTGTCCTTGGGCGTCATCGCAAACTCGGGAAGCCCCCGCGCCCAGCCGTTCACCGATCCGAGAACACCAGCACGACGTCGCCGCTGAGCCGAAAGTCGTGGTCGTTGCCGCGCCGCGCCGTGCCCTCGGTGTCGTCGTAGAGATCGGCGTCGGCGCCGCGGTCTTCGTGCACCGAAAGCGCCGCCGCACGCGCGTTCGCCGCGGGCTTGCTTGGCTTCGCCGCTGCCGCAACGTCGGTGACGCGGTAGCGGTCCTTGCCGTCGAACTCCAAGAAGACGCCGAGCGCGCCGGCCGCCGCGTGCGCCGGCCAAGCACCGCGCAGGTTGTACAGGTCCTGCCCGGCGCGATCCTCGGCGTGGCCGTGCGCGTTGCCGACCGCGCTGCCAAGACACGGGCCGGTCGTCTCGTACGAGTCGTCGCCTGCCGCGTCGACGAACAGGCCGCTGCCGTACTCACGGGCGCTGCCCAGCGCCAAGCCGCCGACGATGTAGGTGTCATGTCCGGCGGCGTCAAAGAAGATGCCGACGCCGCCGTCGACCGCGGCCCCGCACAGCAGGTCGCCGCCGGTGTAGCGATCGACGCCCTCGACATCGACGAACAGTCCGACCCCACCGGCAAGCCAGCCGTTGACGCCGAAACCGACCCCGCAGGCAGCTGCCCCCAGCGCGTCGCCGGCCAGCACGTCGCGCTCGTCGTCGCCGCCGTCGTCGACGAACAGACCCAACCCACCCGGCAGACCGCAGCCCAACGTGCGCGGCCCGACGCGCGCGTGATCCTTGCCGGCGCCAGCGTCGAGATACACGCCGATGCCGGCAAAGCCGGCGCCGCCACCATCGCCGGCCAACACGAGTTTGTCGGCGCCGCCCAGATCGAACAGCGCGCCGAGCCCGGCGGCGCCGAACCCCGCGCACCGGCGATCGCCTTCGTAGTCGTCGTTGCCGGCCAAGTCGAGCAACAAGCCGACGCCGAACGTCGCCGAGCCGAGACCATCGTTGCGCGCGCGGTAGGTGTCGTCGCCGGCCAGATCAACCACCACCGCCAGGCGCCGCACGACCCCCGCGCCGGCCACCGGTCCGCGATACGTGTCGTTGCCGCCGAGGTCGACGATCACCGCCACCTGCTCGCACTCGTATTCGTTGACGCCGACCCCGCCGATCACGAAGCGACCAAACGGCGTGGCGCCGTCGAACACGACCGGGCCGCTGACGCCGCGTTCACCCGGTGTCGTCGACGCGCGCGCCAGAGCGCCCGCTTCGCCCTCGGCAAGCGCCAGCGCCGCACGCACGATCAGCGACGCCTGCGCCTGCATGCTGCCGAGGTCGACCTTGCCGACGCGGGCGAACAGGTCCTTCAGCTCGCCGCGCGCCCGCGCATCCAAGGCGTCACAACCGCCCGGCAGCAGCACGCGTTCCACGGCGGCCTGCAACGCCGGCGCCAACATCTCCGACGAGCGTCCGGAGCCGAGCGCGCCCTCGATTTCGCGATGCGCCCGCGCCAGCACCTCCTCGAAGGCGCGCACGGTCATGCGCGCGGGGAACTCCTTGCCCTTGTCCATGCGAGCGCAGCCAAATCCATCGGCAGCGGCGCGCAGCAGGGGCACGGGCAAGATCTCGGCGAGCGCCTCGCGCACGAACACCTCGGCGCGCTGCGCGGCCAAACGCGGCGCCTCGGTCACGCGCCGCGCCAACGCCGGCCGATCAAGACCCGGCAGGCGCGGTGACGGCACGCGCCAACCGGCCAGCGTGGCGACGAGGTCGGCGTCGAGACCCAGGCGGCTGAAGGGGTCGTCGACCACCGCCGGCGTCTGGCAGACCAAGAAGGACAGCAGGCATGCCAGCACGGTCATGTGAGCGGGCTCATTTTGGCAGGGAAGGCAAGAGGCTGACAGCTGTCACGGTTGGCGTTGTAGCACGCCCGGCGGGATCGTTGCGCAACGGCTGCCGGCCCTTGGGACTCAAGCAACGCACACGAAGTCGTGGGCTTCGCGCAGCCCGAGCGCACAAAGCGCGGCGCGGATCTCTTGCCGCGGAACGCTTCCCGCCACCGACGCCAGGATCGGAGTGCCGAGCCAACCCGGCAGCGCGGCCGGCGCGATCACTGGCGCCCCCAGGATGCGGTTGCCGATGCGGCCCCGATGCAGCTCGACGATCGCGCGCGGGCGACGACCCAGGCCAAGGAGCGCCCGCGCCAACGCGCGCCCGGTATCGCCGTAGCCCCACAGGATGTAATCGTCGCGCCCGGCCAGCAGGCCCGTGGGACGGCTTGGTTCGCTGGCCGCCAGAGTCGGCGCACGCCCCGCGCACAAGAAATGCGCCTTGGCCTGCACGAAGCTCGCCTGCGCGTAGCGCGCGTCGGTGCGCGACAAGCGCGCCGGGTGATCGCGCCAATGCAGCAGCCGGCGCGTCACCACACCCAAGCGAAGACCGGCCGCGAGCAGGCGCAGCAGCAAGTCGTAGTCTTCCGGCCAGGGCACATCGCGGTAGCCATGCGCGCGCAGCACGTCTTGGCGGATCATCCAGCTCGGATGAGCCAAGGCGCACTCGACGAAGGCCGCGCAGCGCACATCGTCCGCGTTGCGCACGCCGTTGAGCCACGCTTCGTACGCCAAGCGACCTGGCCGCAAACTGCGCCGGGGAAAGAGCCGCACGTGCGTGCCCACGGCGGCGAGACGTTGGTCGTCAGCCATCGCCTCGACCTGCTTGGCCAGACGCTCGCCGTGCATCAAGTCGTCGGCGTCCATGCGCGCAATCAACTCGCCGCGGCAAACCGCAATGCCAGCCGTCAGGGCCGCGACCAGGCCGCGGGGCGGCTGCCGATGCACGACGAAGCGCACGTCTTCTTGCGCCATCGCCGCCGCGAGGCGTGCGCTCGCGTCGCGCGATCCGTCGTCGACGACGACGCACTCGAAGTCGGCGAAGGTCTGCCGGGCGATGCTGCGCAGGCAGGCCGGCAGAGTCGCCGCCGCGTCGCGCACTGGCAGCAGGATGGAAACGCGCGGTCGCCTCACGCCGTCAGACCTCGGAAGACCTCGGACCGCAACCAGCGCCGTTGCACATCAACTGTTGCGTTGCGCGACACTCCACCCCGAAGATACGACCGCGCCGACGATAGAGCGCTGGCCGTCTGCGGCACGGATGCCGCGGTCAGATCGGCACAACCTCGGTGCATGGTCGAGCCGAAGATACAGATCGTGGTGATGTCAATCCTCCTCAGTCTCGGCCTGCTGCTGCCGCAGGACGCCCCATCACACCGCTTGCCGCCCTCGGCGCCGCTACCCGGCGGCGTTTGGCGCGCTTGGCTCGACTCGCCCGGCGGCGAACTCGCCTTCCAGCTGGAGCTTGCCGCGGATGACACTGACCTCCGCGCGTGGTTGGTCAACGACCGCGACCGCACGCCGGCTTCGTCGACGATCGTGTCGGGCGACACCGTGGAGTTGGCGTGGACCGACTTCGACAGCGTGCTGCGCGCCAAGATCGGTGGCGGCGGCATGACCCTCGACGGCACCTGGGAGAAGCAACGCGATCGCTCCACGCGCGAGAAGCTCGGCTTCCATGCGCGCTTTGGCCTCGACGCCGGACAAGTGCCGGCGATGCCGTTGTTGTCGATCAACCAACCAAACGTCGTCGGGGCGCACACGCCGAGCAACCGCGAGAACCAGCCGGTCTCGGGTCGCTATGCGGTGCAGTTCGAGAACGCCAAGGACCCTGCGGTCGCGCTCCTCGAAGAGGAAGATGTCGGCGGGCGCGTCCGCGGCACGTTCCTCACCGTGCTGGGCGACTATCGCTTCTTGTCGGGCCAGCGCACCGGCAACGAACTCATGCTGTCGTGCTTCGATGGCGCACACGCGTTCTTGTTCCGCGCCCAGGTGAACGGCGACAGCCTGCTCAACGGCCGATTCTGGTCGAGCGACGGCGCCCCGGAGGCCTGGTCGGCCAAGCGCGACGGCGCCGCCGCGTTGCCCGATCCGTATCAACTCACGCGCCAAAAGACCGACACCCTCGGTGACCTCGCGTTTCCGGACTTGTTCGGCCAGACGCAGCGTCTCGCCGACAAGGAGCTGCGTGGCGAGGCCTGTGTCGTCCTCATCTTTGGCTCGTGGTGTCCGAACTGCCACGACGCCACCGATGCGCTGAAGCAGCTGGAAGCCCGCTTCGGCGCGCAGGGCATGCGCGTCATCGGCCTGGCCTTTGAACTGACCGACGACGCGGCGCGCAACCGGCGCGTGCTGTCGGCCTACGCTCAGCGGCACGAGGTCACCTGGCCGATCCTGTTGGCCGGGCCGGCCGACAAGAAGCTCGCCGCCCGAGCCCTGCCCTTCCTCGACAAGGTCGTGGCGTATCCCACGGCCGTCTTCGTGGATCGCACCGGCAAGATCCAGGGCATCTACACCGGCTTCACCGGGCCGGCCGGCGGCCGCGAGCACGTCGACCTGGTCGCGCAATGGCGCACTCGCATCGCCTCGATGCTGTAGCGCGGAGGCTATGGCGCGAGGCGCCCTGGCAGCAAGTCAGTTGCGAGTCACGGCCGCACACCCGTCGCGGCCTTGGGCCGCAACCACGAGTTGCATGTCGGCGCAGCGCCGACCAGAGGGGCCCAAGGCCGCTTTGCTCCTTGGGGCTTCCAGTGCCGCTAGGGCGTGGCGAATCTGAAGGGAGTGGCGAGTTACACGGGCCGCAGATTTCGCGCGCCCCGCGAGGATTCGCGGCACTTGCAGCCCATTGCCGCCGCGCCCACCGACGGTGACAATCGCCGCGCGCACCTCGCGCCGAGAACTCGTCACCATGCGCTTCCCCCTCGCCATCGCCGCCCTTTCTCTGCTCGCGAGTTCACTCGCCGCGCAGCCCGACTACCCGATGCAGCGCCAGACACCTGGCGTGATCGGGCAGAACATCACCCTCGCCTACACCAACGCGGTCGGCGGCAGCATCATCCTGCTGATCGCATCGACGGACAACGGCCCGATCCCGCTGTCGCTGTTCAACATTGCCGACCCGCGCGTACTCAACGTCGGGATCGATCTGCCGCAGCTCTGGCTGACGCAAGCGGTCGGCGGCGGCAGCGGCACGTTCAGCTACCCGACGCCGAACAACGCGGAACTGCACGGGCTGACGCTGCAGTTTCAGTCGTGCACGCTGCCGGGCAGTCCGTTCTTGGTGGGCGGCATCAGCAGCTTGGTGGCAGTACAGCTTGGTGAAAGCAACCGCGCGGCCACGCTGCCGACCGGCCTGGTGGTCGCTCGCGGCCTCAGCGTCGGCACCGCGCTCGACGTCGGCACGCAAGAGATCCTGATCGCCGGCGGCGGTTCGGGCACGCTCCTCATGCCGATTGGCCTCGACAGCAGCGAGATCTTCGATGCGCGCAGCCTGACCGCGCGGGCCGGTCCGCGTCTCGCCTCGGCGCGAGCGCTCGCCGCGTCGGCGCCGATCGCCGGCGGACGCACGCTGATCTGCGGTGGCGTCGACAGCATCGGTACCGTGCTCAACTCAGCCGAGATCTACGATCCCGCAACGCGCACCTTCACCCCCACCACAAGCATGGCCACGGCGCGGGTGCTGCACTCGGCCGCGATGATGCCGGATGGACGCGTGCTCGTCGTCGGCGGCACCACCATCCTGTCGGACGCCTTGCAGGCGCTGGCCAACGCGCAGAGCAGCGCCGAGATCTACAACCCGACAACCGGCACGTGGTCGGCGGCTCCGTCGATGGCGCGCCGTCTGCTGGCGCCTGGATTGCATCGCGTGTCGACCGGTCGGGTGTTGGTGTCCGGCGGCTTCGAGGTCACCGTGTTCTTCGGCATTCCGATTCCGGTCGGTTCGGTCGTCAGCTGCCAGCTCTTCAACCCCACGACCAACACCTGGGGCAGCGCGGCCTCGATGCCAAGCTCACGGGCCGTGCACCAAACCACGGCGGCCTACTTACCCAACGGCCACTTGGTGGTCACCGGCGGCGCCACTTCGGGCCCCGACCTGACCATGGCGGCAGCGATCGCGCGCGCCGACTTCTACAACGCGGCGACCAACGCCTGGACCGCGCTGCCCGACATGGCGCAGGCCCGCCTGGGCCACAGCGCCACGCTGTTCGGCGGCCGCATCGTGGTCGCCGGCGGCACGCAGGGGAGCCTCGCCGCCCCCACGCCGATCGCCGACGTCGCCGCCCTCGACCCCACGACCCTCACCTGGTCACCACTGCTCCCCTTGAACACCGTGCGCGGCGGTCACGTCGCGGCGGTGACCGCGGATGGGATGCTCTGCCTGTTCGGTGGTCAGGACGCCACCGCCAGCCTGCGTACGATCGAGACGATTCGCTAGCCGTGGGCACCGCGGCCGTCGATCGAGTGCTCTTTCTCGCGTTTCTCCCGCCTCGCCGTGGACGTTGCCACGCGCCGACCATAGGCTGCAAACTTGATGGGGCCGCAGGCGGCGCTCCATTCCGAACACTGTCAGCGTGCACGCGAAATTGACCATCGAACCTTCGGTCGTTTCCCCTTCAGGTATCGCACGCGACTTGCTCGACGACGATGCGGTGCGCACTGTCCAGCGCTTGGCCACGCGGCAGGAGGCGTACTTCGTCGGCGGCTGTGTGCGCGACATCCTGCTGGGAAGGCAACCCAAGGACTTCGACATCGCCACCGCCGCGCGACCACAGCAGGTCAAACGCTGCTTCCCGCGCAACTGCCGCATCATCGGCCGGCGCTTCAAGCTCGCCCATCTGCACTTCGACAACGGGCGCAAGATCCTCGAGGTCTCGACCTTCCGCCGCACGCCTGAGCTGGTGAGCGGCGGTGACAGTGAAGGGGAAGCGACCGAGGCCGGCGACGAAGACCTGCTGATCACGCACGACAACGAGTTCGGCTCCGCCGAAGAAGACGCGCTGCGCCGTGACTTCACGGTGAACGCGCTGTTCTTCGACCCGACCAAAGACCGCATCATCGACTACGTCGGCGGCATGCGGGATCTGGAGCAGCGCGTGATCCGCACCATCGGCGACCCGGTGACCCGGTTCCGCGAGGATCCGGTGCGCATCTTGCGCGCCGCGAAGTTCGCCGGCCGACTCGGCTTCACGATTGCCGCGCCTTCCCTGGACGCGATGGCGCAGGTCGCGCCCGACCTGCGCCGCTCGGCGCCGCCGCGCGTGTTGGAAGAGATCCTGCGCCTGCTGCGCGGCGGCCACGCGCTCGACTCGTTCCAGCTGTTGCGTGACGTGGGCGCCCTCGGCGTGATCTTGCCCTTGGTCGGCGAATACCTCGACGCGGTCTCGGCGGACGAACGCCTGGTGTTTTGGCGCCTGCTCGAAGCCCTCGATGGTCGCGTGCAAGCCGGCGCCGCGCCGAGCACGCCGGTGCAGCTTGGCGTTTTGTTCTGCCGACCGGTGAAGCGAGCGATCGCGGCGCGACCCAACGCCAGCCCGTCTACCGTCGTCGAGGAACTGCTCGGCGATCTGTCGCAGAGTCTGCGCTTACCGCGCCGCGACGTCGGCGGCCTCAAGCGCATCTGCGGCGTGCAGTCGCGCTTCGACGCGCAGTCGCCAAAGCGTTTCCGGCCGGCGGCCTTCCCGCTCGACCCGTTCTTCGTCGCCGCAGTCGATTTGTACGAGCTGACTTGTCTGGCGACCGGCGAAGACACGGCACGGCTGGCGGAGTGGCGTCAGGCCGTTCCGAGCCGGGCGTCGACGCCGCACCGCGATCTTGACGCTCGGGACGCTCGCGACGATACGGACGATACGGACGATACGGACAACCGCGACGAAGCGCAGGATGCGCCGCGTGACGAGGATGCCGCCGACTCAGCGGAGGGCGTCGAGGCGGTCACGGTTGACGACGACACCGAGTTGGCCGACGACGGCTCGAGATACAACGACGAGCCAACCCGCGAACACCCGCCCGAGCAGACCGAGGCACAAGACGACCGTGGCGGTCGAAAGCGGCGCCGGCGGCGGCGCGGACGTGGCGACCGCGGGCCCGACGTCCGCGGGGCCGACGTCCGCGGGGCCAACGACGAGCGACCCGCTGGCGGCGGTGAGGCGGCTGCACAACAGGCGCCGGCGGCACCGCGCCACGCGCCTCGGCGCGACGAGCCACGACGGGACCAACCCACGCGTCCCGCGCCACGCCGTAGCGAGCAACGCCGCGACCAACCCCGACGCAACGAGCCTCGTCGCGAAGAACCCCGTCGCGACCAACCCCGACGCGAAGAGCCCCGCCGCGATCAACCGCCGCGTAGCCAGCCACGTCGCGACCGCGACCCGGCAGGACAGCGCCCGCCACCCTCGTCGCCAAAGGCCGACGATGCGCGCGGTCCCCGCGGACGCCGCAAGCGCGGCCGCGACCGCGAGCCCGCAGCCCCGCTGCCGACGAACGAGGCACCGGACTTCGACCGTTCGATCCTGGAGCAACCGATGGACCCCCGGGAGGTGCCGTCGTTTGGTGCCCTGGTCGAAGGCAACAAGGGCCCCAAGCGCAAGCGCCCCTCGCGCATCACCGTCGAGGAAGAGCTGGGTGACCCGTATCGGCCACCGCCCGTGCACTCCGACTCGGACGGGCCGCCCCCGCCGCCGCCGCCCGCACCGCCCTCGGACCACGACGTATTCGGCGACTGGTGAGCGAGGATGGGTCGCGGCAAGGTCACGACGGCGAGTCTGCGCGAGATGAAGGCGAGTGGCGACCGCCTCGTCACCTTGACCGCGTACGACTTCACCATGGCGCGCATGCTCGATGCCGCCGGGGTCGATGTCTTGCTGGTCGGCGACTCGCTCAGCACCGTCGTCCAAGGCCGTGACACCACCGTGCCGGTGACGATGGACCAGATGGTCTACCACTGCGAGATGGTGAGCCGCGGCAGCGCGCGCGCCCTGGTGGTCGGCGACATGCCGTTTCTGTCGTATCAAGTGAGCGCCGAGGACGCGCTGCGGAACGCCGGCCGACTGCTCAAGGAAGGCGGCGTCGAGGCGGTGAAGGTCGAGGGCGGCCGCGCGATCGCCGCGACCGTGCGTCGCCTGGTCGATGCCGGCATCGCGGTGATGGGTCACGTCGGCCTGACGCCGCAGAGCATCCACCAGTTCGGTTCGTACAAGGTGCGCGGCCAGTCCGACGAGCAGGCGCAGCAGATCCTCGACGACGCGCTCGCCATCGAGCAGGCCGGCGCCTTCAGCCTGGTGATCGAGAAGGTGCCGGCGACGCTGGGCAAAGCGCTGACCCAGCGCCTCAGCATCCCCACGATTGGCATCGGCGCCGGCGTCGACTGCGATGGGCAGGTGCTCGTGACGAACGACATGCTCGGCCTGTTCACCGCGTTCCGCCCGCGCTTCGTGCGCCGCTACGCCGAGTTGGCCATGACCATCGACGAAGTCGTGCACAAGTTCGGCGACGACGTGCGCGCGGGGCGCTTTCCCGACGCGAGCGAGAGTTACTGAGGACGCGTCGCGCGTCCGGCTTCTCGAGCGCGGCTGCGGTAGCGCCGAACGATCGGCGTGTTTCGCAGTCCGCCATCCCAACTCTCTGGGCCATGGCGAATGACACGAGCCGTAGTCCGCGCGCATGACGCAAGATTCGCGGGCACTTGCGCCCCGCCTCGCGGCCTGCTTGCAATCGCCCGCGGCCAACTCCATCGTTACACCTGCGGCGGTCGATCAGACCGGCGAGAAGCACACGCGACATGGCAACCAACCCCTTCCAGGCCAAGGCCACGCTCACCGTCGGCGGCCAGACCTACACCTACTTCCGTCTCGCGGCCCTGCAAGAACAGGGCGTCGCCGACCTGGGCAAGCTGCCGTACAGCATCCGCGTGCTGCTCGAAGCCGCGCTGCGCAACGTCGATGGCTTCATCGTCGAGGAGAAAGACGTGCGCGCGATCGCCGGCTGGAAGCCGAAGGGGCTCGCCGAAGTCGAGATCCCGTTCATGCCGGGGCGCGTGGTGCTGCAGGACTTCACCGGGGTGCCGTGCGTCGTGGACCTGGCCGCCATGCGCGCGGCGATGAAACGCCTCGGCGGTGACCCCAAGAAGATCAACCCGCTGGTGCAGTGCGACCTGGTGATCGACCACTCGGTGCAGGTCGACTACTTCGGCACCGACGACGCGCTGGGCAAGAACCTCGACCTCGAGTTCGTGCGCAACCGCGAGCGCTACGAGTTCTTGAAGTGGGGTCAGCAGAGTCTGGCCAACTTCCGCGTGGTGCCGCCCGGCACCGGCATCGTGCACCAGGTGAACCTCGAGTACCTCGCCAGCGTGGTGCTCACCAAGAAGGCGTCGGGCGACACGCTGCTCTTCCCCGACTCGTGCGTCGGCACCGACAGCCACACCACCATGATCAACGGCCTCGGCGTCGTCGGTTGGGGCGTCGGCGGCATCGAGGCCGAGGCGGTGATGCTCGGCCAGCCGACCTACATGCTGTTGCCCGAGGTCGTCGGTTTCGAACTCGAGGGCAAGTTGCCGGCGGGCGCCACCGCCACCGACTTGGTGCTGACCGTCACCGAGACTCTGCGCAAGAAGGGCGTAGTCAGCAAGTTCGTCGAGTTCTTCGGCGCGGGCGCGCGGGCGATGAGCTTGGCCGACCGCGCCACCGTCGCCAACATGGCGCCGGAGTACGGCGCGACGATGGGCTACTTCCCGGTCGACGACGAGACGCTGCGCTACTTGGCCGAGACCGGGCGCAGCGCGCAGCAAGTCGAATTGGTGCGCGCCTACTTTGCCGCCCAGGGCCTGCTCGCCAACGCCGGCGCGCCGACGCCGCAGTTCAGCGATCTGCTGCGCCTCGACCTCTCGACCGTGGTGCCGAGCCTCGCTGGCCCCAAGCGCCCGCAAGACCGCGTGCCGCTGAAGGACGTCGCGGCCTCGTTCAAGACCGCGTTGCAGGCGCCGCTCGACCAGCGCGGCTTTGCGCTGCCAGAGAGCGACCTCGGCATGCGCTCGCCCTACACCAGCAGCACCGGCACGAGCACCACGCTCGGCCACGGCGCGGTGGTGATCGCCGCGATCACTTCGTGCACCAACACCTCGAACCCGTCGGTGATGCTGGCGGCGGGTCTGTTGGCGCGCAACGCGGTGCGCAAGGGTCTCAAGGTGCAACCGTGGGTCAAGACCAGCCTGGCGCCCGGCTCGCGCGTGGTGACCGACTACCTCACCAAGGCGGGCGTGCTCGCTGACCTGGCCAAGATCGGCTTCCAGGTCGTCGGCTACGGCTGCACCACGTGCATCGGTAACTCCGGGCCGCTGCCCGACGCGGTGGCCAAGTCGGTGCGCGACGGCAAGCTGGTCGCCGCGGCGGTGCTGTCCGGCAACCGCAACTTCGAGGGCCGCGTCAACCCCGACGTGAAGGCCAACTACCTGGCGTCGCCGCCGCTGTGCGTGGCGTACGCGCTCGCCGGCCGCGTTGACCTGGACCTCAGCAAGGAAGCGCTCGGCAAGGGCAGCGACGGCAAAGACGTGTTCCTGCGCGACGTGTGGCCCAGCGACGACGACGTGCGCGCGGCGATGCGCAGCAGCCTCACGGCCGACGCGTTCCGCCGCGAGTATGGCGCGCTCGCCGGGCCCGCCGAGTGGCAAGCGATCAAGGTGGTGGCGAGCGACCTCTACACCTTCAACCCCAAGAGCACCTACATCCAGGAGCCGCCGTTCTTCCTCACGATGGGGCACGCGGTGGGCAAGATCGACAGCGTGAAGGGCGCGCGGGTGTTGGCGATGGTCGGCGATTCGGTGACCACCGACCACATCTCGCCCGCCGGCAACATCAAGGCCGACAGCCCGGCCGGACGCTACCTGCAGCAGCAGGGCGTGACGCCGAACGACTTCACCAGCTACGGCGCGCGCCGCGGCAACGACCGCGTGATGACGCGCGGCACGTTCGCCAACATCCGGCTGCGCAACCTGCTGGCGCCGGGCACCGAGGGCGGCGTGACGCGCTACCTCCCCACCGACGAGAAGATGGCGATCTTCGACGCCGCCCAGAAGTACGCCGCCAGCAAGACGCCGCTCGTGGTGCTCGCGGGCAAGGAGTACGGCACCGGCAGCAGCCGCGACTGGGCCGCCAAGGGCGCCATGCTGCTCGGCGTCAAGGTGGTGATCGCCGAGAGCTTCGAGCGCATCCACCGCAGCAACCTGGTGGGCATGGGCGTCCTGCCGTTGCAGTTCCAAGACGGCGAGACGCCCAAGACCCTGGGGTTGACCGGCGATGAGATCTACGACGTCGACGTGAGCGACGACGTCAAGCCGCGCTCGAAGGTGATCGTGCGCGCCACCGACCACAAGACCAAGACCGTCATCACCTTCGTCACCACGTGCCGCATCGACACGCCGGTGGAGGTCGACTACTACCGCAACGGCGGCATCCTGCAGATGGTGTTGCGCAAGCTGGTGAAGTGACGCGCGGCGCCGCGAAGGCGACCCTGAGCTAGCGGCGAATCGCGCAGGTGTAGACGCGCAACGTCGTCGTTGATTGGGCACCAAGACGGAGGGTGAGGCAATGCGGCCGGCCCGGCTCGAGGCGCGGTAGTGGCGGGGCCAGTGGTGGCCAACTCGGACCGCCGAAGCGAATGGCGCCGGTCAGCAAGTTGCCGTCGAGTGACACTTCTAGGTATGCGTCACCGCCGAGCGGCAACCCACCGCGCACGGCTTTGTGGACGTCGAGTGCCACATAGTACGGGGAGTCAGAGTCTGGCACGGTGAACGTCAGCTCGACTTCTGAGATGCCTGGTGCCGGCAGGCACAAATAACCGAACGCGGGGTCTCCCTCGTCGACAGCATGGCGTGCCACGCGCAATCGCGGCTCCTGACCGCTGCCCGAGCGCGTGGGCTGCGCCGTGACGAATGTCCACTGCACGATTGCGCGTCGTGAATCCGTGGGTGAAGTGTCCGGTCGATCCGGCATCGTCAACAACTGCGGGTCCCGACGCGGAGTCAAGCCAATCTCGAGGCGTGAGTCTGCATCGATCGGATCAAGTTCGCCCTCGCCAGCCAGCTCGCGCCGGATCGCCGTGGCCCCGGCGGCGAAGCGCTTGCGCGCGAAGTCGGTGCTCAGACCGTTGCGCTCGGCGTGGGTGATCGCGGCCTGCTCGGCCAGCTCCAGCACCGCGGAGTCGGCATACGCCGCCGCAAGCTGGCCATGACCGAACAGTGCGTAGTAGTGCGATACCGCGGTCTCATCTCTGAGCGGACCATCGCACACAGCGAGCCGTGCGCGCTGACCGGCGTCGAGACACAACGCGAGCACGAGCGGCGACACCTCTGCCATCGAGCGCAGCCAACGTGGATCGGGCGGCGCGCGACCAACATGGCGCAACAGGCAGGCCACCGCCGCAAGGATGCCGTCGCGCTCGGCATTCAGGTGGACGCGCGCCACCTTGTCGCCCGGAGCTGCCTCGACCACAGCGCAAACACGCGCCACCAGCGCCAGCAGATCGCTGCGCAAGAACGCTGCCGTCGTTCCACACCGCCGATGTCGCACGATCGCGCTACGCAATGCGCGCAGTGCCAGACGGACAGGCTCGTCTGGCGCCGAGCCGCGCGCACGGCCTTCGACAAAGGCCAGCAAGTTGGGAACGTCGTCGGGGTCGGCACAGCCCGCCAGACCTACGAGCAGCCACGGCACCTCGCCGTCCCCGCCATCAGCGATCAAGCGACGCCACAGCGCGGCGCGCAACCCGGCGCTCGCATCGACGTCGCCGGGGCTGGCATCGGGTCGCTCATAGAGCAGGCGCGCGAGCAATCGCGCGTTCGCTTCATCGCCGATTGCATTGACGAGGAACCTGGTCAAGAGCGGCGACGCAACGCGACCATCCCGGGCGACGTACCGCGCCGCGCACGTCAGCGCCGCGTTGCCGCCCATCGCGAATGCTTGCCTCACGTCGGCTAGCGCGGAACGTTCGCCGGCCGTCGGCACGCCGCTCCACGGCGCCAAGCGCGACCAGAAGAACAACGCTGCCAGATCCCCGACCTGCGCCGCCTGCACCGTTCTCCAGTGCGCGCCCCCAAGGAGCACCCCCAAGGCCATGACGCCACCGAAGGTCCAGGCGCGCGGCCGCGCCAACCGTCGCACCGCCGCCGGGTGTTGCGTCGCCGTTGCAGGCGACTGGAGCCAATCGGCGAGAGCGACCTCGATCTCGGTGGCATCGGCAAAGCGCGCGCGCGGATCCGCAGCGGTGCATCGCGCGAGAATCTGCGCCAGCTTTGTGTCGACGTGCTCCACGGCAAACCCGCGACGCCGCAGCCCGCCACCTTCCTGGTCGTTCGCAACAGCCGGCAACTGGCCAAACAGCGCGTCCTGCAACACGATCCCGAGGCTGTAGACGTCCGCACGTCGGTAGTCGACACCTTCGGTCGCCCCGACCTCAGGTGCGACATACCCCGGAGTACCCATCGCCATCGTCGTCGCCGCCGCCTGCAGCGTGCGCACCAAGCCGTAATCGATCAACACGGCGGGATGCAACCACGGCTGATCGCCGTGGCCGCCGAGCATGATGTTGCTTGGCGCAACATCGCGGTGCACCAACCCTTGGCGATGCAGAGTCGCGAGCGCGCCACTGACCTCATGGCAGATCCGCACCATCGCGCGTCGAGTTGACTCCGCGGGCGCAGTATCGCTGCGCGCAAGCTGCTCGAGCACGGCGCGCAAGCTCACACCCTCGATCAAACGCATGGCGTAGAACGCCAGGCCCAATTCCTCGCTCTCGCCGCGTGAGAACACCTCCGCCAGGTGCGGGTGATGGCACGCCGCAGTGACCTCCGCTTCGGTCCGTGCGCTACCGCGAGCATCGTAGAGCGCCTGCAGTGGTTGCACCTTGAGCGCGACATCGCGCGCCAGGTCCAGTTGCCGCGCCCGGTACACCGTGCCCCCGCCGCCGCTGCCGAGAGGACCGAGGATCTCGAACCAGCCGAGCCTGGTGCCGGGCGGTAGCACGCAGTGGTCGCGGTCGGCCAAGACCGGCCGCGCAAGCAGATCGCCAGCCGACGCGTGCGCCGCAAGGAGCGCCAGCACTTCTTGCTCCAAGGCTGCGTCGGCGGCGCAGGTCTCGTGCACCAACGCACGCCGCCGCTCGGGCGGCGCGCGCAACGCTAGGGTGAAGACTTCGCGCACGATCTGATCTCGGTGCGGGTTCATCGCAAACACGGAGGCAAGCAGTGCTCGGCTATGCTAGGCGCAGCATGGAGTCGACGACGCAAGCGATCCTCCGCCAGCCGGAACTCACCGTGTACTTGAACGACCTGCAGCGGCACGTTGCGGCCCACGACGATCCGCGGGCCAGCATTGTCGCGCGCACTTTGCGGAGCCTTGCGCGTCGGGTAGCGGAACCGGGCAATGCCGCACGCCTGCGGCCTTCCGACCTGGCCCAGGACGCATTCGTGTTGCTGTTCACTCGGGTCGATCATGAAGTCAAGCCGTGGACTGACCGCAATCATTTCCGCGCCGCGGCGGCCACGGCCATGCGTCACATCCTCATCGATCATGTGCGGCGTCAGAAGAGGCACAAGCGTGGCGCCGAAGACCTAGTCAGCCCTGATGCCATGGCGGCGCGGATGGGCGTGCGCCACGACGAACTGCCCGGTCTGGAGGACGCGCTCGACCGCTTGCAGCAGCTCTGCCCCGACGCGGCGACGATCCTGCAACTGCGCGTGTTCGGAGGAATGTCGCAGAGCGAGATCGCCGCGGCGATGGTGTAGTCGGTGGCCAGGATCCGCGTGATTACGGCGGTCTGAGCGGCGGTGACGATCCGCCTCGCTGGACGGACCGCGGCGGGCAGTCACGGCGGCTGGAATCCGAGGTCGCGTAGCACATCGGCCGCCGAGAGCATCT
>JANPER010000264.1:0-7463 GCA_031423015.1 Planctomycetota bacterium | reverse complement strand
GAAGCGCGAAGATGCTTCGGCTGTGGAAAGTCATGAGCCGTAAGTTGTTAGCCGTAAGTCCAGATCGCGGACAGGCGGTCAGACAGGTAGGCAGCGGTCTGGGACTTAGGGCTTACGTCTTACGGCTCACGACTCGCGGCAGAGCCGTTCATGCAGCCGCCCTCGCCTCTCGTTGGTTGCGGCTCTGCCGCGCTGAGTTACGTATTAGGGTCGACCACCGGCGGCGCCCTTCTCATGACACTCTTTCAAGAGACTACCATAGTGCTTCATCGATGACCATATTCTTATTCTATCGCTGCCACCTCCCAATACGTCCGTATATCCCAACACGGGTTTCTCTACTAGGCGCACAATGTCCGTCCACCTGAAGAAAACGACTTTCCCAAAAATGTCACTGCGGCCCACGCCATCCACAGACACCCAGACAACCGTTGAAGTCAACCACACCAAGAGCAATGAAGACTCCGAGCCACGATCCAAGAACAATCCACATGCCCGGAACTATCGCCAACCCCAATACCGGTATCACAGTACCAGCATATGCCACGAGCCTGACAGATCCGGCAAACTGTCCGACAACTTTCGCGCCAGCCGATCGGGCGAAGCTTGCGCCGCGGTGTCGCCGTACTGCCACACGCGCCCGAGCCGATCGATCTGCATGCGCACGCTCGGCGCGTCGGTTACGTTCAGCTTGCGCCGCCGCAGGTAGTCCTCGGTGCCCGAGCCCGCGTCGTAGTCGGACACGACCTCGCGTTGGAACGCGATGAAGTCGAACTTCTAGCCCGAGTGGGCATCATAGTTGAACGACATCCGGTTGCTGAGCGCGCCGTTCTGATGATCCGACAGGCGGTCACGCTGCCATGTCAGGCGGCCGTACGCATCGAATTCGCGAAGGAAGCCACGCGAGTAGCCGGTGGCAAGTCGAAGAGGACAAGCCTTCCCCCCTCGCCCGAACGCTCGTCCGCGCTCTACCACGTAGCCGACGTGCGTCGCGGAGCGATGAGCGGCAGCACGTCGCCAAACGCGTGCACTACGAAGTCGGGGCGCGCTTGCCCGGGCGCGGACGGGGCCGCGGCTTCGCCCTCGGCCACCACCAACACATTCCGTAAGCCGGCGATGGCGGCGCCCTCGATCGCGTCGTGGTTGCGCGCCACCATCAGCGAACGCAAAAGGTCGATGCGGTGCGCGGCGGCGGCCTCGATGATCAAGCGCGCAAACCGGCTCGGCCGCGGCACGTCTTCGTCGACGACTTCGCCGGGGCGCGGACACAGCAACGTCGCGTCGAGAACCCCACCGAATCCGCGCAGCGCTGCGTCGATGCGACGCTGGTGCATCACCTCGGCGCGCATGCCCTCCACGCCGTCGCCGCCTTTGCGCACGCCGCAGTGCAGCGCCACGCAGACGTAGCCCTGCCGCTTCCAGGCGCCGACCGCCACCGCCACGGCGCGCGGGACGCTGCCGTCCGCCGACAAGAGCACGGCACGTTCGATCACCATCGCCGGCCGCAGCAACGGACGCGTTTGAGACATCGTTCCGACTCTACCGTCGGCGTCGCTGTTGGCGAAACCCTGACCGGCCGTCACAATCCGAGAAGCTTGACCCTTCCCTGGCGACGTTTGTGCCTGGCGCTCGCGCTCGGCCATGTGGCGATTGGACTCGCGCGCGTCCCGACCGACGTCTGGGGCAAGCGGCACGCGCGCATCGCCGACTATCAGGCGCGCGGCGGCGTGCGCTTTCACCTGGACACCAAGCTGGCCCAAGGCGCCGACGCCGTGGAAGAACTGCTGCGCCACACGCCGCCCGACGCCGTGGTGCTGCACCGCGGCGCCTCCAGCGGCGCGATCGAGTTCGTGGCGCCGCTGCTGTGGCCGCGCCTGCTGTGCGCCGAGAGCTGGGCTGACGGCAACGAGCACGCCGCACGCGCGCCGCGGCTCGCCCGTGTTCGTATCGAAGGCCGCGACGCCGTGGCCGTGCTGGTGTGTGATCCCGAGGTGCGCGGGCAAGTGCAGCACCTGCGCTTGCAGGCGCGATGAACCTCAGCCACCTCGCGTGGCGCGTAGTGCGCGGCAGCCTGCTGGGGCTCGCCGGCTACGGCATCGTCGGTCTGCTGCTGCTGGCCTGCGACCAATCGGTGTGGGAAGGGCTGCTGCCGATCGCGCTGACGCTTGGCATCGCGCTCGCCGGACCACGCGATCGCGTGGCGAGCACTGACACGATGCACGCCGGCCTGCGCGTCGGCGCGTGGTTGGTGCTGGGGGTGACGTTCGGCGCCCTCGTGTACGGCGCAGTGGCGACTCCGGCCCGGCACTGGGACGGCTTCGTCGCCTGGGAGATGAAGGCGACGGCGCTGGCCGCGACCCCGTCGCTCGATCAGCCGTACTTCAAGGATCAGGCCGTGTTCGCGCACAGCCGCGACTACCCGCTGTTGCAGCCGTTGACGCAAGCCGCGGTCGCGCGCCTGTGCGGCGCGGCGGCCGGCCGTGCGCTGTTCCCCGCGTTGTGGCTCCTCTTGCTGGCGCTCACCTGTCTGGCGCTGCGTCGCTTGGGGCATCCGCAAACGCACGCCTGGCTGGCGACGCTCGGCCTCGGCTTGTTGCCGATGCTGGTCTCGCCCACGAGCGGCGCGGTCGACTCCGGCTACGCCGAGTTGGCGATGTTGCTGGCGCTCACCACGATCGCCGCCAGCCTGCTGCTACGCGACGCATGGCTGCTCGCGGCCGGGTGCGTGCTGGTGGTGCTGCTCAAACCGGAAGGCTCGGTGTACGCGGTCGCCACCGTGTGTTGCACCTGGCTGGGTTCCTCGCGTCGGCTGCACGTGGCCGCGGTGGTCGGCACCGCGTTGGCACTCGCGGTGTGGTGGCCGGTGTGCGCGCTGTTGCAGCACGGCGCGACCGCGTCGCCGTCCGGGCTGCTGCAACACCTCGGCGGACTCACGATCGTGGCCACGGTAGCGATCGCCACGCAGCCGCGCGCCAATGGGCGCGCGCGCACCGTGTACATCGCCGTCGTCGGTAGCCTCCTGGCCGGGATCGTCGGCGCGGCCCTGCTGCTGGCGCCGAGCCTGGGCGGCGCGTTGGCTGGCTACGTCGACCATCTGCACCAGCTACCGCAGCGCGCCACGCGCATCCCGGCACTCATGCTCGCGTTCGCCGAACAAGCGGTCTCGATCAAGCGGTTCGGTCTGCTGTTCCCGCTGCTGGCCCTGGCTCTGTTGCGACGCGACCGCGCCGCAGTCGACCCGCCCACGCGCGAGGTGACCATGCTGCTGACCTTGGGTCTCCTCGTCGTCGCCGCGTCCATGCTGCTGTCCCCCGAAGACGACTTCGAGCACCACGTCCGCTCCAGTCTCGATCGCCTGCTGTTGCAGTGGAGCGGCGTGGGCGTGCTTTGCATCGCCAGCCGGCTGCGCCCAGCTCCTCAGGTCAGCGCGGCGAGGATGCCGTCGCCGTAGTGCTCGACGCGCCACGGTTCCAACAGGCCCGTGGCCAGCAGCGCGTCGCGATCGCGCGGCGTTGGGCGCACCGCCGCCAAACTCAAGAGCACCGGCCGCGCCAGCACCAGCGACGCATCCACCTTGCGCGCCGCAGCAGCGCCTTTGCGCCACCCGCGCAGGCGTTCGTAGGTCTTGCGCTGCGTCGGTGACAAGCCGCTGTCGGCTTCGGCGTCAGCGCGCGGCAGCACTGCGATCGGGCGCAGGCGCGCAGCGCGGCGCAGGGCTTCGAGCAGCGAACGGCCAAGCCGATCGACCAGCTTCGGCGACAGGCCGGCAATGGCTGCCAACGCCGTCGCATCGCGCGGCGCGATGCGCGCGACTTCCATGAGCACGTCGTTGCCGACGATCTTGAACGGTGGCACGTCGCGGTCGGCGGCGATGCGTTCGCGCATCACGAACAACTCGCGCAGCCGTCGGCTTGCGACCGGATCGAGGTGCTCGGCGCCGCGCAAGCTGGCGTAGGCGTCGGGGTCGAACGGGCGCGGTGCCGGCACCAGGCTGGCGAGGCGGCGACACTCCGACGCGACCTCGAGCACATGGATCTGTCCCGCCTCGACCACCGCGCCGCGCAGTTCGCGCGCCAGTTCCAGCAGGTAGTGAGTGTCGAAGCGCGCGTACTCCTTCTGCTCCTGCGTCAGCGGCCGGCAACCCCAGTCGCTGCGCTGCAAGCGCTTGTCGAGCTGCACGCCGAAGTGTTCGGCGAGCGCCGCGGCCAGGCCGAGGTTCTGCCGGCCCAGCGACATCGCCGCGACCTTGGTATCGAAGATGCTCGCGAACTCGAACGCTGACGTGCGCTTGA
The DNA here is from genome assembly GCA_031423015.1 of Planctomycetota bacterium. GTDB lineage: Bacteria > Planctomycetota > UBA1135 > UBA1135 > UBA2386 > DATGPD01. Next base: position 3,171 of record JANPER010000264.1, on the reverse strand, counting down.
ACGTGAGGATGTCGTACTCGGCGTCGTGGAACACCTTGACGATGCCCGGATCGGCGAACACCGGCACGAGCGGCGATAGGTCGGTGACGGCCATCGGGTCGACCAGCACGTCGCCGTGACTGCTGCTGATCTGGATCAGGCACAGGCGCTCGCGGTAGGCGTAGAGCGAGTTCGACTCGGTATCGACGGCGATGGCGCGCTCGCCGAGCAGCCGCTGCGCCAGGGTGGCAAGGGCATCGTCGGTGTCGACGTAGACAGGGGCCGCGAAGGCTCGGCTCGGGGCTGGCACGCGGTTGGCACTGTGCAGGCCGGGTCGGGCGCCGACAAGGGAGCGGCGGCGGCAGGAGACAGATTCCTCGCCTCTTCCTCGCCTCTTCCTCGCCCCCTCCTTGCCCCGAGGCCGGCGGCGCCCCCTTGGCGATGGCCGGACATGCTCTGGTTGGTAGGCTAGGCTAGGCCCCCGCATGACACCAAAGCTCGCGTGGGTCGTTTTGTTTGCAAGCGGAGCCCTCTGCGCGCAGGCGCCCGCCCCTTTTGCCGAGGCCTGGAAGGACGCGGCCGCCCTGTTCCGCGCCGAGTGTGCGCGCGCCAAGGTGGTGGGCGCGGGGCTGGCGTTCTTGCAGCGCGACCAGATCTTGGCGCACGAGTCGTTCGGCAGCGCCGACCTCGGCAGCGCGCGCGCCGTCGACGCCGACACCAACTGGCACTGGGCGTCGTGCACCAAGACCTTCACCGGCATCGCGGTGATGCAGCTGCGCGACCGCGGCAAGCTCGCGCTCGACGAAGCGATCGTCGACTCCTTGCCCGAGCTGCGCGCCGTGCACAACCCGTTTGGGCCCATGCGCGCGATCACGCTCACGCATCTGCTGAGTCACTCGGCCGGCTTTCGCGGCGCCACCTGGCCGTGGGACGATGCCGAGGGCAAGGCGTGGCATCCGCACGAGCCGACGCAGTGGTCGCAGCTGGTGGCGATGCTGCCCTACACCGAGATCGAGTTCGCGCCGGGCAGTCGCTTCAGCTACTCGAATCCGGGCATCGTGTTCCTCGGCCAGGTGATCCAGCAGCGCAGCGGCGAGGACTACGAGGTCTACATGGAGAAGAACGTGCTGCGGCCGCTCGGCATGCGCGCGAGCTACTTCGACCACGCGCCGTATCACCTGAGCAAGCACCGCTCGAACAACTACGCGCTGCGCGACGGCGTGCCGAAGCCCGGCGGCCTCGACTTCGACACCGGCATCACCGTCTCGAACGGCGGGCTGAACGCGCCCATCCCCGACATGGCCCGCTACCTGACGTTCCTGCTCGGCGCCTGCGCCAAGGATGCCGACGCGGCGGCGGTGCTGGCGCGCGCGTCGCTCGAAGAGATGTGGAACGTCGCGCAAACGATCGGCGGCAAGGCGGCGCTCGATGCCGGCGGCCAGCGCGACGGCATGGGGCTCACGTTCTTCGTGACCGAGCGCAACGGGGGCCGCTTCGTCGGCCACACCGGCGGCCAGAAGTCGTTCGTCACGTTCTTCTACGTGCATCCCGCCACCTCGACCGCCGCGCTCGGCGCCTTCAACACCGACACCGCCGGCACGGTGATGGCGCGGGTACGCAACCACCTGATGGACGTCGTGACGCCGCTGTTCGCCACGCGCTGAGCTTCTCGCGAGATGCGCCACTCTTGCATGCGCCGCGCGCCGGCCTAGCCTCGGCGCCATGAACGTACGCATCGAATACTGCGTGGTTTGAGACTACCTGCCACGCGCGTCCAGTTTGGGCGCCGACATCACCAAGAGCTTTCCCAAGGCCAAGGTCGACATCAAGCCCGGCGGCAAGGGCGACTTCATCGTCACCGTCGACGGCAAGCAGATCTGGAACAAGCGGCAGATGAACGATGAGTTCCCCGAGCCGGCGCAGATCCTCGGCAAGATGAAGAAGTAGGCCGCGAGCGCCGAACGCGCGTCTCGTTGCCTGATACTGCGCGGCGTGACGCCCCCCCATCCCCTGTCGATCACCGTGCTCGGCTCGGGCACGGCGGTGCCGGAACCCGACCGCTTTCCCGCGGGCTACTTGGTGCGCGGTGGCGGCGAGATCGTGTTGGTCGACTGCGGGCCGGGCGTGCTCCGCCGGCTGGCGCAGGCGCCCCACTTCGATAGACGATAGACGTGCTATTGCACGGCCAGTACCAACCGCTGGGGCGCAGTTCCCGAGAACCCGTGCGTCCAACTCAGCCCGCCACCCAGAGGAGGGAGATCGTAGACGGCGAAATCGCCGATGGACGACTGACAGGACAGCACGTCAAACGCATTCGTCCGAGCCGGACTGAAGCTGCCCAGTAGCGTCGCCCTGATTACGCCGGTTAGGGCTGCTGTCCCGCTGACGGCTATCTGGTCGAATTCTGTTCCTGCGATGAGTCCGCCGAGTTCGACCTCGATTCGTCCTCCCAACACCTGGGCGAAGTCACCTTGAACGCTGAGCCGGCCCGGTTGGCCCAATCCTCCGGGACGCAGAATCCCGCCATTCCGAAAGAGGCTAGGCTGCAACACCGTGATCGATCCGTAGCCGGTCGTGACTCCGCCCTGGATGTCCACCGTGGCAGCGGCGGCCACCGTCCCGCCAATCAGCCGGAGTTCGGCGGTCGGCGTTCGCTGAGTCAGAATCTGCGCAAGCGCCAAGGTGCCTCCGGCCAGCACCTCCAGCGAGCCTTCGTTGATCGCAACTGCTGAGTCCAGTGCGATCCGGCCGCCAGCAGCCACGGACATGGCCCCTTGATTGACGAACGTCAGCGTACGGTGCGGCCAGGCCCACGCGTCCCCGTCGAAAACAATCAAGCTCTGCCCCTGAATCAAGGCGCCGTCTTGGACCGTGACCGTGATGTCACTGTTGACCGCAGCAGAGAAGAACGTGGGGCTACCGCTAGCCACGATGGTTGTGCCCGCGGCAATGTCCTGCGAGCCATCAAAGCCCAACCAAGCATTAATTCCGCTCATGAGCACACGTCCGTTGACCCGCAGCCCGCCCGCGACCTTGATCATCGAAAAGCGATTGGGCATCAACAGGTCCCCCTGCACGGTCACGTCATCGAGGAGATTGGTCCGGTACGAGTCGACCGTCAGGCTCGAAGAGCGCGTGTCCAAATCGCCCCCGCGGAGAGTTCCTCCCTGGAGCAGCCACGTGCCGTTGGGC
>JANPER010000263.1:0-27221 GCA_031423015.1 Planctomycetota bacterium | reverse complement strand
CGCCCGCGCGCGGCGGCAGCAGTTGATGAGTTAGACGAACGAGGAGGAGAGCATCATCTTGAAGGAAGCCGCCGCGCCCGTGCGAGCGACCGACCGGGGCGACGGGCAGGCTGGGGGCTCGGGGCACGGGTGGACAATCCGGTACGGCGGGGAGCGGGAGCGGGAGCGGGAGCGGGAGCGGGAGCGGGAGCGGGCGAGCACGAGTGTCGCATGTGAGACATACGTCTGGTTTTGTTGAGGTGGCCAGAGGATTCTCGGGAAGTTGATAGACCTATCGATGTCGATGTCGTAACTTGTGCTCAATCACTTAGGGTCACGACCATCGCGGGTTATGACATGAGTCCAAAGCTGAAGGTTCGTTCGAAGAAATCGCGGCGGATGCGGGTGGCCAAGGGCATGCTGCCGTTCAAGCAGCGGGGCGGGTGGCGGCCTGGGGCGGGGCGGAAGCCGAAGGGCGACGCGGCTCTGGTGTCGCATCGGCCGCGCGGCGAGATGGCGGGGAGGTTCCCGGCGCATGTGACGGTGAAGGTCGCGGCGGGATTACCGTTGCTTCGCAAAGGCCGCGAATACGCCGCGCTCCGCGCCGCCTTCGCCGCTGGCTGCGACCGCTTCGGCTTCCGCCTCGTGCACTACGCAGTACTCAACGATCACCTGCACATGCTCGTCGAGGCCGAGGACCGCGCGTCGATGACGCGCGGGCTGCAAGGCCTCCTGATCCGGATCGCCAAGGCGCTCAACAAGCTGTGGCAGCGCGGCGGCAAGGTCTTCGCCGATCGCTACCACGACCGCCTCCTGAAGACGCCGCGCGAGGTGAAGAACTGCCTCGTCTACGTTCTGGGCAACGGCAAGAAGCACCAGCGCGACGGTCGCCACGTGCACGTCGCCGCGCCCGTCGACACCTTCACGTCAGGCCCCTGGTTCGACGGCTGGAAAGAGACCATCTGCTTCGCGGGTCTCGAAGCACACATCCGCCCAATCAGCAACGCGCAGACTTGGCTGCTCTCCGTCGGCTGGCGCCGGCACGGTCTAGTCAGCGTCCACGACATGCCGGCGACCGGCTGACGCCACGAATGTCTCAGCGTCAAGCCAGCTCTGCTGGCTCTCACCACATCAACCGCTTGGCCGTCAACTCCACCAACCGCACCGCACCGTCGCGGTACAGCCAGGTCCGGAACGTCTCCCCCTCGTAGGTGCTGTGCTCGTTGACACACCGCTGCACATCCTCCACCCGTTGAAAGCGCAGCAGCTGCTCGGCGTCGGCTCCCTCAGACCGCAACACAACACCGAGCACCAAGTCACCAGGCCGCACGTCGACGGCACCCTCGACGGCGGGGTGCACGCGCACGACGCGCACGCAACTGGCGGGGAACTCGCTCGGCACCGCGGTCGGATCGCCGGTGAACTGCCGGTCCATGGCAATGGCGGCGGCGCGCACCTTGGCTGCGTCGTCGCCGATACCCAGCTCGCTCACGTCGAGACCGACTTGGCGAAACACGGCCCACGCTGCCGCTGACAGCGGGGTCACCTTCCTGACCTCGCGTTTGCCATCGCGCTCGAACTCCACCGACACGGTCGCGCCGCCGTCGATGTGTGACCAGGCCAGCGCGAAGTCGCCGCTCCAGCGCATTGCCACCTCGCCCACCGCACACACCACATCGCCGGTCGCGACCCCGGCCGCGGCACAAGGGCCATGGCGATCGACCGACTGCACGACCACCTTGCCTTCGACATCGACCACCGACAGCCCCGCGTAGGCACTGCGCAGCTTCTCGGGCGACAACAGCACCGAGCGCAACATCTCGCGCACATGGTCGACCGAGATCGAGAACCCGGTCACCGCGTGCAGGCTGCCGCCGGCGCTGTTGATGCCGATCAGACGACCTTGGCTGTCGAGCAGCGCGCCGCCACTGTTGCCCGCGTTGATCGCGGCGTCGGTCTCCAACAGATGCGGCAGCTTGGCCCAGCGACCCTTCACGCGGATCGCCTGGTTCTTGGCTGTGACCACGCCAGCGGTCACCGTGTCGGCGCGACCGTGCGGGTTGCCGATCGCCACCGTTTGATCGCCAACCGCCAACGCACCCGATGCACCGAGTGCCACGGCGTCGACGGTCTGATCCGCCGGCACGCGCAGGCGCAGCAGCGCCAGATCCTGCTCGCGCGAGATGCTGAGCACGTCGGCGTCGAAGACCCGCCCATCGCGCAGCTTGGCGCGCACCACGCGATCTTGCGTCATCGACCCATCGGGCTCGGTGGCGGCATCGACGACGTGCCAGTTGGTGAGTGCCAACCCACCGACATCGATGATCACGCCGGAGCCGAGCGACTCCGTCAGCGTGGTCGCGTTCGGCGGCGCAAACGGGTTGTCCTCCGACAACAAGGCTGCGGCTTTGATCTCGACGTAGATGTTGAGCATCGAGCCCGCCGTGCGCGCAACCACTGCGGCGACCCCCGACGGTGCAGCCGACGCCTTGGTCTCAGGCTTGGCCAGCGACGCATTGGTGCCCGGGTCGCGGTCGAGCGCGGTGCGATAGATCTCGCGCAACGTGTCGATGCTCGGCGACAGATCCAGGCTGGTCTCGACCTTGGCCTGCTCGCCGCGCCGAGCGAACGCCACGTCGAGCAGGTCGCGTGCGCCGCCATCGATGATCGCCAGCAGTTCGCCGCGCATCGACACCAATGCGCCGCCCGCGTTGTGGTTGCCGACGCCGGCATCGGTCTGCACCGCCCGTCCGCGGACCGCGGACAGGACGCCCTGTCGCAGCGTCAGCGCGTGCCCCTCCGGGTTGCCGACTGCCAAGACCACATCGCCGACCGCGGCGGCCGCGAGGCTGCCGCACGGGATCGCCGTGACCTTCGCCCCCTTGGCCAGCCGCATCTTGAGCAGCGCGGAGTTGGTCGAGGCGTGGGTCTCCACCACATCGGCCACGCAGGTCGTGCCGTCGCGCAAGGTGACACTCACGACGCTGGCGCCATCTACCAGGTGGCGGTTGGTGAACACCAACCCGTTGGTGTCGACGATCACGCCCGATCCCACCCGCGCGCGACGCTGCACTGCGTACGGATCGGAGTCGCCCAGCGCTGGGCGCGACGCGGCCTCGCCACCGAGCACCGCGACCACACTGTCTTGCACGCGGGCCACAGCGCGCGCCTCGACGGAAGCCAGCTTCGCCGCGGCCCCAGACGACGCTTGCTCAGCCGGCTTGCAGGCATAGGCGAAGGCCTTCTTGATCGCGCGCGTCGGAATCACGAAGCCGAAGCTCGATCGCTTCAGGTCCTGCAGCGTGGGCTCGGAGACTTCGGTGGCCACGCGACTGGCATTGCACAGGCCCAGCAGGCCACCATCGGCGGCGATGAGCGCCGCCCCATGACTACGCGCCTGAATCGCCGCATCGGTCAGCAAGATGTCGCTCGGCGCGAACTTCAGGTCACCCGTGGTCACGCCCCCCACCGCGAAGGCCACGATTCCGCCGAAGCCCACATGATCCTCGCCGTCGTGGTAGCTGAGCACCGCGGCGGGATCGCCCGGCGCCGGCGCATCCGCAAGGTCGATGGCCACAAGCGCGGTGCCCACCGGCACCTCGGCCTGCAGCAGCGCCAACCCGCTCGCCACGTCGTGCGCCGCGATCTTCGCGGCCAACCGAGTGCGCGTCGCGTCGGCAAGCTGCACGAACACGCTCTTGTCGGTGGCGCCCTGCGCTTCCCGCACCAGGTCCCAGTGCGTCACCACCAGACCGTTGGACCCGATCACCACGCCGCTGCTCGGCCGCTCGAGTTTGAACACATTCGTGCCGGCCACCTCGACGAACACGTGCACGACCGCGGCGCGCGCGCGCGCAAACGCCGGCGCAAGCGGCCCGCCCGCTGCTGGCGCAGCAGCGTCAGGCTCGATGATGGTGCGGTTGACCGGCGCCTGCGTCGGCGCCTGCATCGAACAGAGGGCGATGGCCACTGCGACGCAAACGAAGTGACGCGAAGTTCCGAATCGGGCGAGACAGCAGTCGGCGTGCATCACTTCTTGGCGGCCGTCAGAGGCTCGTTGTGCTCGGCTCGCGCCAAGCACAACTCGAGGACGCGCTTTTGATGCTTGAGGTAGTAGTCGAGCGCGTGCTTCGTGGCGTCCCACTGCGTGTGCACCATGTCTTTGTAAGCGACCCACACCGCGCCTTTGGTTTGGTCCTTGGACACGGACGCGAAGTGCTTGCCCACGCGCTGCACCACCGGCAAGAGCTTGCCGCCCGCTGCGCTGACCTTGTCGATCGCCTTGCCGTCCTTGCGCCCGTCGCCGGTGCTCTCGAAGTCTTTGACCTGCGCGGCGACGGCGTCGATCGCCTCGATCGCTTTCTTGAGGTCGGCAGCCTTGGCCTCGAGCAGCGACGGCTTCAGCAGCGGCAGATCGACGAAACGCTTGCCCGCACAGGTAGCACAGGCGTAGGCGCCGACTCCCTTGCAGCAGCCACACTCTTGCGGGCGCTTGCCACCTCCCTTCACCGGGAACTTGCCGCGGCCGTTGCACACGTAGCACACCGTCATCGCCGCACCAAAGCACGACGGACACGGCGCACGCTGCAGGATGTCTGGCATCTCCCCGGTGCCGGCACAGATGCGACACTTGGCCTCCTTGGTGTTCTTGCACTCAGGGCACGAGTCGCAATCACCCGCATCGAATCGATCGCAGTGCTGGCACACCATCACCTGCCGCCCCTTGCAGTTGACACACTTCTCGGCCTTGTGCGCCACGAACTGCAACAACCCCTGCGCGTCCTTCTCTGTGTCGCGCTCGATCTTGTCGGGGATCGGCACCAAGAACTCACCCTCGCCTTTCTGGGCGGGCAGCAGCGCGCCACAGCAAAGCAGGATGGAGACAGCAACCACCAAGCAGCGGAGGACCTTCATGCGCCGCGCATTATGCCCGGCGTCGCAGCGCCTAGGGCACGGGATTCAGCGCAGCGACTGCCCCAGCAGCGCGCCATTCTGCCGCCACACCACGAGCACATCGCCCAAGGCCGTGCCGACCAGCACCTCGTCGAGCAAAGGCGTCGGGCTCATCGACACCCGCGAGGTGATGGCGCGGCGCGCCGCCAAGCGACCCGCGACAAGGAACGAGGTCGCCAGGCGACCGTCTTCGACCCAGGTCAGCGCCGTGCGCCTCGAGGCCGCGGTGATCCGCGCGCGCTCGATCGGAATCTGCGCGTGTTCAGCTTGCCACGCGACGGCCGGCGACCACTCCATGGTCGGCGAACCCCGGCGCGCCAGGCGCGCAACCTGGATGCCTTGCCCCTCTCGCCAAATCGCCGTGACCTCGGTATCCAAGTCGCCGGCGAGCAACACGTGCCGCAGCGGCTCCGGCGTCGGACCGGCAAGCACGTTCTCCGCGATCAGCTGGCCGAGACGGTCATAGCGGCGAGCCATCAGGATCTCGGCGCCAAGGTCGGCACGCCAACTGAGCTGAAGCAGGTCGCGGTTGAGGCCAATCAGGTGGTCGAAACCAGCTGGCACCGAAGGACGCGTCGGCAGCCACCGCTCGGCGTCCTGCGCGATGTAGATGGCACGGGTCAGACCATCGGGCAGCAACAGCCACGCGTTGCCGTCGGCGCCGATCCCCGCGGCACGCGGCGCTTCACCGAGCGTCAAGGCCAAGTTCCAGCCGGCCGCACGGCGCACCCGTGCGTACGAAACCCGGTCCGACAAGGTGGTCTCCGTCCACGTGATCATGAGGTCGCCGCGCATTCCGTGGTACACGCCATCGATGCTGAATTGCGACGCCACGCGACCCACGGCCTCATCTCGCCAGCCGACGGCGTCGAGCCACAGCACGCGCAGTTCGGTACGGCCCACGAGCGTCGACGCACTCAGCAGGAACGGTTGGCCCACGACCGAGACGTGCAGTTGCGGCGCGGTCACGAGGGTCTGTCGGACCAACTGGGGGGCTTCCCACACCCGCGCTCCTTGACGATCGAGACCTCGGCTGACCCGCACGCGGATGGTGGTGTCGACACTGACGCCACCCTCGGCCTGCACAATCGCGACGGCAACGGTCGCAGCGCCGCGGGCCAGGAGAACGGTGGCCGGGACCGCACCGACGATGCGATCCACGACGACCGCCGGCGACCAGCCCAGGTCGCGGTCGTAGTCCGCGACCAGCACTTGGTTGCCACGCACCCACGCCGCGCTAGCGTTCCCCATCGCATCCGTGACGATCAACGGTTGCACATCAACCGGGGGCGCGTCGCCGAGCGACACGGCATCCGACCAAATGCCCGCGGACCCGCGCACCGAGAACTCGACCGGGGTCAGCGCGACCGTCGCCAGCGGGCTGCCGTCGAACGCCTTGATGTCGTTTCCCGGCACCAGCACGTAGAAGCCCTCCGCCAGGGGATCGGCTGGTTGGAACATCAGCCGCGCGCCTTCGACCTTCACCTGGCCCGGTACGGCCGCGCCGCCGCGTCGGAACAGCGCCAGATCGCCAGGCCTGGTCGTGACCTGCACCAGCGGCCGACTGAACGACACCTCCGGCACGATGTCGGGCGAGACCCAAGCCCCCTCGGTCGGCACGACCCCGACGAAACGGAAGTCCAGGGGTGGTGGACTGCCGCCACCGGAGTCGCCGCCGGAACAGGCAGCCAACAGGGCCGCCAACACCGAACCAGCGGTTCGCCGAGCAATCTGCCAAACCGTCCGCAAGCGAGCCGTGAGCATCGACCGAGGTAGTTGCAGGCGGATGTGTGGTAACCGGAAAGCGCTGCCACGGCCACGATTGCCAAGGTCGCGGGCCAGCCCAAACTGTGAAGTTATTGTTTGTCGGGCCCTAAGCTCGCGGGTCAATGCTGGCCACGCCCGACCCCCTGGCGCCTGACCTTGGACGCAAGGCCTTCCATGGCGCAGTGCTCGGACTGCTCCTCGTGCACGTCGTGATGCTGATCGCCCTGGCCGCGCTGCTGCCGTGGACCACCGACGAGTACGCCTACCTCAAGGCCGGTACGATCCTGCGCCTCGACCGCTCGTGGGAGGTGCCCCAAACCACGTTCCATGGCCCGCTGCCCTTCTTTGCCAACCAGCTCGCGGCGTGGCTCGGGGTCGCTCCCGTCGAGCCGACCGACGACTACCTGTTCTTTGGTCGGCTCGGCATGCTGCCCTTCGCCTTGCTCGCGGCCGGCACGCTCACCTGGCTGACACGCCGCCTGTTCGATCGTCGCACCGCGCTGTTTGCGCTGTTCCTGCACGCCGCCAACCCGGTGGTGCTGGCGAACGCGCCGCTGCTGACCTGCGACATGGCGATGGCGGCGTTCTATGTGCTGACCATCAGCCTCGCGCATGGCTTGCTGCGCGCGCCGTCCGTCTGGCGCTGGCTCGCGTTGGCGATCGCGCTCGGCGCCGCGCTGGCCACCAAGTACCTCGCCCTGTTCCTGTTGCCGGTGCTCGGCCTGACTCTGCTGTTCGCGTTGGGCTTCGGCTATCGCCCCAACTTCCTTCTGACGCGATCCCACGGCGGTGCCGCACGAATCGCTGGTGACGTGGCCCTGGCCAGCATCGTGGTCTCCGCCGTCGCCCTGCTCACGCTGCACACTTGCTACCTGTGGGCCGCGGACAACTACGCGCCCCCAACCGCAGACGCGGCGAACACGGCGGCAGCCGACCACGGCCCGCGCAGCGCGCTGTTCACCAAAGCACTCACGCTGCCTCTGGTACCCGACGCGCTGCGCCTGCTCCCCGAGCCGTTCGTGCGCGGCGTCGACTTTCAGAAAATGCAGTCCGAAGCGGCCGGGTTGACGCCGTTCTTCGCGCGGACTGCCCCAGGGCACAGCGCGTACTTTGCCGTCAGCCTTCTCGTCAAACTCCCCTTGGCTCTCCTGCTGCTGATGCTGTGCGGCATGGCTTCAGGGACGCGTTGGCCAAGCCGCGCGCGCCCGCTGCTGGCGTTCGCGATCGGCGTGCCGTTCGTCTACCTGTCGTTCTTCAGCGTGTTACAGAACGGCATCCGCAACCTCCTGCCGACCGTCGTACTGCTCTGTGTCGTGGCCGCGCGCGGCGCGACCTGGCTCAACGCGCGCGGACGCGTGGGTCGGTGTCTGCTCGCAGCGCTGGGCGTGACGCTCGTGATCTGCCACGCGACCACCTGGCCACGCTACCCGAACGCGTTCAACGTGCTGGCCGGCGATCGACCCTACCTCATCTTCGCCGATGCGAACTTCGACTGGTCGGCCCGCTTGCCGCCTGACCTTTTGACGATGCGCCACCGATACCCGAACGCGACGCCAGCGGGCGGCGGCACCGGCCCAACCTTTGGGACCTTCCTGGTGAACGGCGGCAACTTGGCGCGCCCCGACCCTCGCGGCAATGGTCAGCTCTACCACTGGCTGCGACGGCTGCACCCGACGCAACGCCTTGGTGCATGGTGCGTGTTCGTGGTCGACGAAGCGGCCTTCGCCGCCGCCGACTCTGCCGACGCACCGCGCAGTCGAGTCGAGTTGGCGATCGCGCACCTCGGTGCCGACCAAGCAGAGGCCGCGTTGCGCGCGTTGGCCAACAACGACGACCCCGACGCCGCCCGGGTGCGCGCGCTCGCCGAAGCCATGCAGCGTGGCGAAGCCCGCGCACCGAGTCTCTGGCAGACCCTGCTGGACCTGGGACGCAACGACCTGGTCGTCGCGCCCACCGCCAGCGCCACGCCCCTACAGCGCGCCACCGCACACTGGGCACTGGGCGAGATGGCCAAGGCGCGTCAGGTTCTCGACGACGAAGCGGCAACCCGCGCGTTATCGCCCCCCGAGCTGAACGTCCTGATCAGCGCTCTCGTCGGCCTGGGTGAGTTCGACACAGCGCTTTTGACCCTCGATCGCAACGCTCCGGCGGCCGACGCGCCCGAGCGCGCCGCGTTCGACTGGCTGCGGCGCCATCTCATGCAAGAGATTCGCGCTTGGGAGACCCTGCGCGATCGGTAGCACATCGGCGGCGCGGAGCGCGCTGGGCGGCAGGTGCCAAGCTCGCCGGGCCGGTCGCGGGCGCCACCGCGACCGGGCTGCAAGTGCCGCGAATCCTGGCGTGGCGCGCGAAACCTGCGCCTCACGTAATTCGCCACGCCCGTCCAATTCGCCACGACCGAGCGGCACTGGAAGCCCCAAGGAGTAAAGCGGCCTTGGGCCCCTGTGGTCGGCGCTGCGCCGACATGCAACCCGTTGCGGCCCAAGGCCGCGATGGGTCACACGCGGGCCAACGCGCGTCGATCGACAAGGCTCGCCAGGCGTTCGAGCAACCGCTTGCGCTCTTGCAGCTCAGCGAGCGCTGGTAGCTCGGCGGCCGTCAGCACCTGCTCCCACCGATACACCCAGTCGTGCCGCCGCAGGGTGTGCCGCAGGTTGTCGCAACGGATGCGCTCGACGCGGGCAGGGTCGGCCTCCAGCGCCTCGATCACGTCCTCGGGCCAATCGGTGTTGAAGCTCATCGGCACGACCGCATCCTGCCAATCGAAGTGGTCCAGAAACGTCTGGCAGCGCGGCGGCTCGCCGATCATCACCGCTCCCCCTGCCGCGCCCTCGAAGTGACGCGAGCCGATCTCCTCCTGCCCCTTTGTCGCGACGTGATCGATCTTGGCTCGGTTGGCGACGAAGTACTTGCTGTGCTTCACCAGGTTGGCGAGCAACGTGCGATGTTCGAGCGGCTCGATGACGCGATTGGCCGCGTAGGTGTCGTGCACGTAGAACCAACCGCGCTCACGTCCCAAGCGCAGGAGAGCCTGATGCGTCGTCGGTGACCTTCGCCCCATGCTGTAGACGTCGATCGCGCGCGGCACGGGCGGGTCGCCGGGAAAGAACGTGACGGCGTCGACGGATGGGGCCAAGAACGAGACCGGCACGCCGATCTGGCGCGACAGCGGTTCAACCGCGCCGGCGCACGACAGCAACACGTGGTCGAACTGCCGCAGCAGCACCGTCTCGTGCTCGCGCCGCGGCACGTCGGCGGCCCACAGCTCTTCGACGTAGCACACCTTCTTCTTGGCGCGCGTCAAGAACGCCGCGATCGGCCCCAGCCCGAGCAGGTCACCGATGTCCTCGCAACAGAAGAACACGAGGTCGTAGTCGCGGTCGATGAGCGGTGCGGCGCGCCGCTGCTGCGGCTGGATCTTGAACCAGTTGTAGCCCCGCCGCAGAGCGCGGCGCTTCCAGATCGAGATCGCCGGTGCCTCCGGATACAGCACGTCGGCACGATCGAACTGTCCGATCAGGTGCTCGAACTCGTAGAGCGTGCAGCGCGAGATATGCGGCGCCCGCCGACGCTGCGACACCACGAGCACACGGGCGCCCGCGGGGTGGCTTTGGAGCGTGAACGGGATCATGGCGGCAAGCAACCTGGGGCGAGACAAACCCCAGGCCCATGTTGAAGCGGACCGCTCGGTGCTTTGCAATGCGGGAATGCGCCTCCACAGCACGCCCTTGCACGGTGTATTTCGCATCGAGTTGGAGCCGCTCGCCGATCCGCGCGGCACCTTCCTGCGCACCGTCTGTCGCGATTTCTTGCTGTCGCATGGGCTCGTGGCCGACTTTCCGCAGTGCAATCTGGTCCGCAACGGGCCGCGCGGCGTGTTGCGCGGCCTGCACTTTCAGCGCGATCCGGATGCTGAGGTGAAGCTCGTGCAGTGCCTCGAGGGCGCCGTGTTCGACGTGGTGGCCGACCTCCGGCGGGAGTCACGCACCTATGGCGCGTGCGCGACGTTCGAACTCAATGGCGATCGACCAGAGGTTCTCTACGTCCCCCACGGGTGTGCGCACGGCTACCAAACGCTGAGCGACGGCGCGCTGGTCTACTACCACATGTCGGCGGCCTACGCGCCGCACGCTGAGGGGCGCGTGCGCTTCGACGACGCCCGCCTCGGCATCCGCTGGTCGGTCGACGCACCTCTGCTGTCGGCCAAAGACAGGGACGCCCCGCCATTCGTGTGGTGATGTCCGTAGGTGAGGGACGGCAGCGCCAGCGCTATCGCCGGCGCTGGTTTCCCTGTGCGGTCGCAGAGGGTGCTGTGCTTCGCGACCGGTTCGATTGAACGCTGACAGTTCGCAGGTCAGCGCGAGCATCGCCGAACGCCGCCGCTATGCGACGTTTGTACGCGCGCGCTCGAAGTCAACAGGCGACAGGTAGCCGAGCGTCGAGCGGATGCGCTGGCGGTTGTAGAACTCCTCGATGTAGTTGAAGACGCTGGCACGGGCTTCGTCGCGCGTCCTGTAGTGCTCGTGGTTGACGAGCTCCAGCGGCTGCTACGAGAGCACGAGCAGCGAGCACTCATCATCCGTGCCAAAGTTCTCGATGATCGAACGGGCACGCAGCAGGAGGTCGAGAACCTGCCGCGTCGGGCCATTCCCGCACTTCAGCCAGATCACCTTGGGAGGATGACCACGGGCGAAGCTCAAGACCTGGAAGTCCTCGTCTTTGGTTGCGATCGTGAAACCCTGGGCGCGTGCGAACTCCCACAGGGTGTCGTCGTCTTGTCTATCCAGGCCGTGCAGTACGACGTGCGTGGTGCCGGGAAAGACAGGCTCCAGCAGGGGGACGAGCTTGCGCGAGAGGTGCTGGTCCAGCACCAACTTCACGCCGACACTCTCCAGCCCCCACTCATGAAGTCAGCCGCGAAAGCCAGCGCTGCGGCGATGTCGTCATCGGTCAGCTCAGGGAAGTCCTCGCGGATCTCCTCACGGCTCATTCCGGCCGCAAGCCAACCCAGGACGTCGCTCACGGTGATGCGCATGCCGCGGATGCACGGCTTGCCGCCGCGCTTCCCGGGCTCGATGGTGATGATCGTGCGGTAGTCCACGACCTGAGCATACCGATCGCCAAGGGTTCCCACCGGCGAAGAACCCGGTTCACTGGCTGCGGGGAGATCCGTCGGGGACGGTGTCACCGCCCCGAACGACCACGTGGTTCGAGTACCTCCGCATGCAACCGCGGTCGGAGGCGGTGAACTCTTTCAGCCGTGCAATCCTGGACACACTCACAGTCCCAGCGGCCGAGAATTGCCCCGCCGCCACCATGGCGCCGTCTCGCAGCGTGGTGAGAGCTTTCACGCCGGGGGAAACGAGACTCACGCCGGCGACGCCGCCGCTCATCCCGCGACCCACCGCCATCCAGCCAGAGCCATTCCAACGCGCGACGTTGTTGACGGTCTGCTGCCGGACCGCGGGGAAGACGGCGACGGCGTCAGCGTGGCGTTACGCCGCGCGCCGTAGCACGTGCACTTGGTCTACTACGCCAAGATCGTCGAGCCGATGCGCGGCCAGCCGATCAACTTCGTGTGGGCCGGCGGCGGCACCGGGTTGATGACAGTGCGCGTGCCACGCATGCGCTGAGCGTCGTCGTCGACGCTTCGCTACATCGTCCCCAGGGTCAGCATCAAGGCGTTGCTGCTCGTGTTCTCCGCCGGCTGCGTCGCCAGCACGACAAGTTGTTGGTAGAGCACGAGACCGGCCAGCGACGCGACGTCAGGAATGGCGAGCTGGGTATCGACGGTCCCTGCAACCGCGGGCGTCACGTCGACCAGGTCCGGGAACACCAGCAGCTCACAGAATCGTGGCGATGGGGGCAGGATTGCCGCGAGGGGAACGCTGGTGCGCGAGAAGCCGGTGGCCACGGCGACGACCGCCTGTTGTGCCAGATATGTGCCGCGCGCGCGGAAGGTCGAGCCTGTCCACGGGGCGTTCAGCGCGGTGTAGGTGTTGGGATTCATGCTGCCGGTGTTGGCGCAGCCGAAGCCGGTCGAACTTGCGGTGGCGGGGCAGGTCGGGACGTAGCGGCCGAAGTAAGGGGACAAGGCGCCGTTGGCTTGGATGAACGCGCCGCCCACGGCGAGCTCACCATTCGGTCGCGTGAGCAGCGCCAGGATGCCACCGTCGAAGCCGGTGACCATCGCTGACCACGCTGTGCCGTTCCAGCGTTGGCAAGTCCCTCCGCCGACGCTCGCGCCACCCACGACGAGGTCACCGTTGGGGAACACGGCCACTGCATCGAGCCCGAGTTGAGCGCCAACTCCTGTCCCCAGCGAAGTCCATGTGCTGCCGTTCCAGCGCGCGACCCTGGTTCTGTTGGTTCCTGCACTCCCGACAGGGCCGACGGCGATCAGGTCTCCGCCCGGCAGCAAGGCCAGCCCGCCTTGGATTGTGCCGATGCCTCCTCCCAAGGGTGACCAGGTGCTGCCGTTCCAGCGTGCGATTCCGTTCACGACGGTGGAGCCGGCGTTGCTGAACGACCCGCCCACGATCAGGTCGCCGCTCGGCAGCCTGAGCATGTCCTCGACTTGATGACTCACACCGGTTCCCAAGGCGGACCAGGCGCCGTTCGACCAAAGCGCGATGTTGCTCGCGCTCACGCCGCCCGCCACGGTGAAGTAACCACCGGCTACCAAGTCGCCGTTCGGCAACGCGACAAGCGCCCGCACGATGCCTGGAATCCCCGAACCCAACGGCGACCAACTGGTGCCGTTCCAACGTGCGATGCCGACCATCGAGGCTCCACCCACGGTGGTGAACTGGCCGCCGGCGATGAGATCGCCGTTAGGCATCGTCGTCAGCGCGAACACGACATCATTCATGCCCGGGCCAAAGGCCGACCATGAGCCGTTCGTCTGACGCGCGACGCGGTTCACAACGATGCCGCCCGCCGTCGTGAACGCTCCGCCGGCGACGAGATCGCCATTCGGCATGGTGACGAAGGCATGGACGGCTCCGTTCATGCCGCCGCCGAGAGGGGACCAGGTCGTGCCGTTCCAGCGTGCGACTCCGCCTCCGGGTACGCCGCCTGCCATGGTGAAGTACCCACCGGCGACGAGATCTCCATTGGGAAGTGTGATCAACGTGAGCACGGTTGCGTCCATTGCAATGCCGAGGTTCGACCAGGAAACACCATCCCAGCGGGCAATGTAGTTCGCGCCGATTGCCGCAGGAGCGAAGTTGCCTCCGGCGATCAGGGATCCGTCGGCAAGCGTGGCCAACGCGTAGCAATGGACTGGACCGCCGCCGACCGGTGGTGCCAACACGGACCACGCGCTGCCATTCCAGCGCATGACGTAGCTCGGCGTGCTGCCAACGGCCCTGACCCCAGCCACGAGGTCGCTGCTCAGCATGGTGAGGGAGTCCACTTCGGCGGCCATGCCAGTGCCCATCGGCGACCAGGTTCCGTTCAGCCAACGCGCGACGTGCCAACAGCTCACGCCGCCGGCGATCGTGAAGTTGCCGGCGGCAACAAGCTCCCCGTTCGGCAGCATGGCCAAGGCGTTGACGCGATCGTTGTTGAATCCCGCGCCGAGTGGTGACCAGTTGCTGCCATCCCAGCGTGCGATGTTGTGCGCCGGTGCTCCACCAGCCGTCGAGAAGGACCCTGCTGCGATGAGATGTCCGTTCGGTAGCGCGAGGACTGCCTTGACGGGACCGTTCGTCCCGGTGCCCAGTGGTGACCAGGCAATGCCGTTCCAGCGTGCGATGTTGGCGACAGCAACCGAACCAGCATTGCTGAAGGAGCCGCCGGCGATGAGTTCTCCGCTCGCGAGGCTAGTCAGCGCGAGCACAACGCCGCCGAGCACAATGCCGTTGAAACCAGGGCCCAGGTTCGACCATGTCCCCTCGGCGAAGTCATAGGCGGCGATGCCATTGCACGGCAGGCCTCCGGCATTCCTGAAGTAGCCTCCGACGGCCAGCGCTCGAGGAGCCGGACCCGGTCCATCGACGTCCCACACGTGCATGGCTGCGACGTGAATGCCGTTTCCGTTTCCAACGTTTCCAAGGCTCGGCCACGGTGCTCCCGGCACCCACTGTGGTCCGCACTGAGCTACCGCTCGATGCACAGGCAACAAAGCGGCCAAGATAGGGAGGTAGACAGACAAGCAACGCGGTGGCGACGACGCGACGCGGAATGGCATTCGAGCTCCTCGATGATCAGGACGTGAACGAGACCCCTGCCTTGGCCGTCGTTCCCCGACCCGTGTGACAAAGATCTGCAAGAAACCTGGCGAGCGCGCGGCGATCCCCTCGCCCCGCTAAGCTCCCGCCGTGCCCGCCGGCCCCGACAGTTCCGACGCAGCCTTGCGCCGCGCGCTGGCCGGCTTCGCCGACGAGGTCGGCCCGCAGGTGATGCGCGACGCCGTGCGGCAGCTCGGCGCGGCTCAGGAGCCGGGCGACTGCCTCGGTGACTACCGCATCCGACGCGAGCTGGGCCGCGGCGGCATGGGCATCGTCTACGAGGCCGAACAGGTCTCGGTGCCGGGGCGCATCGTGGCGGTGAAGGTGCTCCTGGGCTTTGGCGGTTCCGACACGGCGCGGCGGCGGTTCGCGCGCGAAGTCGAGGTGACTGGCCAACTCGACCACCCGCACATCGTGCCGATCCTGTCGGCCGACCTGGGCGCCGCGTTGCCCTTCTACGCGATGAAGAAGGTCGACGGCCGCTCGCTGCGCGACGTGCTGCGAACCGGTGAGCTGACGAACGACTGCCGCCGGACCGCGACCATGATCCGCGACCTGGCGCACGCCCTGCAGCACGCGCACGAGCACGGCGTCGTGCATCGCGACGTCAAGCCGGGCAACGTCATCATCGACAACGAGGGACGCGCCATGCTGCTCGACTTCGGTCTCGCGCGCGTGCTGGAGGACGTCTCGGACCTGACGCGCTCGCTCGACACTGTCGGCACGCTCGACTACATGGCGCCGGAACAAGTCTCGCCCCGCGCCGGACCGATCACCGCGCGCACCGACGTGTACAGCCTCGGCGTCACCCTGTTCGAGTGTCTTACCGGCCGGACGCCGTTCACGACGGACTCACGCACGCAGACTCTCGCGCGCATCGCTCGCGGCGACGCACCGCGCGTGCGCGCCCTGAACCCGATGGTGCCGCGCGACCTGGAGAACATCTGCGCCATGGCCATGCACTGCGACGCGGCACGACGCTACGCCAGCGCCGGTGCGTTCGCGGCCGACCTCGAGGCGTTCTTGACCTTCCGTCCGGTGACCGCGCGGCCGGCGGGGTGGCTGCGGCGCCTTGCCATCGTCACGCGGCGGCATCAGTCGATCGCTGTGGCTACCGCGGCGGCGTTGGTGGTGTTCCTGGTCGCCGGCGCCTACTGGGCTTGGTGGGTGCCAAGGCGCGAGACCAGGGCGCGCCTCTCGCACATCGAGTCGGACTGGCGCCGTTGCGTCGCCATGGAGCAGCAGCTCGTCGCCACCGCCGCCGAAGTCGAGACCCGGCAACGCAACGAGGATCACCCCGGGCTCGATGCGCGCCTCGGTCCCTTGCACGTCGAGTCGCGCCGGCTGCGTCTCGAACAGAATCACCTGTTCGGTGAACTCGAGACGGCGTTGGAGACCTGTCTAGCCCTCGATCCTGGGCATGCGCGCACCAACGCGTACTTCGCTGACCTCCTGGCGCTGCAGCTACGGCGCCTGTTGGCGGGCGGCGGCATCGAGTCACGCCGCGACGAGATCGCGCGCCAACAGACGCGGTTGCAGCGCCTCGACGTCGCGCAGCGCCATGCGACGTTGCTGTCGACGAGTGGCGAACTGTCGATACGCTGCGAGCGTGGACCGGCGCGGGTGTGGTTGTGTCCCAGCATCGAGCAGCCCGATGGCCGCGTGGAGTACGTCGCGGCGACCGACAGCATGGCTGCCGACCTGGGCACCACGCCTGTCGACCGCACGATCGGCGAGGGCAATTATGCCTTACGGGCCGCGCTCGCCGGCTGCGAGGAGGTGATCGTGCCGGTGTTGGTGCGGCGCCGCGCCGTGCAAAGTGACGCGGAACGGGGCGTCGATCTGCGTCCCGCGACCGCCGCCGAGATCGGCGCGGGCTTCCGCCAGGTGCACGGCGGGTTCGCGGTGTTCGTCGCGGAACGTGGCGACGCGCTCCTGCAGCACGAGGAGTTGCGCGCGATCGACGGCTTCGCGATGACTGAGCGGGAGGTGACGACGGACGACGTGATCGCGTGGCTCGGCGAGCTGCCGGCCTTCTTGTCACCGCCGCAGCAGGGTCGGCTGTTGACGAAATTGAAGTGGCCGCAGATCACGCACCTCGTGCACCTCCTCAATCAGCGCGAGCAGCGGCAGGCGACCGGCTACCACGTGTCGTTGCCAACACCCGAGCAGTGGGCATGGGCCGGCCAGGGCGCCGACGGTCGCCCGTTCCCGTGGGGCTGGCTGCACGACTGGCGCTTCTCGCAGAACTACTGGTCGAGTGTCGATGCGGACATGGCGCTGCGGCAGGACCATTGGCCGGAACAAGACGTGTCGCCGTTCGGGGTCCGCGACTTGGCGGGGTCGCTGCGCGAGGTCTGTCTGCCCGCAGCGCCGCTGCGCGAGCTCGGCAACAAGCAGTTCCTGCTCCAGGGCGGGTGCTACTACTCGTTCCGCGCCGACGACCTGCGCCTTTGGTCGAGCCGA
Source organism: Planctomycetota bacterium (assembly GCA_031423015.1). Classification (GTDB taxonomy): domain Bacteria; phylum Planctomycetota; class UBA1135; order UBA1135; family UBA2386; genus DATGPD01. Next base: position 9,822 of record JANPER010000263.1, on the reverse strand, counting down.
TCGCTGCTGCACGACGAGTTGGCGGTGGACACCGGCTTGCGTCTCGTGCGCCGGCCTCTGCCGAGCTTGCCGGATGGTCCCCGCGACCTCCACGTGCGGCTTTGGTCGAGCCGTTCGTTGCTGCACGACGAAATGGCGGTGGACACGGGCCTGCGCCTCGTGCGCCGGCCCCTGCACAGTCTCGCCGACCGTCCAAGCGCCTTCGGTGATCGGGCCGGACCGCCGGATCCGCGCTCCGAACTTTCCGGCGGCTGGCGGCTGCTCGGCGTCACCGGCCCGTTCTCCGAGGATCTGAGCGACCGCGACCGCGCGCGCACGCACGACGGCAGCCTCACCCTCGACGGCTTCGGCGGCGACTTCTCTCCGCACCTCATGGCCTGGCACGCGATCGATCGGCCTGCGGTTCCGACTACGGTTACGGCGTCGTTCCGCTTCGATGAGAATTGCAAAACGTCCCGTCCTCTGGAACTTCGCTTGGGCACGCGTCCAGACCTCGAGACACACGATCACTGGGTGGCGTGCCAGCTCCGGCGCGAATCCTTGGGTCTGGCGGTGGGTGGCGCTTGTGCCCCGAGCAACGTGACGCGGGCGTTGCCGCAAGCGCCGGGCGGTACGGCGTACACCGTGACTCTGGCGGTGAGCGAGTCCATGATCACGGTCACGCTGTCGTATGCGACCAGCGCACCGATCGTCTTGCAGCTCGACCGACCGAAGGATCTGCCAGCCACCTGGCGCTACGTTGGCGTGCGCTTGCCGAACTACATCGGACTGAAGGTCACGGTGCTCGACCTGGCCGTCGAAGGACGCTGAGCATGGACCCTGTCCTGCAGCGAGCCCGTGACGGCGATGAGACGGCCTGGCAACACCTGCTCGCAGCGAACAGCACGTTGTTGCGACGGTACCTGCACCGTCGCATGGGCGTTCGCCTGCGTCGATCGTGGTCGGCCAGCGACTTGATGCAGGAAGTGTTCGCGCGGATGTTCCTGGCGCTGCGTTCGGCCCCCGAGGACGCGACACAGCGCACATTCCGGCGCTGGATGCTGCAGCACGCGAACTGGGTCTTGGCTGACCACGGCCACCTCGCCCAGCAGCACTTCGGCGAATCGGCGGCGCTTGCAGCCGACGACCGCGCGCCGGCACCATCGCCAACGCAGACGACCGGCCCGGTGACACGCCGCGATCAGATCGGTTGGCTGCGCGCGCTGCTCGGTCGCCTGGACGCGCGCCATGCCGACGTCGTGCGCCTGCGGTTGGAAGGTGCTTCCTTCGCGGCGATCGCAGCGCGGCTCGGCATGGAAGAGGACGCAGTCAGGCAGCGCTACTCGCGCGTGCTGCGCGCGCTGTCGGAGTTGCACGGCGGCAACCGGTCGAACTAGCGATCGGCCCCCCCCACCGTCTCGCTGAGCGGAGAGTGCTGCGGCTGCACCGGCGCGAACGGCAGAGCGACGCAGAACGTGGCGCCCAACCCCTCCGACGACTCCAACCTCGGGCGCGCTCACACGGGCGCCAACAAGCCGTGCTGCTGCAACAGCTCGGCGGCGTCGGCGAGTTCTTCGAACGGCAGGCCAGAGGCCCAAGCGACATCGAGCAAGCTGCGCGTGCCGTCGGACTGGTTCATCACCCACAGCATCGCCACCTCGGGCCGGGCCCGCCGTTGCAGCCCGCCCTGCAAGCCGTACAGGCCGCGTTTGCCCAGCTGCGGCTCGGCGTCGGGCGCCAGGTTCTTGTAGCAACGGTTGCGCTCCAAGATCGACAGCACGTCGAAGTACATCGCGCACGAACCCGCGAGCACGGACGCGCGCACTGACTGCAGGTCGTCACCCGAGCTGTGGTAGCCCGGAAACGTCGAGTGCGTCGAGCGCGTGAGCGAACCGACCGGCAGGTCGAAGCGCGCCGAACAAAAGTTGCGCTCGTCGTAGCCGTACGGCGTGAAGCCGATCACGCGATACGGCGTCTCGGCGTCGCGCAGGGCACAGCGGGCGGCGCGGTCGACTTCCGTGTCGCCGTGCCGACTCAGCTTGTAGGTGAACGGTGCGTCGTCGCCGAGGCAGTTGAGCACCAGGCCCGCCTGGATGCGGCGGGCACTGTCTTGGTTCTGGCTCAGCCACACCACCGAGCCGATGCCGCCCGGGATGAACAGCACGCGGTACGACCGGCGGCGCGGGCTCGCGGCGAGCGCGGCGGCGAGTTCGGTGCGATCACCACGCCGGACAGGTTGTCATTGCACAGCGATGGGTGACAGACATGCGTCGACAGCAGCACCTCGCCTTCTTCTTGGCCCCTGAAGAACGCTTCGCCCCACTCCAGGCGACCCTGTTCGTCGAGGTCGGCGTCGACACACACTTCGTAGTTGCCGGGCTGCAAGCGCACGAAGTCCGCGTGCCGCATACAGAAGCCCCAATCGCGCTTGTAGTAGCTGGTGCGGTACGGGATCCAGGTCGGCTGCTCGGGCAGGGTGTGCAGGTGCTTCTTCAGCTCGTCGAGCGACAACGTCTGCCGCACCGGGATCGAGTAGTTGAGGACGTGCAGGTTGTGGGCGGCCAAGTCCACGACGCGCCGGCCGTCGGGCCCCTTGATCCACGCCTGCCGGATCCGCCACTCGGGCGGCACGATCCAATCGAACGCGCGCGTGCCGGAGTCCACGCCGCGCACTTCGAGGCCAGGGATGCGCTCGCCGAGGATCTGCAGCGTCTCGCGCACGCCCGGGCCGGTGATGCTGCGGCAGATCGGGTAGAGGCGCGCCATGAGCGCGTGCAACCGCTCGCCGAGGGCGGGCAGATCGAGGCCAGCACGCACCGAATGCAGGGGTGTCGACATGGGGTCAGCGCGCGAGCGCGCGCGCGATCAACTCGGCCTGCTCACGCTTGTGTGTCTGCAGCGATCCGGTGGCCGGGCTCGCCGAGGCGCGACGCCCGGCGTAGCCGCCGATCCGCGGCATCGCCATGCGCGCGTGCACGTAGGCGCCCATGTTCATCGGCTCCTCCTGACAGAAGATCACCTCGACGTCCTTGCGGTAGCTCGCCAGCGCGGCGTCGATCTCGGTCTGCGGCCACGGATACAGCAGCTCGACGCGCAGCAGCGCGACGTCGGTGACCTTCTCCTTGGCGCGCGCCTCGGCCAGACCATGGAACACCTTGCCGGTGCACAGCACGACGCGACGAACCTTGCTCGCGTCGACCGCGGGGTCGCCGATCACCGGCAGGAAGTCGCCGTCGCTGAGCTTGGCGCATGCCGTGGCAGCCACGCGGTCGCGCAGCATGCTCTTGGGCGTCATCACCACCAGCGGCTTGCGCTTCTCGTCGAGGCCCTGCCAGCGCAGCAAGTGGTAGTACTGCCCCGCGGTCGACGGGTAGGCGACCCGAAGGTTGTCCTCGGCGCACAGCTGCAAGAATCGTTCGAGCCGAGCCGAGCTGTGCTCGGGGCCTTGGCCGTCGTAGCCGTGCGGCAGCAGCAGCACGAGACCGCTGCTCTGCGCCCACTTCGCCTCGCCGGCGGCCAAGAACTGGTCGATCTGAATCTGCGCGCCGTTGCCGAAGTCACCGAACTGCGCCTCCCACAACGTCAGCGTCTGCGGCGCCGTCACGCTGTAGCCGTACTCGAAACCGAGCGCCGCCTCCTCCGACAGCAGGCTGTCGACCACGACGTACTTGGCCTGACCTTGTCGTAGGAAGTTGAGCGGGATGTAGCGGTGCGCGTCGTTCACGTCGAGTAGCACCGAATGGCGCTGCGCGAAGGTGCCGCGACCGCTGTCTTGACCCGCGAGCCGAACCGGCACGCCGTCGACCAGCAGCGTCGCGAACGCCAGCGTTTCGGCGAGCGCGAAGTCGACCGGCTGCTCGCCGTCCGCCATCTTGACCCGTCGATCGAGGATCGTGCGGATCTTGTCGTGCGGCGTGAAGTCGGCCGGCAAGGTCGCGAGCGTCTTCGCCAGCGCCTGCAGGTCGGTGAGCGCGACCTTGCTCGGCGCGTACACCCAGCGCGGCGGCGCCGGGTCGGTGGCCTGCTTCTGGGCTGGCGGCTCCGGCGTGGTATCGCGCACGTCTTTGAGCGTCGAGCGGTAGCGATCCTGCAATGCGCCGTTCAGGCGCTCGACGTCGTCGGCCTTCAGCACGCCCGCGCGCAGCAGGTAGTCCTGGTAGATCTCACGCACGGTGCGGTGCGACTCGATGGCGCGGTACATCAGCGGCTGCGTGAAGCTCGGCTCGTCGCCCTCGTTGTGGCCGTGCCGACGGTAGCCGACGATGTCGAGCACGACGTCGCGCTGGAAGTGCTGGCGGTACTCCATCGCCAAGCGAACGCAGCGCACCGCGCTGAGCGGATCGTCGCCGTTGACGTGAAACACCGGCGCCTGAATCGACTTGGCGATGTCGGTGCAGAACGGCGTGCTGCGCGCATCCGCGGGCAGCGTGGTGTAGCCGATCTGGTTGTTCACGATCACGTGCACGGTGCCGCCGGTGCGGTAGCCGCGCAGCTGCGACATGTTGAGCGTCTCGGCGACCACGCCCTGGCCGGCGAACGCCGCGTCGCCGTGGATCAGCACCGGCAGGATGTGCGCGCGCGGGTTGTCGCCGCCGAGCTGGTCTTGCCGCGCGCGCGCCATGCCCTGCACCACCGGGTCGACGGCTTCGAGATGGCTCGGGTTGCAGGCCAGTTCGACCTCGACTTGCTTGCCGCCCATGGTGATGTAGGTCGCCACCGAGCCCAGGTGGTACTTCACGTCGCCCGAGCCCTGCGTGCTCTGCGGATCGATGTGGCCCTCGAACTCGGAGAAGATCTTCTCGAGCGGCTTCTGCATCACGTGCGCCAGCACGTTGAGGCGACCGCGGTGCGCCATGCCGAGCAGCGCGCGGTTGATGCCCAACTCGGCGCCGTGGTTGAGCAGCGCGTCGAGCACCGGGATCACCGTCTCGCAGCCTTCCAGCGAGAAGCGCTTGTGGCCGACGAAGCGCGTATGCAAGAAGCGTTCGAAGGCCTCGGCCTCGACCAGCTTGTCGAGCACCCGCAGGGTCACTTCGCGCGGCAGATCGTCGGCAAAGCGCGTCGCCTCCATGCGCGTGCGCAGCCACTCCTTCTGCTCGGGGTCGGCGATGTGCATGTACTCGACGCCGACGTGTCGCGTGTAGGTGGCGCGCAGGATCTCGTGGATCTCGCGCAGCTTGGCGATCGGCTTGCCCGCCAGGTTGTTGGTGAAGAACTCACGATCGAGATCCCACAGCGACAAACCGTAGTGCCCCATCTCCAGCTCGGGGTAGGAGCGGATCTGGTACTCCAGCGGATCGAGGTTGGCCAGCAGGTAGCCGCGCACGCGGTAGGCGCGCACGTACTGCAGCACGCGCGCCGCGCGCTCCATGTCGTCTTGCCCGCGCAGCGGCGAGCCCACCGCCGGACGCCGGTCGCGCACCAGGCGCAGCGGTTGGAACGGGATCTTCAGGTCGGCGAAGATCTCGTCGTAGAACGACGGCTCGGCGCCGGTGAGCAGCCCGTGCATCACCGTCAAGAACTCGCCCGAGTCGGCGCCCTGCACGACGCGGTGGTCGTACGTGCTGCTGACCGTCATCACCCGGCTCACGCCCAACTCGTTGAGCGTGCTCTCCGACGCGCCCTGCCACTCGGCCGGCACGTCGATGGCGCCGGTCGCCAAGATGAAGCTCTGGCCCGACATCAAGCGCGGCAGCGAACTCACGGTGCCGAGCGGCCCGGGGTTGGTGAGCGTGCAGGTGGTGTCCTTGAAGTCCTCGGGCGCCAGCTTGCCCGCGCGCGCCTTGGCGATCTGTCCGTTGTACGCGGCGACAAACTCGCCGAACGTCATGCTGCCGCAGTCCTTGACGTTGGGCACCACCAGCTGCCGGCCGACGCCTTCCTTCACCACGTCGACGGCGACGCCCAGGTGAATGCTCGCTGCCGCGCGGCGGTGCGGCTTGCCCTCGACCTCTAAGTACGACACCGTCATCGCCGGCACGCGCTGGAGTGCCTTCACCATCGCCCACGCGGTGAAGTGCGTGAAGCTCGCCTTGCCGCGGAACTGCGCCGCGAGGTGCTGATTGACGATGTGCCGGTTCTCTTCGAGCACCTTCACCGGGATCACGCGCGTCGACGTCGCCGTGGGGATGCCGAGGCTCTCCTCCATGTTGGCGACGATGCGCGCCGCGATGCCGCGCATCGGCTCCACGTCGGTGGGCAACGTCGTGGCGGTCGGCACCTTGGCCGCCGCCTTCGCCGGCGCCGCGGTGACGCCAAACTTCTGCTCGAAGAATTGCCGCCACTCCAACGCCACCGAGTCGGGCGCCTGCCGGTAGTCAGCGAACAGCTTCTCGACGTAGCCGGCGTTGACGCCGAACAGCGCCTCGAAGTCGATGTCAGGACCGCTGGTCGGCACGGTGTCGCTGGTCACGGATCAGTCTCACTTCCTGGCGACGATCATCACCAGGCGCTTGCCTTCGAGGCGCGGCTCGCGCTCGACCTTGGCGATGTCGCCGAGCAGCTCGACCAGGTGCCGCATGACGTTGAGGGCCAGGTCTTGGTGCATGACCTCGCGGCCGCGCAGCAGGCAGTTGACCTGCACCTTGTCGCCAGCCTCGAGGAACTCGCGCGCATGCCGGATCTTCACCTGCATGTCGTGCTCGGCGATGCGCGGGCGCACCCGCACTTCCTTCAGCTGCATGTGATGCTGCTTGCGCTTGCTCGCCTGCTCCTTCTTCTTCAGCTCGTACTTGTACTTGCCGAAGTCCATGATGCGGCACACGGGTGGCCGCTGGCTGGGTGCGATCTCGACCAGGTCGAGGCCGGCTTCGTTGGCCATCTGCTGGGCCACTGCGGTGTCGAGCACGCCGAGCTGTCCGCCATCGGCACCGATGACGCGAATCTGCTTGATGCGAATCTGCCCGTTGACGCGCGGGCCAATTGGTGCCGACGGACGGCGCGGACCTCTATCAGACGCCATGTGTCCTCAGAGTCATACCTTGTCGTTCCTAGGGTCGTGGTGATCTCGCGTGCGCCCGCGCGCGAGGTGCGCGCGGCGCCAAACCGAGAGGCGAGAAGGGCGGGAGTCTACGGCGGCGGACGGGTTTCGTCATCGAGTTGGCAACGATGGAAGCGATCCGTCGCGGGCCGGAGCCATGCCGGCCACCCGCCGAGGGGGCCTCCATGGGCGCCGGCTGCGACCGCCGGCGGGACATCGGCTCCGGCGACTACCGGCGGGACGGCCGAAGGCTCGTCAACGTCTGATCCAGCGATCCAGCCGGACGTCGAACGCAAGGAGTCGGCGCTTCATGTAGCCTCACCCAGAAGGACTCGATAGTTCCATGAGACCAAGGAGGCAGGATGTCACACCTATGGTCGCACCCACGAGCACCTTGTACTGCTGAAGAAGTCCAGGAACGCACCCACATCTCGGCGGCAACACTCCCAGTCGATCAGCTACGAGGCCCGCCAAAACGAACAAAGCCACGATTGCCGTGACGAAGCGAACGTTCGTCAGGAGCAGGAGGAGACCGGCGACGAACTCGAACAGGATGGACACGTGGAATAGGAGTCGAGGCACCTGAAGGCCCGCGGGAACGCCCTCCACGACCTTCCAGACCCCTATGGACACCAAGGTGATGCCCAGGAACGCGCGCGCCAACTTTGCGCTACGAGTCATGAACGAGGCGTGCTTCAACCGTGGCCAAGCCCGCTCCGGCTGGAACCCGATGCCGAACTTTCTGAAAGCCAGGCACATGCACCTCGATCACTACATCCTCGTCTGCCGGCAACCAAAACAGGCGATCGCTCGTTTCGACATCGTCATAACGATTGTCGACATCGCGACCGCTTGCTGAAGGATGTGAAAGAGTAAGGTACGCGCGATCAATTGGGCCACTCGGCCCCTTGAGCATGATCGACACCGGATGGACCGGTCGCCCAAGCTGAATGTTGACTTCGCGATCTTCTCCAGACACGACGTCAAAGACATTGCCACCGGCACGCGGATCGGTTCCCTTTGCGTGGAGGCGCACTGCGCGATCGGTAATGATGACGATGTACCGTCCGGCGGCCATCTCAACGGTGGCGCCAGGAGTGATCAGGTCACCCTGCACGAACTTGGACCCAGGCTGGCTTCGGTAGATTGCGTTTCGGTAGTCCACCGACGAGCCATCAGGGTTGGAGAAGCGGAACACTATCTTCGCGGTGACGGCGGAACTGCCTGGGCGGAGGTCGAAGGGTGTCTCAGCTACGCTGTTCGTCGGCCGCATGACGGCGTCAATGACGGCCCACCCCGAGTTGCGCCCCAGAACCTCCAACCGTACAGGCAGTTCCTCGGGCATGCGGCCATTGCTCGAGTCCAAGGGAGGCGTGGTGACCAGGACATTGGCGCCCGGAAAACGCTTGCTAATCAAGTCCTTTGCCCGGGCGTAGGCCCGGCCGCTTTCGACGGGGTGGACACCACCTGTAGATGGCAGCATGCCGGTGGCATAGACGAGCACATCGTTAGTGCACTTCAATGCCACACCATAAAAGACCCCCATGGCAACGGTCTTTTCTCGATCACTTGGAATGTTCGCCGTAAGCGCAGTTCGCGGGTCATGCACGGTCGCGCACGAGTGCTCATATCGGAGGTTGACGAGTCCGGACGGTAGGCCGAGAAGGGTTACGATTCCATCCTCTCCAGTCTCGCGAACCCAGACGGCGCCGAGACCGTCGTCGCCAGGGAGCATTTCGGTCCCCAACAACGCTTCCGCCACCTTCTGCCTTCCTGCGGTCCGACCCGCCATCACCTTCACATCCGACAGGGGATGCCCGGCAAGGTCGCAAACCCGAATTGTGAGGGAGTGGCTCCGTTGCAGATGGACCACGACGTCGGCGTGCTCCGCCGAGATCAAGTTGTCCCTTGTTATGGGGTGAGGCAACGCTTCGTCATGCCGAATCACTAGAGCGCGTTCGCCCAGTTCCTGGCGGCTAGCGCGGATTACGCCTGAGGAGTCGGACTCGGCTATCGCCACTCGGTCGCGAGTGACTCGAGCTGATGCGTCGAACCAGTAGAGCTTTGCTCCAATCGCAGGCCTACCGTCTAGGAGCGCAACGAGTCGCACAGCGTCCACGAGGACCGCCTGACGACGCTCCTCTGCCCTGGGCATTGCCGCTGCTGCCAGCACTGATGGAGTCGTCGGACCGTCTGGCGTGGCGTCATCCGCTGCCGAGACAGTACGTTGAGGCGCCGAGTTCAGACCCAGCGAGGACTTTTCGTTCCAAGTAATTCGCGAGATCCAGAACAAACCAGCAACGAGCAGTACCATCAGCACTGCCGTCACCCTGACTCTGATGGTGGTCATGAGTAGTGGCGAGCCCAGGGATCAAACCGGGAGCGGATTGTGGCAATCACAGGCGATAGTGCACTCGGTCGGCGTCGGCGTCGAGTTCACAGGCCGACAGTACTGCGGGTCTACGCACGTGTCAGCGTATGTGTAGCAAGTAGGAGTCCCGGGGAAACCCGCCCCAAAGATCACGGTGCCAAGGCAGAAGTAGTCGGCCAGGTGTCCCCCGTTACCCATCTTGCCGCACGAACACGTCCGCTCTGTCAGTCCCCCTACTGGCCTGTCCCATACCAGACACGCCGCGGCGTCGCACGAACCGATACACTCGTACGTCTTCGCCAGGCCTGCGTCATAGCATACGTAGAGGCTGCATCCCTCAATCGCAGAGCGTGGCGCTGTAGCCGCCAGGGCGAGTATCGAGGTTGCCAACAGGATGAGGGTGACCCGGGCGATGTGTGTCTTCATGGCGTTGCCATAGTGGGGGGGGGGGGGGGGGGGGGGGGGGGGGGGGGGGGGGGGGGGGGGGGGGGGG
>JANPER010000262.1:0-17331 GCA_031423015.1 Planctomycetota bacterium | reverse complement strand
ATCGGGCGCACAATGACCCGCCGCAGGTCCACCGACATGTCGGCCATGCCCGGCCATCAGAGCCACAGCCTCTCCCAAAGCCAGAAGAATCCGTACCTCCGCTGGCGATCACAACTTCAAGGCGTCCTGACGGGGCCCTGGCAACCTCCCCCACTGCCGCGATATCTGCTACTTCACTTGGACGGCGGGTCTCGACTTCAACATGGACGGAGTCATCGACCAGCCCGTCGGCACGCAGATCCACCGGCGGGGCCCGATGCGCAACATCAACACCGGTGGACTCTCCGCCGGCATTCCGGGCGCGCGCGGGCGCTCCGGCCAGTTCATCGCTACCGTCTCAGCTTGGACGGAGTGTGATGAGAGTGGTAACCCGGTCGGAGCCCCCGACGTTTCTCGAGTCGCAATTCAACCCTTCGGATCATGAACACTTTCCTCATCGCTGCGCTCGCAGCCACGGCGGCACTTGCCGCTTTTTCGTCACCCTCGCCGAACCGGATCGTCGCGACTCTGGCGCCCACCGTCGCCAGCGCGGGCGCCCCGGCAACCGTGCGACCCAACGTCACCGCAGATGCCATCACCGGCCTGCCGATGTTGCGCGGCCCCAACGTCTACGCGGACGCCGTACACGGCAACGCGATCTACACCTGGACCGTCAACGACAACCAGCACATCGTCGCGATGTATGGGCCGTTCCTCCCGATGGGGCAGTTTGCGTCGCTGTTCAACGCGACGAAAGCGTGGGAGGCCAAGATCGTTCTCATCCGCGCCCACTACGGTGGGGCCGATCACTGGCAGTGGGTGACTGAGTTCCAAGCCAGCAACTTCTTGGTCGTCCTGCCCAAGACGATCAGCGAGTGCGACGTCTACGCCTATCGCACATGGAACGACGCGCTGGCTGCCTTCACTGATGGCACGGCGGCAGGGTTCGAGCGGCACGCGCGTCACGTCGAGCGCATCCGCGGGATCTCGATTCGGTAGGCGACACTCGACGCATGGGCGCTGCGGCGGCGGCCCGTGTGGCGGGTGCGACCGCGCCATCGGCAACGCGCGCATCAAGGTCGCTCGCTCGCGAGCGGCGGCAGCGTGCAGCGCGGCAGCCACAGTTGGACCAGCGGGCCAATCGAAACGGCGAACAGGATCGTTCCCAGCCCGGCCGTACCCCCGAGCGCGATGCCGGCGACGAGAACGCCGATCTCGATCGCGGTGCGCGCCACACCGATCCGCCAGCCGCGCCGTGCCAACCCGGTCATGAGCCCGTCACGCGGCCCGGGGCCGAGCCCGGCGCCGATGTACAGAGCCGAACCGAATCCGAACAGAGGCGGGCCCGCCAGCATCAGCGCCGCGCGGCCTGGCATCGCCGCGGGCGTCTCGAGCACCATGAGGACGACGTCGACCACGACGCCGATGACTACGACGTTGAGCACCGTGCCGATGCCGAGACGCTGACGCAGTGGATACCACGCGGCCAAGACCAGGAGACCAACGACTATTCCGACGCTGCCGATCGGCACCCCGGTGCGCCGGGACAGGCCTTGGTGCAACACATCCCACGGTCCCAGCCCATCGCGGCCTTGGGCGGCAACGGGTTGCATGTCGGCGCAGCGCCGACCAGAGGGGCCCAAGGCCGCTTTACTCCTTGGGGCTTCCAGTGCCGCTAGGGAGTGGCGAATTACACGGGCCGCAGATTTCGCGCGCCCCGCAAGGATTCGCGGCCCTTACAGCCCAAGGTCAGCGGCAACCATCGCCGCGGCACCGCAGCCGAACAAGACCAGGCCCGCGAGCAAGCGCGGCAGGCGTCGTCGGAGTTCGTCGACGCCGGGCCTGGACAGGAACAGATCGCGCACTGCGCGGACGGTAACACCTCCTTCGCGCGACGCGAGGACGCGCGGCAGCCCATTGCGAGACACCGCAGCTCAAGCAGGCCCGCGCCAAACGCCGAGAAGATCGACACCGCGCGATGCGAACGTCCGCGTGGCGGGCCCATAGAGAAGGAGACACAAGCGTGGATGCGAAGGGCAGCAAGCGGCGACAACTGATCGTCGATGCCAAGTGGCAGTTCCACATCTGGCGCCTCACCGCCGGGGCGGCGATCGGGGCCGGCGTCGTCTACATGCTCATGGGCCTAGGCGCGGTGATGTGGCTGCCGCTCGAGACCATGAGCGGCAGCGACATCGGCCTGATTGCGCTCGTCATGAACTTGACCTTCTTCGGCCTCCTGGCAGCCCTCATGGGTGTGGTCTGCTTGCGCCTCACGCACGCCGTTGCGGGGCCAGCCATGATCCTTCAGCGCGCGATCGACGGGCTGCGCGCGGGTGAGTACCACCACCGCTGCGAACTCAGGGAGAACGACTACCTCAAGGATCTAGCGACCGCCGTTGGGCAACTGCAGACGCACCTCGAGCAGATGGCGGCAAGTGACCGCACACTCCGCGCCGGGCGGGAGGGCGGTCCGGACTCCACGGGCGAACTCGCCGCCGCCCGTGGCCCCGTGGCCAAGAACCAGCCGATGGAGCGAGTCTGATCGCCATGTTCGTCATACAGCAGGCCGGGCCAGCCCGTCGTCGCCCGCCAGACCCTTGCGCCGAGCAGCGCGGCTTCACCGTCGTCGAGACCTTGGTGGCGTTCGTGATCCTGGCCGTGGGTTTGGGAAGCGTGCTGCTCACAGGCCATCGGTCGCAACAGCTGCAGCAGGCGACCGGGCTGTACATGCGGGCTCACCACGTCTGTCGCGACTTCCTGGAGCGGCTGCGCAATGGCGACCTGACGGCGCAGTTCCAGGCGTTCGTCGCCACGCCGAACTACGTGGTGGGTGATCTCCAGGTGACCGTGACGTTCCCCGAGGCGGTCCTCACGGAGGCCGTAGGCACGGTCCTCACGACGGCTCGGTTCCGCGACCTCGACGCCAACGGCCAGGTCGACCTGGACACCGCCTCGACGGATATCGCCAGCCTGTTGCCGGTGCAGATCACCGCGCAACGCGGGTCGTTCCGCATGCACCTGATCTCGTTGGTCACCGATCGATGACAGCGCACGCCGGCTTCACCTCGGTCGAGTTCACTCTGGGCGCCAGCCTCTTGCTGGTCGCCATCGGCGTGTTCGCCAGCGTCCAGAAGGCGATCATGGGCCTGCTCACGAACACGTCGGCCGCCGGCCTGATCGGCGAGAAGGCACTCGGAGTCATGGAGAAGGCCAGCTCGGAATTGAAGTGGGCCGAGGGCAGTTCATTGCTGATCACGTCGGAGAACGGCGCGTCCAGGCTCGACCTGCGCGTCCCGACCGATTGTGTCAGCGGCAGTCCCGTCTGGTCGAACACGATCACCTACAAGGTGGAGCCGAGCACCATCGACGCGAACCGCGATGGCGTGCTGAACGAGTTCCGATTGGTCAGGCTGCTAAGCGGCACAACGCGTGTCCTGTGCGAGAACGTCGTACCGGGCGGGTTCACGGCAGTGCGAACTGGCAACAACGTCGCGCTCGGGCTCGTGCTGGTGACGGCCGACGCAGGCAGGATCCTCAAGAGCAATGCGAGCACTTCCGTCAGCCTGCGCAACTAGCCGCCGAGCGCACGAACAGGGGATGGCCGTGATCACCGCCCTGATCTGCTTCTTCGTGGTCATGATGGCCGGAACCTCCGTGCTCTCGCTCACGCTGTTCCGCGAGTCAGCGGCCAAGAGTGCCAAGGACGTCAACACGGCGATGGTGATGGCCGAGACTGGGGTCGACTACGCGCTGTACGAGATGCAACTCGCGCTCGACCACGGTGTCGACGGCGTGGGCTTCGTGTCCGGCAGTCTCGGCAGCGGGACCTACAGCGCCACCGTGAGTCCAGCGTTCGCTGGGGCCGGCGCCTACACCATCACGTCGACCGGCATCGTGCGTGGCATCCGGCGCCGCATCATCGTCGACGTCGCCAACGAGATCGTCAGCCCAAGCTTCGTTGGCAAGTCGGGGGTGACGATGTCCGGTGGCCTGCTGGACAGCTACGACAGCGCCGCGGGGACCTACGCCAGTCAAGTCAGCGGCGGCTTCGCTGGCAGCAACGGCCAACTCGCGAGCAATGGCAACATCGCGCTGTCGGGTTCGCCCACGATCCGTGGCGATGCGACTCCAGGCGCCGGCATGATGGTCACCGGCGACACCAGTCTCGTGTCGGGGTCGATCGCACCGGCCACGGCGGCGATCACGCTCGATCCGTTCGTGTACCTGCCACCGATCGCAGCGACCGGCGCACACTCCGGCAGCGGGACCTTTGGCACTGGCGCCTACCGCTTCACGTCGTTCGACGTGCCAGGCGGCCAGACCGCGACCTTCAACGGCGACGTCGAACTCTACGTCGATGGCGCCTTCACGATCTCGGGCTCGGGACAGGCGATCCTGCAGGCGACCGGCACGCTCGTGATCTACCACGGCACTGGGAACATCACGCTGTCCGGTGGTGGCGTGATCAACCAAGACCAGAAGCCGAGCAACTTGCAGGTCTTCTCGGCCACAACCGGGTCGGTCACTTGCTCCGGCTCGGCGGCGCTCTACGGCGCTGTTCACGCGCCGGCGGCCAGCGGCACGATCAGCGGCTCAGCCGGTGTCTATGGCTCCTTTCAGGTTGACACGCTGAATCTGTTGGGAGGCGCGAACGTGCACTGCGACGTCGCGCTCAGCGGAGCGTCGGCACGCTTCACCGTGACTGCGATCCGACCGGAGCGGTACTGAGCCGATGCTGGCGCGTTGCTGCCTCGCCGTGCTCTTGCTGTCGGGCCCAGCCCTGCTCGGGCAGGACGACCACGCTGACGCCGCAGCCGTGCGAGAGCAGGCCATCGCGATCTTGGGGCAATGGCGCCAGGATGCGCGCGACGATCACGCGCGCCTGGTGACTGACCTTCTGGCGTTGGGCATGCGAGTGTCGCCGACCTTGTGCGCGATTCTCGATCAAGGCGACGCGAGTCAACCCATCGAGGACATCCTGCAGGTCGTGGGGCAACTCGGATCCCCCGCCGCGGTGGAAACGGTGGGGCGCCTCGCCGCCAGCGGAAACGCCACCGTGCGGCTCGCCGCCGTGGACGCGCTCGCGGAGCTGAGTCTGCCGCAGTGCTTACCGCACCTCGCGATGGCGGTGGACGACGTGAGCGACGCGGTCGTGCGCTGTGCCCAGGCCGCTCTGCTCGACCAACGCACGGATGCTTGGCGGATGGTGTCCGCGGTGCGCGATCGCCTCCCCGCGGCGAACGAGAAATGGCGACTCACCCATGTGCTGGCCCGTTCGGCCGCCAAGGAGGCACACGAAGCGCTGCTCGGACTCCTCGCTTGCGACGAGGAGTCGCAGATCGTGGGCCTGCAGGCTCTGCGCGTGCGGGTTCGCAGCGAGGACGGCACTGCGGTCCTCAACCTGCTGCGGCGCACCAGCTCGACGGGGGTCAAGAAGGAAGCGTGCCTGTTCCTGGGCACGGCCAAGGTCCTGGCGGCGACCAAGGACTTGATCGACCTCTTGCGACAGCCAGAGCCGGGACTGGTCAAGCAGGCGCACCTCGCGTTGCAGAAGATCACCGATCAGCCGCTCAAGCCGAACCCCGAGCTGTGGGAACAGTGGTGGAGTCGGTCGGGCAAGCAACGCTGACTCAGCGACAAAATTGACCGACCGCCGCGCCTTTCTGTCGCGCGGCGACCGCGCCGATTGTTGCCGTGCGCCCCATCGATTCCTACGCTGTCGACTTCTCGGTCCGTAGTCAAGACAGGAGTCAACACCATGCAGATCTCCGTGTCCGCGCTCGCCTTCGCAACCACCCTGCCCGACACGACGATCATCGTGTCGCCGCTCTTCTCGGAGCCCGCGGCGGTGTTCTTGGCGGGAGCCAACGAGTGGCGCGTGACCGTTCCCGAGTCGTTCAGCGACAACGTGTTCCTGGGCGGCGGCGCGTTCCGCGTGCCTTCGACCGGGCTCCCGGGCGGCACCAACCCAGTCACCTGGTCGTTCGACATGACTTCGAACGTAGGCGCCAGCGTGCAGTGGAAGTGGGCCGCAGCCGTCTACACCCAATTCACCACCGACTACAACTCGCTCGGTGTCGCGCCCTCCGACGCGTCGGGCACGCACGCCGGTGTCCCCTCGGCTTTCCGAGAGTTCGTCGTGGGTGGCGCGCGCGGCGGCGGCGGCTCTAACTTCACCGGCTCGTACAGCGGCACGAGCACAGTCGTCTGCCGCTGAGGCGGGCGGCGCGTGAGCGCGAGGACGGTCGCCACTCAGCAGTGCCTGGATCACGATTGAAGCACCCAAGATGAGCGCGACCCAATCCCCGCTGCGGCATGTCCATGTTTGGCTCACCGTGCTGGCGCTGCTGCCGGCCCCGCGCACGCAACGCCCAGCGCGCAGCGCGCAGACCGACGCGCCGGGCACGGTCGCCAACGTCGTGTGGAGTCAAGACGGCAAGTTCGTGGCCTTCACCAACCGCGGACAGCGCTACCGCCTGGAGCTCGCGACCCTGGCGAAGGAACCGATCGCGGCCGGCGACGACGCGGGCACGCCATCGACACCGGGCAACCGCGGCGGCCGGCGAGCCGCGGCTGGCGCCGCCGCGGGCGGCACGGGGCGCTACGTGGGGCAACCATCGCGTGGGCGACAGTTCACGCAAGTCGACTCACCCGACGGCCAATGGGAAGCGCACTACCGCGACTGGAACGTGGTGTTGAAGAACAAGACGACCGACGAGTCGGTGGCCATCACCACGCAAGGCAACGAGAAGGTGCACTACGGAACGGCGAGCTGGGTGTACGGCGAAGAGCTCGACGAGCGCCGGGCGATGTGGTGGAGCCCCGACTCCAAGAAGCTGCTGTTCTACGAGTTCGACGACTCGGCGGTCGCGCCGTTCCACCTGGTGACCGGCTGGTCGAAGATCAACACCACACCCTACCCCGAGTACTACCCCAAGGCCGGGGCGACGAACCCCGGGGTCGGCCTGTTCGCCTACGACCTGCAGACGCGCACCACATCGCGCATCGACGCTGGCGGCGGCCCGGAGGAGTACCTCTTCAATCTGCGCGCGTCGCCAGACGGCTCGGTGCTGATGATCAACTGGACCGATCGCCTGCAGCACGACCTGAAGGTGCTGGGCATCGATGTGGACACCGGCAAGTGCCGCGTCATCGTCGAGGAGCACCAGGACACGTGGCAGGAGAACGCGCCGACGATGCGCTTCCTCGCCGACGGCAGGCGCTTTCTGTGGGCCACCGAGAAGTCCGGCTACACGCATTACGAGCTGCGCGACATCGACGGCAAGCTGCACACGACGGTGACGTCTGGCGAGTTCCAGACGGGTGGGCTCGACGCCGTCGACGAAGCGCAGGACCTGGTCGGCTTCACGGCCTACAGCTCGAAGGCCAATCCGTACTACCAGCAGTACCACCTGGCGGGACTCTCGGGCAAAGGCCAACGCCGCGTCACGACGCAGGATCTGCACCACACGAGCTTCAACCTGTCGCCCGACAAGAAGTGGTTGGTGGCCCAATGCGAGGCCATCAACACCCCACCGAGCACCGCGCTCTACGCCACGGTTGGCCGCCTGGTGACGCACCTCGCCGAGGGCGACCCGACCGCCGCCGCCAACCTGGCCGAGATGTTCCAGTTCACGTCCGACGACGGCCGCTTCGAGGTCTACGGCGTTCTCTACAAGCCCGCCGACTTCGACCCGAGCCGGCGCTACCCGCTGATCAACGCGCTGTACGGTGGGCCCGGCTCCAACGAGTTCTCAGCCAGCTACGTGTCGACGCCGCGCGGCGAGTGTCAGCGCGGCTACCTGGTGGTGAAGGTCAACAACCGCGGCACCGGCAACCGTGGCAAGGCGTTCCTCGGCGCGGCCTATCTCCGGCTCGGCGACGTCGACATCCAAGATCACGCCGACGCGGTGCGGCTGCTGCGACAACGCCCGTACGTCGACGGCGAGCGCGTCGGCATCGTCGGCAGTTCGTACGGCGGCTACATGGCGGCGATGGGCATCTTCAAGCACCCCGACGTGTACGCCGCCGCGGTGGCCAGCTCGGCCCCCACCGACTGGCGCAACTACGACACGATCTACACCGAGCGCTACATGAGCACGCCGCAGCTCAACCAGAAGGGCTACGACACCGGGCGGGCGATGACCTACGTCAAGGACTTCAAGGGCAAGCTCCTGATCCTGCACGGCATGGTCGACGACAACGTGCACCCGAGCAACGCCTTCCAGTTGATCGACGCCCTCGACACCGCGGGCAAGAGCTACGAGAGTCGCTTCTGGCCGAACAGCGGACACGGGCTGGGCCGAGGTTCATCGCAGGCGCAGGGTGAGTTCTTCGATCGGGTGCTGAAGCCGACGCCGACGACTGCCGCGGTGGGGCGCTGAGGCGCGCAGTAAGCGGGCGAAATCTGTCCAGCGATCGTCCGGCACCGTCACCTGTAGAATGTCGATGCGGTTGCCCTGCCGCATCCCCTCGGGCCGGTAAGCCATGCCACGAACGAATCTTCTTGTCTACCTCGGCGCCCTGGCCGGCCTCACCGGGGTCGCAGCGACGCAGACATCGTTCAGTTGCGACATGTTCGTGACCGAGGAGAGCCCGGCTCGGGTCTTTACCTTCCATGGTCTCTCGGGGTTGCCGACGGGATTGTTTGCCCAGGCCGCGGCCGGCATCCAGTTTCAGGGCTTTCACCATGGCAGCGCGACGCAGCCTGTGCTGGTCGGCACCGTGGGGCACGGCGTGCGCGAGTACCACCGCACCACCGGCGCCTACATCAAGAGCTACAACGCGGCCGGGGGGTGGCAGTGGGCGGGAGTGTTCGCACCCAATGGCGACGTATTGATCGGCGATCACGCCACCAATGACATCCGTCGCTACAACCCAACGACGGGGCTCCCCATCAGCACCTTTGCGCAGAACATCAACGGCCCGGGCGACATGGTGTTTGGTCCTAACGGCAACCTGTTCGTCTGTGGCTATCTCGGCGGTGGCGTGTACGAGCTGAACGGCACCACGGGAACGCAGGTGATGCATTGGGTGCCGACGCTTCCGCGGCCCAACGATATTGTGTTCATGCCGGATGGTCGCCGCATCGTGACCTCGAGCACGCCGCCCTTTGCCGCCTACGTGTACGACGCGAACTGGAACCAGATCGCGCTGTTCGCCGGCACCAACTGGGGGCGCCCGCACGGCATCGACCTGAGCCCGCACGACGGCCACATCTACGTCGCCGACGGCATCACCAACGCCGTGCATCGCTTCGACCCCACGACCTACGTCGAGGTGAACCCAGCCTTCGTGTTCCTGGAGAGCAAGATCGTCGACGTCGAGTTCCGCCGATTTGGCACCCCTATCTGCGGCAACGTGGTCGAGATCGCACCAGGCTGCGGCGGCTTACAGCTCGCCAACTCTGGGCGCCCGGAGATCGGTAACACGCTCACGCTCCGCGTGAACGGCGCGCCGGCGCTGACGCCAGCGTTCCTGACGATCGGTGACTCGCGAACGCAGTGGAACGGGATCACGCTGCCGCTGCCGCTCGGCGGATATGGCGCCCCCGGCTGCAGCTTGCTGGTATCGCCGCTGGTGTTCCTGCCGACCGCGGCGAACGCGACAGGCACCGCCGAGATGCCGATCGCCCTGCCGGCCGCGCCGCACCTCGTCGGCGCCGACATCTTCTTCCAGTGGCTCGCTATCGACCGGCGAGCCAACGCCTGGGGAATCACGACCTCAGCCGGAACCGAGTGTCGGGTGGGACGCGAGTAAGCGAGCTGCGCGGGCTACTTGGCGTCGAGGTGAACGCCAGTTGGCGCCACTAGTGTGGTGCGTCATGCAGATGGGGCATTAAGAAACGAACCACAGAGCCCACAGAGACCACCGAGATGAGAAGACAGAACGATGGCGTTGTGCCTCTCCGTGTTCTCTGTGGGCTCTGTGGTTCGTTTCTCCTTCTGTGACGCCAGAATGCCCCATACTTGCAACGCACTGCACTAGGTTCAGTTCGGCGGTCGACTGATGGAACCATCATGAGTCGGCGGTCGAAACGAGCCAGGTCACTTCCGGTTGCGCGGCGCGGGCGGAGTCGCGGTCGGCGTCTCCAACTCGCGCTCGATGGCGGCGAACGCGGTGAGCGGGCCGCCTTCCATGGCCTTGTCGGCGGCTTCGAGCAGCCCCTTCTGGGCGTCGTCCTTCTCGCTGGCAAGCATCGACCGCAGCAACGGTCGCAAGCTGACGTCGCGTCGGGTGGCGACCAGGAATGCGGCGGCGGCACGCACGGCGACGTCGTCGTCGTCGAACGCCAACTGCGCGATGCGCTCGACGACCTTCTTGTCGGCCAGGGTCACCGACACGATCACGGCGAGGCGACGCAGGGCGCTCGGTTGCTTCCGATCCTCGACGACGCTCTTCAGGAGGCTGGCGGTCGCCTTGTCGGCGGGACCGCAGACCGCCAGCGCGCGCACCAGTGAGAGGCGCAGCGCCGGCTCCTTCTCCAGCCGCCACTGCTGTTGCAACGCGGACAACGCCTTCGGGCTGCCGAGCGCGCCGAGACAGTCGATCGCAGCGGCGCGCAGGTCGTTGTCTTTCTCGTCGACGTAGTCGAGCACCACCGTGTGCCACACGGGCGGCGACGCGTCGGCGATCGCGCGCAGCACCCGAGTTCTGATCGCCGGGGTGTACGAGCGCAGCCCCGCCCGCACGAAGTCGATCGCCGCTTGGTCTTCGCTGCGAATGAGCACGGCCAAGCTGTCCAGCGCCTCCATGCCGCGCATGCCGCCGCGGCTCGCCTTCAGCTCGCGCAGAGCGCTCGCGACCTCGGCCTTGCTCGGCGGCACCTCGACCGCGCCGCCCCGCGCTTGCCCGTAGAGCAGGCGCCGCGGCGCGTGCGCCCCCTCGTCGAGCTTCCAGGCAAACTCCGGCCGAACTTGCCGCAACGCGTCGACCCAGGCCCACTCCAGCTCCGCCACCGTCGTGCGATAGGCGACCGCGCTCAGCAGTTCGCCCTCACCCTTGGGCCGCACGAACAGGTGGTGCGGCGCCGCCACGTTCGTGTCGCCGGTGACCTTCAAGTAGCGTCGGCGCACCTCGGGCTCGTCGGCGCTGGGCTTGCCATCGGGCCCCACCAAGAGCAGCACGTTCACCGTGTGCGCCGCCAGCTCGACCAAGCGCGGATTCGTGTAGTGCTCGCGCATCACGCTGTCGCTGCCGCGCTCGCCCGGCAGGTTGATCGCCACCATGACGATCGTGTTCTTCTTGGCGGCCTCGGCGAGGGCGGCATCGAGGCCGGCGGTCCAGGGGAGCTTGCCCTGGGACAGCAGGCCGCTCGTCAGCAGGCCGCTCGTCAGCAGGCCTCTAGCCAGAAGGGAGAGCCACGGCGCGTGTCGCCAAGTCATGGCGCCCTTACGTCAGATGTTGCCCGATCGGGGACGCCAAGACGGAAAGCTGACCAACCCGCGCGACGGCCGGCGCACCGCAGGCAGCGGTCCGCCGGCGAGGTCATCGCACTTTTCTTCGCCAAGGGCCGACCGCCGCCGGCCGTTCTGGGGTGAAGGGGCCAGACCCTGTGCTTCCAACCACACACAAGAGGCCCGAAACCATGTCCGCAGCCCACGCGGCGCGCGCGCTCTTCGCGCTCGCCCTGCTCTCCCTCCCGACTCCGACCCAGGACCAGCCCGGCCACGGCACCGCGCGCGTCGAACACACGCGCCCGACCAACCTCGACGTCCCACCGCCGCCGAAGGTGGTCGGCATCGCCGTCCACCACGCGCGCGAAACGCTGCTGCCCGGCGGCGAGGGCCTGGCCCAGCCGGTGGTGCCGCCGGTGCGGCTCGACGACGCCAGCCCGATCGGTGCCAGCGCCGGCGACCTGTGGGTCCCCCCGCCAACAGGCACGCCCAGCATCTTCGGCGGCTCGGTCTCGAGCGGCGCCGCGGAGCCGACCTGCGCGTCGCCCGACGCCAACGACACGCTGTTCGCCACCGGCAACTGGTTCGCCGCCTACTCGACGAACCGCGGCCTGACCTGGACGTACCGCAACCCGTACACCTACTTCCCGGCACTCGCCGGCGGCTTCTGCTGCGACCAGTGGGCGGTGAGCCGCAACGGCGCGACGTTCTGGTACCTGCAGTACACCAAGACCGGCAGCGGCAACGCCGTGCGCATTGCCTGCTCGCCGAGCGTGGCCAACCTGCGCAACGGCACCTTCTTCCCCATCTCGTGGACGTTCAACGCCGCCAGCTTCGGTCTGACCAGCTCGCACTGGCTCGACTTCCCCGACCTGGCGACCACGAACCAGTACCTGTACGCGACCTCGAACGTGTTCAACCAGAGCGACAACTACGTCGGCAGCGTGCTGTGGCGCATGCGCATCGCCGACCTGATCGCGGGCATGCCGAGCGCGCCGTTCGCGTACTACAACTCGACGTCCGGCACCATCCGGCTCACGCACGGGGCGCAGGACACGATGTACTTCGGCACCACCTACTCGACGTCGGCGGTCCTGGTGGGCAAGTGGGCCGACAGCTCGGCGACGCGGGTCAACCCCACGCAGCGGACGGTCGCGACCTTCACGGAACCCAACTCGAGCAACCCGGGGCCGGACGGGCGCGGCTGGAGCGGACGCATGGACGCGCGCATGCTCGGCGCGTACTACGGCGACGGCCGCTTCCGCCAGACGGGGCGCTACGGCTTCTACTGGACCTCGAACCCGGTCGGCTCCTACACGAAGCTGCACGTGCGCGGCGCGGTGTACGACGCGGCAACCGACGCGCTGGTCGAGCAGCCGGTGATCTGGAACCCGAACTACGCGACCGCCTACGGCGCGCCGGCCGTGAACTCGCTCGGTCACCGCGGTGTGGTGTTCGCCTACGGCGGCGGCACCGAGTTTCCGGGGTGCGCCTTCCAACTCGAGGACGACCTGGCGCTCGCCAGCGCCCGCTTCGCGCCCGGCACGCTCGGGCCCGACCAGGACCGCTTCGGCGACTACTACAGCAACCAGTCGGGCGGCGGCTACAACACGAGCCAGCAGTTCCTGGTCACCGGCGCGAGCCGCACGTCGTCGAGCACCGCGCTGTTGCCGCGCACCAACCGCATCATGCGGCTCGCGTTCGAGGACACCCACATCGGCGTCGCCGTGCTGGTGCACCCCAAGGAAGTCGCCGCGTCGGTGACCATGACACCCGGCGACCGCTTCGGCCACGCTGGCGCGCGCGCGCCGTTCTACCGCGCCGTCGACTTCAGCAGCGGCACCTACACGTTCACCGCGCCGACGGACGCGTCGCTCTCCACCACCAACCAGCGCTACGCCTTCGTACGCTGGCACCGCAAGTTCGCGCCGGGGCAGACGCACGCGGCGCAGCCCCTCGGCCAGACGAGCTACGCGATGACCACGGGCAACGCGACCATGCCCACCGAGCTGATCGCCGAGTATGCGCCGGTGTGGGAACTCGACGTCGCGGCACCGATGCCGGGCGTGACGATGACGATGTCGCCCGCCGACCGCCGCAACCGAACCAGCGCGGACCTGCCGTACCGGGCGGAGTACGTCCACGGCACCAGCGTGACGCTGACGGCGCCCGCCAGCACGCCGGGCTTCGACGTGTTCCAGCACTGGGTGCTCGACGGCGTGCCGCAGGCGGCCGGCGTGCGCACGCTGGCCCTGAACAACCTCTACGCACACCACACCCTGGTGGCGAGCTACCGCGACTTCGTCGCCGGCAGCGTGGCCGCGCTCGGCGCTGGATGCCCCGGCAGCAACGGCACGCCGGCCGTGACCGTCACGACCACCGCGCCCGGCGGCGTGCAGATCGGCGCCACGCTCCGCTACGAGCTGTCGTCTGCCCGCGCGTCGTCGCTGGCCTTCCTGATGCTCGGCGTGAACAACACGACGTGGAACGGGGTGCCCCTGCCGCTCGACCTGGTGATCGTCGGCGCGCCCAACTGCTTCCTGCGCCACGACCCGCTCCTGTTCTTCAACACGGCGACTGACAGCAGCGGCCAAGCGGTGGTCGCGATCCCGTGGCCTGATGACGTCAACCTGATCGGCGGCCGGCACTTCGTGTCCTACGGCGTGCTCGACCCGGTGAACACGCTCGGCATCGTGGTCAGCAGCGCGGCGCGGGTGACGATGGGCGGGCTGCGCTGAGGTCGGAGCTGGCCCGCCGCCTCGCGGGTCGGCCCGTCAGCCGCCCGACTCGGCGCGGATCGCCGCCACGCGCGCGCGCAACGCCGCCGCTTCGTCGGGCCGCTGCAGCCGCTCGTGCACGATCGCCATGTTCTCCAGCACATCGGCGAGCGCGGCGCTGCGCGGGCCGATGCGCTCGAAGATCGTCGCGGCGCGGCCCCACTGCGCCAGCGCGCCCTCGGTGTCTTCCTTGGCCATGCGCACGTTGCCGAGCGTCTGCAGCGCCGAGGCCAGGCCGTCGTCCTGCCGGGCGTCGAGCGTCGAGGCCAGCGCGATCGCGCGCTCGAGGAGCTGGGTGGCCTCGTCGAGGCGGCCGTCCTGCGCGATCAGCGCGGCGACGTTGTTGAGTCGGCGCACGAGCAGGGGATGTTCCTTGCCGAGCAGTTCCTCGCCGAGCGCCAGCGCGCGGCGGAACAGCGTCTCGGCGTCCTGCAGGCGCCCTTCTGCGACGCGGAGGTTGCCCAGGTTGCTGGCCAGCGCGCCCAAGAGGCTCGGGTCGTCGACGTCGGCGAGCAGCGCGAGCGCGCGCTCGTAGGCGTCGGCCGCGGCCGTGAGGTCGCGCCGCAGCTGGTGCGTACTGGCGACGCCCATGAGCGTCCGTGCGATGTGCCGTGGCTCCCCGGCTGCCTCGCGGATCGCGAGCGCGTCGGCGAAGTGCGCCATCGCAGCATCGACGCGGCCGCTGCGCTGGTCGATCGACCCCAGCGCGTCGTGGCAGCGGGCGACACGCTCGTCGCGCGCGCCGCCGATGCGCAGGTGCAGCGCCAGCGATTCCTCGAGTTGCCGGCGCCCCTCCTCGAGGCGACCGCTCTCCACCGAGAGCCGGCCCATGGCGTAGGTGGCGTCGACCAGGCGCGGATCGTCGGGCGCGACCGACGCGCGCAGGTCGTCGAGCGCCCGGGTCACCAGCGGCGCGGCCGCAGGGTAATCGCCCATGGCGACGAAGACCTCGCCGAGGATGCCGCCGAGCTCGGCGCGCAGCAGCGGTTCGCTGGCGAACTCGGCCTCGATGCGGCGGCGGCCTTGCTCGACCAGATCCTTGGCGGTGATCACCTTGCCGTAGGCGACCTCGGGCGCGGCCGCGCGGAACAGATCGATCACGAAGTCGGTCACGCGCTTCGACAACCGCGCCGCCCGCGTGGCATCGACCTCCGCGGCCTCCGCCCGCACCGCCCAGGTGACCGACGCGATCGTGCCCGCGACCAGCGCCAGCGCCGCGAGCGCGGCGCCCGCCACCAGGCCGCGGTGCCGGCGCGCGAACTTGCGCACCTGGTAGACCGCGCTCGGCGGGCGGGCGCTGATGGCCTCGTGCCCCAGGAACCGGCGCAGGTCATCGCGCAGCTCGGCGGCGGTCGCGTAGCGCCGTGCCGGGTCTTTCTCGAGCGCCTTGCGGAAGATGGTGTCGAGGTCGCCACGGAACGCGCGGCGGTGGCGCGCCAGCGGTACGGGCTCGTCCGCGGCGAGGACGTGCAGCGCGCGCGTCACGTTCTCGCCGGCGACGGGATACGGCAGCGCGCCGGTGAGCAGCTCGTAGCCGACGACCCCGAGCGCGTGCACGTCGCTCGTCACCCCGACGCGGGCCGGATCGCCCACGGCCTGCTCGGGACTCATGTAGGCCAGCGTGCCGACCACCTGCCCGGCGCGCGTCATCAGCGCGGCGTCTTCGGCGTCGATCGCGCGCGCGATGCCGAAGTCGAGCACCTTCGGCCGCCCGTCGCCGTCGACCAGGATGTTGGCCGGCTTGAGGTCGCGGTGGATCACGCCGCTGTGGTGCGCGTGGTCGACGGCGTCGCACACATCGAGCAAGAGCGCGATCTTCTGCGCGACGTCGAGGTGGTGCTGCGCGGCGTGGTCGGTCAGCGGTACGCCGGCGACGCGTTCCATCGCGAAGTACGGCCGCGGGACGCCGTCGATCAGCGCGGTGCCGGCCTGGTGCACTTGCGCGATGCACGGATGGCGGAGCCGGCCGAGCACCTCGGTCTCGAACTCGAAGCGGCGCAGGGCGGCAGGGTGCGTGACGCCGGAGTGCAGGACCTTGAGCGCGACCCGGCGGCGCGGGCGGTCCTGCTCGGCGTCGTACACGGTCCCCATGCCGCCGCGGCCGAGCACGCCGAGGATGCGGAACGGACCGACCAGGGTGTCGGCCGCGAGGTCGACCGCCCCGACCGGCTCGGTGGCGCGCAGGTCGAGGCGCAGCACGCCGGCCGTCTGGCCGGCATCGTCGGCGGCGAGCAGGGCGCGCACGGCGTCGTGCAGCGCGCGATCCTCACCGCAGGCCGCGGCGACGAAAGCGGCGCGCGCCGCACCGTCGAGGGCGATCGCCTGCTCGAAGACCTGGCGCTCGCGCAGGTGCCGTGCGCGGGCGTCAGTCATTCGCGGGCGTCGTTCGGGCCTCGACCAAGCACGCCGCCATCGTATGGTCTCGCCTTCGCCGGACCATCCTTGCCGCTCGATCCAAAGATCACCGTCGCCCGCTGCATCGACCGTCTCCGGAACGGCGATGCGAGCGCCGAGGGCGAGCTGCTGCCCCTCGTCTACGACGAGCTGCGGGCCGTGGCCGCGCGCCTCCTCGTCGGGCAGGCGGGACACACCCTGCAGGCGACCG
This sequence comes from Planctomycetota bacterium, assembly GCA_031423015.1. Classification (GTDB taxonomy): domain Bacteria; phylum Planctomycetota; class UBA1135; order UBA1135; family UBA2386; genus DATGPD01. The sequence continues at coordinate 574 of JANPER010000262.1, read as the reverse complement.
CATTGGTGCACGAGGCCTGGTTGAAGCTCGCGCGCGGCGAGCAAGCCGACGGCGGCTGGGAAGGGCGCTCGCACTTCCTCGCCGTCGCGGCCAAGGCGATGCGGCAGATCCTGGTCAACCACGCGCGCGACCGCCGGGCGCACAAGCGCGGCGGCGACGCGATGCGGGTCACCCTGCACGAGGGCATCGGCGCCGTCGAGTTCGACGCGGTCGAGGTCCTCGCCCTCGACGAGGCGCTGGCGCGGCTCGCGCAGCTCGACGCGCGCCAGGCGAAGGTCGTCGAGCTGCGCGCGTTCGGCGGCCTCGCGCTCGAGGAGGTCGCCGCCGCACTCGGCATCGGACTCACCACCGTCAAGTCCGACTGGCGCTTCGCGCGCGCGTGGCTGCACCGGGAGCTGCCAAGCGGCGGACGGGAGTGAGGCGCGACGGCAGCCGCAGCCCTTTGCCGAAGCTGCTCCTTCGCCGCGGAGAGAGCGAGTCGCCAGCCCAAGACGCCGCGAACATCGCCACCATGCGCCAGCCTCGTCAATCGCCGCCCTGGCCGAGGTGCTTGCTCAAGACGTACCTGAGTTCC
>JANPER010000261.1:0-26385 GCA_031423015.1 Planctomycetota bacterium | reverse complement strand
CGCGGCAGAGCCGCAACCAACGAGACGCGAGGGCGGCTGCATGAACGGCTCTGCCGCGAGTCGTGAGCCGTAAGACGTAAGCCCTAAGTCCCAGACCGCTGCCTACCTGTCTGACCGCCTGTCCGCGTTCTGGACTTACGGACAACAACTTACGGCTCATGACTTTCCACAGCCGAAACATCTTCGCGCTTCGCGAAGATGCTTCGGCTGTGGAACTCAGACCGTCTCGGCCAGCCTCGCCTCGAATGCCAGTAATCGCCCTGGCGGCGGCCCGGACAGAGTGCGCGTCAGCAAATCGCGATCGCCGGGCATCGGCGTGATCGCTGGGTAGCCCTTGGTCATCAGGTAGGCGTTCATTACCAGAAACGCCATGAGCACGTTGAAGTCGGGGAACGGCGCGATGCGCGCCATGCGCCACAGCAAACGGAAGCCTTGCCGCACGGGATGCAGCGCGCCGAAGCGCAACGGCACGTCGCGGTAGCTGTTCGCCTCGTCGAAGCGCCCGAGCAGACTGGGCACGTCGGCAGCGTCGGGATAAGGCACGTGCACCAGCCCGTCCCAAGGCATGTCGCGGCGCAGCCAGTTGTTCTTGAAGCGAGCGAGGTCGCCGGCGAAGGCGCGGAACAGCTCGACGGCGAACTCACCGTCGGGTGGTTGCTGGGCGCGCGCACGCTCGCTGAGCAGCGACAGACAGCGCGCCATGCCGTGGATGAACGCGTACTCCTGGTGTTCTGGCTGATAGCGCCCGCTGCGGCCGCTCAACACCGACTGCACTTCGGACAGGCGCAGGTCGACGCCACGCAGCTCGAGGTGGCCGCACACCAAGCCCGCCGCCGGGCGCGGACGGTTGCCCAGGTCGATCAGCAGGTGTGCCCAAGTCTCGGGCGCGGCGCGCAGGTCGAGCGCCTCGGCCCGCGGCACCAGGCGGCTCGCGAGCGAGACGTCGAGCCGCTCGAGGTACGTCAGGGTCGGTGTCTGCGGTTCGAAGCCCATGCAGTCGCTGATGTTTCGGCAAGACAGGGGTCGCGGCCGTGATGCTTCGCGCAACAACCCGGCGCAATGGTGATCTCGAAATGAAACCAGCGAGGCCGACGCATAATGGGCCCTTCCCGATGAACGCTTCCGACCTCGCCCCCCCACGGCCCAAGAGCAAGTGGCTCCGCCGCTTCAAGATCTTGGGCGTCTTCATGCTGATCATCGCCGGCGGCGTCGCGGTGCTGCCCACGCTCGCGTCGATGCAGACCTTCAAGCCGCGCATCGAGCGAGGGCTCACCGAGGCGCTCGGGGCACCCGTCAAGGTGCGCAGCTACAGCGTCGGCTGGTTGTCGGGCGCCACGGTCGACGGCCTAGAGATCGGTCAGCCCGCGGGCTTTACTGGCGACCAGCCGCTGCTCACGCTCGACCGCGCGCAGCTTCGGGTGTCGTGGTTGAAGGCGATGACGGGCACCTTCGACGTTGGCGGCGAGGTGCATGGCGTGCGGCTGCTGGTGCTGCAGAACAAGGACGGCACGCTCAACGTCCAGAAGCTCGGCGGCGCTGGAGTCTCGCCGTCGATCGAGATCGATCACGGTGATGCCCCTGACTCCAAGGGTGAGGAGGCGAGCGCCGCCGAGGGCTTCCTGCGCAACCTGCGCGCCGACCTCGCGCTGCGCGACGTGGCGATCGACGTCGTGCACGCGGACAAAGGCACGCTGGAGTCGATTCGCAAGCTCAACGCCACCGTCGACAAGCGTCTCGGCTCGACCGACTTCGACGTGAAGGTCGACGCCGAGTTGGCCGGCCCCGACGCCAGCAAGCCGCCGGGCAAGCTGCAGATCGATGCCGACGTCGACGCCACCTTGCAGCGCCCGATCGACGTGCAGATCACCTCGGCCGGCTTCGACTTTGCGCGCTATCGGCCGCTGGTCGACAGCATGCTCGGCGCCGGCAGCCTGTCGGCGCTCGCTGGCGTACTCGACGGCACGATCAAGGCGCGCATCGAGAACCTCAACACGGTGTTCGTGCAGGGCGCGCTCACGATCGACAAGCCGCACTTCGAAGGCACGCTGCTGCAAGGCATGAACGTGCAGGCGGCCAAGTGGGTGATCAACCCCAACGTCGAGCTGACGATGGACAAGGCGAGCGCAGTGCCGCAGGCGGATCTCGACGGCTTCAGCGTCGATCTCGGCTTGCTGAAGGTGACGGGCGTCGGCGCGGCGAGCGCGAGCGCGCTGTTTGCCGGCGCGCAGGCGATGGCACTCGACTTCGACTTGGACTTGCAAGCGCTCGGCAAGCTCGGTGGACCGATCCCGGCGATGCTTGGCGAGCAAGTGGGCCGCGTCGTCGGTCGCGCCGCGCTGAAGATGCCAGCCGGCGGCTTCGAGTTCGACGACGTGATGCAGTTCATCGTCGACTCCGTGCAGGTCGACGCCAAGGTGAGCTTGCCGCAGCTGGCGTTTGGCACGGCGACCAAGATCCTCGGTGTCGAGCTGCCGGTCGCCATCAAGGACGGCGCGCTTCGCGCCAGCCTCACCCCAGGCGCCACGTTGAACGGTGGCGCGCTGACGCTGACCGCTGGCGTCGACCTCAAGCAAGCGACGTGGCCCGCGAGCCTCGACCTCGGCGTGCAGGAAACCGCGCTGATCGGCGACGCGCTGCACGCGCTGCAGTACGCGGTACCGCTGTTCGCCGGCCTGGCGCAACAAGCCGGCGCCGAACTCGGCGGTCGCGGCACGCTGTCGATGTCATTCACCGGGCCTGGCAACAAGGGCGCCGCCGAGACGTGGCTCGCGTGGCTCAATCACTGGTCGGGCGGCGGCAAGGTGGCGCTCGCCGACGGCAATGTGCGCCCCGCCGCGGCGTTCGCCAGCCTCATGCAGTTTGCTGACCCCGAGTCACAGGGCATGCTGTCGTTCAAGGATCTCGCGACTGACTTCACCCTGCGAGAAGGCGGTGTGGAGACCGCGCTGACGAAACTCGACATCAAGGGCAAGAGCCTCGGCCTGTCCGGCCGCACGATGCTCGACGGCACGATGGACCACAAGCTCGACCTCACCGCGCTGCTCAGGGGTCACAAGGACGGCGAGAAGGTGTTGCAGTACCTGCAGGGGAAGGCGATCGAGGGCGCCGTGAAAGGCACGTTGTGGTCGCCGAAGGTGGCGATGCCGGACGTGCAGAGTCTGTTCACCGAAGCGCTCAAGAACGCGGCGCAGCAGGAACTCAAGAAGGGGGCGGAGAACCTGCTGCAGAAGGGGCTCGAGGAGCTGTTCAAGAGGAAGAAGTAGGGGAGCGGCACAGACCCACCTGGGCGCCCAGCCATGGCCGCTATGCACCCGCATCTGTAACCGTTCAGGCGGCGCTATGCTCCCTGCCTGTTGCGTCGACCTGCGATGCAATTGGGTCGACGACTCGTCGCACCGTTCTCTCTCACCCACGAAGTCCCATGCTCCGTTCCATGCTTGCTGTGCTCGGCACCCTGTTGCTCTCCACGCTCTTCGCCAGCGCCGCGCGCGCCCAGTGCGCGACCGTTCACGGCTCCGGATGTCCGCACGCCACGAGCGCACCGCACTGCGTCACGCCGCCACAGATCGGCACCGTGTTCTCGGTGCAGTGCCCCGCGTGCGCGCACGATCGGCGGTCCTTCGTCGTGGTCGGCGCGCCGCTGCACTCGCCCATCGTCATCGGCGCCCCCGTCACGTGTCATCATCAGCTCTGCAACCTGAGCTGCAGCCCGCTCGCGCTGCTGTTTGCCAATCACGTGCAGATCCACATCCCGAACGATCACCACCTGATCGGGCTCTCGCTCTGCATCCAGTGCGGCTGCGTCGACCCGACGGTGCCTTGCCTCGAGCTGTCGCTGGCGACCAGAGCGACGATCACGTCGTAGCGCGACCAAGACGCGAGGGCGCGAGCATGTCAGTATGGGGGCTCGTTCCTGAACATTCTGCAATTGACCACGGCACGGATACGGCACACCTCGGCACCCTTACGACCGTATTCTGCGGGCGGTGGCTTCGGCCGGGAGCGGGTCGGCGAGCCAACGGGCGACCGAACACGTGGTCGTGCGTGGGATTCATCCTCGTGGGGTTCTGGATCTGGCGGCGCGCGCGAGCCGGCCAGCATGCGTCACTTCGCGTGGTCGGGGTCGCGTCGATCCTCATGGGCCTCGGCTCCGCGTTCTATCACGCCTCCGGCACGTGGATCGGGATGCTCGCCGACTACAGCGGCATGTTCATGGGCTCGAGCCTCATGGTCGCTCTGAACCTGAGGCGATGGCTGGGTTGGCGCTTCGGCGCGTTGCTCGGTGTCTTCCTTGCATTGACCACGCTCTTCCTCGCGTCGACGGTCGTTCTCCCCGGCGCCGAGCGCTGGGTGTTCGCCTTCGGTAGCCCGTGCTGGCTCATCGAGCTGCGCCTGTTCTTCCGTGACCGGCTCGAGACGACGTACCGCTGCCTCCTGTGGGGCTACTTCGCCGTTGGCGTCGCAGCCTTGTTCTGGTGGCTCTGGAAAAGACGTCGGGGAATGAAAACTGATCGGAGCGAGCAGACTTGAGCTTTCGCGGGCCGGTCCGCGCGCGAAGATGCGTCAACGCCACCGTTCTCGATCCTGGCGCTGCACGGCGTCCCATGCGCAAAGGCACTAGCTTGGCTGCAAGCGCACCGCACCGTGCGCCCGCCGCGTGGCATGCTATGTCCGTCGCGGACGTGCTGCTTCGCCGGCAATCGTCGCCCGATGGCCTCGACGCCGAGGTCATGGACTGCGGCTTGTTCCAGGGCCTAAAGGAGCTGCGGCTGCGCAACTGGGCGCCGCAGCCGTTCGACCCGACCAGCCTCGACGCAGTCGTGCTCAGCCACGCGCACCTGGACCACTCCGGCGGACTACTGCTGCTCCAACAGCTGGGTTGGCCGAGCCACGTCGCACGAGACGGCGAGTGCGTGGGGCTGTCGGCTGCCGCCATCGCCGCACAAGCTGAGGAGACGAACGATGCCCACCCGTGAAGCGTCCTCGCTTCCGGTCGGTTCGCAGTCATGCCAATGCCAGCTGCCGCCGCAGCTCGCGGTGAAGCTCGTGGTCGTCACCGGCGGCCCCGGCGCCGGCAAGACCGCGGTGCTGGAGATGGCGCGCCGATCGTTCTGCCGGCACATCGCCATCCTGCCCGAAGCGGCCGGGATCGTGTTCGGCGGCGGGTTCCCTCGCCATGGCACGGAAGCAGGTCGGTGCGCTTCTCAGCGGGCCATCTTCCATGTGCAACGCGAGCTGGAGGCGCTGGTGTGCGAGGAGAGAGAGGTCGTCGTCGCACTCTGCGACCGCGGCGTGATCGATGGCGTGGCCTACTGGCCCAAGAGCGCAGCAAGCTATTGGGAAGAACTCGGGACGCGGCCGGAGCTGGAGCTGCAGCGGTATGCCGCGGTGGTGCATCTGCGGACGCCGGGTCTCGCGCAGGGCTTCGACCACAGCAACCCGTTGCGCGTGGAGTCCGCCGAACAGGCCGCGATCCTCGACCAGCGCATCGCTGCGGCCTGGTCGCCCCACCCGCGGCGCGTCGAGGTTCCGAGCACGACGGACTTCCTCGAAAAGGCCCGCATGGTCCTGGAGCTCGTGCGCGCCGAGCTGCCCGCGTGCTGCCTCGGGCACGACATCAAGCTGTCGCGCGACTGAGGGAATCAGAAGCGATGGCTGAAGCCCAGCAGCAGCGATGTCGTGCCGTAGTCGTTCACGGTGGCCGAAGCTCCCGACACCGAGTCGCGCACGCTCCAATCCGCAAGGTGGTGGTTGTAGCGCGCCAACGCCTCGAGGTTCCAATGCTGGCTGAGCTGGAAGCGGTAGCCGGCGCCGATCGAGAACAGGAGCTCGGTGCCGGCGTTGGTGTCGATGTCGAAGGTCCCGCCGCTGGCTGTGGTGCCGCGCAGGTCGTCGACCGACACCGCCGCGCAGCCGACACCGCCGTGCACCACCAGCTCGTGAAGACTGTCGGCTGGCAGCAGGTTGAACTCGGCAGCGCCTTCGATCAACACGCTGGTCGCGCCCGCATCGAACGTGGCTGACGTCGCGATGCCGAGCACGCGCGGTGCCGGCTCTTCGAAGTCGAATGTCAGCAGCTCGACCCCGACCCCGAAGCTGAAGCGGTTGTTGACGTGGTACCTACCGAACACGCCATAGGTGATCATGTCGTTGGCAGGCTTGCCGTCGCCGAGCGTCGTACCACCGCGCAGGCCGAAGTCAAAACGACCAGCGTTGGACACCGCGTCCGAAGAGGCTATGGACAAGCGCGAGCACGGAAGAGCGTCGGCAGGTGACACCGCGAGCGCGGATCCGGGGGCTGGCCCTGCGCATGCGACGAGACCGAGGATGGTGGTTGCGGCGACGAGTTTGCTCATGACCTGTCCGGTTCGCGGCCCAGTGTGTCATCCCCAACGGGCCGAAAAACTGCACTTGTCCTGCCAGGAAGGTCAACTCTGACCTGCCCGTTGCATATCTGGGCTGACCGATTTGGGGCCAACTCGTCGAACAGGCGAAGGCCTTCTGGAAGACGGCAGCAGGCAAGAGTCGACAAGCGAGAATTCGCATGGATAGGGATGTCGACTTGCACGGCGGTGGGCGAGTTGTTGAGCACGACCAGGCGCGCGTCGTTCGGAAACCCTCGTAGGAACGCGTAGAGGGTCGATGTCACATAGAGCGTCGTGGTCAGGCCGGATCGAAGTGCTGGGCTGCCGCGTCGGATCTCGACGAGCCTGCGCACGAACCCGTGCATCTCTCGTGCACGCTGCGCCGCCGGGGATCGGCTAGATACCTCGGTGAGCTCCCATGGCATGTCCCGACGGTTGTCGGGGTCCGGCCCGCCATCGAGTGCTAGCTCGCTGCCGTAGTAGAGCTGAGGTATCCCTCGTGTCGTGAACACCAACGTGAGAGCGAGCTTCGTGCGCAGCATCGCCTCTTCCGACTTTGCCGGGCCTCCCGCGAGATGGAAGAAGCGAGGTGTGTCGTGGTTGTCGACGAACGTCACCAGTTGGCCCGGATTGCGGTATGCGTCGTCCAGGTTCAGAACTCCCCGAGCCTCGTCGCTCGCGATCTCGGGGCGTGCAATCCGGCAGAAGCTCTGGTCCTTCGCGAAGACGTCGACCATCGCCTCGTACAGTGGATAGTCGAACATCGAGTCGAAGCCGTGGTGTGTCTGGTAGGGAGCCACCTGGTTTACATCGGCATCCCACACCTCGCCGAGCAGCGTGACGTCTGGACAAACCCCCTTGGCGAACGTCTTGAAGACGCGCCAGAACGCCTTTTCCACGTGACGGGCGGCATCGAGACGCATGCCGTCCACGCCCGTCGCCGTCATCCACTCGACGAGATTGTGCGCGAAGTAGACGTTGACCTCGATGAGGTCATGGTTGAGGTCGGGCAATCCCCAGATCCACCACTTCTCCGGCGCCGAGCTGTTCGGGTTGAACCAACCTGGCCGCTCCTCGACCCAGCGATGACCGGGCGCCGTGTGGCAGACAACCGCGTCGAACACGACCTTGAGCCCTTGATCATGTGCAAGGTCGACGAATCGGCGGATGACCTCCGGGCTTCCGCTCGGACCGAGCTCTGGACTGCACAGGTGGGGGTCAACGTGCTCGAAGTCCAGAGGGTGGTAGCCGTGATACGCGTCAGGCGGGTTGCGGTAGACCGGGGTCACCCACAACGCCGTCACGCCTAGATCGCGCAGGTACGGCATTCGACGAATAATGCCGAGCAGGTCGCCGCCATGACGCTTTTTCGGGTCGGCGAGGTCTACGGGCTCGTTGTTCCCTGGATCGCCGTCCGCGAAGCGGTCGGTGACGATCATGTACACGACATCGTCAGGAGTGATCACGGCGAGGCTAGACCCTGCCGATCGATCCGACGGAGAGAACTCTCATGATCCGAGCTACCAAGATCGAGACCAGGCGCGGGCTGCACTTCAGTGGCAACCGCCCCAGGCCCAGGGAGCGCAAGACGCGAAGCTCACGATGATGGCCGCCACGGTGGCGAGATAGGATGCAATCTGAAGGAGTCTTCGCATGTCAGTCTTCTTGCTTTCGGCCCGGCGATCGCTTCCGCGCCGCGTAGTGACAATCGCCCGCGAGCGTGGAGGTTTGCACGCAGCCGACGAAAAACTGGCCTGATGTGAAGTTGTTTGCCGGGGCAACGATGAGGCGGCACCCTTGAAAGCTCGCGGGGCCTCGGGACGTTCATTCGAACTGAGGCGCTACGCGGCCCTGCCTCCCGGCGGCGGGCGTACCGTACCCTGTCCGATCGCCCCTGCCACCATGATGCATCGATCCCTCACCGCCTGCATGCTCCTGAGCAGCCCTCTGTTCTCGCAAACCGTCACCGTCAATCTCACCGCAGCACCCGGCACCGTGTCGCTTGCGCCGGGCGTCACCGCGAACGCCTGGCTCTACAACGGCACGCTTCCCGGTCCGACGCTTCGCGTGACGCAAGGCCAGACCCTGCGCGTGCGCTTCCGCAACGACCTTCCCGAGGCGACCGCGATCCACTGGCACGGCCAGCCGATCGCGCTCGGCATGGACGGCGTGCCGGACATCTCGCGGCCCGCGATCGCGCCGGGACAGGAGTTCATATACGAGCTCACGAACCTGGTGCCAGGCACATACTGGTTCCACCCGCACGGGCACGAGATGCAACTCGATGTCGGCCTCGCCGGCCTGCTGATCGTCGGTCCCGCCGATCCGCGGCACGACCCGAGCTTTGATGTCGAGCACAGCGTCATCCTCGACGACTGGAACGACACGCTCGGCGGCGGCTTCACCGGTCATATCCTCAACGGCAAGACCAGCCTCGGTCAGGTGCCGCTCATCGTGCAGCCCGGCCAGCGGCTGCGGCTGCGCCTGCTCAATGCCTCGGCCGTCACCAACTACGTGATCGCGCTCGATGGTCACCCGATGACCCTGACCCACGCGGACGGTAACCGCGTGCAGCCCGTCGTGGTGCAGGCGATCCCCATTGGCATCGGCGAGCGCTACGACGTGCTCGTCGACTGCATGAACCCTGGCGTGTGGAGTGTCGCTGCTGCCGCGATCGACAACCGCAACGTGACCCTCGTGCGCGGCATCCTCCAGTACGCCGGGCAGACCCAGCCACCGCCGCCGCCCGGCTACGTGCCGCCAAACCTCGCGACCGGCTCACTGCTGACGTACGCGCAGCTCGCGGCGTACTTCGCCGTGCCGCCGATCACGCCGACCCCGGATCGTTCCTTCACCGCATCGCTCGGCATGGCGATGGGAGGCGGCGGCATGCGGCACACGATCAACGGGCAGTCATGGCCGAACGTCACCCCGTTCCCGGTCGCGCCCAACGACCACGTGCAGCTGACGATCGTGAACACCGGCATGCCGATGATGCCCGAGTACCACCCCATGCACGTGCACGGCCATTTCTTCCGCTTGCTGAACACCGCCGGCGGCACGACGCGTCCGCCGCTGAAGGACACGTTGCTCATCCGGCCCGCCGGTCAGGCCGGCAGCTCGGCAGTGGTGCAGATCGTGATGGACAACCCGGGCCGCTGGCTCTTCCACTGCCACAACATGGAGCACATGGCGAGCGGGATGATGACCGCGATCGAGTACTCCGGCGACAGCGACAGCGACGGGATCGCGAACCGCGCCGACTATGAGCCGATGTCGGCGACCCCGATCGCGACGGTGTCTGATCAGGCGTCGGCGTTCCGGCTCGGTGCGACGGGCCAGGTCGTCGTGCAGTGGACCAGCGGACAGGCTACCGCTCTGTTCGCGGGCTCCGCAGAGCTGCCCACTCCGATCCCGTTCCCGCCATACGGCGTGCTCGTGTTGGATCCGACGGCGACGATGCTCTTCGGCTCGGCGATGGCGAACTGGGAGCACCGCGCGTCCTTCCCGTACACCATCCCCAACGATCAGAACCTGGTCGGGCTGCGCCTCGGGTTTCAGGCGTTCGCATCGACGTCGCTTCCCGGCGGCTTCCGTCTGGGCTTGTTCCAGGCCATGACAATCCGGTAGCCGCAAGTCTGGCGGTCACGTGTCCGGCAAAGTCCGGCCGAGGGTCACTTACGTTCGACGTAATCGTGCTCCCGGAACTCAACGCCGTCCAGCACCTCGACGACGGCATACTCATTACCCATGAGACGGGTCACGGTACCTTCGCCGATGAGTCGCTTCTCGATCCGTGACGTCTTGGGGGCGACGTCGCGATTGATACCTGACTGAGTGCCGACATCGCGGTAGATGCTCACCTTGTCGCCGGGGCTGACATTCCGGGCGGGCAGGGCTACATGGGCCTCAGTAGCGCTCGCTTTCATGATCACCTCTCCGGGGCGTGGGGAGTGGGCGCACGCTGCGAGTAAGCCAATAGAGACTCCGAACGCCATCGCTTGCCGTTTCATTTTCTTCCTTGGGTTGGCGTGAATCATCGTATCAGGTGATATTCTAGCGCCGTGAAGGTGGCCGCCAACATGAGTTTCTTATTATCTTCCCTTCAGGCGGCTCTCATATCCAAGGTGTACCCATCTAAACATATGAGTCGCGTGCTCTGTCGCTTTGCACGTGCACCGATCGCGCTGGCCATCATGGGGTTCGCGGCCTGCACCGGCTCACCAGCACCCGGCGAAGAGCGGGCGCGCGCGGCGCTGAAAGACGTAGGCGACGAGTTCCGGCCGGCCGATGCCAAGCCAACACTGCCAACCCTGACCCCACAGTCGCCGCTCGCCGACTTCCTGCGCGTCGGCATGCTCAATAACCCGCGCGTCGCGGCCGCCTACTACGCGTGGGCCGCGGCGGTGGCGCGCATTACGGTTGCGCGATCCCTGCCGGACCCGCGCCTCACCTTCGAGGTCGACCTCACCCGCATGATCGAGGCACTCATGCCCGGGCTGATGGCTGACTTCCCGGGACCGGGCAAGCTGCGCGCCGCCGGCGAGGCGGCTACCGAGGAGAGCTGGGCCGGCTACTTCACGTTCGAACTCGAGATCCTGCGCACGGCGCTCGCGGTGAAGTCGGCCTACTACCGGCTTCACTTCCTGGATGCGAGCGTGCGCGTGCAGCGCGCGACGCTGGTACTCCTCAGCGAGCTGGAGCTGCTGGCGCAGCAGCAGAACGCCGCCGGCCGCGTCACCCTACAGGACGTGTTGCGCGCGCAGATCGAGAAGGAGCAGGTATTGACCGAGATCGCGAACCTCGAAGACTCGGCGCAGCCGCTGCGCGCGGAGCTCAAGGCGGCGCTCGGCTTTGGGCCCGACGACAACGACCCGCCGATCCCGGCCGACTTCACGCCATCACCGGAGGCGGCGGCGCCGGACGCGCTGCTGCAGGCCGCGCTGGTGCGCAACCCGAAGCTGCGGCAGATGGAAGCAGACGTGCGCCGCGCGGAAGCGATGCTCGGCTTGGCGCGCAAATCGGGCGTGCCGGACTTCACGCTCGGGATCGAGTCGGACCTGCGCGCGAGCCCGGTGATGTTGCGGCCGTCGGCGAGCATGACGTTGCCGATCTGGCGCGACAAGATCGCGGCGCAGATCGCCGCGGCGCAGGCCGACAAGCGTGCCGCCAGCGCGCGGCTCGATGCCGAACAGATCGACCTCGCCGCCGAGCTGGCAACGATGCTGTTCATGTACCGCGAGAGCGTGCGCAACATCGACCTGTTCGCGCAGCGGCTGATTCCCAAGGGCCGTCAGTCGCTCGAGTCAGCACGCGGCGCATACACGACCAACCGCGCCGGCTTCCTCGATGTCATCGACGCCGAGCGGCAGCTCCTTGCCTTCGAGTCGGCGCTCATCGACGCGCGCACGCGTCGCGAGCTGGCGCTGGCCTCGCTGTCGCTCGCGATTGCCGGGGTGGCGCCCGAGGGCGCGCCGGTGCTGCGCCCGAATCAGTCAGCTGAACCCGTACAACCAAAGGAACGCGGACGATGAGTCGACCCCTTCGCTATGTCTTCTGCGCCGTGGTCCTGGCCGCGGCTGTGCTCGCAGGCTACTACGCCGGGCGCGGCAGCTCCCCTGCGGTTGCCGGCAACGCACCCGTCGCGCCGCCGGCCGCAGCCCCGCAGGTCTGGACCTGCTCGATGCACCCGCAGGTTCGCCTCGATCGGCCCGGCAAGTGCCCGATCTGCGAGATGCCGCTCATTCCCGTGGGCGCCAGTCCGGGCGCCGCGGAGGGAGCACCACGCATCCAGCTCTCGGAGCACGCCGTGGCGATGGCGAGCATCGCGACCGTCGCGGTCGAGCCACGCGAGCTTTTGCGCGAGCTGCGCACCGTCGGCAAGATCGAATACAACGAGCGCTCGCTGGCGAGCATCACGCCACGCGTCGATGGCTACGCCGAACGTCTGTTCGTCGACTACACCGGCGTGGTGATCAAGGCCGGCGATCACCTCGCCGAGGTCTACAGCCCGGAGCTCTTGGTGGCGCAGCAGGAGCTGCTCATTGCGCTGCAGAGCGGCATCACCGGTCCGCTGGTGGACACCGCCAAGACCAAGCTCCACCTGCTGGGCCTGACCGAGGAGCAGGTCGGCGACCTCGTCGAGCACCGCAAGATCACCGAGCGGGTGACCTTGTACGCCCCCATCAGCGGCACGGTGATCGAGAAGCTGATCGTGGAGAAGGCAGCGTTCAAGGCCGGCGAGGTGCTCTATCGCATCGCCAACCTCGACACGGTGTGGGCGTACATCGACGTGTACGAGTACGACCTGCCCTGGGTGCGATACGGCCAGAAGGTCACTCTCACCGCCGAGGCGCTGCCGGGTCGCACCCTCGAAGGCATGGTGACCTTCGTGCAGCCGCTGGTGAACGAATCGACGCGCACGATCCGCGTGCCGGTGCACGTGGTCAACGAAGACCACCGGCTGAAGCCAGGGATGTTCGTCTCGGCCGTCATCGCCGCGGCGCTCGGGCCGGACGGCGAGGCGATGCCCACTGGCGTCGAAGGCAAGTTCTCGTGCCCGATGCACCCGCAGGTGCTGGAGGTCGCGGCGGGGAAGTGCCCGCTCTGCGAGATGCCGCTGGCGCAGATCCCGGGCGCGACACCAGCGCAGGCCGAGCCGGCCGCAGGGCCGCCACAGTTCATGTGCCCGATGAAGTGCGAGGGCGACAAGACCTACGCCTCGCCGGGCAAGTGCCCGGTGTGCGAGATGGCGCTCGAAGCAGTGCCGGCTCGTTCGGGCAGCGCCGTCCTCGCAGTGCCCACCTCGGCCGTACTCGACAGCGGCACGCGCAAGCTGGTGTACGTCGAGAAGGGGAAGGGTCTGTTCGAGCCGCGCGAGCTCACGCTGGGACCGCGCGCTGGCGAGTTCTATCCGGTCATCAAGGGCGTAGCGGCAGGCGAGCGCGTGGTGACTCGCGGCGGCTTCCTCATCGACAGCCAGTTCCAAGTGACCGGTCACCCAAGTCTGTTCTATCCGGGCGGCTTGCAAGCGAGCGGGGCGCACCAGCACGGGCAACCGAAGGAGGGGAACGCGCCGCCGCCGCCGCTGTCGCCGCCGCCGTCGCAGACGACAGACCCCCACGCCGGCCACAAGCGCTGAGTCGAGGATGGCAACGTGATCAACGCCGTAATCCGCTGGTGCCTGTCGAACACCTTCCTGATGGTGCTCGCCATCGCCAGCCTGTGCGGCGCCGGCTACTGGGCGATCTCGCGGACCCCGGTCGACGCGATACCGGACATCGGCGAGAAGCAGGTGATCGTCTACGCCGACTGGCCGGGCCGCAGTCCGCAGGACGTCGACGACCAGGTGACCTACCCGCTCACCACCAGCCTCACCGGCACGCCGGGCGTGAAGTCCATCCGCTCGATGTCGGGGTTCGGCTTCGCGATGGTCTTCGTCATCTTCAAAGACGACGTCGACTACTACTGGGCGCGGTCACGCGTGCTGGAACGGATGAACGTCGCGCAGCAGCGCCTGCCGATGGGCGTCATGCCGGTGCTCGGGCCCGACGCGACCGCGCTGGGTCAGGTCTACTGGTACACGGTCGAGGGCGAAGGATTCGACCTCGCCGAGCTACGCTCCGTGCAGGACTGGTACATCCGCTACCAGTTGCAGGCGGTCGACGGGGTGAGCGAGGTGGCCAGCATCGGCGGCTTCGTCAAGCAGTACCAGATCGACATCCATCCCGACAAGATGCGCGCGCACCGCGTCACGCTGATGGACGTGTACGACGCGGTGCGCAAGAGCAACATCGACGTCGGCGCCAAGGTGATCGAGCGCAACGGCGTCGAGTTCTTCATCCGCGGGCTCGGCTTCGTCAAGACCGTCGAAGACCTGGAGAAGGTCGTCCTGCGCGAGGAAGGCGGCACGCCGATCCTGCTGCGCAGCGTGGCGACGGTGCAGCTCGGGCCCGACTTCCGGCGCGGCGCGCTCGACAAGGGCGGCGTCGAGGCGGTCGGCGGCGTCGTGCTGATGCGCTACGGCGAGAACCCGCGCGAAGTGCTCGGGCGCGTCAAGCAGAAGCTGGCGCAGCTCGCGCTGGGCCTGCCGAGCAAGCGGCTCGCGGATGGGCGCGAGTCGAAGATCAAGGTGGTGCCGTTCTACGACCGCACCACGATCGTCGAGGAAGCGATCGACACGCTGAAGACGGCGCTGTTCGAAGAGGCGATCCTCGCCAGCCTGGTGATCTTGTTCTTCCTGATGCACCTGCGCACCACGGTCACCGTGCTGCCCACGCTGCCGCTCGCGGTCGCGTCCTCGTTCATCCTGATGTACTGGCTGGGCATCGAGAGCAACATCATGTCGCTGGCTGGGCTGGCGATCGCGATCGGCGACGTCGCCGACATGGGCATCATCATGGCGGAGAACATCTACCGCCGCATCGCCAGCGCCACCGACGAGGAGAAGCGCACGAAGGGGCACTTCGGCCTGGTGTTCGAGGGCGCCACCGAGGTCGCCGGCGCGATCGTCACCGCGGTCATGAACACGATCGTGTCGTTCATCCCCGTGTTCTTTCTGACCGATCAGGAAGGCAAGCTGTTCAAGCCGCTGGCGTTCACCAAGACGTTCGCCATCGGCAGCTCGGTGGTGCTGGCGATCACGCTGGTGCCGTTCGTGTGCTACCTGTTGTTTCGGCCCGTGCAGTGGCGCACGCGCGTGACGCTTGCGGTCGCGGCCGCTGTCGGTGCACTGGCGGCGCTGGCGACGCACGCGGTGTTCGTCGCTGGGCTGGTGGCGCGTCCGGAACAGGGATGGTTGATCGCCTTTGCGGTGGGGGTTGGCGTCGCGCTGTGTGTGGTCCGCATGACGAAGGAGCGCTTCCTGCCGCTGGAAGCAAACCCGGTGTCGCGCGGCGTCGCGCGCCTCTACACGCCGGCGCTGCGCTGGATCCTCGCGCACAAGAAGCTGTTCTTGGCGGCGCCGCTCGCGCTGCTGTTCGCCGGTATGAGCGTGTGGCTCGGCATCGGCACCACGCTGCACCCGGTGGCGATGGTGGTGAATCTATTCGCGCGCGAGCCGGCGTCGCCCGAGCTGAAGCGCGCGATGCACGCGCGCGCCGATGCGGACGTGACCCGGCCGCTGGTGGAGTTCGACCAACTGCGCTGGCAGCGCGTGCGCGAACGCGACGGGCGCGAGCGCTGGCGCGTGCTGTGGCGCAGGCCAGATCCGCGCGAGCGCGACGCCGAGGTGGCCGCCGGCCTTGTGGTGCTGCACGAGACCCGCGTCCTGCCTGGGCTGGGCCGCGAGTTCATGCCGCCGCTGGACGAGGGCTCCCTGCTGTACATGCCGTCGCTGTTGCCGCAGGCGTCGCTGTCGCAGGCGGTGGAGGTGAACAGCAAGCAAGACCTCGCCATCGCCAGCGTGCCCGAGGTCGAGTCGGTCGTCGGCAAGATCGGCCGCGCCGAGTCGGCGCTCGACCCGGCGCCGATCGGGATGATGGAGTCGATCGTCATCCTGAAGCCGGAGACACAGTGGCGCACGCGCCCGGTCGCGCGCTGGTTCTCTTCCTGGCCGGCTCGGCTCAAGGCGCCGCTCGCTTGGGGATGGCCCGAAGAGCGGCGCATCACCAAGGACGAGATCCTCACCGAGCTGCAAGAGCGCACCGCGATCCCAGGTGTGCTGCCGACATGGTTGCAGCCGATCCAGACGCGCCTCGTGATGCTGCAGACCGGCTTCCGCGCCATGATGGGCGTGAAGGTGTTTGGCTCGGACCTGCGTGAGATCGAGCGCATCGGCCTGCAGATCGAGCAGCTTCTGCGCGAGGTCCCAGGCGCGACCGACATCGTCGCCGACCGCATCGTCGGCAAGCCCTACGTGCAGATCGACATCGACCGCGAGCGCATGGCGCGTTACGGCGTCAACATCCGCGACGTGCAGGACGTGGTCGAGGTGTCGCTCGGCGGCATGAACCTGATGGAGTCTGTGGAAGGCCGCGAGCGCTACCCGATCCGCGTGCGCCTGGCGCGCGACTTCCGCGAGGATGTGGCGGCGATCGAGCGCGTCAATGTGCCGACTTCGACCGGCGCGCAGGTGCCGCTGGCGCAGTTAGCCACCATCACCACCGTGCTCGGCCCGCAGGAGATCAAAGGCGAGCGCGGGCTGCTGGTCGGCTACGTGACCATGAACACGCGCGACCGCGACGAGGTGAGCGTCGTGCAGGACGCCGAGGCGCTCCTGCAGGAGGCCGTTGCCGACGGCCGCCTGGTCGTCCCGCCGGGCTACTACTGGGAGTGGTCGGGCCAGTTCGAGAACCAAGTCCGCGCCACCGCGCGCATGCGCATGCTGATCCCCATCACGCTCGGGATCATGTTCGTGATGCTCTACCTCGGCTTCAAGCGCTGGTGGATCGCGCCGGTGATCTTCTTCGGCGTCCTGGTCTCCGCGAGCGGGGGCTTCGTGATGCTCGCGCTGTGGGGCGTCAACCTGTCGGTCGCGGTGTGGGTCGGCTTCCTCGTGCTGTTCGGCGTCGTCGACGACGACGGCGTGGTGATCGCCACCTACCTCGAAAGCGTGTTCAAGGGCCGAGCCTTCGCGTCGGCCCAGGAGATCCGCGACGCGGTCGTCGAGGCCGGATTGAAGCGCATCCGGCCGTGCTTGATGACGATCGCGACGACGGTGTTCGGCCTGTTGCCGATCTTCTGGTCCACCGGCCGCGGCGCCGACGTGATGCAGCCGATGGCGATCCCGCTGGTCGGCGGCATGGCGGTGAGTGTGATCACGCTGTTCATCGTGCCGTGCCTGTTCTGCGCGGTTGAGGAATGGAAATGGAAACGCAATCGACATGAAGCACATAAACACCCGTAATCCACACGACCGTGCCAACCACAACTAGGAAAGAAGCTCGACCATGAAAGCCTCACCATCCATGACCAAGGACCCCGTCTGCGGGATGACCGTAGACGAAGCAACCGCACTCCACGCCGAACGCGAGGGCAAGACCTTTTACTTTTGCAGCGATCACTGCCGGCAGAAGTTTCTGTCAACGCCGGCCGGCGCTAAGCCCGAGGGTAAGCCCGGAGGCTGTTGTGGCTGACACCCGCAGGTCTTCGGCCAGTTGAAGACACAAGCTAGGACCGTGGAAGCAAACCGCGCGTTGCCATCTCTCCTGACAATCAACGGCGGCTCATCGAGCATCCGTTTCGCGCTGTATGAAGACGGCGAACCGCTGCGGCGGCTGCTGCATGGGAAAGTGGATCGCATCGGTCTGAGCGACGCGGTTTTCACTTTCACGACCTCCGCAGGCAAGCCCCAGCGGCAGGCCGTCGCCATCGATGAGCACCGATCGGCGGTGACGCTTCTATTAGATTGGTTTGCAACGCAGGAGCTCTTCGCAACGGTCCAAGCCGTGGGGCACAGGGTGGTCCATGGGATGACACACACAGAGCCGGAGCGAGTCACGCCAGACTTGCTCGACGAACTGCACCGCATCACTCCTTATGACCCCGAGCACCTACCGCTCGAGATCGAGTTGATCGAGGCATTCCGCCAACGTCATCCTGCTTTGCCTCAGGTGGCCTGCTTTGACACGGCGTTTCACCGCACCATGCCGCGGGTCGCCACTCTCCTACCGATTCCGCGCCGCTACGAGGCGGCCGGCGTTCGACGTTATGGATTTCACGGGCTGTCCTACGAGTTCCTCATGCAGGAACTTGTCCGCCTCGGCGACCCGGCGGCAACGAAGGGGCGCGTGATCCTTGCGCATCTCGGCAACGGCGCCAGCCTGGCCGCCGTGCGTGACGGCAAGAGCATTGACACCAGCATGGGCTTCACACCAACGGCGGGAATGGTGATGAGCAGTCGCTCGGGCGACTTGGATCCCGGACTTGTCTCCTACCTGGCGCGCACCGAGCAAATGAGTGCAGCGCGTTTTCAGCCAATGGTCAACCATGAGTCCGGGCTCCTCGGAGTTTCCGAGATCAGTTCTGACGTGCGAGACTTGCTCGCGCGGGAGTCCAATGACATTCGCGCGGCAGAAGCTGTGGCGTTGTTCTGCTATCAGGCCAAGAGATGGATCGGCTCTTTTGCCGCGACGCTCGGTGGTTTGGACACGCTCGTGTTTGCCGGAGGTATCGGCGAGAACGCGCCGCTCGTCCGTTGGCGGATCTGCGATAAACTCGACTTCCTCGGCATTGCCTTGAGCGAACAGCGCAACACAGAGAACGCATCGCTGATTTCGATGGACGGTGGGCGAGTCGCTGTGCGCGTCATTCGCACCGACGAAGAACTCATGATCGCACAGTCAGTCCTCCGCGTCCTCGGCCGTGGCGCACAGATGGTCGAGCCATGAAAGCCCGCACGCCCTCGAAGCCACTCAGTCGGAAACTCGTGCAAGGGCTGGATGCCTATTGGCGAGCGGCCAACTATCTCTCGGTCGGGCAGATCTATCTCTACGACAATCCGCTGCTGAAGAAGCCGCTCGCGCTAGCGCATATCAAGCCGCGTCTGCTCGGCCATTGGGGCACGACTCCCGGTCTCAACTTCATCTACGTTCACCTGAACCGTATCATCAAACAGTACGACCTGAACGTGTTCAACATCACCGGGCCAGGCCATGGCGGGCCGGCGTTGGTGGCGAACGCCTACCTCGAAGGCACCTACAGCGAAGTCTATCCCGACATCGCACAAGACGAGAAAGGGATGCAGCGTCTGTTCAAGCAGTTCTCCTTTCCGGGCGGCGTTCCGAGCCATGTCGCACCGGAGACGCCCGGCTCAATTCACGAGGGGGGTGAATTGGGCTACTCGCTCTCACACGCGTTCGGCGCAGCTTTCGACAATCCCGACCTGCTCGTTGTGTGTGTCGTCGGCGACGGGGAAGCGGAAACTGGCCCGCTCGCCACAAGCTGGCACTCGAACAAGTTCCTCAATCCGGTGCATGACGGCGCGGTGCTACCCATCCTGCACCTGAACGGCTACAAGATTGCGGGGCCGACGGTGCTGGCCCGCATTCCGCGCGACGAACTGGAAGCTCTATTTCGCGGCTACGGTTACACACCGCACTTCGTCGAGGGCGACGACCCGATGAAGATGCACCAACTCATGTCCGCTACCTTGGACGTCGTCGTGGCCGACATTCGGCGCATCCAACGCGACGCTCGTGCGACCGGGTTCAACAAGCGCCCGCGCTGGCCCATGATCATCCTGCGCTCACCCAAGGGCTGGACCGGCCCAAAGGTCGTCGATGGCAAGACCACCGAGGGCACGTTTCGCTCGCACCAGGTACCGATGGGCGAGATGAGTCATCCCGGCCATGTGAAACTCTTGGAGAAGTGGCTGAAGAGCTATCGCCCGCGCGAACTGTTCGACGCGACCGGCAAACTGCGCTCGGAGCTCGCGGAATTGGCTCCGAAAGGTGAGCGGCGCATGAGCGCCAATCCACACGCCAACGGTGGCGTCTTGCTGCGCGACCTGCGCCTGCCCAACTTCCGCGAGTACGCCGTGAAGGTGCCGAAGCCCGGCGCCGTGAGCGCCGAAGCCACCCGCGTCCAAGGCCAGTTGATCCGCGACGTGCTCGAGCTGAACCCGGGAAACTTCCGCGTGTTCAGCCCTGACGAAACCGCCTCCAACCGCTGGGGCGCCGTGTTCGAAGTAACGAATCGCTGCTCGACAGCGGAGAGCCTTCCAAGCGACGACCACGTCGCACCCGACGGCCGCGTGATGGAGATGTTGAGCGAGCACCAGTGCGAGGGCTGGCTCGAAGGCTATCTGCTCACCGGTCGCCACGGGTTCTTTTCGTGCTATGAAGCCTTCATTCACATCGTCGATTCGATGTTCAACCAGCACGCCAAGTGGCTGAAGGTCACGCGGAGCATTCCCTGGCGTCGGCCCATCGCGTCGCTGAACTACCTGCTGACCTCGCACGTCTGGCGGCAGGATCACAACGGCTTCAGCCACCAGGACCCAGGATTCATCGATCACGTCGTAAACAAGAAGGCCGAAGTGATCCGCGTCTATTTACCCCCCGATGCGAACACGCTGCTCTCGGTGACGGACCACTGCTTGCGGAGCCGTGGCTACGTGAATGTCATCATCGCCGGCAAGCAGCCGTCCCCGCAGTGGCTCGACATGGACGCGGCCATCAAGCACTGCACTGCAGGCATCGGCATCTGGCCCTGGGCTAGCAATGACCAGGATGGCGAACCGGATGTTGTCATGGCGTGCTGCGGCGATGTCCCTACTTTGGAGACACTGGCGGCCGTCGGGTTACTGCGGAAGCACTTTCCCAAGATCAGGATCCGGGTGATCAACGTAGTCGACCTCATGAAGCTGCAGCCACGCAGGGAGCATCCGCACGGTTTGAGTGACAAGGACTTCGATGGGCTCTTCACGAGCGACAAGCCGATCATCTTTGCGTACCACGGCTACCCGTGGTTGATCCATCGCCTGACCTATCGGCGCACGAACCACCCGAACCTGCATGTGCGCGGCTACAAGGAGGAAGGCACCACTTCGACCCCCTTCGACATGGTCGTCATGAATGAGCTCGATCGCTTTCATCTGGTGGCCGACGTCATTGATCGCGTGCCCGAGCTCGGCCCGCGCGCTGCCTATGTGAAGCAGGCCATGCGTGACAAGCTCATCGAGCACAAGCAATACATTGAAGAGCATGGCGAGGACCTGCCGGAGATTCGGGATTGGCAATGGCGCCAACCGCGTGGCGCGATATGAGCGCGGCACCGGCCATCGCCGTAACACCACAAGGCAAGGCCTGGCACATCCAGGCGGCCGAGGAAGTGCTGGCACAGCTCGGTTCGGCAGCGGCCGGGCTTTCGGCGCAGGAAGCAGCACAACGTCTCACGGCCAACGGCCCGAACGAGCTGAAGGAAGGCAAGCGGACTGGGCCCTTGCAGATGTTTCTCGGGCAGTTCAAGAGCGTGATCATCTGGATTCTCGTCGCGGCCGGTGTCCTCTCGGGCGTGCTGGGCGAATGGGTGGACGCGATCGCCATCCTCGCCATCGTCGTGCTCAATGCCGTCATCGGTTTCTACCAGGAGTTCAGCGCGGAGAGATCCATCGCGGCGCTCAAGAAGATGACCGCGCCGCACGCCAAGGTGCGCCGCGACGGGCAAGTCACATCGATTCCTGCGTCGGGCATCGTCGCTGGCGACATCGTTGCGCTGGAAGCTGGCGATCTGGTCGCGGCTGATGCCCGGCTCCTGGAAGCGGCGTCGCTCAAGTGCATCGAGTCGGCGCTGACCGGCGAGTCGGAGGCGGTGACGAAGCAGCCCGCGACTTTGGAACAGGGCGACCTCCCGCTCGGCGACCGCGAGAATATGGTGTTCATGGGCACCAGCGTCGCGGCGGGCACTGGCCAAGCCGTCGTCGTGGCCACGGCGATGAATACCGAGTTGGGCCGCATCGCTGGACTGATCGAGGAGGCGGGTGCGGAAGCGGGAACGCCGCTCCAGCAGAAACTCGATTCCTTCGGACGCATCCTCGCGTGGGCGACCTTAGGCATCGTCGCGCTCCTCTTTGGGCTGGGGCTGCTTCGGGGGACCCAGCTTCTCGAGTTGACGATGACGTCGGTCAGCCTCGCGGTCGCCGCGGTGCCGGAAGGGCTGCCGGCCGTCGTGACCGTTTCGCTCGCGCTCGGCGTGTTGCGCATGTCCCGCCGCCGCGCGCTCGTGCGCAAACTGCCCGCAGTCGAGACGCTCGGCTCGACGACGGTCATCTGCACGGACAAGACCCGCACCTTGACGGTGGGCGAGATGACCGTGCGCGCGCTCTACGTCGCAGGCCAGCGTTACGAAGTGACCGGCGAAGGCTACGGGCCGGACGGTGAAGTGCGCTTGCTGGGCAAGAAAGCGGAAGCGCAACACGCAGCGCCGCTGCTCGAGCTCGCAACCGTCATCCTCGGCTGCAACAACGCCCATCTCGTTGAAGAAGGCGGCGTATGGAAAGTCATCGGCGACCCCACCGAAGGCGCATTGCTTGCCGCCGGTCCCAAGGCAGGCGGACAGCAGGAACGCATCGAGAAGGAGCTGCCGAAACATCACGAGATCCCTTTCGACTCCGACCGCAAACGGAGCACGGTGATTCGCAGGAAGCCGGATGGCAAGCTCCGCGCCTTCATCAATGGTGCGCCCGACGTGCTGTTGGAGCGCTGCACAAACCTGTACACCGGCACCGGGGTCCGCCCCCTCACGAACGAGGATCGGCAGAACATCGTGGCGCAAAACACTGCGATGGCGCAGCAAGCCCTGCGCGTGCTCGGCTCGGCCTATCGCGACCTGGACAGTGCGTCGCCCAGTGACCTCACTGCGGACACCGTGGAGCGCGATCTCGTGTTCGTCGGTCTGTCGGGAATGCACGATCCGCCGCGTCAGGAGGCCAAAGAGGCCGTCGCCAAGTGTCGCGGTGCCGGCATTCGCGTGGTGATGATTACCGGTGACCATCCGCACACCGCGACGGCCATTGCGCGGGAGATCGGCATCGCTGCGGACGGCGACCTGGCGATCGCGGGCGTCGACTTGGACAAGATGAGCGACGATGACCTACGGCAGCGTGCGCCCAAGATCGCCGTGTACGCCCGCGTCACCGCCGAGCACAAACTGCGCATCATCCGCGCCTGGAAAGCGAATGACGCGGTGGTCGCGATGACCGGTGATGGCGTCAATGACGCCCCTGCCATCAAAGGTGCGGACATCGGCATCGCCATGGGCCGCAGCGGCACGGAGGTAACCAAGCAAGCATCGGACATGATCATCACCGATGACAACTTCACCTCCATCGTTGCCGCCGTAGAGGAAGGCCGCGGCATCTACGACAACATTCGCAAGACGCTGCAATACCTTCTGGCGGGTAACAGCGGTGAACTCCTGCTCATGACCACATGTGTCGTCGTGGGGCTGCCGACGCCGCTCCTGCCGATTCACCTACTCTGGATCAATCTCGTCACCGACGGTCTGCCGGCGCTCTGCCTCGCCACCGACCCCATCGGCCCCGACGTGATGAAGCGCCAGCCGCGCCGCCGGTCTGAGCGCATTGCGGACCGCAGCTTCCTGAGCACGATGTCCCTCACCGCCTTCCTTACGGCTGGTGTGGCGTTCGCGGTCTACCTCTATGGCCTCAAAACGGAATCCGTCGAAATGGCTCGCACGCATGCATTCAGCGCTTTGGTCTTCGCCGAACTGCTGCGCTCTTTTGGCTGCCGGAGTGAAACCAAGCCTGTGTGGCGCATCTCGCTGCTCACGAACATCAATCTCGCGATCGTCGTTGCCATTGGTTTCGGTCTCCAAGTGTGGAGCCATCACAACGCGGTTCTGGGCGGCTTCCTGAAGACGTCGTCCATGTCGCTCCCCGATTGCCTCATGCTTCTCGTTGTTGGTGTCATACCGCTGATGGTGCTGGAGCTCGTGAAAGTCGTGCGGAACTCCCGGCAGCCAACAAGGACTGAGCCATGACCAAAGACCCGATATGCGGCATGACGGTTGACGAAGCGTCTGCACTGCGCGCCGAGCGTGATGGACAGACCTTCTACTTCTGTGCTGACCACTGCCGGCAGAAATTTCTGGCAACGGCTGCGCCCGCGAAGCCCGAAGACAAGCCGCCTGGCAAAGTCATCTACACGTGCCCGATGCACCCCGAAGTGCAGCAGGACCATCCCGGCGATTGCCCCAAGTGCGGCATGACGCTGGAACTGAAGACCGTGACAGCGGGTACGGGTGACCAGGAGAACGCCGAGCTGCGTGACATGACGAGGCGATTCTGGATCAGCGCCGCCCTGACGTTGCCGGTGTTTGTCCTGGCGATGGCTCACTTGATCCCAGCATTGGCCAGGCAGTCCTGGGTGGATGGCGACGCCTCACGCTGGGTGCAATGTGCGCTCACCACACCCGTGGTCTGGTGGGCGGGCTGGCCGTTCTTCCAGCGTGGCTGGCGCTCGGTCGTGACGCGTCACTTGAATATGTTCACGTTGATCGCCATCGGCGTGGGTGCGGCATTCGTCTTCAGCGCCGTGGCGATGTTCATACCCGACGTATTCCCACACACGATGCGACACGCGGGCAAGGTCGCCATCTACTTCGAGGCCGCCGC
This sequence comes from Planctomycetota bacterium, assembly GCA_031423015.1. Taxonomy (GTDB): domain Bacteria; phylum Planctomycetota; class UBA1135; order UBA1135; family UBA2386; genus DATGPD01. The sequence goes on along the minus strand of JANPER010000261.1, from coordinate 1,944 downwards.
GGTGATCGTTGTGCTGGTGCTGCTGGGTCAAGTGCTCGAACTCCGTGCCCGCAGCCGCACCGGCAGCGCCATCAAAGCGTTGCTCAACCTCGCGCCCCCCACGGCGCGACAAGTCACGCCGGGCGGCGATCATGAGGTGCCGCTCGAGCAAGTGAAGGTCGGCGACCAGTTGCGGGTCGTTCCCGGTGACAAGGTGCCCGTCGATGGCTTGGTGGTCGAGGGTCACTCCAGCGTGCAAGAGTCCATGATCACCGGCGAACCACTCCCGGTGGAAAAGACCGTGGGCGACAAAGTGACGGGCGGCACCGTCAATGGCTCAGGCAGTTTCGTCATGCGCGCCGAGCGTGTTGGGAGCGACACGTTGCTCGGGCAGATCGTCAACATGGTTGCCGAAGCCCAGCGCAGCCGCGCGCCCATTCAAGGTCTCGCCGACAAGGTCGCAAGCATCTTCGTGCCGGTGGTGCTGGCGGTTGCGGTGCTCACCTTCGCTCTCTGGATGTGGTTTGGGCCGGAGCCAAAGCTGGCGCACGCCATCGTCAACGCCGTCGCGGTCCTCATCATCGCCTGCCCGTGCGCCCTTGGCCTGGCTACGCCCATGTCCATCATGGTCGGCGTCGGACGCGGCGCGCAGGAAGGCGTGCTGGTGAAGAACGCGGAGGCGCTCGAACGGCTGGAGAAAGCCACCACGCTCGTCGTGGACAAGACGGGCACGCTCACGGCGGGCAAGCCGAAGCTCATGGATGTCCTGCCAACCGCTGGCTTCGACGCCAAAGAGTTCCTGCGCCTTGCCGCCTCACTGGAGCAGAACAGCGAACACCCGCTCGCCGCCGCGATTGTGCTGGGTGCAAAGGAGCAAGGCATGGTTCTCGAGGGCGTGAAGAACTTTCGTTCGGTGACGGCGGGCGGTGTTGTCGGCACGGTCGCAGGTCGTTCGGTAATGATCGGCAAGCCGGGATTCTTGCGAAACGAGAAGATCACCGGCTTGGAACCGCTTGAAGCGGCGGCTGCAAACCTTCAAGCGGAAGGCAAGACCGCGATGTTCGTCGCGATCGATGGCAATCCGGCCGGAGTCCTCGCCGTCGCCGACCCGATCAAACCCACCACACCCGAAGCCATCCGCGAACTCCACGCGCTCGGGTTGCAGCTCGTCATGCTCACCGGCGACAACCGCCGCACTGCGGCCGTGGTCGCCAGGCAGCTTGGCATTGATGCGGTAGAAGCGGAGGTCGAACCCGCCGGGAAGGTCGCACACGTCAGGAAGCTGCGCGCGGAGGGTAAACATGTTGCGATGGCCGGCGACGGAATCAACGACGCACCGGCCCTCAGCGAAGCCGAAGTCGGCATTGCCATGGGCACCGGCACCGACGTGGCCATGCAAAGTGCGGGCATCACCCTCGTGCGCGGCGACCTCCGCGGCATTGCCCAGGCCATCCGCCTCAGTCGCGCGACCATGCGGAACATCCGGCAGAACCTGTTCTTCGCCTTCCTCTACAATGCGCTGGGTATTCCGGTGGCGGCGGGTGTGCTCTACCCGTTTTCAGGCTTGCTGCTCAGCCCGATCATGGCCGGCGCAGCGATGAGTCTGAGTTCCGTTTCCGTGATCAGCAATGCCCTACGACTGCGCAATGTGAAACTGTGATGTGGTGTGTTCGTCGCAGCCCGCCGAAAACAAGTGGTGCCGCTAGCGGCGAGAGATCTGCATGACGAGTCACCTCGCGAACTACCCAGCGTGGCCGGCGGCCATAGCCAACGAGGCTGATGTCGGCGCAGCGCCGACCAGAAGAGGCCGCCGACGCTGTTGTTTCTGGGTCGCTTCTCCTGCCGCTGCCGCCCACCGAATCTCTGCGCCACGCGAAGAACCGCGGCAGGAGAAGCTCAGCGCGGCAGCGCCGCAACCAACGAGAGGCGAGGGCGGCTGCATGAACGGCTCTGCCGCGAGTCGTG
>JANPER010000260.1:0-5601 GCA_031423015.1 Planctomycetota bacterium | reverse complement strand
CGCCAGCGTCTGCACCGTGGTGAAGGCGCTGATCACGCGCCGGCCATCGCGCGCGGTGTCGGACACCGCGGTCACCTGGTCTTCGCTGCCGAAGTCGGCGAAGAGCGAGCCGTTGTCGAACGTGCGGCCGACGAAACCACGCTCGGGCTCCTCGCCGCGCACCACGCCCACGTCGGACACGGGCCCGCCGCCCTCGGCGTCGTACACCACCACGGTGTTGCCACGACCGTTGTCGTAGCCGCTGCGCAGCGAGAACAACCGCGCGTCGACCACGCGCTCGTTGTCGCGCAGGCGCACCAAGCCGTCGGTACGGAAGCCGTTGACGCGATCATCGGCGCGCCCGAAGGCGATGCCGTACAGGCCGGCGGGAAGGTCTTCCAGAATCCCCTTGCCGTCGTTACCGATGAAGGTGTCGGCCCGCGTCTGGTTCAACGTCTGGTTGGTACGAACACGACGGTTCGGCAACACGTCGCCCCGCTCGACGAGCAACACGCGCATGTGCCCAGTCAACACCGTGTCCAACACGAGATCCGGCAGCGGCACCGGGCCATCGGCGAGGGTCGTCACCCGGCTTGCGCTCACCGGCAACCAGCCCCGCCCGCCGATCGCTTCGATCGTCTCGATGCGGGCGCGCTCGCCGAGGTCTACCGCCGGCAACAGCGGCAGCACGAACGCGCCGTCGTTGTCGGTGCTGACCGCTTGACCGTGCGCGTGCACGAGCGCGCGCGGGACCGGCCGCCCCGTCCCATCGACCACTCGTCCGCTCACGCTACACGTGCGGGCGGTGGTGACCGCAAACACATACAGGCCACCGCCGCCGATGCCGGGCGACGCGCTGACGATGCGACCAGCCGCGGCCGTTGCCGACCCGACGCGAGTCCAGAGACCGGTGTTGGCCTCGAGGCGAAGGACATCGATCGCCGCCGCCGCGCCAGTCGCGCCGATGCTGTTGGCCACCGACAGCGTGACGCCAGGTCCGAACGTCGCCGTGGCGGGCCCGACGAAGACCGCGGGCGTGAGCAACGTGGCCAGACCGTTCGCGCTCGGCGGCGCCACCGGCAAGTGACGCGCCAGCAGCCCGGCCGTGCGCAGCGTCACGCTGGCCGCAGCGCCGTCGCTGACAATGCTGCCCGACGCGACGGTGAGGATGGCGCCCGAGGTCGCAGTGTCGTCGAGCGCCGTTGCGCCGAGCGGGACGCCGGTGGCGAGCGGCAGGCCGACGCTGCCCGACACATCGGGCAAGAAGATCGCCCGCTCCAGGCTGCGGCTTTCATCGATCGGTGTGCCGCGCACTGCGAACCCGACGAGTTGATCGCCGTCGCGCGCCGACGCGGCGTGGGCGCTCAGCGTGAACACTGCGGGCGCATTGGGCCGCACTGGCGACTCCGCGCGACCAGCTCGACCGCTCACCACCGTGCCGACGCTCGACGACACCGTCGCTGCGCTCACCGGTCGGCTCGCGTCGTCGAATACCTGCACCACGAACGGCTCGGGCGGCTGCACGCCCAAGGTCGGACCGATGTCGGAGCCCTCGCCCTGGCAGCCCCACAGCAGGAGCGAGCAGAACAGCACCCCAGGCGCGCGCATCGACGTGATGGAAGACTGCATGTGAATCCTGTCTTACCCGAGCAGGCGGTCGGCCGCCGCACGCAGAGCAGCTTGCTGCTTGCCAACCGCGTCGTGGATCTGCGCCGCGGCTGCGAGCGCGTCGCGTGCGCCGGCCGATCCCGACAGCAGCGCCACGTTGATGCGTAGATTGAGGTACGCGATCTCGGCGGCAGCGCGCAGCAACTCGGCCCCGGCCGCGAGGTCGCTCACGATGCTCTTGCCGGCGCAATCGGCGACCGGCAACACCGCCGCCAGCGCAGCCTGCGCCAGCCGCAGCGTCTCTTGCGGCACCACCATCGCCCCCACGAGCCCTTGGTCGATGGCCGCCTGACGCGCCGCCTTCTCGGCGGGGGTCGCGTTCGGCATCTGGTAGGCGGCGGCCACCGGGGCGAAGCTCTGGCTGTCGCGCTCGGCAAGCGTGAGGATCTGGGCCTGCAAAGCGACCAGGCGCTGCTCGGTCGCGGCAAGCTCCGCGTCGCGCGACAGCGTGCTCTTCTTGCCACGGCTGAAGCGGACGACCATCAGCAGCAGCGCGTTGCCCATGGCGGCAGCGACGCCCCCGGCCGCCCCGCCGCCTGGAGCTGGCGTGCGCGCCGCAAGACTCGCGACGAATTCGGCGAACGGGCGTTCGATCACGCGCGCATTCTGAAGCCAGCGCGGTCGCGGCGCGAACAGGAACCCACGGACTCGTGGCCTTGCGACGCACCAACCTCCAATGGTCGGCCCATGCGTCGCGCTTCCACGCTTGCATCACTTGCCAACCAACCGATGATCGCGCGCATGCGGCGCGGCGGTTGCCTGGCTTGTCTGTGGTTGCTTGGCTGCGCCGGCCCGACCGACCCACCGGCCGAGTTCATGCGCCAGGTGGGCACCGTGGGGCGCGTGCGCTTGCAGCGCGACGGCGACGACGTGGTCGCCATCGCCGTGGAGGCCGAACGCCGCCACCTGCCGCGCGCCGCGGCGGTGACCGTCGCTGCCTTGCAACCGGGCGGCGAGCGCACGGACTTCGAACTGGTCTTCTGTGGTGCGCGCGCGCTCTACCGCGCGACCACGTGGTATGCGGCTGGCGACGGCCACGTGCGCACGGTGCTCGTCGACCACGCCGGCCAGGTGGTCGAACGCACCTACCAGGTCACGCCGATCGCTGGCGACGAACTGGCGCTGGCGCAAGCGACGCTGTCAAGCGCCCTCGATGGTCAGGTCGCACGCTTCGAGATCGTGCACGGAGAAGGCGCGGGCGAGTGGCTGCGCGCGCACGCGGCCGACGGCGCGCGCGTGGTCGATTGCGACCTCGATGGTCGCTTGCGCGGCCAATGCGCGATCGAGTGGCGCGGCCAGTGAGCTGCCGGTGAAGCCCCGAACGACGTCATCGCGGGCAGCGCCAAGTTCCCGATGGTTGCGGCCCAAGGCCGCGATGGGAAGTCATGGCGCAACGAGCATGCGGCCATACGCGAGACGACGCGAGATCTACTCCAGCCGACCTTGGCGGAAGCGCTTCAGCCATAGCCAGCTCACCAACGTCGAGAACGCGAAGCGCTCATCACTTCGCGTTCGCGCCAGTGAGGCCGCCGGGGAGGCCGCCTGGACAACGCGTTCCTCACTCACACCGTGGATCCCTGCGTTAGCTGCGAAGAGCGCACGCGACGGCCGAGCCAGGCATACGTCAAGGCGCCGAGAACGGGCAGGGCGAGTACGCAGAAGAGGACCGGTCGAGGTCCATGATGTTGCCAGACCCAACCCAGCGTGAGCGGACAGATGACCTTGGCGAGGCTCCGCATCGCATCGACGAGCGAGAGGAAACGCCCCTTCACTTCCTCAGGGACATTGCGCGAGATGAAGGTTGGTAGCACGAGCGACGCGACGATCTCACCGAGCGTCCATACCGCGGTCCCGACCAGGAGGGTCGCGAGCGAAAAGCCGACCACGATGATCACCAAGCCCGCGCACCACAGCAGCGCGGCGACGACGAGAGCGCTCGTTTCGCGTCGGCCGCGCAGATGCCGCTCGATCGGAAAGCTCAGCGCGAGGATGCAGGCCGCATTGATGGTGTAGACGATGCCGACCCATCGGCGGGTGGCCGCGAACGACTCCTCGATGAGCAACGGCACGGCGAACTCGAGACCCATCAGCGGGGCGATCAACAAGAGGCTCGCCAGGCTGAAGGCGAGCACGAGGCGGTGCTGCAGCCATATGCCGCAACGTGAGCGGATGGGCTTCGCGTCGGGATCCTGCACCGGCGCGCTCACACGGCGCGTCTCGGGAACGCCCAGGAGGATGAGCGCCGCGCAGAGCAGTGAGCTCGAGACATCGCCGTAGAAGATCCAGTCGAAGGAGATCTCCGCGAGGAATCCTCCGACCAACGGGCCGAGCGCTATGCCGAGGTTGATACAGACATAATTCACCGTGTAGGCGAAGGCGCGATCCTCGCCGGTGGTGAGGTCGGCGATGATCGTGCTTGCGGCGGGTCCGTACATGCCACTGCCCAGGTAGCCGAAGAACAGCAGGGCGGCATAGGCCCACGGCGTTTCGAAGGCGAGCGAGAGGCAGAGGAACCCGGCGGCATTGATGAGCAGAGCCGCGAGCAAGGTGCGGCGCCGGCTCCAGCGATCCACGAGCCAGCCACCGACGAGGTTGCCGCTCAAGAGCCCCAACGCGCCGATCGCGAGCACCCAACCGATGACGTCCACGGACAATCCGCGTTCGCTCTTCAGGTACAGCGTGATCAGCGGGAAGACGAAGGCGCCCGCGAAGTTGACGGTCGTCCCCGCGTAGACGAAGAGCAGCGGGGTGGGCAATCGTTGGAACCGATTCATGTCGCGGGCGAGAATGGCGAGACGCTCGCGGCAACCTGCGGCTGCAGGAGAGTCTCGGACGCTTGTCGGTTGTTCGCCGCGTTCTCGTCCCGGACCTGGCCTTCGGCGATGGCGAGGGCGAGCCGATGGCCTTCGTCGATGTAGGCATCCACGGCAGCCCGGCCGGCGTCCTGCTTCAGGTCGCGTACGAGGTGGCCCATGAAAACCTCGCCCAAGACGGTGAGCACGTAGCCCGCGGCACCGTACGTGACGAGCCCCTCGGTGACGAGATCTTCGAGCGCCTGCTCCTGCTCGGTCGTGAGCGCACCGGCGGCGCGCATGCGCGCGAGGCGCGCATGGGGCAGCCCCTCATGGCGCAGCGGGAAGGTCCAGAGGGCCATGTCGCGTTGTTGGAAGATCGCGCACTTCGCCAGGTGAAATGGCAGCTGGCCGGCTTCGACGTCGCGGCTCCAGCCTGCGAGATCGACGCGGTTCTCGAAGCGCACGCCTGGCAGGCTCCCGACGGCCTGCGGCCCCACGGCGAGCAGGAAGGCGGGATGGTCCCCGGCGCCGATGCACTCGTCACCGGCAAGCCGCGCGAGCACGTCGTCCGCAAGACGCCGCGGGTTGACGTAGGTGTTGGTGCCGTGACGCAGCCAGCCCTCGCGTTGGAAGGTGCTGTAGGTGTTGAGCCGCATGTGCGCCTGTTGGGTGACCGGCGGCGGCGCGGGGATCTTGCCCGCGGTGACTCCGGCGAGCAGTGATGGAGCTGCGCCTGGAGTGAGCAGGTAGGAACTCACGGCCGAGATGCGCTCGTCCTCCATCAGGGCGCGTTGATCGGCGGCGGCGATACGGAGGTCTTGGCCAGGCAGTCCGGTGATGAGATCCGCGTTGACCACGGGAATGCGCCCGTCGATCCAGCCAAGGACGCGGTCGAGGTGCTCCAAGGTGCGCGGTTGACGCATGTGGCGGCGGACGTCGGGATCCAAGGACTGGACCCCGAAGGAGACCTTGGTCACCGCATGGCGAACCAACTGCTCGATGAAACTGGCCTCGGTCGTGCTCAGCGCGGCAGAGCCGCAACCAACGAGACGCGAGGGCGGCTGCATGAACGGCTCTGCCGCGAGTCGTGAGCCGTAAGACGTAAGCCCTAAGTCCCAGACCGCTGCCTACCTGTCTGACCGCCTGTCCGCGTTCTGGA
>JANPER010000259.1:0-4108 GCA_031423015.1 Planctomycetota bacterium | reverse complement strand
GTTGGTCGCGCCGAGCGCGGTCACGAAGCGGATCTTGCCATCCTGCGCCGCGAGGCCATTGAGATGGCAGCGATCCTCGGCCGCCAGGCGGTCCACGAACGGCGGGCGCCAGCGCGGCACGAAGCCGAAGTTCTCGTCGTCCAGCGTGCACAAGCACGAGAGCAGCGTGTTGACGATCCACGTTGTGCCGCCGAGCAGCGCAATCTCGTGGCTGCGAATGTCGCCGGTGACGTGCGCCGAGCGAGGCACGAAGCATGCGTCGTGGCGGCCCGGCGGATCGAGCTGCGATGCGATCTCCGGCGCGGCGGCGAGCGTCCACACCATGCGCCGCGTGCCGATGACCATGCGGTCGAGCCGCTCGTTGACCGCAAGCCCCATCGGCTGCTCGAACGAGCGCAGCAGCGTCGACAACCGGCCCTGGTCCGCGCGCACGAGCATCAGCTTGCCGGCCTGGTAGGTGGTCACGGCCAGCGAGATCCCGAGTTGCTCGAGCAGGGCCGGGAAGCTCGGCGAGTGGGTGTACTGGAACGTCGGTGCTTCGGGAGGCGGCGCGTTTGTGTCGGCCATGGCTCGGTGTTGGTTCCGGTCGGTGTCTCCGGCGAAGTCCCGGACCGGAACGCTACCCGAGGCGGCGCCGTAGCGGCACCCAGGTTTGCTGATGTTCACCCTGGGCACGCCGAGCGCTGCGGCGATCGCGCACGAGAATGCAGCTGTGCTGGAGCGTGCGTTCGACCGCCTCGACGACGACGACCGGCAGGTGATCGCGCTGTGTCGCATCGCCGGCCTGCCGCGCGAGGAGGTCGCGCGCGTGCTCAGAAAGTCACCGGGCGCGGTGCGCACGCACCTGAGACGCGCGCTGGTGCGGTTCGCCGGTGAGCTCGAGCAGCTTGGCGTGCGAGCGGATTGATGGTGTGCCACTCACTCGGGCGGCGGAATCAGATCGAACCCTTCACGAGTGGCAGCCCGCGCCAGGCGGACATCGAGGATGACGACGGAGAGGCTTGCCGGTCTGCCTTCCGCCACGTGAAACGCCGCCGCGAGTTGCAGCGCGTCGCTGGCTCGCAAATCGTGCACGCGTACGAAGCGCCGCGCGGTCTCGCGCACGTCGGCCAGGGGCTGCACTTCGCCGGCGGAGCCGGGTCAGCCGGCAGTCGTCGGCTCCCGCGCTAGCCTAGCAACGGGACCACGGCCGACGTGTCCCAGAAGCTCATCGCTCCTCCGCACGGTCGTCGAGAAGCGCGCGCAGGATGCTGGCGCCCTTCTTGGCCGACGGCGGCGCTTTGGCCAAGCGCACGTCCGGCCGTCGCCGGCCACGCTTGACGATGCGCAGTTGTCTCCGATGAACTCTGAAGGCTTGCGCCTTCCGTACCTTCAGAGTAAATTGCCGAGTAGATGAGCGTCGAGGACCTGCTCGCCCAACACGAGGGAAAGACCCTCGAGTTCAAGCGCGATGCCAGTTCGTCCGCGCCCATCTTGAAGACCCTGTCGGCATTCAGCAACACCGCCGGCGGTGCTCTGGTCGTGGGTGTTGAGGATCGCACCCGAGAGGTCCGCGGCGTCGGTGATCCGCTCGCGGTCGAGGAACAGGTGATGAACATGGCCGCGGACGGGATCCGCCCGCAGATCCTCCCGGAGGTCGAGATCGTTTCGTACCGGCAGAGGACGCTGGTGGTGGTGACGGTGTTTCCAGGCCCGCTCCGGCCCTACTACGTCCAGAAGTTGGGTCGCGAGGAGGGCACCTTCGTAAGGGTTGGCGCATCCAATCGCCGAGCGTCGGCGGAGATCCTGGCCGAACTCGCGCGGACTGCGAGGAACATCACGTTCGACGAGGAGGCGCTGCCAGGAACGACGCGGAGCGATCTGGACCTCGAGCTGGCTCGAACCCGGTTCGCCGGTCGGCGTGAACTCGAGCACAAGGATCTTCTGTCGCTGAGTCTCCTGGTGCGCCAAGGCGGGAAGGAGGTTCCATCCGTGGGTGGCATGATCCTGTTCGGACGCGATCGGCTGCGTCACTTCCCGGATGCCCGCATTCGCCTCGCGCGGTTCGCAGGCCGCGATCGCGCTGCCATCACCGACCGCGTAGAAGCTGAATTCGATCCGATTCGGGCGATCGAGGAGGCGCTGGCGTTCCTCCGCAGGAGCACAGCGATGGGGATGGTGGTCGAGGGCGCTCGGCGGCGTGATCTGCCGCAGTTCCCTCCGGTCGCGCTACGCGAAGCGCTCATCAACGCTGTCGTCCACGCCGACTACTCCCAGACAGGCACGCCCATCCGCGTTGCGGTCTTCGACGACCGCATCGAGATCGAAAACCCGGGGCTGCTTCCGTTCGGCCTGACGATCGAAGAGATGCAGCGAGGCGTGTCCAAACTGCGGAACCGAGTGATCGGGCGCGTCTTCCACGAGCTTGGTCTGATCGAGCAGTGGGGAAGCGGCGTCCGCCGGATGGCGCAAGCCTGCGGCGACATGGGGTTGCCACCGCCGGAGTTCGAGGAGTTCGGCACCTGCTTCCGGGTCACGCTGCGCAGCGTGCGACAAGGTTCGCGGCGTGAGCCCTCTGGAACGGCGGGTCGCATTCTCGATCTTCTCGCCGACAGCCAATCGCATTCCACGGCGTCGCTCACGACCGCGCTCGGTGTCTCGACGCGCACTGTAAGGACGCACCTGAAGCGGCTCGTGGACGACGGGTTGGTGGTCGAGATCGGACACGGGTCAACGGATCCCAGACGGGTCTACTGTCGCGTGCGCCAGAACTGAGCGCGCCGACGGCCGGCGCTGCCGTGCGGGCCGCGGCGTTACGGCAGGTCCCCGGGATGGCGACCGCTTCGCGGAGTCTGCGCAAACTTGTCGAGCGATCAAACTGACGGCGACGAGATCGTCTTGACCGCACACATCGCAAAGAACGCGGCAGAGCCTCGACTCAGCTCGGCGTACGAGTGGATTGAGGGTGTGCGGAGGCTTCGCCGCGAGGTCGACGCGGTGCGCGGTCACTTACAGACCGAGCGCCGCGCTTTCGCCGCGAGGAGCTGCGCGCACGGCGGCGCGTTGGCGAGGAAGACCCACTGCACGCCGACGCCGTACAGCGGCAGGGCTGGCGGCAGCGGCACGCGGAGCTGCGCGAAGCCGTCGGCAGCGGAGCTCTCCCCACATGGTTTCCCACAGGTCGATCGAGAGTGCAGGCGCCGGCGGGCTATCAGCGCGAGGAGTGTGGGGATTGTGGCTCTGCTGGTACCTGCGTAGCCTCTCTCTCCGGCGGCAGGAAGCGCAGACCGTCTCGCCTGCCCCTCGATTCATGTCTCGTCTCTAGGCAAGGGAGTGCTGATGAAGCTCCGTCCGCAAGCCTCGGCTCGATATCGGTCGTCGCATGGCGCATCGCAGGTTTCCGTCTTGCTCACCGCGGCAGTGATGGCTGTGGTCGCGGCGTCGGCTGCGGCGCAGCGACAGTTCGCGGAGTTGGGAAAGCGCGGGTTGCCCGCGGACCGGGATGACACGCGAGCGACCGTGATGGGCGACGTGGACGGGGACGGCGACCTCGACCTGGTCGTCGGGAACAGCGGCCCCCCCGGGCATCAGAACCGCCTCTACCTGAACAACGGCACCGGCACGTTCACGGATGCGACGGCCTCTCGCATGCCGGTCGGCAACTACAACACCACCTCGCTGGCACTCGGCGACGTGGACGGGGACGGCGACCTCGACCTGGTCGTCGGGAACGTAGCCCCCTTTGGGGGCGGAAGGCAGAGCCGCCTCTACCTGAACAACGGCACTGGCACGTTCACGGACGCGACGGCCTCTCGCATGCCGGTCGGCAGCTACCAAACCACCTCGCTAGCGCTCGGCGACGTGGACGGGGACGGCGACCTCGACCTGGTCGTCGGAAACTACGGCAACGGGTCCGGGGAGCAGAGCCTCCTCTACCTGAACAACGGCACCGGCACGTTCACGGACGCGACGGCCGCTCGCATGCCGGTCGGCAGATACTACACGACCTCGGTGGCGCTCGGCGACGTGGACGGTGACGGCGACCTCGACCTGGTCGTCGGGAACGCCGCCTACGGGTCCGGGGAGCAGAGCCGCCTCTACCTGAACAACGGCACTGGCACGTTCACGG
>JANPER010000258.1:0-37037 GCA_031423015.1 Planctomycetota bacterium | reverse complement strand
GTCGTGCGCACCTTCTTCGATCCGCTCTCGCAGGTCGCCAAACAACTCCTCAAGTTCCTTCGCGTCTCTGCGGCCCACTACGGAATATGAGCCCCGAAAACGCCAGTCGCGTGAGCGCGTCTATTCTGCGGAAAGTAGGATGCTGGGCGCTCTGGCTCGGAACTCCGGTCGAAGGAGCACTTCGAGGACCTCATCGAACAGGTCTTGGCTCAGGCAAAGCTCGACTCGACCCTCTTGACGATCTGGAATGTGGCATGAAAGCGCGGCGGTGCCTGGGCCGCGGTCTGGAAGAAGAGCATCGTGTCGTACACGACGCGGGGGACGCGCCCGAGGCGTCACCCGCCTGTGGTCCTCCGCTCTCTTCGCTCACGCCGAACGTCGTTGATCAGAGCCTTGCCGAGGTCGTTGATCTCGTCTTCGGACATGCCCGAAGCCGCAAACTCGGCGCGCACTGGCGCGAGAAGCTCGTCCATGGTGGGTCGTCGCATCTCGGCCTCGAGAAGGGTCGACACGAATTCATCGAGCGAATGGCCATTGGCGCGTTCCCGGAGCGTTTGCATCGCCTCCGAGGAGAGTCGTAGCTTCAGGTCAGCGGTCTTGCCGTTTGCGTCAACCATCGGGCCGGCATTCTACTGGTGAACACGCGACGGCGCGCGGTGCTCAGCGAGGTGAGGCGTGGCGGTCGATCTGGCGCGCGGACCAAGTCCGGTTCCTATCGACGCAGTGCATCTCCCCAGGCATCGACCACCACGGCTCACCGCCCTCCCGCGGCGCGGGGTCATCGACAAGAATGGGATCAGCGAGTTCGGTTCGGCTCGAACCCATTCCAGGAATGGCGCCCGCAACCCACACCCGCTCGCTTGCCCGCGGCCGCCCGCTAGCATCCCGCCCCATGCAAGCCCAAGGCTTCGGCACGCGTGCGATCCACGCCGGCCAGCACCCCGATCCCACGACCGGCGCGATCATGACGCCGGTCTATCTCACCTCCACCTACGTGCAAGACGAGCCGTGCAAGCTGAAGGGCGGCTACGACTACTCGCGCACCAAGAACCCCACCCGCACCGCGCTGCAGGACAACCTGGCGGCGCTGGAGAACGGCAAGCACGGCCTGTGCTTCGCCTCGGGCATGGGCGCGATCAACACCGTGCTCAACCTGTTGCAGTCCGGCGATCACGTCGTCGCCGGCAACGACCTGTATGGCGGCACCTACCGGCTGTGCACCAAGCTCTACAAGAAGTACGGCATCGACTTCTCGTTCATCGAGCTGTCGGACCTGGCCAAGGTGAAGGCGGCGCTGCGCCCAAACACCAAGCTCTTGATGATGGAAACACCATCGAACCCGCTACTCAAGCTGTGCGACATCAAGGCCATCGCCGAGATGTGCCGGCAGCGCAAGGTCATGACGCTGTGCGACAACACGTTCGCCACGCCCTTCATCCAGAACCCCTTGGACCTCGGCTGCGACATCGTCACCCACTCGACGACGAAGTACCTCGGCGGGCACAGCGACGTGGTCGGCGGCGCGCTGATCACGAACGACGACCAGTTGGCGCAGCAGCTCGCGTTCTTCCAGAACTCGGTCGGCGCCACACCCGGGCCGCTCGACTGCTTCTTGGTGCTGCGCGGCACCAAGACTCTGCACGTGCGCATGGAGCGGCACTGCAGCAACGCGCAGAAGGTCGCCGAGCACCTCGAACGCCATCCGCGCATCGCCCGCGTCTTCTACCCTGGCCTGCGCTCACACCCACAGCACGCGCTGGCCAAGACGCAGATGCGGCTCCCCGGCGGCATGGTGTCGTTCGAGATCAAGGGCAGCGTGGAGGAAGCCAAGCGCGTGGCGTCGGCGTTCCGGGTGTTCGCGCTCGCCGAGAGCCTCGGCGGCGTCGAGAGCCTGGTGGATCACCCCGCGACCATGACGCACGGCTCGATCCCCGCCGAAGAACGCCGCGCCGCCGGCTTCGCCGACGGGCTGATTCGGCTGTCGGTCGGCATCGAGGACGCGGTCGATCTGATCGCCGACTGCGACGGCGCTCTCCGCACGCAGTGAACGGCGACTACTCGCCCGCGGCGTTGGCGGCGCCACCGGCGCTGCTGCGGCGGCGCGGTGCCGGCGGACCGTCGTCATCGTCATCGTCGTCGAACGAGTCGTCGCCGACATCGTCGCCCGACACCTTCTTGCGCATCATCCGACCGACCTTGAACTTGACGATGCGCTTGGCCGGCACCTCGACCTTCTCCAGCGTGCGCGGGTTCTGCGCCCGTCGCGCCGCGCGCTGTCTGGTCTCGAACACTCCGAACTCACGGAACTCCAACCGATTGCCGTTGGCCAACTCGGTGATGATCAGGTCCAGAAATGCCTGGATCACCTCCTTGGCGACAACCTTGGTGACGCCGGTCTGCTCGGCAATGCGGTTCACCAGCTCCTTCTTGGTGATGGTCGTCATGGCGTATCCACGCGTCGAGGCAGCGTGCGAAACCAGGCAGGGGGACGCGTCGCTCGGTGCACGCTTGGCCACGCAGCGCGTCGCAGACAGGGCCGCATTATGGCCGGCCAGGCGGGATAGTAAAGCTATGTCATCACTACCTTTGCGATGAGCCTTCCAAACCCGCGGGGCGGCCGATGGCACTGCCTGGTCGCCGATGTGGCCAGCCCGCCCGGGCAGCGGGCGCAGGCCGAAGGCCCCGCCGTTTTGGGGGCGCGGGGCGCCGGCCAGGTCATCAAGGAGAGTCGGACCGGGTGGGTCCAACGGCTGGTTCAGGACGGGCGGCCCTACTTCGCCAAGACGTATCTCTATGCGACGGCGCACGACCGGCGGCGTGGTTGGCTGCGTAACACCTGGCTCGCGCCGTCGCGGGCACGACGCGAGGCGGACGCGCTCGCCTGGATGCGAGCCAACGGTTTTGCGGCGCCGCGCGTGGTGGTGCTGGCCGAGCTGCGGCGCTGGGGCATGCTGCACGCGGCGTTGATCGTGACCGAGGCGGTCGACGGCGTGGCCCTCGATGCGGCATTGCCACAGATGACGCCAGCGGATCGCGACGGCGTGCTGCGCGCGTTGCGCGCGTTCGTGACCGAGCTGCATCGTCGAGGCTTCCGCGACCGCAACCTCGACCTGCGCAACCTGCTATGGGTCGAACGCGGCGATGGATCGCACTGCGTGAAGATCGACTCGCCGCGGTATCGCCTGCGACCGCCCGGCGACGCGAACGATCGGCTGGCGCGGGAAGACTGGCGCCGACTCGACGCTTGCTTGGCGGCGCTGGGGCTTGGTTGGCCGGTTGCGGACGCGTGAGCTGCGTTCGGGCGTGCCAGACATCGGCGCCGCATCGCAATGCGAAGTGATCTAGCAGATCAGCCCTCGAACACCTCGTCCACCAGCCCGAGCCCGCGGTCGACGATCGCGAACGCCTCCGCCAGCTGCGTCTCGTCGATGGTCAGCGGCGGGTTGCACATCAGCGTGCTCCACTGCTGGATCGTGAACAGCCCGTGGTCGCGCAAGAACTTGCTGAGCTTCGCCATCACCGGGTGCGAGCCGTTGTAGGGCACGAGACGCTCGTTCGCAGCGTTCTTGCGCAGCTCGATGGCGCCGAACAGACCGATGTTGCGGCACTCGCGCACCGACCGGTGCTTCTGCGCCAGCGCCTGCATGTGGCCGCGCATCACCTCGCCCATACGCGCCGCCCGGTCCACCAGCTGCTCGCGTTCGAACACCTCGGCCACCGCCAGGGCCGCCGCCAGACACATCGGATGCGCGTTGTAGGTGAGGCCGCCGAAGAACACGTTGTCCTGGAAGTGCTTCGCGATGCGATCGGAGACCCCCATCACGCCGAGCGGCAGGTAGGACGACGTGAGTCCCTTCGCCATCGTGACGATGTCCGGCACGATCCCGCCGTGCTCGAACGCGAACAGCTTGCCGGTGCGCCCCCACCCACACATCACTTCGTCGCAGACCAACAGGATGCCGTACTTCTCGAGCAACCGCTTCAGACCCTGCAGGTAGCCCTGCGGCGGCGCCAGGATGCCATTGGTGCCGGTCACCGTCTCGATGAACATCGCCGCGATCTTGTCCGGCCCCTCGTAACCGATGACCTCCTCGAGGTAGCGCAGGTTGTTGGCGACGATCTCGGCGTCCGTGTTGCCGAATGAATAGTCGTAGGGCCGTGGGTCCATCACCCGCACGACGCCCGACATGCCCGGCTCGGTCGGCCAACGGCGCGGATCGCCGGTCAAGCTGATCGCACCATGAGTCGCGCCGTGGTAGGAGCGGTAGCGCGCCAGGATCTTGTGGCGGCCGGTGAACTGGCGCGCCGCCTTGATCGCGTTCTCGTTCGCCTCGGCGCCGCCGAGCACAAAGAAGAACGTGTTGATGTCGCCGGGCACCATCTGCGCCAGCTTCTGCGCCAGCCGCGCGCGCACCTCGGTGGCCATCCCCGGGTAGACGAACATCAACGTCTCGGCCTGTCGCTTGATGGCCTCGATCACGTGCGGGTGGCCGTGGCCGATGTTGACGCTCATCAGCTGGCTGTTGAAGTCGATCAGCCGCTTGCCCTCGGGCGTGAAGAGGTAGATGCCCTTGGCGGACGCGATCGGAATGGGGTCGACCTTGGCGGTCGCGGACCAGGAGAACAGGCTGTGCGCCTTGCACAGCGCGATCATCTCTTGCGAACTCATCATGATGCGGTGTCCCCGGGCTCGGCGTCATGGTCAGCCGCGAAGGCGGCCGTGGCGCTCAGCTCATCCAGTCGCGGTTCTTCGGTTGCTGCCACTTGCTCGTGATCTTGCGCTCCCGCGTCCAAAACCGGTAGCCATCCCAACCGGTCATGTTGCCGGCACCGAACGCAGAGTCGTTCCAACCGCCGAAGCCGAACGGTTCGCGCGGCACCGGCACGCCGACGTTGACGCCGCACATGCCCGCCTCGACGCGCTCCATCACGCGCTGCGCGATGTCGCCGCTCTCGGTGTAGATCGAGGCGGCGTTGCCGTACGGGTTCTGGTTCTCGACCTCGATCGCCTTCTCGACGCTCGGCACGTGGATGATCGACAGCACCGGGCCGAAGATCTCCTCGCAGCCCGCGGGCATGTCCGGCGTCACGTGGTCCAGAATCGTCGGCCCCACCCAGAACCCGCCCGCGACCGGCTCGCACTTGCGACCATCCAGGATCACCTTCGCGCCGCACCGCTCGGCGTCGTCGATGAACCCGCGGATGCGCTGCATCGCCGCGGCGCTGATCACCGGGCCGATGTCGGTGCCGGGGACGATCTTCTTGGCGCGGTCGACAATCGCGCCGATGAGCTGCCCGCAGTCGCCGACCGCCAACAGCACCGACGCGGCCATGCAGCGCTGGCCCGAGCCGCCGGTGAACGACGCGACCACGTTCTCGCTGCTCATCTCGGGATTGGCGTCGGGCACCAGGATCAAGTGGTTCTTCGCGCCGCCGAGGCAGAGCGCGCGCTTGCCTTGGGTGCAGGCGCGGCCGTAGACCTGTTTGGCCACCTTGGTCGACCCGACGAAGCCGAGCGCCTTGATACGCGGATGGTCAGCCAGCGCTTCGACCACTGCGCGCGTGCCCTGCACGATGCTGAAGATGCCCTTGGGTAGCCCGGCCTGATCGAGGATGTCGGCCAAGCGCTGCGACGACAACGGCACGCGCTCCGAGGGCTTGAGGATGAACGCGTTGCCGCCTGCCAACGCCTGCGGCAGCATCCAGCACGGCACCATGAACGGAAAGTTGAACGGCGTCACGCCCGCGACGATGCCGAGCGGCTCGTGCACGGTCTGGCACCACACGCCGCGGCTGACCTCGAGCTTCTGCGCCGCGCCGGTGTTGGCCAGCGAGCACCCGTACTCCATGCACTCGATCGCCTTCTCCACCTCCGCCTTCCCCTCGGCGAAGACCTTGCCGTTCTCGTGGCTCACCAGCCACGCCAGCTCATCGAGGTTGTCTAGCATCAGCCCGCGCGCCCGATACAGCACCTGGCAGCGCTCGCGGATCGGACGACTCGACCAGTCGGCGAGGTGCACCTGCGCCGCGTTGACCGCCGCGTCGACGTCGGCCGCGCTCGACAGCTTGACGTGCGCCATCGGCTTGCCGTAGCGCGCGTTGTGCACCGGCAGGACCTCGCCGGCCTGCAACGGGTCGACGAACTGACCGCCGGTGAAGTTGCGCGCGGTGATGTATTCGGTGAACTCGTAGGAGCGGGCGGTGAACTTCGGCAGCATGGTGTCTCCAACTAGTACTGGGAGAGTGCGGCGCAAACACGGGGCATCTTGGCGGCACAGCCCACGAGCGCGTCACTTCAGCCTGGCAGGCCGCACGCGCTCCACCTTCGTCGGCTTGCGCGCCGCGTCGGTCTTCGCTTGCGCGGCAAAGTAGGCCGGGAAGCAGGGTCGGTCGACGTAGCGCCCATGGCCCTTCTCGGTGCGCAGCTGCCCGTTCTCCCACAGCACGCGCCCGCGCGCGATCGTCACCGCGGCGTTGCCGGTCACCGTCATGCCCTCGTAGATGTTGAAGTCCATCGCCTGACTGCTGTGGTTGGTCTTGTTGGCGATCGTCCGCGTCTTGCCCGGATCCCACACCACCACGTCGGCGTCGGCGCCGGGCAGCAGCGAGCCCTTCTTGGGGTAGATGTTGAAGATCTTCGCCGCGTTGGCCGAGGTGACCGCGACGAACTCGGACGGCGTCAGCCGGCCTTGCCCGACGCCGTGGTGCCACAGCACGCTCATCCGGTCCTCCACCCCGCCGGTGCCGTTGGGGATCTTGCGGAAGTCATCGAGCCCCATCTGCTTCTGCGCCGTGCAGAAGCAGCAGTGGTCGGTCGCCGTCGTCTGCAGCAAGCCTGCCTGTAGCCCGCGCCACAGTGCGGCTTGGTGTTCCTTGCTGCGGAACGGCGGGCTCATCACATAGTGCGCGGCCTTGTTCCAATCCGGGTCGCGGTAACAGGAGTCGTCGAGGACCAAATGCTGCGCGAGCACTTCGCCAAACGCCCGCTGGCCCGCTTGGCGCGCGCGCGCGATCGCCTCGAGCGAGTCGATGCAGGAGTTGTGCACGATGTAGAGCGGCACGCCGATGACCTCGGCGATGCGCAGCGCGCGGTTCGCCGCTTCGCCCTCGACCGCCGGCGGGCGCGACAGCGGATGCCCCTCGGGGCCGGTGATGCCCTGCTCGAACACGGACTGCGACAGCCGCACCACCAGCTCGCCGTTCTCGGCGTGCACCGTGCAGATTGCGCCGAGTTCCTTGGCGCGCGTGAAGCTGTTGACCAGCACCTCGTCGTCGGCCATCAGCGCGCCCTTGTACGCCATGAAGTGCTTGAAGCTGTTGACGCCGTGCTCGCGGCACAGCGTGCCCATGTCGTCGCGCACGGTTTGATCCCACCAGGTGACCGCGACGTGGAACGTGTAGTCGGCGGCGGCGATCTCCGCCCACTGCCGCCACTGCCGGTACGCCTCCAGCAGCCGTTGCTTCGGGTTGGGAATGACGAAGTCGATGATGCAGGTCGTGCCGCCCGCAGCGGCCGCCGACGTGCCGGTGAAGAAGTCCTCCGAGGTCACCGTGCCCATGAACGGCAGGTTCATGTGCGTGTGCGGATCGATGCCCCCCGGCAGCACGAACGCGCCGGACGCGTCGATGACCCGCGCCCCGGCGGGCACCTCGAGGTCGGGGCCCACCGCGGCGATGGTCTCGCCCTCGATGCACACGTCGGCCTTGCGCTGGTCCTCTGCGGTGACGACGGTGCCGCCCTTGATCACGAGGCTCATGCGGTACTAGTCTCCCACATCTTCGTGGAAGAAACCTCGCGACAGCCTCGCGCTTGACGCGGTTCGGGCGCTGATCTCTGCTCTCGTCGTGGCCCGGCGTCGTCAGTTCTCCGCTCTCCGCATACGCGAGCCCGAACGCGGCCGGCCTGATGCGACTTCGCGTCCGGCCCGCCACGTGAACCGGTTCAGCGCCGCCTACTACCTGCACGCTGGCGTCACCAAGCTCGGCCGACCGCGTTACTTCCTGTTCTGAACCCAATGATCCCGTGACCCAGCCTCTCGACCATCTTGCCACCGAGCTTCCATCCGTCGAGGACGCTGCTGACGCTAGCCACAAGCTGTTCCACCTCGTCGTGCTGGCTTTGTTCGAGCGCGGCGCGCCGATGACGCTGCCCGAACTGGTCGCACGGCTCGCCCCGGTGGTCGATCCGCCGAGCGGCGACCTCGCCATGTCGATCCAGAAGGCGTGGCACGGGTTGCGACCGGTGCTGCGCGGCCGCGACGGCCGGTTCACCCTCGACCACGATCAGCGCGAGTTGGAGATGGCGCTCTTCGGCATGGGACTGTGGCGCCCCAAGCCCGCGGCCCCCGCCGCGCCGGAGCCACCGCGGCTGCCCGAGCGGGCCGACACCGAACCGCTCACGGCCGAGGAACTCGAGGCCGCCTTCGCGGGCAGTCACTCCTGGAGGTCTGCCGTGCGAGAGGTCGCAGCGGTGCTCGACGCGAACGGCCAGCCGATGACCTTCGCGGACATCGACACACACCTGCAGAAGTTGGTGGGGCGCCCGTACTCGGCTCACTTGCCACTCGCGAGCAGCGGCAGGGTCGGCGGACTCATCCTCGAAGGCGAAGGCAACCTACTCGCGCTCGACCACGCGGCCGATGCGCTGCCGGCCATGCGGCGCGCCGTCCGCAAAGCCGCGCGCACGGTCCTGGAGGCTCGGGCGCGAGAGGCCCGCGCAGTCGAGCAGGTGCACGCCTACCAGATCAGGGACGAAGTGCGCAAACGCGAGGCGGCGGCCCGGCTGACGACGCTCGATCGTGCGCTGCTGCGGGTCTTCCCCGGGCCCAAGGTCCACGCCGCAACGTTGATCGATGCTGGCAACCGCGCAGTCCGCACCTTCGTGGAGAACGTGACGGAGCTGCCCGAAGTGTTGCGCCGCTACAAGGTGTTGGTCGGGATCGGCCTGCGCGATGCTCTCGCCGCGCTGCAGCTCGACCCGACGGGCTGGCAGCTCGTGGAGCTGGACCCGCCGCGGAAGACCCGCCGGCTGAACAAGGCGGGCCGCACGTTGAAGATCACCACCGAGATGCTGATCGCGACGACCGTCGGCATCTCGCGCGCGCTCGGCGATCCTGAGAAGACCGCGGCCTGGCTCGCGGCCGGTGACAACGGCAAGGTGACGCGCCGGCTCGAGTCCGACGCGAAGCATCTGTACGCGTACTGGCGGTACGGCGTGCTGCATGGCGATGTGCGTCTGCGGTGGGGGTTCCTCGACGAATCGCTGCCAGTGGAGTGGCGACTGCCCGGCGAGCCGGGGCTGTACGAGATCCTCGCCCAGGCGCGGAAGGAGAACCGCGCGGTCGATCTGGTGCTGGGCCGCAGTGCGCCTGGCTGGGGGGATCCTTGGTCGCGCTCGCGTCGATTCCGGGTGGTCGATCACGGACCATGGGAGGTCACGGTCGCCGATGGGCGGGAAACGTTCTGCGTTCCGACCGGCGAGGTGCAGGCTGTGCGGCTCGTTGGTGCGGCAGCCGCGGAGGCGTGAGGCCTCCGCGTCGGGTCCTTTCTTGGACACCGCGTCACGCGGGTGCGGTGCTCGTGGGGCATCGCGAGATGCGTGAACCACCGCCTTGGCGCCTTGACGGCCCGTGCACAGGTCGCCATCATTTTTGCCGTCAAAACGATGGTGACCTATACACGCGAGCTGACGCTGCCGGACCGCTCCTTCTTCCTGTTCGGTCCGCGCGGCACCGGCAAGACGACGTGGTTGCGCCAACAGCTGCCGAACGCACATTGGTTCGACCTGGTCACGGACCGCGAGATGTTCGCGTTGATGCGCGATCCGCAGCAATTCACGGCCGAGGTCGAAGCCCTGCCTGCCGGGTCTTGGGTCGTGATCGACGAGGTGCAACGGCTGCCCACCCTGCTCAACGACGTACAGGACCTGATCTCACGTCACCCGCGGCGGTTTCGCTTTGCACTGACGGGTTCCAGTGCCCGCAAGCTGAAGCGCGAGCAAGCCAACCTGCTTGCCGCACGCGTCATCAACCGTCAGTTCTTCCCACTGACGGCGGCCGAACTCGGCGATGACTTCGACCATGACGAGGTGCTGCGCTACGGCTCGCTGCCCGCCGTGGCGAGCGAGAACTCCCCGCGGGGGCGAGTCGATCTGCTGCAGGCGTACGTCGACAACTACATCGGGCAGGAGATCCGCGCCGAGGCGTTGGTCAGGCGCCTCGATTCCTTCCACCGATTCCTGGAGATCGCCGCCATCGCCAATGCGCAGGTCACCAACCTCGCCGGCATTGCCCGCGACGCGGCGGTCGCGCGGCCGACGGTGCAGGGGTACTTCGAGGTGCTCGTCGACACGCTGATCGGCACGTTCCTGCCGGCCTGGCGCGCGCGAGCGAAGGTCAAGGAGGTCGCGCATCCGAAGTTCTACTTCTTCGACACCGGCGTCGTCCGGGCGCTCGCGGGGCGGGTCCGCGAACCGTTGGCGGATGCGGAGCGCGGGCACTTGCTCGAGACCTATGTGCTGCACGAACTGCGCGCGTTCATAAACCGCTCGGGTGTTGGGGGGCAACTCGCGTACTGGCGGACGCCTTCGGGTGCCGAGGTCGATTTCATCTGGACCCGGGCCGGGCGCAGCGTCGGTATCGAGGTCAAGGCCACGACGCGTTGGCGCCGGGAGGATGGGCGGGCGCTCGAGGAACTGTCGGCGGCTGGTGTCTTGGGGCGCACGATTGCGGTCTACCTCGGTCGCGCGCCGCTCAAGTCAGGCGGGGTCGACGTGCTGCCGCTGGCGAGATTCCTCGAGGACCTGCAGCGCGGGGTAATCATCGGGTAGTTGGGCGCGTGCCGGGACCCAACGGCATTGATGATGTTCGACTGGCCGCGCCACGACGAGCACCTGGCGAGCCTTCCCGACGTTGCCTCCCTCACATCCTCGTCAGCTCACCATAGGCTTCGGGCCGACGGTCGCGATAGAACTGCCACGTCGCCCGCACCTTGTCGATCATCGACAAGTCGAGATCGGCGACCACGAGTTCATCCTGGTCCTCGCTGCCGGTCGCCA
Source organism: Planctomycetota bacterium (assembly GCA_031423015.1). Classification (GTDB taxonomy): domain Bacteria; phylum Planctomycetota; class UBA1135; order UBA1135; family UBA2386; genus DATGPD01. The sequence continues at coordinate 25,981 of JANPER010000258.1, read as the reverse complement.
AGAACTCGCCGCGCGGATTCACGAAGTAGCTCGAGCCATAGAACTTGCCGATGTTCCACGGCGCCTCGGTGCCGACGCGGTTGATGGCGCCGACGAAGTAGCCGTTGGCGACTGCGTGCGCCGGCTGCTCGAGCTTCCACAAGTACTGCGACAGGCCGGCCACCGTTGCCGACGGGTTGAACACGATCTCGGCGCCGTTGAGACCAAGGCAGCGCGCGCCCTCGGGGAAGTGCCGGTCGTAGCAGATGTACACGCCGATCGTGGCGTAGCGCGTTTTGAACACTGGGTAGCCGCCGTTGCCCGGCTTGAAGAAGTACTTCTCCCAGAAGCCTGAGGTGTGCGGGATGTGTTGCTTGCGGTACTTGCCGAGGTAGGTGCCGTCGGCGTCGATCACCGCCGCGGTGTTGTAGAACACGCCGCGCATCTCTCGCTCGAACAGCGGCACCACGATGACCATCGCGTGCTTCTTTGCATACTGCTGCATCAGCTCGGTGGTCGGCCCAGGGATCGGCTCGGCAGCGTCATACCAGCGCGCATCCTGACTGGGGCAGAAGTACGGCCCGTTGAAGATCTCCTGCAGACACAGGATCTGCACGCCCTTGCGGCCGGCCTCATCGATGAACGGCAGATGCTTGTCGAGCATCGCCCGCTGCACCTCGGCCACCGGTTTCGACTCGTCGTTGATCGGGTTGCTGCACTGGATCAACCCACAGCGGACCGTCTTGGTCATGCGTCGTCACTCATCAGGGTCGGGTAGTAGCCGAAGGCGGCGGCAAGCCTACCATTCGCCGCGCCCGCCACGCACAGTCACGCCAATGCTGCACCGCTTCGAGATCGCGCTGGCCGACGTCGACCGCGGCGTCTACTCGGACTTGGACCTGCGCGTCGCCCGCCACCCCTCCGAGGACGAACCGTACCTGCTGACGCGCGTGCTCGCGTTCGCCCTCGAGTTCAAGGACGGACTCGCGTTCAGCAGGGGGCTGTCCGAGGCGGACGAGCCGGCCTTGTGGGTGAAGACTGGCGACGGCCGGGTGCTGGAGTGGATCGAGGTCGGCACACCGGCGGCGGATCGGCTGCACCGCGCCGCGAAGCTCGCCGAACGCGTCGTCGTGTGGTGCCACCGCCGGCCCGACCTGCTGCAACAGCGCTGCGCCAAGGAGAAGGTGCACAAGGGCGACCAGATCACCGTGGTCAAGGTGCCGCCCGAGCTGCTGGCGGGATTGGCGGCGCGGCTCGACCGCAACAACCGTTGGGACCTGTCGCGGCACGAAGGGCGCGTGACCGTCGTATGTGGCGGCGAAGTGATCGAGGCCGCACTCGAGTCGGTGCCGTTGGTTCCTGTCGAGTAGCGTTCCGATCAGAAGCCCATGCCGGGCAGGCTCATGCCGCCCGTGATCTTGCCCATTTCCTTGTCCTTGAGTTCCTTCGCCGCGGTCAGCGCCTGACGCACGGCGCCCTCGACCAAGGCTTCGAGGCCCTCGACATCGTCGGGATCGACGGCGTCTTTGGCGATCTTCACCGACTTGACCTCGAGCGCGCCGCTGATGAGCACCTTCACGGCACCGCCGCCGGCGCTGCCCTCGACCACGCGTTCGCCGAGCAGGCGCTGCGCGTCCTGCATGCGCTTCTCCAGCATCTGCGCCTGCTTCAGCAGGCTGCCCATATCGCCGAACTGGCTACCGCCTGGCATGGCTCGTTGCTCCTGATCTGTCGGTTAGGAAGGCTGCGCCAAAGCGGCGCGCGCCGTGCTTACTTGTCTCGCTCACTGTCTTGCTCAGCTGGTCGATCCTCGGACCGCACGATGCGGCCGTCAAACCTTTTTGCCACGCGCTGCACGGCCTCGCCCGGCTCAACGCCAGTAGGCGTCGTTGGCATCGCGCTCGGCACCGCTGGCGCTGCTTCCGGCGCGCCACCGATCACGAGGCGCACCGGCTTGCCGAGCAGCTCGGCCAACGTCTGCTTCAGCAGCGTCTGCACGCCATCGCTCTGCAGACGATCGCGGTGCAGCTTCTTGTCGGAGTCCAACGTGATGGTCACCACGCTGCTGGCGTCGGGCCCGGCGATGCGGCAGGCCTCCAGAGTCGACACCAGCATCGGCTTGTGCTGCGCCGCCCATGCCCGCAAACGCGACACCAGATCGCCGGTCGTGCTGGCCGATGGAACGGGCGCTGCGCGCGGCAGCGATCCGGTCGCGGCGCGGCTCGTCGTGGGCGCTGCTCCCCTTGGCGCCAACGCAGCCCCCGAACTCACCGCCGCGGCGAGGTCCGCCAGCAGCGGCAGCTCACCGGCGCGCGCCATGCGCAGCAAGGTCACCTCGAGTACCAGACGACGATCTTCCAACAAGCGGATGCGTTCGCGCCCGACGATGCCAGCCTGGATCATCGCGTCGAGGCGCTCGATCGAGGCGCGCTGCGCGAGCGCGAGCAACTCGGCGCGATCGCCGTCGTACGCGACCAGCGGCGTGTCCTTGCCATCCACCAGCAACAGCAACAGCACGCGTAGCACGTCGAGCACTTCGCCGATCGCCTCGCGCTCATCGCCGCCGCCCGCCGTCACTTCGGCGGCAAAGCGCAGCGCGGGTCCCGCCGCGCCGGCAACGAGGCTCACCACCACGTCGCGCGCTTGGTCGAAGCCGATCTTGTGGAACAGACGGCGATACGTCTCGAACGTCATCGCGGCGCCGTCCGCCTTCGCGACCGCGAGCACGCGTTCGAGGGCCGTCTCGGCGTCGCGCAGGCCGCCGCGACTGGAGCGCGCAATCTCCGCCAACACCTCGGCGGCCACGTCGATCTTCTCGCTGTCGCAGATCCGCGCCAAACGTTTGGCGATGTCGGCTTCTGACACCTGCCGGAACTGCTGCAACTGGCAGCGCGAGCGGATGGTGTCGGGCACCTTGAGCAGCTCGGTGGTCGCCATGATGAAGACCACCCGCGGCGGCGGCTCTTCGAGCGTCTTGAGGAACGCGTTGAACGCGCCCTTGGTCATCATGTGCGCCTCGTCCAGCAGGTAGATCTTGTAGCGCGCGCCCATGGTGGCGTAGGCCACGCGCTCGCGCAGCTCGCGCACGTCGTCGACGCCGTTGTGCGACGCGGCGTCGATCTCGACGAAGTCGGGGAAGCGATCTTCGAGGATGGCGAGACACGGCTCGCATTTGCCACAGGGCTTGGGCGTCGGTCCCTTGGCGCAGTTGAGGCAGCGCGCCAGGATGCGGGCCAGCGTGGTCTTGCCCACGCCGCGGCCACCGGCAAACAGCAGCGCGTGCGGAATGCGGCCGGTTTCGAGCGAATCGGTGAGGCTCTGCAAGACCGCATCCTGGCCGACGACCTCGGCAAAGGTGCGCGGCCGGAAGCGCCGGGCGACGACTTGGTACGCGTTCTTGCGGTCGTTGGTGGTCATGCGGAGGCAAATCGCTGTGTGCGCCAGCGCGATCCTACTTCAACCCCATCGCTCCCGCGACGCGCCGCGAACGGCGCGCACCGCAAAAACGCAGGCGACGGCAGAAGGTGAGGACCGACAGGCACCCCGAGCACAGAGAGCCGCGTGCTTATGGCTGCTCCGTTCCCGGCCTGACCAGGTTCACATCGCCCCCTTGCCCGGGACCCGCCGATCCCCACCTTCTGCCGTCGCAGCGATGATTGGCGGAGAGGGGGGGATTCGAACCCCCGGTGAGCTTTTGGCCCACACTCGCTTTCCAAGCGAGCTCCTTAAGCCGCTCGGGCACCTCTCCGTGCAGATGGTTAGAAAGAACAACGAACCGCTCGCGCGCAGGCGCGAGGACGCGGGAAATGGCGGAGAGGGGGGGATTCGAACCCCCGATCAGCTTGCGCTGATACTGGTTTTCGAAACCAGCCCATTCGGCCGCTCTGGCACCTCTCCGCGGAGGTCGGGTCGGGGAGGCGGGATCATGCGGGCGGGCGCGGACTTGTCAACACGGCAGTGCAGGCAAGTCCGCGCCGGAGTCGTCGGCTCGGTTCTGCCCCGAGTCGCCGCGCAGCCGCTTGAAGAAGACGCGCAGCAGATCGGCGCTGGCCTCGCGCAGAACCCCGTCGGTCACCGCACAGCGATGATTGAGCCGTAGATCGCTGGGCACGTGGTAGAGCGAACCGCACGCCCCGAACTTGGCGTCGCGCGCGGCAAACACGATGCGCTCGACGCGCGCGTGCAGCGCCGCACCGGCGCACATGAGGCAGGGTTCCAACGTGCAGTACAGCGTCGCGCCGGGAATGCGCCCCTGCCGCACCGTCGCGAAGGCCGCGTGCAGGGCTTGCAACTCAGCGTGCGCCAGCGGCGACACGAGTTCTTCGCAGCGATTGCTGCCCTCCCCCACCACCCGTCCATCCAGCACGACCATGGCGCCGACCGGCACTTCTTGGCGCTCGGCGGCGGCCTGCGCCAGCTCGAGGCAGCGCCGCATGAAGTGCTCGTCCTGTTGCGTTTTGTCGGCCATGACGTTCTCTTAGCCCCTCGTTCGAAGCGGCGGCGGCGCGAATGAGTAAACGATGAGCAAGCGAGACTTCCTTTCTACGCAAGCCCTGGGATCGCGCGAGCTGGAGGACCTGCTGGACCTCGCTGCGCGCATGAAGCGCCGAGGCCCCGGTCAAGTGCTGGCCGGCAAGACCCTCGGCCTGCTGTTCTTCGACCGCAGCCTGCGCACCCGCGTGTCGTTCGACGTCGCCATGGAGCAGCTCGGCGGGCACTGCCTGATCCTGTTCGCGGATCGCGACATGTACGACCTCGAAGCGCAAGACCGCGCGGTGATGGATGGCGCTGCCGAGGAACACGTGCAAGACGCGGCGCGTACGCTGTCGCGCTACATCTCGGCGCTGGGCATCCGCCACCTGCCGCGGGCCGAGACCTGGGCCGAGGCGCGCCAAGAAGCCCTGATGCGGGCCTACGCCAAGTACTCCACGGTGCCGGTGATCAACTTGGAGACGGCCCTCGAGCACCCGTGCCAAGCGATCGCCGACATGCTCACCATGCGCGAACGCTTGGTCACGCTGCGCGGCCGCAAGCTGACGCTGGCCTGGAGCTACGACCCGGAGCCCAAGAGCATCGGCGTCAGCCACTCGGTTCTCCTCACCGCGGCGGCGATGGGCCTCAACGTCACCCTCGCACACCCGTTGGGCTTCGAACTCGACCCCGAGGTGATGGAGGCCGCCAAGACGCGCGCCACCGACGGCGGCGGCAGCGTGCGCGTGGTGAACGATCTGGCCGAGGGCGCGCGCGGCGCGCACGTCCTGTACGCGCGCTCGTGGCGCTCGATCAAGTACTTTGGCGATCCCGAGCGCGAGAGCATGGTGAAGCGTTCGCTCGACAAGTGGCGGATCGACAGCGAACTCATGCGCAGCACCGAGAACGCGCTGTTCATGCACCCGCTGCCCGTGCGGCGCAACGTGGTCGCGACCGACGACGTGCTCGACAGCCCGCAGTCGGTGATCTACGACCAAGCGGAGAATCGACTGCACGCCGGCAAGGCGCTCCTCGTGCATTTGCTGGGCGGCTGAGTTGCGCGAGCGCCGGTGCGAGCGCCGGTCACTGTGTTTGCGTTTCGAGCAGCCCCACGCGCAGCCCGACCTGCGCCTCGAAGGCGAGCGCAACGCGCGCTGGCTCGCGATCCGCCACCCAACCGACGGCCGAGATCTCACGCACCTTGTCGCGGCTGAAGTAGCTCGGTCGGCGGCGCAGACGCGCGATCGCATCGGCGACGTGACCCGCGGCTGTGGCGACCAACGTCGGCACCCGCACCAAGCGCGCCGATCGGCCGCACACCTCGGCGATCGCGCGCAGCAGGGCATGCGTGTCGGTCACCTCGCCGGCGATCGGCAGGAACGCGCCGCTGACGTCGCGCCGTTCGGCGGCGGCAACGATCGCCGCGACGACGTCGTGCACATACACGGTAGACAGCGGGCGCGGTATCCAAGGCACCGGACACAGCGGCGCCGTCGCTTGGCGCACCAACAACGCCGTCGCGCCGTCGCCCGCGCCGTACACCAGGCACGGCCGCAGCACCAGCCACGGGCGGCCGGTGCGCGCCGCATCCGCCAGCAGGGCCAACTCGCTGCGGCGCTTGGATTCGCCGTAGTCGGAACACGGCCGGCAAGCATCTGGGGGCAAGGCCGTGCCCGACCCGTCGACCGACGGACCAGCCGCGGCCAGCGAGGAGACCAGGATCACCCGCGCGGCAGGGGGCAACGCCGCGAGCACCCGCGCCGTGCCCTCGCCGTTGATCCGCATCAACTCGGCGCGCGAGGTCGCTTTCACCGCACCCGCCAGGTGCACGGCGAGGTCGGCGTCGCCCGCCAAGCGCAACGGTTCGCTCGCATCGAGCGATCCCTCGATCAGCGCGCCCGCCGGCAGACCAAGGCGCTGCGCCCGCTGCCGATCGCGCACCAGCAATCGCAGTTGGGCATCAGGCCAGCGGGCGCGCGCCTCACGAACCAGTGCCCTGCCGAGAAAGCCGGTGGCTCCTGTGATCAGAATCCTCGCCGGAGTGAACCGCATCGCGCGCCGCTAACTCAAAGGCAAACGCTTGTCTCGTAAAGACCTTCATCTAGAATCCGGCACCGATCGCGTGAGCCAGCGTCCGCATTCAGAGAAGCGCCCGCCTGTGGGGTCGAACGACTTGTTCGCCAAGTGTCGCGGCTTCACGCGCGCCAAGGAATTGCAGGCGCTCGGCATCTACCCCTACTTCATCCCGATCAGCAAGAACCTCGGCACCGAGGTCGAAGTCGACGGGCGCCGCCTGGTGATGGCGGGGAGCAACAACTACCTCGGGCTCACCCACCACCCGAAAGTTCTGGCGGCGGCGCACACCGCGATCGACGCCTACGGCTCGTCGTGCAGCGGTTCGCGCTTCTTGAACGGCACGCTCGAGCTGCACCTCGAACTGGAGCGCCGACTCGCCCGCTTCTTGGGCCGCGAGGCGGCCCTGTGCTTCTCCACCGGGTTCCAGACCAACCTCGGTGTGATCGCCTGCCTCGGCGGCAAGGACGACGTGATCTTCACCGATCGTGAGAACCATGCCTCGATCATGGACGGCTGCCGCTTGAGCTACGCCGACGTCAAGCGCTTCAAGCACAACGACCTCGCCGACCTCGAACAACACCTGCAGGCTGCCATCGCCGAGGGCTACCGCGGCAAACTGATCGTCGTCGACGGCGTGTATTCGATGATGGGCGACCTCGCCGACCTGCCTGGCATCTGCGCCTTGGGGCAGCGCTATGGCGCGCGCGTGTTGGTCGACGAAGCGCACGCCGTCGGCGTGCTCGGCAAGCACGGCCGCGGCACGGCCGAGCACATGGGCGTGGAGGCGCAGGTCGATCTGATCGTCGGCACCTTCAGCAAGAGCTTTGCCAGCCTCGGCGGCTTCGTGGCCGGCGATGAGGAAGTGATCCACTTCATCAAGCACCACGCGCGCGCGCTGATGTTCTCGGCCGCGATTCACCCGGCGGCTACCGCGGCGGCGCTCGCCGCGCTGGACGTGATCGAGACCGAACCGGAGCTGCGCGCGCGCGTACTCAGCAATGCGGCGTTCGTGCGCCGCGGGCTCACGCGCGCTGGCTTCCGCACCGTCGAGGCGACCGCGCCGATCGTGCCCGTCATCGTCGGCGACCAAGAGGCCATGCTGCACTTCTGGCAAGCCCTGTTCGACGAGGGCGTATTCACCAACCCGGTCACCGGCCCCGCCGTGCCGCCGGGCATGGACCTGATCCGCACGTCCTACATCGCGACGCACACCGAGAAGCAGCTCGAAACCGTACTGCGCGCCTTCCGCAACGCGGGGCGGCGGGTCGGTCTGACCGTCGCGAGCGAGACCGGCGAGCGCGGCGCGCGCGCCGCCGAGTAGCGCGCAGCTACCCTTCAGCCATGCCGCGCGCCAGCGCCTGCGCCACCACCGCCTGCTGTTCCCACTGCCCGTACGCCGCGCCCTTCGCCACCAGCGTCCGCATGCGGCGTTCGACCGCGGGAGCAAGCACCCCCGGGGGCGCATGCCGCAGCGGCGTACCCGGCAGCGGCATGAAGGTGTGGCCATGCACGCGCGCGCCGCGCGCGACCAAGCGCTGCATCTGCGCCAGGGTCGCGTCGACCGCCGCCGCATCCTCGCCCGGCAGACCGAACAAGTAGTCGACGTGCGGCACGAAGCCGTGCTCGACACACAGCGCAACCGCGCGTTCCACCGTCGCCGCGTCGTGCCCGCGCGCGGTGGCCGCGAGCACCGCATCGCTACCGGACTGACCGCCGAGGATGAGCGTGCGGTTGCTGGCGTAGCGCGCGATCAACTGCAAGGCCTTGGCGCTGACGTGTTCGGGGCGCACCTCGCTGGGGAACGTGCCGAAGTACAGGCGACGCTGCGGCCCGATGAGGGCGCGCACCGAGCCGAGCAAGTCTTCGACGGCGGCGAGGTCGGGCTCGGGGCGGCGCGCGCCGTAGCTGAGCGCGGTCGGCGACAGGAAGCGATAGTCGACGAAGCCATGCTCGACCAGCAGGCGCACCCAATGGGACACGTTGGCGACGCTGCGGTGGCGGAACGCCGCGCCGGCGAAGAACGGTGTCTGACAGAACTTGCAGGCGTAGATGCAGCCGCGCGTGATCTCGATCGGCCCGAGGCGCCGCAGGCCCAACGCGAACGGCGGAAAGTCATCGAGCGCCAGGCGCGACGCGCGCGGGTTGCGACGCAGGGTGTCGTGGTCTAACCAGGCGACGCCAGCGACCGCGCGCGGATCGGTGCCCGCGTCGAGCGCGGCCACGAGGTCGCATACCAGCCCTTCGCCTTCGCCGATCGCCGCCAGGTCAAAGCCAGCACCCAGCGTGGCCGCGGGCTCGGCGCTGGCATGCACGCCGCCGGCGACGTGCAGCACGCGCGTATCCGGCAAGCGCGCGCGCACCGCGCGCAGTTCGGCGAACATCTGCGCCGCGTCGGGCGAGTAGAACGACCAGCCGACCAACACGCGATCGCCGCGCACGAGCGCTGCGATCGTCGCCTCCACCACCGCGTCGACGCCGTTGCCGAACTCCAACACCACCTGCCGCGTGCGCGCATCCTGCTGCAGCGCACCGCTCAGCACATGGAACGCGAACTTGCCGGTGCGTCGGTAGGCCCAGACGACGGTCAGCGACACGTCACGGGCAGATCGTGATCTTGCTGCCGCGCGACGCCGCCAAGCCCTGCGCCGCGGCGATGTCTTGGATCACCCACTGCGCGTACACCGACGCGTTGCCGAGGCCCACGACGGCCGGGATCGGCACGGGCACCGAGACGAAGCCGGTGTTCGACGTCGTGGTGTTCACCATCAGGTAAGGCAGGGTCACGTCGACCAGCAGATTGATGCCGAGGACCGGCACGTTGGCCTGGCCGCTGCCGAGCAGCAGGATCGCCGCGCTGCTCGGGCGCGCCTGCTTGCACTCCACTCTGAACGTCGCGTTGGCGACCTGCGCGTAGCCGCCCTCCCAGTCGATCTTCGGCACCGAGCCCGCCACGCCGGGCGTGCCCACGCCGTAACGCTCCGGCACGCCACAGGTGAGTCGCACGCAGAACAGGCCGCCGGTACTCGGGATGTCGCTGATGTAGATCACGCCGGATGGCTGGAACGGATAGCAACCCCACGCATTGGCGGTGTCATACAGGCCGATCTCGCGCGGCGTGTTCGGGTTGGTGATGTCGACGCCGCGGTAGCCGGCGCCGTACCACGAAACGTGGCACACCTTGTCATCGACGATGAACGCGTTGTGGATGCCGGCACCGGCGACCGAGTAGCTGCCCCGCGCGATCGGCACCAACTTGTTGCTGACGTCGTAGACCTGCAGGAAGCCGTTCGAGCGCTCGTCGGTGGTGACGGCGATCGTGTCGGTGGAGTTGACCCACGTGTTGTGGGTGAAGGTCAGCGGCGTCGAGGTCTGGCTGAGCTGCGTGAGGCTCGCCAGGTTCGTGACGTCGAGGATGCGCATCTGGCCAGCGTTGATGCACGACAGATAGGCCCAACCGTGCTGGATGAACGAGTCGTGCACGTAGGCGCCGTTCCACGCCGTGACCGGCACCGGGTTGGCCGGGTCGGGGAGCAGATCGAAGATCCGCATGCCCTGACCCGAGATGCCGTTGCAGTAGAGCTTGCCGGCGGTCTGATCGACACTCACCGAGTGCGTGTTGTTCCAGCCGGCCTGGGTGAAGTTCTGCACCAGCACCGGGCTGTTTGGGTTGGCCATGCTGATGATCTGCACGCCACCCGCAGCTTCGGTGACCGAGTACAGATAGTCGCCGTAGCCGTGCACCTCGCGCCACGTGCTGGTCGGACCGGGGATGAAGCCGCGTTCAACCGGCGCCGTGGGAATCGTGGTCTCGAGGATCCACGTGCCGTTGCGCGCGCCCACCGCCGCGTACTCGCGCCCGTCCGGCGCCACATAGCCCCATACACCGGCGTAGCCGGTGCTGCCCGCGTGCACCCGCTGGCTCAGGAGCTGACAGTTACGACTGGTCTGCGCCGGCGCGGCGGCAGCAACAGTCAGGGCAGAAAAAACGATCAGCGTAGGAATGCGCATGCAGGGGTTCTGATCCGAGAGGAAGAAGGAGAGGAGAGGCAGGCCCCCCGAGGGTAATGCGCTCCCCCTTCCGCGTCACGCCCTTGGCGTGCGATGCCGCGGCGGCATAGTGGATGCGACCATGCGGATGACGAACCTCGCGCTCGCGTCTCTTCTCGTCGCCCTGGCGTGCGGCGCCAGCCGGCCCGCGGCGCAAACCCCGCTGCCGCCACCCTCGGTGCCGGCGCAGAACCCGATCACCCCGGCCAAGACCAACCTGGGCAAGGTGCTGTTCTGGGACGAACAGATGTCGTCGACCGGCACCATGGCGTGCGCGTCGTGTCACCATCCGCAAGCCGGTGGCAGCGATCCACGCAGCAGCACTTCCGCTGCGCTGCACCCGGGTTTCGACGGCACGTTTCACACGGCCGATGACGTGTACGGCTCGCCCGGCGTGATCGCGCACGAACGCACCGGCGGCTACGTGCGCGCGGCGCCGTTTCCCTTGGCGGTGCAGGTGACGAACCGCAAGGCGCCGAGCGTGCTGATGTCGGCGTACAACACCACGCAGTTCTGGGACGGGCGCGCGACCGGCACGCTGCGCGACCCGCACACCGGCCAAACGGTGATCGCGTCGGGCGCTTCGCTCGAGAGCCAGGTGTTGGAGCCGCCGCTCAGCGCGGTGGAGATGAACCACGCCGGCGCAGGTTGGCGTGACCTCGAGCAGCGCCTCGCGACGAGCCGCCCGCTGGCGCTCGCGACCAATATCCCGCCGGCGTTGGATGCGTGGCTCGGACAGCGCAGCTACGGCGACCTGTTCAACGAAGCGTTCGGTACGCCCGACGTGACCGCCGTGCGCATCGCGATGGCCATCGCCACCTACGAGCGCACGCTGGTTCCGGATCAAGCACCCATCGACGCGTACTTGCGCGGCAATCCGTCGGCGCTGACCCCACAAGAGACCTACGGCCTCGTGGTCTTCGAGCAGCTCGGCTTCTGCACGTTCTGCCACCGCGCGCCAACCTTCGGCCCACCGCGATTCGCCGACATCGGCGTGCGGCCGCTCGGCGAGGACCGCGGGCGCTGGACGATCACGCGGGCGAACCGCGACGACAACGCCTTCAAGGTGCCCTCGCTGCGCAACGTCGCCCTGCGCGCGCCCTACTTCCACAACGGCAGCAAGCGGACGCTGGAGGAAGTGGTCGACTTCTACTCGCGTGGCGGTGACTTCCAGCAGAACCCGTTCCTCGGCATCCAGCCGTTCGGGATGACCGCCGCCGACCGCGACGCACTCTTGGCCCTGCTGCGCGATGCGCTTACTGATCCACGCATCGCCGCCAGGCAGCCGCCGTTCGACCACCCGACGCTGTTCGCCGACGGCCCGCGCGCGCCAGCGAGCTACGGCGTCGGCACTCCGGGTTTCGGAGGGCGACCGTTGCGCCTGCTGTCTCCCGAACCACCCGTGCTCGGTCGAGCGAGCTTTCGAGTGGCTATCGACGACGGCGTGGCCGGCGCGCCCGTGATGCTGCTGGTTGACTTGGCCGCCGGCAGTCTCGACGTGTTCGGCGTGCGCGTGAACGTGGCCCTCACGTCAGCGTTCATCGCCGCCGACCTCGGCTTGCTAGCCTCCACCACCGGCAACGCGGGCTGGACCTCGATCGCCGTCGACCTGCCTGACGATCCGACGTTCCACGGCGTGTCGATCTACTTGCAAGCGATCGCCCTCGACCCCGCCGCGGCAGCCGGCTTGGCGTCGAGCCCGGGTCTGCGGCTCACGCTGTTCGCCGCGCGCTGATCGCTTCGCTCAGAGGAGCGTTCAGAACAGGTCGTAGCGCCGGAACCGGTAGTGGTGAATGGTCTGCGCCACGCGCCGCACCCGGGCCGGATCGCGCCACCAATCGTCGTTCACCGACACACAGCGACCTTGCATGCTGACGCTGTCGTCGCTGGCGAGCCACACCGCGAGTTCGGCGGCGGCTTCGGGCGGGCGATAGTTTGGACGCAGCGGATGCGGCTGGCCCGTCGCACGCTCCTCGGCTTCCACCACGCGCAGCTTGTCCTCGCTCCACACCATCCCGGGCTCGAGCGCATTCAAGCGGATCTTGGTGTCGAGCACCTCGGCTTGGATCTGGTCGGTCAAGCGGAGCACCGCCGCCTTGGCGCTGGCATACGCCGACGCCGTGACCCCGAGCCAAGGGAAGAACCCGCCGCCGCCCGCCGCGGTGATCACCACGCCCCGGTTGTTGCGCCGAAACACAGGCAGCACGGCACGGATCGAATGGAACGTGGTCATCACGTTCTGCCGGTAGATCGACTCGAACACCGACGACGACAGATCCTCGACGCGGGCGTACACCGCGCCGCCGCCCGCCATCGTCGCCAACAGATCGACGTCGCCGAACTGCGCGCGCGTGGCCTCCACCAACGCTTGCGCCTGCTCAGCGTCGGTCAGATCGGCGGCGAACGCGGCGCAGGCGCCCCCGTCGCGCTGCACCAGCGCGACGGTCTCCGCAAGCAGGTGCGCGCGGCGGCCACAGACCATGACCTTGGCGCCGTGCGCCGCGAACGCGCGCGCGATGGCGCGACCGATGTTGTGGCCGCCGCCAGTCACGATCGCGACGCGGTCGCGCAGGCGAAGCGGTGAGGCGGGCGACTCAGGCATGCGCGTGTTGTAGCCGAGGCTTGCGCGCCGCGCGCGTCTTCAACGCGGCGTCAACGCCATCGCCGCATCGCTGATGTAGCAACCGACGGCTTGCGTCCGCGGCAGCGGTACGGCCTGCCCAGCGACGATCGCGGCGAGGGCGTCGCGCAGTTCGTGCGTCGTCGCCACGTGGCGCTTCTTGCCGACGTCGCCGTACAGATCGTCGATGCGGCCCCGATAGAGCAGCTCCCCCGCCGGGCCGAGCACCGCGACCTCGGGCGTCACCGACACCCCGGTCGCGCGCACCAACGCGTGCGCGCGGTCGATGAGGATCGGGCCCGCGTGACCGTAGGCAGCAGCGTGCGCGCGCGCCGCGGCCGCGGTGAGGTCGGGCTGCACGTGCACCAAGAAGAAGCGCACGCCGGCCGCTTCATACGCTGACCGGACGGCGCGGATCTCCGGCGCGTAGCTGTTGGCAATCGGACAGTCCGGCAGCAGGAACACGAGCACATGCGCCACCGCGCCGCGCGCGTCGAGCGGCGACTGCGCCCGCCCGTCGATGTCGACGAAGCCGCTGCTTGGGGACGTCGCGACGCAGCTGACGAGCAGCAGGCACGACGCGGTGAGAACCGACCCGCGCACGGGTTTCATCGGACCCCACGCCGACGACGCGGCGCGCCCTCGCCGCCGAACCGCTGGGCCGCGGCTTCGAGTTCGGCTTCGTCGATCACGCCGTCGCCGTTGGTGTCGAACCGCATGACCGTCGCGCGCGCGCGTTCGGGCACTTCCGCCGCCTCGAGACGACCGTCGCCGTTGCGATCCAGCATCATCGCCTGCGACACCAGGCCGAGGCCCATGTTGCCGCGACGCTTGGCAAAGTGCTCGCGCACGTGCGCCTGCACTGCGCGCTGCAAAGTCTTGGCGTCGCTCTCGTCCTGTGGCACCAGCAGCAAGGTCACGCTGCCCATCTCGTCGGTTGACTGCAAACCCCACCGCACGCGCTTGGGGGGGGTGTGCGGGTTGCGCGGGTTGCCGGCCGAGTTGTCGTAGGTGATCTCGACGTCGAGCCTTGTGCCCTTCGGCAGCGGCAGCGGCTCCTTGTACTGGTAGCGGTTCTGCCAATCGAAGTCCCAGTCGTCGATCCAGAAGATCGACTTGCGCTCGCCGTCCGGCAGCGTCGCCCACAGGTGCATGTCCTTGCAGATGTAGTGCGCATGCCCACCCACCTCGACCGCCAACGCGTCCGCTGGCAGCACAAAGCTGTCAGTCAGCTTGAAGTCCGCGACGCCGGCGTCGACCTCGAGCCCAGCCCCGACGCCGAACGCTGGCGGCAACTGCAGGCCAACCATCGAGCGCGTCGGCGGCTTCTTGGCGAAAAACAAACCCAGGGTCGTCTGCTCTTGTTCGACCTTGCCCGACGGATGAAAGTGACTGCGCAACACGAGGTCCGCTCCTTTGGGCAAGCGGCGCGCGAGACCAAGCGGCAGTTCGCGCGGCAACCCGCCCACCGCCCACCCACCGACCGCTGCGGTGCCGTTCAACCCGCCGCCTTCACCGCCCATGCCGATGTAGCCGGGCTGGCCATCTTTGCCATCCTGCGCCCGCGCGCGCCCACTCGTGTCGAAGCTGAAGATGATGTGGTGCAGGGCACCGCGCGCCGACGGTCGCACTTCGATCGCGGTGAGCCACTGGTCCGCCGCGAGGTCGAGCGGCACGACGAAGTTGCGGTAGATGTCGGGCCCGCTCGCCGGCACCGAGTAGCCCTTCGGCATCTGCACCACGAGATCCGGCTCGCGCAGATACCAACCGACAGGGAACGACGGCTTGTGTGGCAGCTTGGTCGCGTCGCCCTCCGGCATGCCGGCTTCGATCCAGCGCTGGAGCGTGGCCAGCTCAACGTCGGTCAGGCGCAGGGCGTCGGCGAACTCGCCATGCCCAGGTACCGGATGCCAGGGCGGCATGGCACGGGCCGCGGTCACCTGCGCGATCATGCGGCCGCGCCGGCGCACCTCGTCGAAGGTGCCAAGGGCAAACGGTGCCGCCTCACCGGCGCGATGACACGGCATGCAGCGCGCGTAGACGATCGCCGCCACGTCGCCGCAGAAGGTCGGAGGTGGCGTCGGATCACCTTGTGCCAACGTGGTTTGCGACAGTGAAAAGAGACTCAGAGCGAGCGTGGCGAGCATGGGCAGCCTGGTTTGGTCGACGGCCATCCGCAGGGGACGTGGTCCCTCACACCGTACGCGACCATCCCCCGGCGCCGCCAGATGTTGTGGCGGTAGTTACGACTTCTGTACTGGTGCCGATTGCAGCCTGTTCGTAACCACGCTGGGCAGCCGTAACAGTCGCTCCCGCCTCCGGCGCGCTGATACGACTGCCCCTGCCTTTTTCTTGTCCGTCGGAAACTACTCGCGATGAAGAATCACCGTCTCGTCCTTCCCTTTGCCCTCTTCACCCCCGCCCTGTTCGCACAGGAGCACACGATCGCGATCAAGGCGCAGGGTGACACCCCGACGCGATACACGATCGAGGCGACCTCGAAGATCGAGACCACCACGAAGAGGTTGGTGAACGGCGAGGAGGCCAACTTCGGCCGCGGCGGTGCAGGCGGCGGCGGTGGCCGCGGCGCAGCGCAGGGCCCCACGAGCGCGCAGCAGAAGATCGTGTTCGTCGACGGCGGCTCGTGGCGCCAGTACGAGACGGCCGAAGCCAAGGTGACGCGGCCAGGTTGGGACGGCGAGACCAGCGAACAGACCGTGACCGGCGAACTGCAAGGCAAGAAGGTCAGCCTCGGGGCTGAGCCGGCAGTGATGGGCGAAGGCGACAAGACAACTCCCCTGCCAGCCAACGCGTCGCGCGGTCTGCCGCGCAAGATCGACTTCTCCGGCTTGGCGCCCAGCAAGCCGCTGGCGCTGAATGGCACCTACGAGATCGGCGCCAGCTTCAAGCAGGCGCTCGCCAGCCTGGCCCACCCGATCCGCGCGGCGCGCGGCGAGGGTGGCGGCAATCGAGGCGAGGGCGGTGGCCGCGCCAATCGCGGCGCTGAGGGCGGCGAGGGTGGCGGCGCCGCCGGCGGCCGTGGCGCTCGCGGTCAAGGTCGCGGCGGCATGGGTGGTGCGGGCGGCGACAACGCAGCGCTGCAGATTCTCACTGCCGAGGGCGCGCAACCCAAGCTCACCGGCAAGCTGGTGAAGGTCGAGAACAACATCGCCACGATCGAGATCAGCGGCGACGTGACCGGCAAGGGCGATCCGCAGAAGCTAGGCCTCGGTGGCGGCGCCAACATGCGCGGCCGCGGCCGCGGTGGCGAAGGTGGCGAAGGTGCTGAACCGCCGGCGCCGGCCGTGGCCGACGGTACGGTGAAGGTCGGCATCACCGGCACACTGACGGTGGACATCAGCAGCGGCACGCTGCAGAGCCTGCAGCTCAACGGCAAGCTCGACACCAAGTCGCACGTCGAAATGACGATGGAGCGCCAAGGCGAATCGATGGACATGGAGACCGACGAGACGCGCAAGGGCGACTTCGCGGTGAAGGTCGCCGCCGCTCCCGCCAAGTGACCGCAGGGAAGCGTCACACCTGATCCCACGCGGCCGATCGACGCCGTGCCAGTCAAGTAGAGACCGATGATGACTCGCAAGAACGTCTGGTTGGCCGGGTTGGCCACGATCACTCTGCTCGGCGGCGGTCTGCTGCTGAACCCGTTTGGCGACAGTGACGCCGAAATCGACACGCCTGGTGGTACCTGGGCCGACGAAGCGGATCACGGGCCAGCCGGCAGCCTGACGGCCGAGCAAGCGCTCGCACCGCGGCTTTCGCGCACCGCAGTCGCGAACGACGCCGCGACCGAAAGCACCCTCGACGACGACGACACGCCCCGCCCGGCCCTGACCGTGAGCGGTCGCGTGGTGACCGACACTGGCGTGCCAGTGCCGAGCGCGCGCGTCGCCATCACCTACCGGATGAGCGTTGATGGCATGCGCGGGCGCGACTTCGGCGTTGGCGGCGATCGCGGCCGCGCCTTCCGGCCCCGTCCCGTCGCACAAGCGGCGACCACCGACAACGAAGGTCGATTCACGCTGGTGGGTCGCGCCTTTGCCACCAGCACGCTCGACGTGCAGGTTGTGCACAAGGACTTCGCTCCGGCGGTGCAGCAGCGCGACTGGCAGCGACAAGAGGGTGCGCTGGTCCTGGGTGACATCGTCGTCGCCGCCGGCGCCCTGGTGTCCGGTTTCGTCGTTGACGTGAACGGCAAGGGCGTGGGTGACGCCGAGGTGCGCTTCCAGCCGAATGGTCAGAACGGGTTCGGCCAAGGTGGCGAGTTCGGCGGCCGTGGCGGACGCGGGCGTGGCGGACGCGGCGGCAACCAGGAGGAGGAAGCCTCCGTCGACCAACTGGTCGCCGTAGCCAAGACCGACCCCACCGGCTACTTCCGCATCGACCACGTGCCCGACGGACGCTTCCGTCTGCAAGCGCGCGCGTCGCGCTACCTGCCGACCGTGAGCAACGCCTTGCAGGCCAAGTCGGCGACCACCGTCGACGCCGGCCAGCTGAAACTCATCCTCGGCGTGCAGTTGCGCGGCGTCGTAGTCGATGCCGCGGGCACCCCCATCGCCGACGCGCGCGTCGAGGCGGGTGCGGCGCGCGGTGAGGGGCGGGGCCAGGGTCGCGGCGGCGACCGCGGCGCCACCAATGAAGCCAGCGCGCAGCCCGATTGGGAAGCGATGGCCGCGGCTTGGCGCGCTGGCGGTAATGATCGCCGCACGCGCACCGACAAGAGCGGTGAGTTCGTGCTCGACAGCCTGCCGCCCACCGCGTTGCGCTTGCGCGTGGAGCATCCGCGCTTCGTCACCGACGAGCGCCAGCCGATCGACCCCCAGACCGAGCCGCGCGTCGTCGTGCGCCTCGAACCAGCGCTCGTCGTGAGTGGTCGCGTGGTCGACGCGGCGACCGGCAAGCCGATCACGGTCTATGCGATCGCCGCGCGCGAAGCCGACGACGGGAACAACCGCGATTTCGGCAATCGGGGCGGCGGCGACCAAGGTGGGCGCGGCCGTCGTGGCGGCAACAATGAAGCGGATGGCGCCAACGACGAGGTGGCTGCCATGCGCGCCGCCGAGGAAGCGCGCCGCACGCAACGCACCGCGTTCTTGCAAGATCGCCTCGGGCCCTCGGGCCAGGTACCGCGCAATGCGGGTCGAGCGCACAAGCACGACGATGGGCGCTTCACGCTGCCTGGGCTGCAACCGGGCCGCTACATCATCGACGTGATGGCCGACGACTACATCGGCGTCGCCAGCGGACCGATCGAGTTGGTGAAGGGGCAGACACCGTCCGAACTGACGATCAGTCTGCGCGCCGGCAGTCGCGTGACTGGCATCGTCGAAGACAAGCTCACGGGCACCCCGCTCGCCGATGTGCAGGTCGAGCTTCAACTCCCCGACCTCGAAGCCGCGGCGCCAACCAACGGCAATGAAGCGCCGTGGAACATGTTCCGTCGCGAGGCCGGGCGCGTGCGCGTGGCACGCACGCGCACCGACGAGAAGGGTCGCTTCGTGCTGCGACCGCAGCGCAGCGGTGACTACTGGCTGACGCTCGAACACGACGGCTACAACACGCTGGTCGATCGCGCGGTGTTCGTGCCGGATGGCCGCACGCTCGAGACCACGCCGTACGCACTGGTGCCCGGCTCCGAGTTGTTCGGCCGCGTGCTCAACGCACAACCCGACAAGCAGTACACGCTGACCTTTTGGTCGGCCACCGGGCAGCGCGTCACCGCGCGCGCCGACAAGGATCTGCGCTACCGCATCGCCAGTATCGAGCCGGGCAGCTACTACATGCTCCTCAGCGATGGCAGCACCGGCGGCGACCAAGGCGGGCGCGGCGGCCGCGGTGGTGGCATGGGTGGCATGGGCGCGCGTCTCGCTGAGTTCGGGCGTGGCAACACGCAGCCCGACGTGGTGATCGCCGAGGGCCAGAAGGTCCAGTTCGACGTCGACGCGCGCGCGGAAGCGGCGGCGACCGTCAAGGGCAAGGTGCTGCTCAACGGCAACCCGGCCTCGGGTTACGACGTGGCGCTCAACCCGCGGCAAGAGACCCCGAGCACCGGCGACAACGGCAACGCCGCAAACTTCGCCAACCGCATCATGGGTCGTCTCCTGTCCGGGCGCACCAATGAGCAGGGCGAGTTCTCGATCGCCAACGTGCCATCTGGCAACTACTCGCTCGAGGTCAGGCGGGGCGGCGGTGGACCAGGCGGCGGCGGCGGTCGCGGCGGTCGCGGCGGCGGCGGCGGCGCCACCGTGCACCGCGAACCACTGTTCGTGGCGCAAGGCGCGACCGTCGAGCGCACGCTGATCTTCTCGATCGGCAGTCTCGCCTTCGAGGTTGCTCAGGAAGCCGACGGCAAGCCACTGGAGCGCGGCAACATTTCGCTCGTGCTGCGCAGCGAAGCGGCTGGCGTGGCCGCCGACCAATGGCGCACCCTGCCGTCGTTCACCAACGCTCAGGTACGCGCCGGCGCCGCGGCGTTGCGCGAACTCAAGCTCGGCGAGTGGGCGTATCGGGTGCAAGCGCAGGGGCAACCCGCGCTCGAGGGCACCGTGCAAGTCGACGCGACGCCCACGCCAGTGAAGGTCAAGTTGAAGGCCGCGCAACCAGCGAACGCTGGCGCCAATAAGTAACGCACCGCCGCGACGGCGGCCCGCTCCGCGCGCTAGAGTCGCGGCATGACGCCGCCGCTCGCCGTGCGCCGCATCTGTCTCGACGTGCTGCAGCGCAATCCGTCCGCCGCCGAACTGGCGGCGTTTGCGCCCAAGGCGCCCGCCGAGATTGCGCGCACCTTGCTGGCCAGCGAGGAAGCGATGGCGGTGTGGCTCGACGAGGAGCTGCTCTACTTCCTGCTGCTCGACAACTTCCGGCCCACCAACGAGGCGGTGCTGGGCCTGCCGAAGCGATTGCACAGCCGCCGCATCGATGTGCGCAGCGCCGCCGCCGAGATCCTGTTGTCGACGGGTTTCTCGCTGCGCAATCCTGGCAACGACACCTTCGTAACCGTCGTCCTCGAACAGTGCCTCGGCCTCTTGGTGCAGGACCAGAAGAACGCGGCGCTCCTTGTGGCGGGCAAGAAGGTGTACGACGGCTACGCCACACGCTTTCTCGGCGGCACCGGCAAGACCCAGGCTGACGTCGTGAAGCTCGCGATCGCCGATCGCCGCTACACGCGGCATCTGCTCGATCGGCATCACCGCCGACTGTTCGCGCTGCCACTGCCGAGCGGCGCCGAGTCGACGGTCGAACTCGTGCACGCGCAGCCGAGCGCCTTCTTCGACGTCTTGCAGCAGTGGCTCAGCGACGAGCGCTACCTCGATCCTGAGCGACCTAGACGCGACCTCACCAACCACCAGTTCGCCCGTTCGCTCTACTCCGACCTGCTCGCCCGCACCCCGACCTACGACGAACTGCGCATGGTGCGCAACGCGCTGCTGGCGATGGCCGACCCGGCGCCGCTGCGTGCTGTCCTGGTGAAGATCATCCTCGACTCGGGCCGCGCCCAGCTCCCGGCGCCGCCAACCCGCGACGGCACCGCCGCGTTCGTGCAGCAGTGCTTCACCACCTACCTGCGGCGGGACGCGACGCCAGTGGAGGTGGAGTCGTTCGGCAAGGAGCTGTGGGCCAACCAAACCCCGAATCCTGGCCTGTTGGTGCGGGCCCTGGTCGGGTCGCCGGAGTACGCGAGTTACTGAGGCAGGCTTGCGAGCAGGGAGCCGATCTGTCAGATCCAGCGATCTGGGGTGTCCAATGGCCTGCGTGCTCGAACTCGCAATCATGTCGGCCCGTGCAGCGGAAGAGCTGGCGCACCTCGAAGCCGAACTGCCGCCGGCGATCGCCGCGCAGCACGACCGAGCCTTCACCGACGGTGTCGTGCGCCACGAACCCGGCGTCCGCCGCTTGGTGCATCGACTGCTCGGCTGGCCGAAGACCGCGGTCGACGTCGACGACATCGTGCAGGAAGTGCTCCTGCTGGCGTGGCGACACCGACATCGCTTTCGCGGTGACGCCGCGTGGGGCACATGGCTCGTGCACATCGGCATCAACACCACGCGCAACCACCAGCGCCGGCGTGCCCTGTGGCGACGCCTGTTCGTCGAGCCGAGCGGTAGCCCGCACGACGAGTCGACCGAGCCAGTGGCACCGACGGCCGGCGTCGACCTCGATGAGAAGCTTGCGCCGGTGCGCGCCGCCATGGCCGACTTGAAGCACCGCGATCGCGAGTTGCTGGTGCTGCGCTACCTGGAGCAGCGCTCGATCGAGGAGATTGCCGTCGACCTCGGTGCAAGAACGCGTGCAACGTCTGCAGGAGTCGCGCATCCGCGCCGACCAACTGCGCCGACAGATCGACCTCACCGAGCAGCGTCTGCGCGAAGTTCGCAGTACGGGCGAAGAGCGCGCCGCGCTCGAGCGGCAGGTCGCGGCCCTGGAGGCGACGCGCGCCCGTCTGCGGCCTCGCATCGAGGACCTGCAGCGTGCGCTGGACGGCCTCACGCCAGCCCGCGTCGACCTCTGGCGCTAAGGCATTCCGTTGCGGGAGGCCCACCGCCACTCGATCGCCCGTCGACTAGACTCACAGGCCGACATGCTGCTCGGCCCTAGGACTCTCGGCGCCAACCACGGGCGACGCGCCCCGCGCGCGGCGCGACGGCGCGGCGCGGCACTCTTCCTAGCGCTCGGCCTTCCGTTCTTTGTGCCCGGGCACTCGACGCCCGATCAAGCCCGTCACCCGCCCGCCTCGCCGGCCTACGACACCGGTTGCCTCGCCTGCCACGTCGGCATCGAAGAGATGCATCCGGGCTATCCGCTCAGCTGCACACAGTGTCACGGGGGCAACGGCGAGGCGCTCACCCAAGACGCGGCGCACGTCGCGCCGAAGCAAACACCTCCCAACGACGAGCGGGTGCTCGGCGTCGACTTCGACCTGCCGTGGCAGCGCTTCAAGAACCCGAGCAACCTGCGCGTCGCCGATGTCGCCTGCGCGCCATGTCATCAGAGCGCGGTGCACAACCTGGCCAAATCGCTGCACGGCACGACGACGGGCCACCTGGGCGACGGCTTCTATGAACACGGGGTGACGCGCGACAAGACGCCGACCTACTCGGTGTTCAAGGTCAGCGACGACGACGGCAAGACCGGGCCACACGCGATCAAGGCCACGCGCCAGGTGCCGGGCTTCGACCAGAACGCGAAGAAAAACGTCATCGCCACCCACTACACGGACCTGGCGCGCAAGGCCTGCATGCACTGCCACCTGTGGAGCGAGGGCCGCGCCGTTGATGGTCGCCTGGGGCTCGACGGCGACTACCGCGGCGAGGGCTGCGCGGCGTGCCACGTGACGTATTCCGACGATGGCCGTTCGCGGTCGCGCGACCAGACCATCGACAAGCTCGAGCCCGGCCATCCCCTGGTGCACCGGCTGACGAGCAAGATCCCCACCGACACCTGCACCCGCTGCCACTACGGCGACGCCAGCATCGGCATGCACTTCCGCGGCATGGCGCAGCTCGTGCCCGGCATGCCCGCTGGGCCCGATGTCGACGGCACCACCAAGTCGCTGCAAAACGGCGCCTTCTACATCAAAGACCAAGACCTCACGCCGCCCGACGTGCACCACCAGAAGGGCATGCACTGCATCGACTGCCACACCTTGGCCGACACCATGGGTGATGGCGACATCTACCCGCAGATGGACCACGCGGTCGAGATCGAGTGCGAGAGCTGCCACGGCACGTTCGATCGAGTCACCGACTTCACCACATCGCACGGGCGCCGCGTCCCCAACCTCGAACGCATCGGCGACGGCGTGTTCCTGCGCTCGAAGGTCACCGGCAAACAGCACAAGGTCACGCAGGTGAAGCACCTGCTCACGCCCGACCACCCCGCCTACAACGCCAGGGCTGCCGCGGCGATGAACCCACAGCACGCGCGTCTCGAGTGCTACACCTGCCACCTCGGGTTCAACGTCGACTTCTTTGGCTTCCACTTCGACCGCAACGAGCAGTTCACGCAGCTCGATCTGCTGTCGGGTGAACGCACGCCGGGCCGGGTGACGACGCAGGAGAAGGTGTTCGCGACCTTCAACCAGCTCCGGCTCGGCTTCAACCATGAGGGCAAGATCGCGCCATGGGTCGTGGGGTTCTCGACGCTGGGTAGTGCGCATGGCGCAGGTGGCGAGCAGTTGCTGCGGCAGGAGGCGCCGGTCACCGCGGCTCTACTCTCGGGCATCACGATGATCCCGCACCAGGTGCACAACGTGCGCGCCGAGGCGCGCGACTGCGCCGACTGCCATCGCAGCAGCGCGGTGTATGGCCGCGGCAGCAGCAACTTCCGACTCACCCGCGAAGTCGCCTACGGGGTCACCAGCCGCGGACTGTGGACGATCGGGCTGCATGCCAAAACGCTGGCGCAGAGCAAGCCGATCGCGCGCCTCGACCTAGAAGGCATGCCGCGCACGCTGGCCCTCTTGACCGACGAGGTGCGCGGGCGCGCGACGCACGCGTTCGTCGCCACCGATGCGGGCGACGTGCACATCGTCAGCATCGAGAACCCAGCGCTGCCCCGTTTGCTCGCGAGCCGGCGCTTGCTGCACGATCCCCGGCGCATGCTCGTCGGTGGACGGCACCTCTACGTGGCCGACGGCACGGCTGGGGTCGCGGTCTTCGACATCGACAAGCCCACGACTCCCAAGCCGATCGCGACCGTGCCAACCGTCGACGCCCGCGCACTCGCCCTGTCGTGGCCCTGGCTTCTCGTCGCCGACGGGCCCGGCGGCCTGCTCATCCTCGACGTCACCACGGCGGCGCGGCCGATCCTGCTGGCTGACGTCGACCTGAACTTCGAGAGCGCGCAACCCAACGACGCGACCGACGTGGCGATCCTGTTCCAGGCGTCGCGCACGCGCAAGGGCCGTGGCGACTCGATCGAACGCACGCGCCCGCGTCACCTCGCGTTCGTTGCCAGCGGTCTCGACGGCCTCCGCATCGTCGATTTCACCGAGCCAGGCAAGCCGCTGGTCTTGCACGAGACGCGCAACCCGCAAGGTCTGCAGTTCAACCGGGCCGACGTGCGTGGCGTGGCGGTGAACACCGTGTTCGACCTCGGTACCGCTGGCGGCGGCGTCAAGTCACAAGAGCGCGACTACGTGTACGTGCTGATGAATGAAGGCGCCAACGAGGACCGCCAAGAGCGAGTGCGCGTCATCGACGTGACCGATCCGCTGCGGCCGCGAACCCCGCGCGAACCTGACAAGCGGGTGTATGGCGCCAGCGGCCGCTTGCTCAACGTGCGCACCTACAACGCTCCGTTCTTGCAACACTTCGTGTTGGCCGCCAGCGCGGGCGGCGTCGGCACGTGCATCAACGTGTCGAAGATGAGCGCGACGGGCACCGAGATCGCCGCGACGATCGGTGGCGTCGAGGGGCTGCGCGACCTCCTGGTCGAGGAACTCGCCCTCGACCGTCTGGTCGATGAGGAAGGCCGATGGATCAAGGACGTGAGTCACGCCGACTGTCGCTATCTGACGCCCGCCGAACTCGCGCCCGTCTTGCGCGCGCAATTGCCGGCGCAGCGCGAACCGCGCGGCCTGCGCGCCCCGGGGAGCCGGCGATGAAGTGCTTCGCGGTCGCCTGCTTGCTGGCCGGTGCGGGCTTGCGCGCGCAAAAGCTGATGCCCGAGCAACAGAAGTATCTCGACAGCATCTTCACGCAGTACGACCGGTCGGGCGACGGCAACGTGGCGCGCGTCGAGTTCCCCGGCACCGACGCGCAGTTCAAGGAACTCGATCCGGACGGCAACGGCACGATCACGCAAGCGGAGTTCTTGGCGAGCTCCACGGCCAAGCGCTTGCTGGCGTCGTTCGAGAGCATGAAGAAGGAGCCGCGCGCGCGCGTCGACCTGGCCTCGCTGGCCGCGCGACGCCTGCGCACGGCGCTGCGCTTCGACCGCGACCGCGACGGCCGCGTCGTGCGCGACGAGTGGTCGGGCTCTGACGTCGCCTTCCGCACCCTCGACCTCAACGCCGACGGCGTGATCGACGTGCGCGACAAGAAGATCGCCGACGCTGCGGCGCCGGAAGCCGACAGCGCCGACCCGCTGCGTGCCTTCACGCTGGCGCTGCCCGGACGCGAAGCACTCCTGAAGAAGCTCGACCGCGACAAGGACGGCGCGCTGGCGGCGAGCGAGCTTGCGGGCACCGACCTACAGCCCCTGCTGGCGCGCTTCGACCGCAACAGCGACACCAAGCTCGACGCGACCGAGCTGCAGACGGTCATCGACCAGGTCGCCCGCGCCGTCAACCGACGCAACGCTGGGACCATCGCCGACGTGCCGCGCCTGCCCGACATTCCCTTCGGCGCTTGGGACAAGGACAAGGACGGCAGGCTGGCGAACGCGGAGTTCGAGGAGCGCGAGCTGTTCGTGCGCATCGACGCCGACCGCGACGGCTATGTCACCAAGGACGAGATCGCGCGTGCCAAGCGAGCCCTCGAAGCCGAGGGCTTCCTCGCGCGCTTCGACCTCAACGACGACGGCCGCGTCACCCTCGCCGAGTTCGCCGGCGCACCGGAGGTGTTCGCGCGCGCCGACCGCAACGGCGACGGCGCGGTGAGCAAGCAGGACGGGTAGGACGAATGTGTCTGACACATTCGTGCTGCTCACTTCACGACGATCGCGTGCTCACCGCGCGCGGTGAACTCGCCGATGCACGCTGCGCTCGGCGCGCCCACGTCGCGTAGCCGCTTCTCCACGGTGCTGGCCAGCTTGGCTGGCACCGCCAGG
>JANPER010000257.1:0-17539 GCA_031423015.1 Planctomycetota bacterium | reverse complement strand
CTCGGCCGAGCTGCCGTCGATCGCGAGCGTCAGACACTTCACCAGGAACGGGTCGCCCTGGCCGCTGTTGGCGTAGGTCTCGAGCGCCAGAAGGCCTTCGCGACGCGCGAGGTTGCCCATCTCGACGATCTGTTTGACGCGCTGTTCGGTCGTCATGTTGCCGGACGCCAGCGTCAGGCACCCCATCTTCTCGCAGCAGTAGTGCGCGCCCCAAAAGCCGATGAACGAGCCGTACGAGAACGCGAAGAACACGGTGTCCGTCGGCCGCACGCCGAAGCCCCAGAACCCGTAACACCACATCTCGCCGATCCACGACCAGTCTTTGCGCGAGTCCAGCACGCGCAACGGTTGCCGACCGCTGGTGCCCGACGTGAGGTGGTAGCGGATCGCGTCTTGTTGCGGCCGCGTGATCAGATCGCCGAACAACGGCTTCTCCGCCTGACACGCCATCCAGTCCTCGCGCGTCATGAACGGCAGGCGTCGGATGTCGTCGAGACTCTTGATGTCCTTCGGCCCGACCTTGGCTTGGTCGTAGAGCCGACGGTGGAACGGGCTCGTCGTGTACGCGCGTTCCACCGTGCGCTGCAGCTTGATCAACTGGAGGCGTTGCAGGTCATCGCGCTTCAGCGTTTCGTTCTTGGGATTCCAGTAGGCGGGCCAAGGCGTCGGCAAGGTGATCTCCGGTGCGGGGAGCGCGAGCATACGACGAGGCACGATCAGTCGAGGATTTGAAGCTGCGCCA
Organism: Planctomycetota bacterium; assembly: GCA_031423015.1. Lineage (GTDB taxonomy): Bacteria > Planctomycetota > UBA1135 > UBA1135 > UBA2386 > DATGPD01. The sequence goes on along the minus strand of JANPER010000257.1, from coordinate 16,797 downwards.
GGTGACGGAACTGTCCGTCGCGCGAGTAGAGAACCAGCGCGTGCTCGACCACCATGGCCGCTATCCACAGATCGTTGGTAGGGATCGGTGTTCCCTGGGTCCGCAGCTGGCGGTAGAGAGTCGCGTAGGTCCGAGCCGTCGCCTCCGTCGGCAACAGGACCTCGACGTGCGGCTTGCGCAAGAAGCGCTGCAGAACTCGCTCGTTCTCCTGCCCGCGCTTGCCGACCGAGAAGCCCGCATAGAGCTCCGCCAACACGACGAGCGGCACATACACGAGCGCTGCGCGCGCGACCACTGCAACGACGTCGGCGTCACCACGGCAGAGATCGGTGTAACGATTGGTATCGAGAGCGAGCCTCACTTCCAGAGCTCACCATCAACTTGGCGCTGGTCGGTGAGGGCCGCCTCGGTCGCGGGATCCTTCCGCCAGGATCCAGCGACATCGCTGAGGTCGCGGCGCGGCACATCGTCGCCTGCGAGGCCGAGTGCGTGCAGCAGTGCTTCGAGTGCAACCTGGTTGATGCTCCTGCCTTGTTCGCGGGCGCGCTGGCGGAGTGCCCGGTCGAGTTGCTTCGGAACGTTGCGGATCGTGTACTGCATGCAGCGAGAGTAGGCAGTGCCTGCACGGTATGCCAGCCCATCGGCGACGGGCCCGTCGCTGCACTCCTTCCATGGGACCGTACTCGAGAACACCGCTGGTCAAGCCGTGCGCGCTTGGCCACACTCCCTGCGTGCTCCACGGACTCCTCGCCGTCTCTTTGGTTTTCGCCACGGCGCTGCCGCAAGCCGAGGTGAGTCCAGCCCGGCAGGCCGAGCAGGCCCGCATCGAGGTCATGGCCAAGGTCGCCCCGGCCGTGTGCAGCGTGATGCAGAAGGGGCAGGCCGGCGGCGGCTCCGGCGTGATCTTCGACGCGCACGGCTTCGTGCTCACCAACATGCACGTCGTCGGCAAGACCGAGACCAAGGAGATGACCATCGGCTTGCCCGACGGCGAGTTGTACGAAGCCTCTGTGTTGGGCGTCGATCCGGGGAGCGACCTTGCGGTGTTGCTGCTGAAGAAGAAGCGCGACGACCAGGTGTTCCCGCACGCGACGCTCGGCGACAGCGACGCGCTGCTCGTGGGCGAGCAGGTGTTCGCGATGGGCAACCCGTTCCTGCTGGCCACCGATTTCCAGCCGACGACCACGTTCGGCATCGTGTCGGGCACGCATCGCTACCAGCCCGGCGGCGGCAATCGGATGCTGGTGTATCCCGACTGCATCCAGGTCGACGCGCCGGTCAATCCCGGTAACTCGGGTGGGCCGCTGTTCAACCTCTTGGGCGAGGTCGTGGGCATCAACGGCCGCATCTCGGTGGGCGACCGCGGCCGCGTGAACGTGGGCGTCGGCTTTGCGATCGCGGCCAATCAGATCAAGAACTTCCTGCCCGACCTGATGGCGGGCAAGCACGCCGAGCACGGCACGCTCGACATGAACGCGTGGTTCATGGAGGCGCCGGGCGAGGCCGGGCGACACGGCGTGTTCGTGCAGTCGATCTTCAGCGACAGCGTGGTGACCAAGCACGGCATCAAGCTCGGCGACGAGATCACGCAGTTCAACGGCGCCAAGGTGCGCAGCGCCAATCAACTCGCCACGCTGGTGGGCGTGCTCCCAGCCGGCGCCGAAGTGACGCTCGGCTTTCGCCCCAAGCTCGAACGCGGCTACGGCGACGAGCGCGTGGTGCGCGTGGTGCTGGCGCGCCTCGACACCGGCTCCAGTCGCGACCCCGACCGCTTGGCGAGCGACGCGCAGCGGCAGCTCGCGGCGCGCGCAGTGGCGGGGTGGTTCGATCGCAAATGGAACGAAGCGCCCAGCGCGAGCGCGACGGTGATCGTCACGCACGACGAGCAGAGCCGCACGCTGCATCGCCAAGGGGAACGCGTGGCGCTGATCGCTGGCGAGCAGCGGCGCGTGCTCGAAGTCTCCGCGCCGACGGCGACCGGCTTTGCCGTGGTCGACGGAGTGACGAGCGATCTCGCCGCGGAGGCGGCGCTGACGCTCGCGCGCGAGCTGGCCACCAACCTCTGGCTCAGCGACACCCCCCGCAAGCAGCTCATGGCCGCGGCCTTACTCGACGGCGGCCGCATGTGTGGCGACCGGCCGGCGTACGCGTTCCGCCTGCCCGGCGACGGCGTGCCCCGCGTGTGGCTGTTCGCCGACGGCGCCCCGGCCGGCTACGGCTACCGCGACCCTGAGCGCAAGGTCTACGTCGAGGTGTTCGCGTCGTCGCTCGGCCAGGTCGGCGTGTATCACGACGGCGTGCGCGTCGCCCTTGGCGAACTCACCGTGTCGCCAGCGCCCCCGCCCGCCGCCGCGTTCGCGCGCTGAACCTACGCCGTCACGTCGACGACAGTGCCGGTGCCGGGTTCGGCGGCCGGTCGCGGCGCCTGCGCTTGTTGCGCCGAGTCGATGAGCTGCAGCGCCGCCTGCCCTTCGAGCTTCTGTGCGCTCATCACCTTCTGCAACACGGCCAGGCTCTGCGTGTGCTGCACCTGCGCGGCTTGCGCGCCTGCATTGCTCCCGACGTTCATGGCCCGCACATCGGCAGGCCTGGGCACCCAGGCTGAAGGCCGAGGCCACCGCGGCGCTGACAACGTTGCTTCGGGAGGCCCGCAGTCAGTCGACACCGCGCTACATTGCCGGCGTGTTCGTCGCCTTCATCGCGGCCCTGCTGGCAGCACCGCTCTCCGCGCAAGCCTTCGCCGACGCTTACTCGTTCGCCGAGCGGGCGCCGCGCACGCAACTCGAACGCACCATCGCCGAGGCGATGCCATGCGTCGTGAAGGTGCACGGCGCCTCGGGCCTGGCCACTGTGCAGCCCTATGGCACCGGCGTGATCGTGAGCGCGCAGGGGCACGTGTTGGCGCTCGACCAAGTGATGATTCAAGACGGCCAAACCAGCGTCGTGCTGTTCGACGGCAGCGTGCATCAAGCCGAGGTGCTGCCGGCCGAGAACAAGCTGGGCGTGCGCATGCTGAAGATCGCCTGCAAACAGCCGCTGGCTTTCTTGCGCGTGCCAGCCGACGCGAGCGCGCGAGCCGGCATGTTCGTGGTGTCGATCGGCAACAGCTTTCGGCTGGCGGAGTACAGCGAGAAGCTGTCTGTCACCACCGGCGTGTTGGTGGCCAAGGCCAAGACTGGCTTGCGCTATCGGCTGCAAGACGTCGACTACGATGGCGAGCTGTGGATCACCGACGCGATGAACAACCCGGGTCACGGCGGCGGCGGCTTGTTCACCCTGGATGGACGTTGGCTCGGCTTGAATGCCAAGTTGGCCACGTCGCGCGACACCAACAGCGACATCTCCGCGGCGATCCCGGTGGCGCAGCTCGTGCCCTACATCGAGCGCTGGACGCTGGGCAAAGTGGCCGCGGTGCCAACCGACACGGGACCGCAAGCGCCGCCCTATCACGGCATCAAGCTGTTCGACCACGGCAGCGGACAGACCTCGCCGCCGGCTTACATCGAGAAGGTCATCGCCGGCTCGCCCGCGGCGCAGGCCGGGCTCGCAAGCGACGACCTCATCGTGCGGGTCGACGATCAAGCCGTGCGCACGTGCCGGCACTTTCAAGAACTCATGGCCAAGCTGCGACCAGGACAGAAGATCAACGTGACCTACAAGCGCGGCACCACGGTCGGCAAGGGCGAGCTGACGCTGGAGGCGAGCAAGCGATGAAGGTATGCGTCGTGTTAGGCAGCGTCTTTTGCGGCGTTCTTTGCCGCGCGATCTCAGCGCAAGCACCCGACGCGATGGTGGCACTGCAAGCCGACATCCAGCGCGCGATGGCGTTGGCGGCGCCGTGCGTGGTGCGTGTCGAGACCTTTGGCGGCGTGCGCAAGGCGCAGGAAGGCGGCCCGGCGATCGCCGACGGGGCGCAGCCCGAGCGCAAGCCGAAGAAGAAGAACGACGACGAGCACAAGGCCCCCGACGACAAGCCCGATACCAAGAAGCGCGGCCTCGAAGGCCTGGTGACGCCCGGCTTCTTGCAGGCGCAAGGCGCCACGGCGGGGCTCATCCTGTCGGCGGATGGCTGGGTGGTGGTGTCGCGCTTCGCGCTCAACTACGACCCGAGCACGATCCTGATCACGCTCGCCGACGGCCGCGCCTTTCACGCGACGCGCAAGGGCGAAGACACCAGCCGCGGCATCGCGCTGGTAAAGATCGAAGCCGACGGCCTGCCGGTGCCCGAACTCTTGGCGCCGGCGCGCGTACGCGTCGGCCAATGGGCGTTGGTGCTCGGCCGCACCTTTGGCGGTGAGCAGCCGAGCGTGCACGTCGGCATCGTGTCGGCGACGGGGCGCATCTTTGGCCGTGCCGTGCAGATCGACGCCAACTGTTCGCCGGCAAACTACGGCGGCCCGGTGATCGATCTCGACGGCCGCGTGCTCGGCTTGTGCGCGCCGCTCTCACCCGCCGGCCGCGACGCCGGCGCCGATTGGTACGACTCTGGCATCGGCTTCGCCACGACGCTCGACGACATCGCCCCGCTGCTTACGCGCATGCGCGACGGCGAAGTGCTGCACCGCGGCTGGCTCGGCGTCGCCACCGATCCTGCGTTTGCGGGCCCGGGCGGCAAGATCGTGAGCGTGAACCCCGCCAGCACCGCGGCCGGCATGCAGATCAAGCCCAAGGACACCATCGTCGAAGTCGACGGCGTCGCCGTGCGCCATCACTTCCACCTGCAGATGCTGGTGGCATCGCACCTCGCCGGCGATGCGATCCACGTGAAGATCAAGCGCGGCGACGAAACATTCGGCGCCACGGCCTTCCTGTCGCCGCTGCCGGAGGCCGAGCGCGCCGCCGAGAAGAAGGGGCGCGTCGACGATCCGATGCCGTGGGAAGGCGAAGAGAAGAAGTGACGGACTTGGTGTAGCCCACGACGACTGGTTGCCTGCGGCCCAAGGCCGCGATGGGGTCAGCGCGGCAGGACCCACGCCGCAACACGCCCATCCTCGAGTCCGGCGGCAAGCACGCGGCCGTTGGCCGACAGCGCGAGGCAAGTGCCCGCGGTCGGCAGCGGCAGCGTGAGCAGAACGTCGCCGCGTGCGGCGTCGCGGATTGCGAGTTCATCGCCGCGCGCGCCGCCCAGCTCGAGAATGCGCGTGCCGTCGGCGGTGGCTATTCGGCGGGGGTCGGTCGCGGCGCGCGGCGGCGAGGTCTCTCGCAGCGGAGTCGAATTCAGCGAGCCGAGGTCGACCGCGTGCGATTCACCATGTGCTGTCGTCACCGTCGTTCGCACGTCGGTCCATTCCAAGGACGCGAGGGCACCGAGCCCGAGGTCGCGCGGGCGCGGCGGGTCGGGGCGGTCGAGATCCCACACCCAAAGGTGTCCGGTGCGAGTTGCTGCGACGAGGGCGTGGCCGTCGGGTGCACAAGCAATCGCAACGAGTTCGGACTGCGGGCCCGTGAGTTGTCGTTCGACGGGATGGTGCAGATCCCACTGCTTGACCGCACCGGAAGTGTCGGCGCTGTACAGCCAGCGTCCGCTCGGGCTGGGGTCAGCCACGGTGGCACAGAGGCTCGCGGCGTGTCCGTGCCAGGTGTTGATCCGCCGCATCGAAGCGGCGTCGAACAGCGCGATGCTGGTGTTCGCCTGGATTGCCATGCGACGGCCGTCTGCCAAATGCGACCCACTGCCAGCCGTGGCGCCTTCGGGAGCCGGCTGCAAGACGGTCGTGCCCTGGGCCAGGTCGCCGCGCAGGATGCCGGCGCTGCCGATGACCCACACTTCAGGGCGATCGATTGGGAACTCGGGGCGAGTCCAGCCAATTTCGCCGGGGACGTTGGCCTGGTAGATGCAGTTGCCGGTCGCAACCTCCAACACCGCGAGTGCGCCGCGATAGTCGACGACGCCAACGAGTTCCCCGCTGGCGTCGAGACCCATGCGCGACGAGTTGCCCACGCGGGTTGGGAAGCTGCGCAGCAGCGTGAGGCCTGGACTACCCCAAACGCGAACCAGCAGGTCGTTGCCCACCGTGACCAAGTGTCCGTCGCGTGTGAATGCAACCTGGTCTTGCCTCTCGCCCAGCGTCGGCGACTCGGCGACGAGCGCGCCGGTCGTGAGGTCGTAGAGACGGACGGTCCAGTCACCGTTGGCCAAACCGATGAATCGGCGGTCGTCGGCGAGGGCGACCCCTCGGATGCCAGCTGGCGTCAGGACGTCGAGAATCGCCGCGCCCGAATGCGTGTCCCAAGCGCGGAGGCGCGCGTCATTGCTGCCACACACCAACAAGCCGCCGTCGGCGGACAGAGCCAGACTGGTCTCTATTGCGCCCGAGATGATGAAGGTCCGCGTGCTCTGGTCGGCGATGCAATGAACGAGGCGCCACTCGATCCCCCGCCAAGCCGGCGGACATCGGTCGAGCAGCGTGCGCACCTGACCGAGGTTGCGACCTTCGGCAAGGATGGCCTGCACAGTCTGCAGGTCGTTGGCATACGTGCGCGTTTGCAGTTCGAGCAGGCGCCGGGCAGTAGCCGCCTGCTCGCTTGCCAAGGCGTCGCGCGCTTGTCGGAGCGAGGCTTGCTCCCGGGCTCGCACGGCGATGACGCCAGCGGCGCCGCCACACAGCGCCACGACTGCCGTTGCACTGGCGACTGCCAGCACGCGGTTGCGCCGCGCCCAGGCGCGAACGCGTGCGAGTGTGCCACGCGCGTGCGCCTGAACCACGCGTCGCTCCAGGAACGCGCGCAGATCCTGCGCCAGCTCGGCGACGCTGCGGTAGCGCGCGCCAGGGTCAGTCGCCGTGGCGCGGGCGCCGATCGACAGCAGCTCCGGCGCATCGGCCGAGTCCGTCACCAAGGCCACCGTCCTGGCGTGGCCAGTGAGCACCTCGTCCATGGCGGGATCGCCGATTCGTCGGCGGCCAACTACGAGCTGCGCGAGGATCGCGCCAAGCGCGGCTTGGTCGGCAAGCTGGTCGCCTGCGATCTCGGAGGCGGTCGCCGAATCGGCCGCAACGCCAGGGCCGCTGCGGTTCGGCGGCGACGCCAGAGCGGCAGGAAGCGCGCAGCCGTGGTCGCTCATTGGCAGCGCCGACGTCGGCCAACGAGCCCGGCCCCAGCTCAAGACCGCGAGTTCGCCGAAGCGACCGGCGATCAGGTTCTCTGGCACGAGGTCGCCGTGCGCGACGCCCTGCCCATGCGCGTAGCTCACGGCCTCACACACCTGCACCAGCGCTTGCAGGGCCCGCGCCCGCGTCCAACGCGCATCGAAACCGGTCCGCACCCGCGCGATCACTGTGGCGAAGGTCTCGCCGTGCACGACCGGCGCGGTGAAGAACAAGGCGCCGCGCTCGTCGAGGCCAAGGTCATGGATCGACGGGATGCCGGGGTGTTGCAGCCGGCTCAGGCCCAACCCCTCGGCCAGGAAACGCTGCAGACGCGCGCGCTCTGCTACCGTCAGGTCCTGGCGGCGGGCATCGATCCGCAGCACCTTGCGCGCCACCGGGCGCCGCAGGCGGACGTCCCAAACCTGCTCGACGTGCGTGTCCTTGCCGCGCGCCAGCGGCGTCGCCATCTGGTAGGCGTCGGCGGTCCGTGGTTGGTCGAACTCGCCCACCGCGGCCGCCAACTGGTCCGAGCTGACGGCCGCGTGTTCGGCCGTCGGCGATAGGGCTCGGCGTGCGCGGTCGAAATCGTCGTGCAGGTTGCGCAGCGCCGCCGCGTGCGCGGGGTGTGCAGCGCACAGGGTCGCGAAGCCGGCGTCGCTCGGCGTGCCGGACACGAAGCGCAGGTAGAGATCCTCCACGGACTCCACGTGCCCCGGCCCGGATCCACCGCGAGAGGTCGGTCCTGGATCAGCCGGCAGCCCGGTCAAGGCAGTCTCCAGATCCTGATGTAGGCGCCGTGGCCGACAGCCAACACGCGGTTGTCCGCGGACAGGTCGATGGTGGTGAACCAAGAGTCGGGTAGACGCAAGGAGACTCGCTCGGTCGCCATGTGTGGATCCCACACCTTGAGCTGGTCATCTCCGTAGCCACCGAGCGAGAACAGACGGGCGCCATCGCGAGACCACCGCAGACCCTGCACCCAGCCCCCGTGCCCGACCAGCACGGTGCGCCGCGTCCCGGTGTCGGCGTCCACCAGATGAATGCGGTTCTCGCTGCCGATCGCGAGTTCCTTGCCGTTGGGCGACCAAGCGATGGACCGCAGGGGGTACGTGTCGATCTCGACATCGAGCAACTTGCGCCAGCCGGCCAGCTCGTACACCCGCAAGCGTCCGTCGAAGTCAGCAGTTGCAACCCGCTTGCCGTCCGGTCCGATCGCCAAGTCCGTGGCGACTGCCGCCACGGGGACAGTGTGTATGAACCTCGTGCCATCCCGCAGTTCCACTGCGGACAAGACGCAGAGGTTGGCCCAGCCCATCCGCGGCGCCGGCACGAGCCAACACCCGTCCTGGCTTGCTCGCATCCGAACCGAACCCCACGCTCCCCCAAAGACCTGTGTACCGACCAGGGTGAGATCCTTCGAGTCATAGAAGCGCAGGGCCGCGCTCGCGCCGCCAACCACGATCTGGGGTCGACGCCCGGGAACCGGCAGGTAGGTGACCGTGCGCAACTCTCTGGCATCGACATCGACGACGCGCGCCGGCGCATCGCGATCGAGGCGCCACACGCGCAGCTTGCCGTCGCCGCAGGCCACCGCCAGGGCATCGCCGTCGGGCGCCAGCGCGATGTCGTTCACGCCCCCATTCACCGACACCGTGCGCTCCACGGAAGGCCCACGCGACGGGTCTTCGATCGCTGCCAGGTCCCACTGCTTGATCACGCCAGCGATGTCGCCGGTGAACAGCCAGCGACCGGCGCGGTCCGCGGTCATGCGGCTGATCGCCGCTTCGTGCCCCTGCCAGCCAGGCGACGTCGCCGGTGACGTCGCGTCGAGGATGCGGAGATAGCCGTGCTCGCTGAGCACAAGGCGTGGTCCGTCGCCCAACAAACGACCCGCGCCCGCGGATTCATCCGGCAACGGCGACAACGTGTGCGTGCCGGTCGCCAGATCTAGCTCCAGCAGCCCGGTCCGACCCGGTGCGCGCAGCTTGGTGCCGCGCACGTCGAGCGCCAGATGCCAGGCGCCTTGGGTCGGAAAACTCTTGGGGCCCGACACGGCGGCGCCGGTCGCGAGGTCGTAGATCGCCACCGTATTGCCGGCCCTGTCGGGATTGCCGGCGCTGACGATCACGCGGTCGCCGTCGGGATGCACGAGCACGTGCGGCGACCCGTCGCCGATCGGATGGCTTCGCACGGGCTCGAACCCCGGCACCCGCCACACGTGTGCTTGCTTGTCGCTGCCCGCGGTCACCAGCAGTTTGCCATCGGGTGTGAAGCACGCGGTGGTCTGCCACGCGCCAAGCTTCGCCGATTGACCCAACTGCGCACCGGTAGCGGTGTCGTGTAGGCGCACGGTGAAGTCGCTGGCGCCGAGCGCCACGCGACCCAGGTCGGTCGACAGAGCCAGGGCGCCGATCTTGCCGCCAACGCTGATCTCGCGCCGCAACGTGCCCGACGCAGTGTCCCACAGTCTGACGAAGCCATCGTCGGACGACGACCCGAGCACGCCGCCGTCTTCGCTCAGAGTCAGGCTCTGGATTGGCCCTGCGTGCCGGAAGGTGTGCACGCTGAGGTCTTCCACCGCCGCCAGGTAGTGCCAGTCCCAGCCGCGCAAGCTCGGCTCGCACCGGTCGAGCACCGCGCGCACGTCGGCCCGGCCGCGACCCTGCGCGCGCATGCGCTGCGCCAGACCGATGTCGCTGACGTAGGCGTGCTGTCGCAGCTCTTCGAAGCGCTGCTGCGCAGTCGCTTGCTCGGTGCGCAGCGCCGCCGCCGAGGCGAGAAGCTCTTGTTGCTGCGCGTTCTGCACCCACAGCACCGCAACCACACCGACCACGAGCGTGAGGACCGCAGCCAGGCTGGCGACCGCCGGCCCGCGGTTGCGGCGCAGCCAGGTGCGCAGGTGCGCGCGCCAACCGGTCTGGTGTGCGCGCACCACGCGCTGCTCGAGGAACGCGCGCAGATCCGCCGTCAACTCGGCAACCTCGGCGTAGCGCGCGCTCGGGTCACGTTGCATGGCGCGCTCGCAGATCGCGCACAGCTCAGCCGGCACGCTGCGGTCCAGCAAGTGGACCGCGGTCGGCGGCTTCTGCCGCACGGCGGCCACGAGTTGGCGCGCGGTGCTGGTGGTGCCGTCGCCATACGGACGCACGCCGGTGAGCAGCTGATACAGCACGGCGCCGAGCGCGTACTGGTCGGAGAGCTGGTCGACGCTGCCGAGATCACCAGCGGCTTGCTCGGGTGCCATGTAGGCTGGCGTGCCGACGACATCACCCTCCAGCGTCAGGAGCTGGGCGTCGGTGCCGTCGTCCGCTAGCTGCTGGCGCAGGGTCTCGAACTCGGTCGATCGCGCCGCGGCCGCACTCGTCGGCTGCCGCACCTGCGCCAACCCGAAGTCCATCACCAAGACCTCTCCGCTGGCGCCGACCATCAGGTTCTCGGGCTTGAGGTCGCGATGCACGACGCCCTTGCCGTGCGCGTAGCTCATCGCCTCACCGACCTGGACCAGCATCTGCAGCGCGCGTTCGCGCGTGTAGGTGGCATCGGTGCGCGCGTGCACGGCGGCGATGACCTCGCCGAAGTGCTTGCCCTGCACGATCGGCATGGTGAAGAACGGCCAGCCGCGTTCGTCGACGCCGAGGTCGTGCACCGGCAAGATCGCGGGATGCTGCAGGTGGCTCTGCACCAGCGCTTCGTCGAGGAAGCGGCGCAGCCGGCGACGCTCGGTCGCACTCAGGTCGCGACGGCGCGCATCGAGCGGCAACAGCTTGCGGGCGACGTCGCGACGCAGACGCGCGTCGTACACGCGTTCGACCACGGCCATGCCGCCGCGGGCGAGCAGAGTCGCCCTGCGGTAGGTGTCGGAGCTGCGCGGCTCTGCGAGTTCGCGGAGGATGTCGTTCACGGCGGCGATGCTGGGCGGATCGGCTCCTGGCCGGCCCTGGTCGACAGAGTTCTAGCACTCGCGTCGCCTGCTTCTCACCCCCGCCCGAACCGAACGCTACCGAGCTACTCGATCCGCGCATTCAGGGCCGCGCGTTCAGGGCGCAGATCGAGCAGCCAACTTGCTCGAGGAGTCGATCAGCTCCCCGAGATCGTCCAGGTCACGCAGTTGCTGAGGCCGCTGCCGGTCGCGGCCGTGTTGCACAGCATGAACCACTGCGACGCGATCTGCAGGCCACACAAGTTGTAGTTGTTGGGGATCGCGAGTGACACGTTGGCGCTGCCGGTGCAGCCGATCCCGCCGCCGAGCGGGATCGGGCCCAGCGCGGTCCACAGCGGGATGGTGCGGATCGCGTCGCAAGAGAACGCGACGCCGACCACCTGGCACGGACCCTGGCCGATCAGCAGGTAGCCGAGGCCGTTGGCGGGCGCGCCGCTGAGCGCCAGGTTGAACGCCGGGTTGCCTGGGTACGGCACCGTCGACACGGTGTGCGTCGGCGTGCAGGCCGGGCAGTTTGCGGTCGTGCAGCCGCGACCGGTCGAGGTCGACGGCGTGGGCTGCAGGCACAGGCCGATGTATGGATCGTTGTTCGGGTTGCCGTTCAAGCAGCAGCGCTGGAACTGGAACGTGCAGGTGGCGAAGTTGCACAGGATCTGCGTGGTCTGGCGGCCATCGGTCACATAGACGGTGCTGGCGCACGGATCGAACGCGGCGCCGGTCGGCGTGTTGAGCACGTTGCCGCCGCAGCGGCTGGCCGGGATGCGGCAGAACGGCGTGCACGGTGAGGCGATCGTGGTGACGAAGACCGTGGCGGTACCCGGCGTCGCCGGGTCGGCCGCCGCGATCAGGATGAAGTCGTTCCGATCATCGATGGCGAGGCCGCCCGCGACCCAGCCGGCCGGGATGACTTGACTGAGCGGGCAGCGCGTGATGATCTGCCACGGGCAGGTGGCGGCGATGGTGTAGAGCGCCCCCGCGGTGGTCAGCGCGTAGATGTTGCCCGACGCCTCGTGCATGGCGAGGCCGGTGATGGTGCCGCCGACCGCAGGCGCGAACGGGGGACACATGACAGCGCAGCCGGGGAAGTCGACCATGGCCACGCGCACGCCGTTGGTGACCCAGATGCCGCCACGCCGCATGTCGACGGCCGTGCCACCATCAAATGGGTTGCCGGTGTTGCCGCCGAGCAGGGCGTTGATGTTGCAAGAACGCACCTGACAGTTGGCGCCCATGTCCTGCGACGCGACGGCTTGGATGTTGGCGGTGAGGCCAACGACGGTCTGAGCGCTGAGCGACGCAGCCGTGAGAAGGAACGCGGAGACGAGAATCGGTTGCATGAGTTTGACGAGCGGCAGGGAAGGATGGCGGCGATGCCGCCGAGTGTTCTTGATGCGGCGGCACGAACGTGCCGGTAGAAGTTGAGAAACGGACACGCCGTTACAGCAGAGTGCGCCGAAAGCGGCGCCGCGCCGGAGGTGACTGCGGATTCTTGGCGCGCTTCTGCCAACCCACACGATCCTGGGTGAGCCTTGTCCACGATCGGCAGAACAGCTACGCCTCCGGGCCTTCCCGTGTCGTTCCCCATTCGCCGATGCTTCCCCGCGTGCCTCGCCGCTCTCGGCGCTTGCTCCAGCGCTGGCGAACCGCTAACCGAGATCGAGGTCCAGCGCTTGTTGCCGGGCAACGCATCGGCAATACGCATGCAGCTCGAGGTCGAAATCGAGGGTGACGCGCTCAGCGGGACCTTCATCGGCGTGCTGGTGGCGCGCGCCGCGCCGCCGGCGGTGCGCTTTCAACTGCTGCCCGACTTCGGCACGGCAATCCTCGATGTCGTCGCCACGCCGAGCGAAGTCACGGGCACCTGGCATGGCGATGCCGCCGCACAGACGTGGCGTGGGGGCGACGACGATCCGCCGTTGTCGCCGCTGCTGCTGTTCGGCATCACCTTGCTCGAGCAACACGCCGCGATCACCCGCGAACGCGTGCGCGGCAGTGAACGCGGGCCACCACACAAGCTCCACTTGCGCGGCTGCTTCCCCGCGACCGAGGTGGTGGCCGAGGTGAAGGGCAACGACGTCGCGGCGCGCGAGATTCGCCGCGGCTACGTGACCTGGCGTGCCTGCACGCACGGCGATCGCGGGACCGTCGACGCGCCGGGGTTTGCGCTGCGCGCCCGCGTGATCGAACGGGAGGCGGCCAACGACCTCGACGCCGGCGTCTTTCGCCTTTCCCCGGTGCGCTGATGGCAGCCCACGCCTTCGACGGCGTATTCGCCTGTTTGCTCGCGAGCATGCTGATCGTGCCCGTGGGCGCGCTTGTTCGCGCGGCACGAGGCGTGCGCGCGTATCGTGCGAGCATGCGACTTGCGCCGCTTGGCCTGCTGACTGCGTTGACGTGTGGTCTGGCCGCCGCGCAGGATCAAGGCGCTGCCGAAGGCCAAGCGCTGCTCGCGCGCATGATCGACGCGCAGCGCAAGGTGGAGCAGATGACCGCGGACTACGTGCAGTACCGCAGCTCGCCGCTCACCAAGAAACCGCTCACCTCGAAGGGCACGCTCGCGTTCCGCCGGGCGCCCGGGTGCGTGGTATTCCGTGTGACGGAGCCGCGCGCGTCGGTGATCCGGTTGGACACGGCGCACTACGAGGTCTGGCATCCCGACAAGGCGCGCCTCGAACGCTTCGTGCTGCCCTCCGACGAGATGCCGCGCCTGTTGTTCGACGCGCTCGCGCCGACCACCACCAGCTTGGAGAAGGGCTTCGTCGTCGAGAGTTGCACCGCGGTGGCCGACGCCGCGACGCGGCGCGAGATCACACTCGTGCCCACCGGCGTCAAGACCAAGCGCGTGGCCGCCAAGATCACGATCACGCTCGACACCGAGGGTCCGCGCCTGTGCGCCTTCGGTTACCGCGACCCGCGCGGCGGCGACGTGCGCGTGGAGCTGAACGAGTTGAAGCTGACCGAGAAGGCCGACGACAAGCTGTTCGCGTTGGACGTGCCCAAGGAGACCAAGGTGACCGTGCAGCAGATCCCCCTGCCCAAGGAACCCGCGACCAAGGAAGAAGCCGGGGCGAGCGAGCCGACCAAGGCGTCGCCACCGAAAGCGGGCGGCAAGCAGTAGGCGACCGGCTCGGCTCGATCAGCGCCGGATACGCAACGGTGGCAACGCGCCCCGCCGCGGACCGCCGATCGACTGCTGCACGCTCTGCAGCTGCAGGGTGAAGTTCAGGCCGGGGACGACAGGTTGGCTGCCGGCGACCTCGAGCACGAGCGGGCTGTCGTTGCTCGGCCACACGCCAAACAGTTCGCCCTCATCGCCCACGAAATCGTCGTTGTCACGGTCGGTGCCAGCGACCAAGAAGTAGCGGCCGGTGCCGATGTTGGGCAGCGAGTAGGCGAAGCTGGTCGTCGAGGTGGTCTCGGCTTGGCCGCGGTTCTCGAACGTGTTCTCGTCGACTACGAACACGAACACCGTGTCGTTCGTCGGCGGGCTGACGCCGACGAACAGCGTCACGCGCAACTGCGCTGCGGCCACGCTCATGGTCGACGAGCGCACGTTGATCACCGCGTCGTACTGGCCATCGGCCAAGCCGGCGCGGCTCACGGTCACGCGCAGCGTGGGGTTGCTGATCAACCCGGTCCCCGCGCCTTCGAGCGCGACGGCGGTGATCCAGTTGCTCCCCGTCGTGTAAGTGATGTCGCCGGTGATGGGCGCCACCACCGTCAACAGCACTGCCGGGTTGCCGACGTTGGTCAGCGCCACCGTGATCGTGGTGTCGGTGCCGCGCAGACCGACGTTGCTCGGCGTGATCGCAAGGACCGGGTTGGGTGACATGGCGCCCTGCGCGGCTTGCACCGCGGCGAACGTGTTGACGATGCGCGTGCTGCCGCCCTGACTGAAGGTGTTGCCTTCGATCAGCGAGCGTACTTCCGCGGCGGATGGCGGCGGCATCGGATGTCTGGCGCCCTTCACCAGCGCCGCCAGGCCGGCGACGTGTGGACACGCCATCGAGGTGCCCTGCAGGAAGCCGAAGCCCAACTGAATCGAGCCGCCTTGCTCCGCGGCGAGGCACGACAAGACTCCATCGGGCTCGCCATCCTGGTTCTGATCGACGCTGGTGTCACCGCCCGGCGCGTTCACGTCGACAGTACTGGCGAAGTTCGAGTACGGGGCGCGTGCGAAGTCGAACCGGATCGAGCCGACCGACAGGCACACGGGGTACGACGCCGGGAAGTTCGGCGTCGAGGAGTTGTCGTTGCCGGCGGCAACCACCAGCAACACGCCGGCGTCGCTTGCCGCCTGGCAGGCGGACTCGAGCACCGACGCCGAACCGGGTCCGCCGAGGCTCATGTTCATCACGTCGCAGCGTCGCGCCGGGGTGGTGCCGCTCGCGTTGCTCAGACCAGACGCGAAGCGGATGCCCTGGGCGATGTCTTCCAGCGAGCCGCTACCGCCGCGGCCCAGCACGCGGATCGGCATCAACTGACACGCCCAGTCCATGCCGGCGACGCCCGTGCTGTTGTTGCTGGTGGCGCCAACCGTGCCGCCGACGTGCGTGCCGTGGAACGAACTCGGCAAGCCGGAGCCGCGGTTGTCGCCCGGGTCGTCCGGGTTGTTGTCGATGCCGTCACCGTCCAGGGCGCGAGCGGCATCGGCGATCATGTCGTAGCCCGCGGTGAGACGACCGGCGAAGTCCGGGTGTGCCAACACCATGCCGGTGTCGACGATGCTGACGATCACCGAAGACGAGCCCGGCGTGCCGCTGAACAGTGCCCACGCTTGCGGCGCCTTGATCTGGTTGTAGTGCCACTGCAGTGAGAACAGCGGATCGTTGGGCGTCTGCGTCTGATAGGCGCGGTAGACGTAGTTCGGGCTCGCCGCGCGCACGCCGCTCACCTGGGCAGCGCGGTGTGCCAGCAGGCAGGTCTGCAGCTCCAGGCTCATGCCGCCGCTGGCGAGCGGCGGACGCGGCGCCGCCACGCGGTAGCGCTGCATGGGGCCAGCAACCCGCGGCGCGGCCACCAGGCCGATCATCGTCAGGTCGTCGCTGGCGATGCCGACCCCGGCCTCGTCCTGCAACACGATCACCTCGCCCGCCAGCATCTCGTGGTCAGCGCCCAGGTAGCCGCTCTGCAGTTGACTCTCGAACTCGGCTGCGGCGGCCAGCGGCAGGCGCGCGGTGACCGCGACGTCGGTGCGGGCCTGTACTTCCACGCGATACTCGGTCTGGCCGCGCGTCGCCGCGACCACCACGTCGATGGTGGCATCGCGCGCGGCGAACACCCCCATGCTGGCATCGGCGGTGGCGGCGCCAGCGCAGGTGCCGGACGCCGCGTCGAAGACCTCGACGCGTACGCCAGCGGTGGCGCTGATCGCGAACGTCTGGCCCGCCGTCATCCGCAGCCGATAGATGTCGCGGCGGTCGTCGCCGCCCACCGCGCCGTGCAGGGCAATCACTTCGCCTGCCGCGAGCGCGCCCGCGTCCTGCGCTTGATGCGCGACGTCGTTCAGCACCGCGTCTTCGATCAGCCGCGCCCCGCCTGCGGCGAGGTTCGGTACGGTCAAGGCACCTTCGAGGCGCACCGTGGGACCGCCACCACCGCCGCCGCCGCCACCACATGCAGCTACAAGGTGTCCTTCCGGTGAGCGTGTGCAGCGGCGAGATTCTGCATCGAAACGCCACCGTGGCGTGATCGCGGCTGAGGTTCGCCGGGCAGTCGCCAGCCGATCAGCCTGTCGTGATCTCGGCAACGGCAGCAGCACGCGCAGCC
>JANPER010000256.1:0-50334 GCA_031423015.1 Planctomycetota bacterium | reverse complement strand
ACCACTGCACCATCACTCCGGTGCGCGTACGTTGAGGTCGCGTCGGCGGCGATCCCCAAGTAGGTCACGCCCTGCGGAGGTTGGGGTACGTTGCATTGGCCCATGTGGTTGGAACCCCAGGCGAGCACGGTTCCATCAGCGCTGCGGGCGACGGAGTGAAGCGCTCCCGCGCACACCTCCGCAAACCGGCCCGCCGGCACGTTGCATTGCCCTGATTGATTGTCACCGAAAGCGACCAACGACCCGTCGCTACGGAGTGCTAACGTGTGCACTTGGCCTCCGGCAACCTGGGTGTAACTGGTGGCTGGAGGCAGCACGGGCACGTTGCACTGGCAGCGGTCGTTGATGCCCCAAGCGGCCGGTGTGCCGTCCGTATGCAAGGCGACCGTGTGAAACTCCCCGCCGGAGAAGCGCGCATACGTTTGGCCGGGAGGTGGCGCCGGCATGTTGATCTGGCCGTAGAGGTTCCAGCCCCACAGTACAACGACACCGTCGCTGCGCCGTGCGATCGCGTGCCGGCCGCCCAGCACGACGTCCACGTAGACTATGCCAGCAGGAAGGAGTGGAACGTCACACTGCCCTGCCCAGTTGTAACCCCAGGCCACCAACACACCATCGCTGCGCAAACCTGCTAGGAATGCTTGGCCGACCACGAGCTTGGTGTAGGTCACACCCGGAGGCAGTGCCGGCACACTGCGCTGACCGTATTGATTGTCGCCCCACACCTCGATCACGCCATCACTGCGTCTGGTTGCCGTAATGTCCGTGCCCGCACCGACCTCGACATAGACCAACGGGGGCACCGGAGCAGGGATGTTGTTTTGTCCCCGGTAGTTGCTGCCCCATCCGACGACGGAGCCGTCGCTGCGCAAGGCGGCGCTATGGAAGAAACCGCCGGCCGCCTGCACGTACGCGACGCCAGGCGGCAGCGGCGGCACATTGATCTCCCCGTTCTGGTTCCATCCCGTTGCCACAAGGTTCCCGTCGCTGCGCACGGCCAGGCTGTGGTGGTCGCCCGCGTCGATCGACACGTAACGCATCCCGGGAGGCAGCGCTGGCACTCTGCACTGACCCCAAGCATTGAAGCCCCACGCTGCAACCGAACCATCACTCCGCAACGCAAGGTTGTGTCCACTGCCGGCGCTGATGTCGATGAAACGCTCAGCACGCAAGCGTCCGTCGACGATGCGGCCACCCCAAGAGACCATGCGCTCCGCAACCTCCTGGGTCCGAGCCTGGGTGGTTAGGACGAGTAGACTGCAAACCGCGGCCAGGAACACCGCAGCCTTGCGCGAGCCATGCGACGAGCCCGGTGCAGTTCGGGCGCGATCTTGGATTCCATGGATGGTACTCATTGGAAGTCGAACCTCCTGATCCCCGACGACCCCGCGATGTACATCTCGGGCTTACCGGTTGGAAGCGCTGGGTCGAGATCCTCGATCACGATCGAGCCGAAGCCGCCGAGCGAGCCCTCCACGACGCCACGCCACACCGGCAGCGGGTGAATCACGCCGTTCGTCTGCGCCAGCACCACCAGCTCACCATTCAACGTGGTGACCACGATCCCTTTGTTCAAGTTGACGAGTGGGTGGTCGATGATGGCGATTCCCGAGACTCCGTAACCGTGGAAGTCGATGTTTCCGGCTTCACCGACGACGTACGGCGCAGCGCCGGGCGCGGCTTCCAACGCGGTTCCCGCCGCATTGCTGGTGAGCACGTGCAGGTAGCAACGGACGCTGCCGCCGCTGCCCTCGATCGGACTGTAGATCGGCGCGAAGAGGATCTCGCTCAGGCCATCGTTGCCGTTGTTGTAGATGTCGGCCACGGCCAAGGCCATCCCGCCGAAGCCGTAGTCCGCACTCTCGGTGAGGATCGTGCCGTCGTTGCCGTTGAGCAGCGTGACACGTCCCCCGACGGCGGAGACGATCACCTGCGGCTCGCTCCGGTTCTTCAGGACCTTGGCAACCCTGATCGCTTGATAACTCAGGGGTGTCGCCACCCCGAGTTCGGTGCGCAACGGCGCGAGGTGGCTGCCATTCTCCGGAAACTTGGGAGGAACCTGCCCGCCGCGGTCACCCTGGGTCGAGCCCCAGATGTCAAGAACGGTGGCAGGGCCCGGATCGTGCAGGTCGTACGTCACGCGCTGCACGAGATCGTAGAAGCCCCCATACCGCTGCCAATGGGCCACCCACATACGGTTGTTTGCGGCATCGAAGTAGCCAGCGCCTATAGGCAAGAGCCAGAAGTTGTCAACGTACGGGATGAACGGACGCGCATCGCCGACAGGGAGCCACCACTGCGGCGGATTCGGCGCCACGACAAAGGGGTTGGGGACGTAAGGGTTCGAGGCCAGCAACGGGATGAAACCGGCGTAGAGCAACGACTCCCATTGCCGGTGCAGCGCCCCGCCACTTCCCAAGGCGAGACTGGGCGCTCGCGTGGCCACGAGGCTCCCGGCACCAGTTGTCTCGCGTTTCCAGACGGGATTCCCCGTGACCGGGTCGACCTCCCACCATGTCTTGGTTTGGTCGATCGCGTGCAACTTGCCTGGAGTGGTGCCAGCGGCCGGTACGCCGGCCATGGCCCACGTCGCACCGAGCGACATGTTGCAACGGTGTTCATGCACCAAGCCACCGTCGGTGACGAAGTGCGATGGGTTCCAGCGCTCGAAGCTCTGGCCAGTCAACATCGTGCCTGACGTCGTCAGGTCGCTGAGCTTTAGCCATACGATCTTGCCGGCGGTGTTGGCGACTACCAGTTCGTCGCCTTGACTGTCAGGATCGATGTTGCCGGCCTGCACGCAACCGTGGCTGAATGACGGTGCGAAGGTGCTCAGATCCTTGTGACCCAGCACGATCCCGTCGCCCCAGACCGAGAGATGGCCGCCGCTCGAGATCGCGAAGCGCTCGGCGCCGTGCCCAAGAACCGCGGCAAAGCTCGGTTCCATGTCGCCTGCTGGACTCGCATGCAAAGCGCTCATCGGTTCCAGCGGCATCAACGGCGGAGAGGGCGGGGGCGGCGGCGTGTGCATGAGGTCGCCGAATTGCCCGACTCGGTCGCAATCCGTGACGCTGAAGAAACGCATCGCATCGTTGGTGGCGAGGTGAGGTACCGCCAGGACGCCCAGTCGCTGTTGGCCTTGATAGGTGACGATGTCGAGATCGCGCAGGCCGCCGTACTCGAGCGGCGACACGCCGGCCAGCACACCCGCATTGGTGAGCTGCGCGGAGCCGCGGTCGATCTCCAACCGCACCACGTGACCGCGCGCGGACAACAAGTAGATCGGCCGCTTGAGGGCATTGTTGGCGCGGGCGGTCGGCGTCGGTCCGATCGCTAGGTCGATGATGCCCGCCTCTTGGTGCTCGAACAGGATGCTGAGATTGCCGAGACTGTAGCCCATGACCACCAAGTGGTTGTGCAGGGTGCGGAACACGATCTCGCCTTCGAGACCGCCGTCGACATCGGCCACCGTCAGCTTGCGGGGATTGGTGTACTCCCAGTTCGGCAGGTTCACTTCGGTGATCCAGTCGAGCGTGTTCGCGTCGAACAAGGCGACGCGATCGTACGACGCGACCGCCACCTCGGCCTCGTGCGCTGCGCGGCCAGGAATGATCTTGCCGACGTCGAGTCCCCAAGTACCAAAGCCCAGCGCATACGGCTGCCCATTCTTCTTGCTGCGCTGTACTTCGACGAGCGGTTGTGCCACCGGCGCCCCAGTCGGTAGTGCCTGCATCATGAGACGCGTGACGTAACCGTCCGCGCTACCGACGAACACCGAGGCGCGGTCGTGACCTACGAGTTGCTTGACCTTGAGCGACTCGTTGGCGCCGAGCCAGGTGCCCTGGCCGTAGCGCTTGAAGGTGCTGTTCTCGGTCAGGAAGAGCTGATTGGTGCCGGCGCCGAAGGTGCGGCTGTCGCGATGACTCAGGGGAATGCGGTTGGGATCGAGCGAGGGGAGCGCGGGGTCGAGGATCTTGCGACCAAGGGCAGTGTTGTCGATGTCAACGATGACGGGGTTGGCGATCAGCTCCTCGTATGCCTTCTGCACCATCAGCTCGACCGCCAGCCGAAGGTCATCGGTCCGGATCCGTGGCTGTACACCCTCTAACCAGAAGGGGCAGGCGCGCGGCTCGGAGTGCCCGCCCTTGGCCACAATCGTCCAGAAGACGGGGACGTTGCGGCCGAAGATGTTCCCGTTGTTGGCCATTCTCGACTCAGCACCCTGTGGTTGCTCTCGGCTGGGAAGTGTCCCCCCCGTCAAGATCTGCGCCCAGTCCGTCCCGTGCGACACCAGGTCATCATCGCCGATGAAGAAGTAGGTCGGCCGCTGGATGTGACGTTTGAACCACCGGTTGGTGAACGAGAAGCTCGCGAAGTCGGTCTGCTCAACGCTGGCCCACATCGCGAAATCGATGGTGTCGCGCATGTTGTAGGCATTGGCCGAGTTGTCCAGCCCGAGGAGCGAGACCGTGAACACATGCGAGTCGAAATCCGACGGCATGCTGCGGTGCGCGCCAGAGTACGCTGCGCCGGTGGCCGAGTGAAACTCGGTGGGATAGAAGAGCGGGGCGAGCGGCGCCGTCAGGCCACCGAACGAGGTGCAGGTGACGCTGAACGCGACCTTGTCGTTCGGGATGCCGTACTGTTGCTGCAGCAGGTGAAGGACCGCGCGGCGCACCTGTCGCAGCCGCTGCATCGTTGGGAGCACGGGCCGCTGCGACGTGCGCGGAACGAACTGCACGCCGACCAAACGATACGGCAACGCACTATTGGCGAGGTTGCGCTGCACCAGGTCCAGCTCGGGACCTTGGGACGCCAGATCCAAGTCGTTGGGATTGCCTGGATAGATGTGTGGGTCGTAGGGGCGATTCGCTTCGAGCACGGAGCCGCTGGTCGGATGCGTGAAGATCAATACGACAACCCGCTCGGTGTTGATCGCCGGTGGCGCCACCACCAAGAACGCGGCGGGGAACTCACCATCAGATCCGCGCGACCCCGGCGGCTTCAGCCGACCGACGTAGCGACTGAGTTGCGCGTCTTGCGGATGCGGGTGCCATCCCGAGGTCTGCGGGTGCGGCTCATACGTCGGCATCGCCGCGGTGAGCGGATCCTGGCCGTGCGCTCCACCGATGTCGACGCCGTTGGGCGACTCACCCAGATTCCAACTCCCGTCCGGGTAGTTCACCAGCGGCGACACGCGACGCACCGGGGTGAGCAGGTTCACCCCGCTCGGCGCAAGCGGAGCGACGTGCTTGTGGACCGGCGCCTGGGCCGCAGGTGCGCGATCAAGCGCACAGGTCACAACTAGAAGAGAAGAGAAGAGAAGAGAAGACCGGCGTGGCCAACTCTCGCCTTCCACACTTCGTCGCGCACTGCATGAACACCTCCTTCAAAGGTGATCGGCCCCGGGCTACATGCTCGACACCGATGGGACGAGATCATGCCGCGCACCAAGTGCGTGGGCAACCCCCGGTCGTCAGCGGGTCGCGGCGGCGCCCCGTTTGGATCCGCGCGCCGGGAAGGCCGAGACCGTCAGGGCACGATCACGGTCGTCCACGGGTTGGTGACGAAGCGCGGCTGCGAGTCGAGGCCGAACGCGCCCCATGTGAAGCTGCGGAACACCAGCGGCGACAGGATGCCCGGCGGCATGTTGAGCGTGGCGCGACCGACCCCATTGGCGTTGAGCGGCGCCACGGCGTTCACGAAGAACGCAGTGTTGATCAGCGAGATCAGGCTTGAGGTGAGGCCATCGAACGCGACTGGCACGGTGAAGCCCGGCGCCAACACAGTGCCGGGGACCGAACCCGAGATGCCGCCGATGACGGCATACATGATGCCCGCCCCACCGGGACCGACGTTGAGGTCCAGGTCGAGGCTGCCGCCAGCGGTCGCCGACAACGACACCAACGCGGACGACAGCGACGCAAAGCCGGTGACGCGCACGTTGCGCTGCGAGCTGCCTACCAAGTTGTCGACATCGCGCACCTGCAGCCCGACCCGACGGCTGGCCCCGGGCTGCGTCAGCAGCCACTGGAACGCTTGGTTCTGCGGCAGCCAAGGCGTCTCGAAGGTGCCGTCGTTGCCAAGGTCAAGACGCGCCGACAGACTGCCAGGGGCTCCGTCTGGATCGCGGCTAGCGGCCGGACTCAGACTCGCTGTCAGGTTGATGGCCGTGGCGGCGAGGTCGGCGATGGGTCGGTTGGGTCCAGGCACCGCATACCGCGCTAGCTCAGCCCACCAGTCGTTGTGACCCACCAGCGTGCCCCAACGAAACGCCTGGTAGCCGTCGCCACCGCCGAGCAGCGCACCGGTGACCGAGGCTTGCACGGTGAGCGCCGTGGTCGTCTCGGTGTCGGTGTAGGTCTTGACCACCGGCGCGACGCGCCGCTGCGGGAAGCCAGCCACGGTGCAGGCACGGCGCGCGTACTCGGCGGTCTTGGCCACATACGCTTGGTGCCGGCTGTAAAGGCTGTAGATGCTGCCGTTGGCGGTGTACGCCATGGGCATCAGCACGTCGACGTGCCGCGACATGTTCTCCCAGTGCTGGCCGTAGCCGTTGGCCAGCGTCGTGATCACGGTCGCGTACGAGTTGAAGTTGGCGTCGTACACCGGCCCGTCGAAGTCGTAGCGCCCCGAGAGCAGGTAGGTGTGCAGGGTCAGCGCGCCGCAGATGGCCTTCACGTCGCGGCAGAAGTTGGTGACCTGGTTGTGATCCACCGTGCCGCCGCCACCCACCCAACGCACGTAGTCGAGCGCGATCCCGTCGAGGTCGTAGTACGGCGCGCCCTGGCTGTCGTAGTTCTGCACCAGGTAACGCAGCACGTTGAACAAGTACGCCTTGTGCGCGGCGTCGCTGGGCGGCGCCGTGCTCTCGAAGCACTTGATCACGGCAACGACTTGGATGCCGCGCGCGTGCGCGGCTTGAATCAGCGCGCGCAGGTCGATGCCGGCACCGCCCGAGCGGACCGCACCCCACGCCGTGTTCCAGTTGCCGGCGACGTCGGTGATCCACAACTGCCCGGTCTGCGGCCCGAGCGTGCGGAACGCGCTGCAGTAGATGATGTCGAGCCCACGCGTGAAGGCATCGTTCACCACTGTGTTGATCTGGCTGTCCATGTTGCCGACCAGGAAGGGAAAGACCCCGACACTGGTCTCCCGGCTGGGGACTTGGGCCGACGCAGGAAGCGCCGACGCGAGGGCGAGGACAGCGGCAAGGAACGAGCGAGGCATGTGGACGGCGGAGTATAGCTGGCGCATCAACAGCTGGCGTCGTAACGGGTCAGGGGTCGTCATTGTCTTCCGCTCCCGCTCCCGCTCCCGCTCCCGATCTCTCGCCTGCGTCGTAGAACGTGGACACGATCTCGTGCTGTGATGACGAGAGGCGTAGGAGCCTGCTGGAACGTTGTCGGGAGCGGGAGCGGGAGCGGGCCGACCCCTGAACGGTTACCTGGCGTCGACGAGCCGCGATGCTGCGTGCCGCAAGCAGATCGAGGGTGATCGTGCGGGATAGCCGCCTTGCGACACGAGGCCCTGCACGTACCATCCCATCCCACGTCGGCCAAACTTGCGCCACGCCCCCACGGCGGCGGAGTTGCCCAGTTCTCCTTCTCTCTTTGCATCGGTCCATGCGCACTCTCTTTCTCCTCCTCGCGGCTCTGGCGGCGCCTCTCGCCGCGCAGAAGACTCTGCTGTTCGTCGGTCGCTTCCCGTTCGTCAGCCTCGACTCCGTCAACGAGCGCGTGGGTGGTTCGATCACCAAGCTCGAGGAGTTCGACATCTCGATGGTGACACCCGACGCGGTCAATCCGTTCGTCGCGCGCACCTTCTGGCTCACCTCGACGACGCATCAAACCAACGCGGGCGACGCCTACAACGACGGCAACTACACCCGCTTCTATGGGTTCAAGACCTACTTCGAGCGCTGGAACTTCGCCGCACCGTTCGTGAAGGTTGCCAACCAGGCCAACTGTGCGCCGGAGCATGTGTTCTGGACCGTGCGCGACAACCTCGTGAACAAGAACTACACGGTCAAGATCAACAACGGCACCGGGACCGCGGTCATCCTGCCGGGTGACTTCTTTCGCCTCGACAAGAACGGCAACGCCGAGTTCTTCGTGACGCAGGCGCAGATCATGAGTGCTGCCGGCCCACAGACCGGCGCGTTCTTGCCCGGTGCGAGCGCGATCTGCCAGGACAGCAACAACAACCTGTATTACAGCCCGGCCGAGGGTGGCCACTACGTCACTGGCTACAGCGCGACCCAAGTCTGGGGCACGCCGGTGTACCACAACGACGCGTCGATCATGATGATCCGCGCCGCCGACATCACCTACAACGCCGCCGGCAACGTACAGAGCTTCGTGCCGAACAGCGCGTTCTGCATCTTCAGCGAGACGACGCCCGGCCCCACTGGCCAGCCCACGGTGCGCTCGATGGTGGTCAATGCTGGCGCGCAGAACAACGTGTTCGCGCCGATCATCTCGACCAACAACATGGTGGGCCTCGCGCTGGATCCCAACGGCGGCACGATCACGGCGTCATTGCCTTGGGGTGTCACCCCGACGTTCGAAGTGGTACCCAACATGGTGTGGACCGACGACGGCGGCACGTTTGGCGCGACGATGTTCTCGACCCGCCCCAACACCAACAACGCGCCGGGCAGCGTGGCCGTGATCAACGGCGTGCTCATGGGCGCCACCGGCGGACCAGCGACCGGCGCCTACTGGGGCGTGGCGCGGGACACCCTTAACTTCCAACCCACGACGATGGGATTCGCCATCATCGACCAACCGGCGGCGCTGCCCTTCACCGCCGACGCGCCCAACTCGGGCGCCATCTTGCCGACCGACGTCAACATCGACTGGGACTTCTGGCCAGGCCCCACCACCTTCACCGCCGCCATCTTGTCGAGCGGGCCGTTGGTCTCCGGGCAGGCGCCGTTCGGCTTCGACGTAAGCTCGTTCTTCGGCAGCGACAGCTACCGCACACTGTTCGGGGCGACCACCCAGCTCTTGACCTTCAACCTCAACCTGAGCAACGCCGCGGGCTACGCAACTCTGTCGATCCCGAAGCCAACCCAGGGCGGCCTGCGGGGCCTGTCGTTGATCGTGCACGGCATCAAGTTCACCTCGGTCGCGCCGGGGATCGCCATCAGCAACCCGGTGATCTCGCAGTTCAAGTAGATCGCAGCTCGAGCAGCTCCGCTACACGCGGATGATCCAACCGCGCGCCTGCATGAGCCGGAGCACGCCGTACCAACCGGTGACCCAGAGCAGGGCGAAGGCCAGTGAGGCGGCGTGTGGCGACAGCGCCGTCGCCGCCAGCTGCTGGTAGATCCAGCGCGGTACCGGCTGCCCCTCGACCTCGACCAAGCTCAGTGCGCGATGCAGGGCGGCGCTGCCGACGAATACGGTGATCGCGTTCAGCCCGTAGGTAACGAACGGCGCCGCCAATCGTCGGCAGCCGCGCACGTCGACGAACCAGTACGTCGCCGCCAGTCCGCACGTCGCGAGGCCAGCGGTGAACACGGCATACGAGCTGGTCCACAGCGACTTGTTGATCGGCAGCGCAAAGCTCCACAAAAGGCCCAGCACGACCAGGCCACCGCCGAGCAGCATGAGGCGCCGCGTGCGCTGCTCGGCGGAACCTTCCCCGCTCAGCACCCCGCCCGCAAACACGCCGAACAAGGTCGTGCACAACGCGGTCATGGTGTGCAACGGCCCCTCGGGGTCGCGCACGCCTTTGACCCACAGATGGCCGTCGAGGCAGCATCGATCGATGTACGAGGCCAGGTTGTTGGCCGGGTCGTCGATCAAGCCGGCGCCATGCCCCGGAACCGGCACCCAGGCGAGCAACGCCCAGTAGCCCAGCAGGAGAGTCGCGACGAGCCACGGGAGCAGCCGTCGCGGCAACCAGATGTAAGCAGCGCTCGCCAAGAAGAAGCACACGCCGATGCGTTGCAGCACGCCAGGGATGCGGATGTCGGGCGCATGCAATTCGAAGGCGGCGTACGCCAACCACGCGACCAGCAGCACAACTTCGCGCGCGGTGCCGCGCAGGCGCAGCGCCATGAGACAGGACGCGGCCAGCAACGCGAGCGCGACGGCCTGCTCGACGACTGGGATCCGACGAAAACCGGCGATGAACAGACCCAGAGAAAACAGCACCGTGCCGCGCCGCAGCGCCCGCAGCGTCATGCCCGCGCGCGAGCTGCCCGCCGCCCGCTGGCGGGCCAACGCGAGCACGATCGACACACCGACGATGAACAAGAAGAACGGGAACACCAAGTCGGTCGGCGTGCAGCCGTGCCACTCGGCATGCTGCAACGGCGCGTAGATGTAGCTCCAGCTGCCGGGGTTGTTGACCAGGATCATTCCGGCGATGGTGAGACCGCGGAACGCATCGAGCGACATCAGGCGCTGCTGCACGCGGCGGAAGACTAAGGGCTCGGGGGGTGTCAAGGGGTTGTCCCCTGCGATTCGCGCCCGCGACTCAGACCGGCGCGAACCAGCGCTGCAACGTCGCAGTGCAGCGGTCAACCGCGCGCCCGACCTTCAGCTTTGGCAGCGACAGATGGTTGCCGAACGCGGTGAACTGGCGCGCATTCGGACGCAGCTGCAGCAGATCGAACAAGGCTCTGAGCACGAGTCGTGGGTCAGCCTGCAGGAGGTCAGACAACGGTCGGCCGTCCGCCGGCCGCACCTGAAGGAGGATTTCTTCGTCGGCGGGTGCGGAGCGGCCGCGTTGTGCGGCGAGCAGTTCCTTGATGCGCTCCCACACCGGCACCAACACGGCTTCGAGTTCAGGCGCCAACACGATCGCCACGAGTTCGCGTGCCTGGCCCAAGCGCGCCTGCACGGTCCGTTCGAGGGAGGCCTCGAGCTCCTCGGCGCCGAGCTCATCGCGTCCCGAACCGTGGTGATCGCACAACAGCAAGAACCGGTCGCAATGGAGCAGCCACGGGTCGAGAACCGCCAGTGGTGCGTGCACCAGCGTGTCACGGCGCGGATCGCGCAGCGATCGCCATCGCAGCGGCCGGAGGCAGTGGCGTTCCTGACCACGTTCGATGACTTGCTCGAAGAACTGTTGGGCGTCCGCATCCGCGAACACCACCACCAGGTCGTAGGGCGGCTCGTCCACGATCATCCCAGCACACCCGTCACAAACAAGCTCGTTAGGTCGCCGCCGCGCCATTGCGCGAGTTCGGGAACTTCGGTACCGCGGCGCACCATGGCCGAGCCATCGGCCTGGCGGCGGAACACGAGAGTCTGGTCCAGCTTCGCGTGGGCGAGGAACACTGGCGAGTGGGTGGCCAGCAACACCTGCGTGCCTTGCGGTGGACTCGATAGTGCGTCGAAGGCCGTCTGGATGGCGAGCGGATGCAGCCCGTTCTCCGGTTCCTCGATCAGAACGAGCTGACGATCTGTCGGCTTGGCGGCGTAGCTCACGAGCGTCAGGGCCATCAGGCGTAGCGTGCCGTCGGACAGGAGCCATGACGGAATGAACCGCTCCGGCGCGTTCCTGAAGCTGGCTCGCAGTACGAGATGCTTGTCCTCGGGTCGTTCCCACACCTGCACCGCGTGCAGGTCCTTCACGCCGATGCGCAGTTGTTCCACCCAGTCGGCGAACAACACGGCATCCCGCTGTTGCAAGTCGCGAACGAGATATGGCAGGTGAGAGCCATCGAACAGAAGTCGCTGCGGCTGTCGCGGTGGCGCTGGTGCACGCATGAGGGCGGACTGCAACTCGAACAAGCGCGGGCCGTCGCGCAGCGCGTTGCGAACATCGATCGCCATCGGGAAACGATCAGGATCGTCGGGCAGGCTGCCGAGCGCCGTGCGCTCGAGGCCGAAGCGGAACACGTTGTTCCATTCAGTCTTCTCGTCGCGGAAGTAGTCTTTGCCTTCCGGGGTCTTCGAAACCACCTTACGCGCGCCCGGATGCTTCTGGCGAAACGGCGGGTCACTCTGCGAGAACAGGCTCCTCTGGAGCGCGCGTCGTGCCGGAGGCTGCGCCTCCTCAGGGAGAATGAGCAACAGTTCGTGCAGCACACGGAGCTGTTGGTGATCCCGACCAACCTCGATCTCGTAACGGATGCGACGCAAGGTGCCGCCGCCGTTGGGTAACTCCATGTCGACCACGAAGCCCAGCGAGTCCATCGGCTTGAAGCACAGATCCTCGAACGTGGGCGCGAGGTCCGCTACTGCCTCGGGAACTCCATCGCGAAGCAGCCGCGACAGGAAGCGGAACGCGGACAAGAACGTGGACTTGCCGGTCGCGTTCTGACCGACCAGAACCTGGAATGGCTGCATTGCCACCCGGTTGCCCGGCAGCATGCGGAAGTTCCAGGTTTGCAAGTTGGTGATCACAGCGGCTGGCAAGACTATGGGCTGTCCGCGGCGGTTGCCACGTGCGGCGCGTTCCCTGTCCGACTTCCATTCGCCGACCCCGCGGTGCTCGCGAATCAGCCCTGCGTCAGGGCTTGTCGCACGCGCCCGCCACTGGTCACCAGCGCCGCGCGCGCCGGCTCCGGCTCGATGTGGCGCAGCGCCGCGACGATGGCCGTCTTCACTTCACCCCCACAGCGCGCCAGCAAGGCGGCCGCGGCCGCGGAGTCGAGCCCGGTCGCCGCGGCCACAATGCCCCGCGCGCGCGCGCGCAGCTTGTCGTTGCTCGCTTGCACGTCGACCATCAGGTTCTCGTAGCACTTGCCGAGCCGCACCATCACGCCGGTGCTCAGCATGTTGCAGATCAGCTTGGTCGCGGTGCCCGACTTGAGGCGAGTCGAGCCGGTGAGCACCTCGGGACCGACGATGGCCTCGAGCGCGAGGTCGGCTTGCGCGGCGACAGGCGAACTCGCGTTGCACACCAGCGCGATCGTGAGCGCCTTCGCCGACCTGGCGGCCGCGAGCGCGCCCAACACATACGGCGTACGGCCGCTGGCGGCGATGCCGACGACGCTGTCCTCGGCCCGCGGCGTCAAGCTCCGCACGTCATCGCGCCCGCGTTCGGCGTCGTCCTCGGCCCCTTCGACCGAACGCGTCAGCGCCGCCTCACCGCCCGCGATCAAGCCGATCACCAGGCCTTGCGGCACCGAGAACGTCGGCCGACATTCCACCGCGTCGAGCACGCCGAGGCGACCCGACGTGCCGGCGCCCACGTAGATCAGGCGCCCGCCCTTGTGCATGCGCGCGGCGACCGCGTCGATGGCGCGCGCGATCACCGGTAACACGGTCTTCACCGCGGCCACGGCGACGGCGTCTTCGGCGTTCATCAGCGCGACCAGATCGAGGGCCGACATGCGGTCGAGGTCGCGCGTCGCCGGGTGGCGGCTCTCAGTGGTCATGCCAGCAAGAATGTGCCGGCCACCTTCATCCCGCAAGAGAACGCGTGCGCGCGCGCCGAGTGATCCGTGGAGCCGAGCCCGAAGTTTCAAGTTTGATGATCGGGGTTGACTCGCTCGCTTGGGTCAGCTGCGGCGCGCGCTCATCAGGCAGAGCGCCAGCAGCCATCGCGCGCAACGGACGGAGTCGGCGAAACTGCACGCATTCTTGCGAGCGGTGCGCGACAGCTACGCCGTGGCCGGAGCGCTGTCCGGACGACCGAAGCTCTTGGCGACGGCGCCTTGAAAGCCCTGCACCGCGGTCCGCTGCATGTAGAACTGCAGGCCGCGCGCCCCGCCGAGTTCTTCGCCGCCGCCCGCGCGCCCCGGCCCACCGTGCACGGTCTGCGGCAGCACCATGCCTGGTTGCAACGCTTGGTCGGCCACGCGATCCGACGCGATCCACACGCGCCCGTGATACGGCGCAATGCCAAACACGACCTGATCGGTGAAGGCGCGATCGTTGGAGTAGAGACTCACGACCAGTCCGCCACCGCCGCGGTTGACCAGCGCCGTGAGCGCGCCGACATCACCGTCGTACGGCAGCACGGTGGCGACCGGACCGAAGACCTCCTCCTGGTGCACCACCGCCACATCGGCGCGCTCGGCGACGATGAGCGTCGGCGCCACGAAGTAGCCGCGCTCCATCACCTTGTCGAGGCCGCCACAGGCCGCCCGCCCCACCTTCAGCAGCTTCTCGATGCCGGCGCGCACATCCTTGAACTGCCGGGCGCTGGCCAGCGGCCCCATGCGCGTCTCGGCGAGCGCTGGGTCACCGAGCTTCACCGCCTGCAACCGCTCGACCAACGCCGACACCATGTCGGCCACCAGGTGCTTGGGCGCGAAGATGCGGCGCACGGCGGTGCACTTCTGCCCCGCCTTCTGTGTCATGTCGACGGCGACGTTGGTGAGGAACAGGTTCCACGTATCGCTGCCCACCTCGACGTCGGGCCCCAAGATCGCGGCGTTCAGCGAATCCGCTTCGAGGTTCACCCGCACGTTGTGGCGCAGCAGGCTCGGATTGCCCTTGAGCAGGAGGCCGGTGCCCGAGCCGCCGGTGAAGGCCAAGCAGTCCATGAGCCGCAGGTGATCCAACAGGTCGCCGGTCTTGCCGACGAGAAACTGGAACGCGCCGGGCGGCAGCACCTTGGCATCGACGATCGCCTTGGCCATGCGCCAGGCCACCATCGCGCTCGGCGTACCGGCCTTCTCGATCACCGGCACGCCGGCGAGCAGCGCACACGCCATCTTCTCGCCCATGCCCCAAGCCGGGAAGTTGAAGGCATTGATGTGCACGGCCACGCCGGGGCGCGAGACCCACATGTGTTGGCCCCAAAACCGCGGCGACCGACCCAACTGAATGCCGTCGCCGTCGGGTAGATGGCGCGCCTCGCCGAGTTCCTTGCCTAGCTGCGCGCCGAGCGCCGCGTATGCCGCGAGCGTGCCGGTCGCGCCGTCGATGTCGAACTTGGCGTCGCCGCGCGTGCTGCCGCCGTTGCGCGCCGACACGTCGATGAGATCGTCGCGCACCGCGTGGATCGCCGCCGACAGCGCCTTCAGCGCGGCGCCGCGTTCACTGAAGGAAAGGGCGCGCAACGCCGGCACGCCCACGCTGTGCGCGTGCTGCACCATGGCGCCGAAGTCGACGCCGGCGGAGCCGCAACGGCCAATCTCGGCCTCCGTGGTGGGATCGAAGAGGGCCTCCGTGTCGCGCTGGCCCTCGTGCCAACGGCCGCCGACGAAGCTCGCAAGAGTCTGCATGGTCGCATCAGACCCGCAGGCGGCTGGCAGGGCAAGCAAACGGCGACAAGCCGACAAGCCGCCGATCGAGGTCTGCTCAGGTATCGCCGAGCACGCGCGCCACCTCTTCGTTCGAGGTGACGCCATTCTCGACCAGTACGCGCGCCGCCTCGGTCATGGTCACGAAACCTTCGCTGCGGGCCACTTGGATGAGCACTTGGCGGTCGCCATGGCACAAGACCGCATCGCGCAGCCCGGACGACATGGGCAGCCACTCGGACACCAGGACGCTCCCGGCGTAGCCCTGCCCCTTGCAACGCAAGCAAATGACGGCTCGCTTGCCGCAGTCGGGTTCGGTGCATACCCGCCGCAGCAGGCGCTGCGACATGACGCCGCGCAACGCGGTGGTCAGCACGAACGGCTCGAGCCCCATCTCCAGCAGGCGCGGGAACACCTGCACCGACGAGGCGGCGTGCACAGTCGAAGCCACGAGGTGCCCGGTCAGGCCGGCCTCCATGACGGTGCGCGCGGTCTCCAAGTCACGGATCTCGCCCACCAAGATCACGTCGGGATCCTGCCGTAGCATCGAGCGCAGTGCGCGCGAGAAGCTCAGCCCGCTCACCGGATTGACCTGCGTCTGCGTGGCGCCGCGCACACGGCGTTCGATCGGGTCCTCGATGGTGAACACGGTGCGCATCACCGTCTGGTTCACCACGTGCTGCAGGCACGAGTAAAGGGTCGTGGTCTTGCCGCTGCCGCTCGGCCCCGAGACCAACACGACGCCCTGCGGTTGCTCGAAGGCGCTCGTCAGCGCGTCGCGCACGTTCGGTTGCAGTCCCAAGGCCTCGAGCGGTCGGTGCTTGCCGAGCGAAGTGTCGAAGCGCAACGCGACGCGTTCGCCAAACATCGTCGGATAGGTGGATACGCGCACCGCCGCCGACAAACCGGACGTCGAGGGGTGGATGCTGCCTTCCTGCGGGATGTCCTTCTTGTAGCCCAGCAAGTCGGCCATCGCCTTGAAGCGGCCGACCAGCACGTTGCCCATCTCCGAGGGCAGCACCGCCACAGGGAAGAGCGCGCCGTCGTAGCGCACGCGAATCTCGATCCCATCCTCCCCTGGGTCGACGTGCAGGTCACTGGCGCCCATGTCGGACGCGTATTGCAGCAGCGAGTCGACGACGTCGATCGACGACGTGCTGGTGTCCAGACCGTGCAGATGCTTTACCGCGGTTTCCATGCCTTCGATCCCTGGACATTGTCGACCGTTCCGAACGCCCCACTTGAGTCTGGCAAGCGGGGCTCGTGCGCGCTGTGGCGAAGCGCGACAGTGTTGGTGCCGGAGGTGGGACTTGAACCCACAAGTGGTTTACCCACGGCGGATTTTGAATCCGCTGCGTCTGCCATTCCGCCACTCCGGCGCGGCCCGCGCAAGATAGCGACGAGTCGTGACGATGCCAGCACGAGCCGACTTTCAAGTCGGTTGCGTCAAGCGGAGCACGGCTTCGTCGGCGAAGGTCGCCGCGCCGGGATCGCCGGTCAAGCGCAGCACCTCCGCCAACACGGCCGACACCGTGGGTGAGGGCCCGAGCAACTTCGCGGCCTGCTGCGCCGCGCGCCGGGCTCGCCGCACGTCGCCGGCCCGCGCGTAAGCGCGCGCCGCCAGCAGCAAGCCACCTTCGGTTGGACAGCACTCCAAGATCGCGCGCGGCGACATCGGTTCGGCCGCAGCGTCGAGCGCCGCCGCGGCGCGCGCCAAGCCGCTGCTGCCCGGCACCTTGGCATAGGCGCGCAGGGCCGCGGTCAGGTCTTGCTGCTGCAGGCGGAGATCGCCCTCGAGCCCGCTCGCGTTCGCTGCCAAGGCGTCCACGTCGCTGGCGCGCGCCAAGCAGGCTTCGGCTTCGGTCACCGCGTCGCGCTGCAACGCCGCCGCGGCGGCGGCCAACCATGCCTGTGCCAACGCGTCGCGCTCGCTCGGCGCGCGCACCGGCTCGGCCGCCCGCCAAACGCGTTCCTGCACTTCCGCCGCCGCACGCAACGCGCCGTCGGCCCGCAGGCGATCGCGCAACAAGCGCAGCAACACGAGGTCGTCGGGGAAGCGCGCCAGCGCGGCTTCCAGTTCGCGACGGCACGACTCGGGCAGCGATTCGGGCATCGCCACCACCGCGCGGGCCCGCAGCTGCGCGTGCGCTCGCAAGAGACTCGGTGGCAACCCTGGCTCACGCACGCGCAGCACCCACGCCATCGCTTCGCCCGGCGCATCCGCCAAGAGCGCCAAGCGCGCAAGCTTCAGGCACGCGTCCTCGCGCACCGAGCGATACTCGGGCGGCAGCGGCGCGGTGCCGCGCGCAATCCTGCGCCACAGCTCAGAGGCTCGGCGCGGGTCGTCGCGCAGCCAGGCGGCGAGTGCGTCCAGGTGGCGGCGCAAGACCAAGCCCGCGCGCAGCGAGCGCAAGCGATCGCGCAACAGACGGAAGCCGACGTACGAAGCCAGCACCAGCGATCCGCAGACCGCGATCAATCGACCCGTCGGATCACCCAGGATCGGTGCCGCGATGGCCGCCACGAACTCGACCACGAGGCGCAGGGCAGACACCACCGGGCTGAGGAACAACAGCACCAACAGCACCGGCACGCCGATCACCACTGCCTTGCCGAGGAACGAGCGCGGCAACACGCGGCGCCAGGCGTTCAGCAGGAAGCTGCGACGCGTCGGGCTCACCCGACGTCCTCCCGCCGGACCTGCGGCGTCGTGTCTTGGCGCGGCGTGTCACCGCGCGCCGCATCACTCTCGGCGCCCGCCGCCGGCGGCAGCGACAGCGCGCGCGCCGCGACCTGCAGCGCCTGGTCGAGCCGCAGCTTGAGGTTGGCGTCGGACTCTTCGGCGCGCAGAGCCAGCAACGCGGCCTGCGCCACGGCACCGCCGATGCGCGCCAAGACCTTCACGATGGCGTTGCGCGGGTGGTTGTAGCGGCGCACCAGCCGCCCGCCGACGCGTTCGAGCAGGTTGCGCCTGCGGTAGGCCTCGCCGAGCGGATCCACCGCCTGGCCGCCGAGCGCGACGAGCACCGCGACCAGTTCGTCATCGAGGCGCGCCGGCGACGCGCCAAAGCACTGACAGACCTGCGGCACGACCCCGGCTCCCAGTGCCACCAGCAGCCCCCGAGCGCGGGCGCGCGCCGCGGGCGCGCGATCGAGGTCGAGATAGCCCGCGAGCAGCGCGTCGGCCGCCGCGACTCCATACTGGCGCAGCACACGCTCGGCCACCGGCGCGACGTCGTCGTCGTGCAGCCGATCCACCGCGAACGTCGCCAGATCATGACTCGCGCCCCGTCGCAGCAAGATCGTCAGCAACGGTTCGGGCGACGGCGCCTGCGCCGCCGCCAGGAGCATGTCCTCGTCGCGCAGGAACATCTGGTTCACTAGCACCACCTCGGCCAACAGCCCCCGCTCCGGCACCCGAGTCAGCCAGGCCTGCAAGCGCGGCGCCGGCGTCGCGTTCAAGCGCTGGATCACCTCGACCGGCGGGTAGCGCTCCAGCACCGACTGCAACTCCTCGACATCGTCGAGCCCGAGGTAGTAGTCGACGACGATCTTGCGCAAGTCGTGGTCGTCGGTGTCGAGGCGCGCCTCGAACGCCGGCAGCGCACTTGGACCGTACGCCTGCACCACGCGGCCGACGATGTCCGGTGCGGCAGCGGCCACGCCAGTACCGGCGCCGCGGCGCGTGCGCTCATAGGCATCGAACAGGGCCGACAGGGCGCCGCTGCCCATCGCCTGCAAGATCTCGGTGAGGGACGCGCGTTCGACGGCGTACGCCACGGCGCGCGCAAACACGATCCCCACCGCCGCCGCGCCAGCTTCGATCAGCGCGCGCCGAGCGTCTGCATCGCCAGTCAGCGTGCGCTCCAGCAAGCGCTGAACGTGCGCGTCGTTCTCTTCGATCTCATCGGCCGCGGCGGACACCGACGCGAGCGCGCGCTGCAAGCCCGGCTCCCGCAGGCGTGCGGTGTTGCGACTGTCGCAATGCGGACAACGCGCGAGACTGCGCTCGAGCGCGACGCGGCAGCTGGCACACAGATACGGCGTCGCCGCGGCCTCGGCCACGAGTTGTTGCAGCGCATGCTCGGCCGCGGTGCGTGGTGCGGCCGCTACCGAACCCTGCGCGTGCGCCACGTGGGCGGCGCGCGGTCCTTGCGGCGCCACGGTGATCGCGTAGCGCGGCGCGCTTGCGCCACTGCGCTTCGTGACGCCCGGCGACGGCACGCGCGAGGCGGCCAAACGCGCGGCGGCGAGGTCTTGCGGCGACTGCGCCCGTGCCAACAGGCGCTGGCCGGTCTGCGCCGCGTCCATGGGCAAGCCCGCCGCTAGCTCTACAGCCAGCCGCTGCCGCAGCGCCGCCACGTCGTCGGCGGCGCGTGGCTGCGCCCGCAGACGGTCGGCGGCGTCGGCCACACGACCGCTGTCGACGAGCGCCCGCACCAGACCCTGCTCAACGCGACGGCTGGCCACCGCAAACGCCGCGGTGAGCGCCACGAAATGGCCGTGCGCCGCCGTCGGCTCGTTCAGGTCGAGCAAGGTCTCCGCCAGCAGAATGCGCGCGCCGTGGTTCTCGGGATCCTGTGCCACGACCCGCTGCAGACGTTCGCGGGCGCTGCTGAGCTGACCGGACATGGCCTCTTCGGCGCCGAGCAGCCAGTCTTCCAGCGCGCCGCGCGCGCGTGCCTGGCGCACCGCTCGCCGCAAGCGCAAGAGCACGGCCCCGGTGATGAGCGCGCCCACGCCGGCGAGCAGCAACACCACGAGCGCCGGTTCCTCAGCCAAGGCCAAGAACCAACGCGGCGACTCAGGCAGCGTCAGTGAGGCGACCAGCATGGCGACCCGGATCGTAGCCGAGTCATGACACGACTTCGCGCACGCTGCGCCGGCCGGCCAGGGGATGCGGTCGCTTCGCGAGAGCCAGCTCGATCAGCCGCTGCAACAGAGCGGCAAAGTCGATCCCCGCCGCCTGTGCACACTGCGGCAGCAGGCTGGTGCGCGTCATGCCGGGGATGGTGTTGACCTCCAACACGCGCGGGCCGTCGGGGCCGACGATGATGTCGGTGCGCGACATGCCATCGCATTGCAGCGCGCGGTGGCACCGCACCGCGATCTGCTGCACATGCTCGATCTGCGCCCGACTCAGCCCGCGCGGCGGCACCACCTCTTCGCTAGCGCCCGGGGTGTACTTGGCGTGGCGGGTGAAGTAGCCGTCGTGCGTCGGATAGATGCCGATGGGCGGCAGCGCGGTGACCTCGCCGTCGCTGTTGCCGAGCACGCCGACGCTGATCTCTTCACCGCGCACCTCGGCCTCGGCGAGGAAGCGGTAGCCGATGCCCTTGCCCGCGGCCAAGAACGACGCCACGTCGGCGGCGCGTTCGACGCGCAGCACACCGGTCGTCGAGCCCGAGAGGTCCATCTTGAGGAAACACGGAAAGCCCACGGTCGCGGCGATGTGCGCGGCCTCGGTCGCCGCGTTGGCGCAATCGACGCGCGTCTCGCTGACGTAGGCTTCCGGCATCGGCACGCCCCACCACGTGAGGCACTCGCGCGTGCGGATCTTGTCCATCGCCACCGCGGAGGCGGCCGTGCCCGACCCCACCACCGCCAGGTCGTGCAGTTCGCACAACCCCTGCACGGTGCCATCCTCGCCGAACGCGCCGTGCAGCACAGGGAAGGCCACCTGCACCGCGGCGTGCTGCAGCAGCCAGTCGAGCGCGGCGCCAGGCCGACGCGCGTGCATGCCAGGCAGCTTGAAGGTCTCGGGGACGTTCTCGTGCGGCAGCAGCGCCCGCTCACTCGTCCACCACTGGCCCTGCCGATCCAAGAACACCGGCCAAGGCCGGAACCGCTGACGGTCGAGATGGCGAATGACCTGCGCCGCCGAACTCAGCGAAATGTCATGCTCCGCCGAACGGCCGCCCGCCAGGACAGCAATGTCGATCATGAAACCCTCCGTAGGGAAATGGAAACCGCGGCTCGGATGCTACGCAACGGCTCGCCCCTGGTCTACGCGCCGTTCCTGCGTGGCAGGGGTTTCCGGTTCGCTCCGCAAGCCACCAAGAGGACCCACCCAACCCCAACGCCCACGCAACGCCATCCTCACGCTTGACGCCGACGGCCGCCTCTTGGCACACTGCGCGGCTTCAAATCGCAGTCTCCATGCCGAACTCAAAGACCAAAAGCGTCCGCAAGAAGCACCTGAAGCACGTCAAGCGAGCCAAGCAGAAGGCCAAGGAGCTGCGCGCGCAGAAGGGCAAGTAGCAGCAAGAGGGGAAGGACCAGCAGCAGCGAAGAACCTCAGTCCTTCTTCAGCGACGCCATCTGCCGCTCGAGGTTGTCGTTGCCCGGGAACCACCGCAGCCCGCGCTCATACGTCGCCCGCGCCTTGGCGTGGTCGCCGTTCTCCATGTACATGTTGCCGAGGAAGTGATAGGTCTCGGCGAAGTGGGGCTGCGGCTTGGCTAGCTCCTGCTGATCCGCCAGCACCTCGAAGTGCTTGAGCGCCTCGGCTTGCTTGCCGGTGATCTTGGGCCAGAACGACAGCGAAGTCGCCTTCATGAAGCGCGCGCCCCAGTGCTTCTCGTCGAGCTTCAGAGTCTTGTCGAACGCCGCGTCGGCCTTCATCGCCAACCCAGCCTGCTTCGCTGGGGGCTTGGTCTGAATGCCGGCGATCAACATCGCGCCGTACTGATACTGCGCCGTGGGGTCGGTCGGCGCCGACTCGGCGAGCGCCGCTTGATGCGCCAGGATCTCGTCCTCGAGGCCGGCCTTCTCGATCAGCGGCCATAGCTCCTGCAGCTTGTCGTAGCTGCCGCCAATCTCGGTGAGCCGCGCAATCGCTTGGCTTTTGGTCAGCGTCGGGCCGGTCTTGTTGGCTCCGTCCGCCTTGCTGTGGACCCCCTGCGTAGCCAGCACCTTGGCGACGGCGGCCTCGAGGTCGGCCGCTGTGAGCGGCGCCGCGGCACTGCGCCCAGCCGAAGTCGCCAGATCACCGCTGACGCGCTCGAGGCGCTGCACGAGATCGCCCAGCTTCGTCTCCACTCCCGCAATCCGACTCTCCAGCGCAGCGTCGGGCAGTGAGCCGATCTCTTGGGCCGCGACCGGTTTGTTGGCGAACCAAGAAACTGCCGTCGCGGTACCGGCGGCGGCAATGACGGCGACAATGACTACAGCGAGCGTTTGCATGGGGCGCAGTGTGCGCACCTCCACCGGAAGAATTCAAGAACGCCCGCTGCTAGGCCTCACCCCACCGGGCAGGCTGAGCGGATCGCCTCGCTCGCTTGATCGGCGTACTTGGTGAAGTTCTTGGCGAACAGCCCAGCCAAGTGCTTGGCCTTCTGGTCGTACGCAGCCTTGTCGGCCCACGTGTTCTTGGGGATCAACACTTCGTCCGGCACGCCCGGGCACTTGGTGGGCACCTGCATGCCAAACACGCTGTCCTTCACCGTCGGCGCCTTCTCCAGCGAGCCGTCGTGGATGGCGTCGATGATGGCGCGCGTGTAACGCAGCGACATGCGCTTGCCGACGCCGTGGCCGCCGCCGCTCCAGCCGGTGTTCACCAGCCACGCCTTGCTGCCGTGCTTGCCGATCTTCTGCGCCAGCAACTCGGCGTACTTGGTCGGATGCCACACCATGAAGGCGGCGCCGAAGCACGCCGAGAAGGTCGCCTCTGGGTCCTTCACCCCCATCTCGGTGCCGGCGACCTTCGCCGTGTAGCCGGAGATGAAGTGGAACATCGCATAGTCGGGCGTGAGCTTGCTCACCGGCGGCAGCACGCCGAACGCATCGCACGTCAGGAAGATCACGTTCTTGGGGTGCGTGCCCACGCACGGGATCTTGGCGTTTGGGATGTACTCGACCGGGTAACTGCAGCGCGTGTTCTCGGTGATCGCCGCGTCGGTGTAGTTCACGCTGCGCGTCTTCTGATCGAAGACTACGTTCTCCAACACCGAGCCGTAGCGAATCGCCGAGTAGATCTCGGGCTCGCTCTCCGGCGACAGGTTGATGCACTTGGCGTAGCAACCGCCCTCGATGTTGAAGACGCCCTTGTCCGACCAGCAATGCTCGTCGTCGCCGATCAGCTTGCGGCGCGGGTCCGCCGACAACGTCGTCTTGCCGGTGCCCGACAGACCGAAGAACAGCGACACGTCGCCGCCCGGGCCTTCGTTGGCCGAGCAGTGCATCGACATCACGTTCTTCTTCGGCATCAGGTAGTTCATGATGGTGAACACACCCTTCTTCATCTCGCCCGCGTACTGCGTGCCCAAGATGACGAACTCGCCGCGCTCGAACGACAGGTCGACGCTGGTCGACGAACTCATCTCGTTGGTTAGCGGGTTCGCCGGGAACACGCCAGCGTTGAAGATCACGTAGTCGGGTTCGCCGAACGACAGCAGTTGCTCGGCGGTCGGCCGGATCAGCATGTTCCACATGAACAGCGCGTGATACGCGTTCAAGCAGATCACGCGCACCTTGACGCGGAAGGCCTCGTCCCAGCCGGCGAACCCGTCGATCACGTAGAGCTGGTCGCGCGTATTCAAGAAGTCGACCGCGCGCTGGCGGTTGATCAGGAAGATCTTCTCCGACAGCTTGATGTTGACGTCGCCCCACCAGATGTCCTTGGTGCTGGGCTGCGCGTCGACGATGCGCTTGTCTTTGGGTGAACGTCCGGTCTTGCTCCCCGAGCGGGTAGCGAGCGCGCCCGAAGCCATGATCTCGCCCTCGCCACGCTTGATGGCTTGCTCGTAGAGGATGGGCGGCGCAACGTTGCGCAGGACGTTCTTGACGTGAATGCCGTATTTGCTGAGATCGACGGTGGACATTGTCTGATGCGGGATTCGAAGCGCGGTCGATCGACCGCTTG
Organism: Planctomycetota bacterium; assembly: GCA_031423015.1. Classification (GTDB taxonomy): domain Bacteria; phylum Planctomycetota; class UBA1135; order UBA1135; family UBA2386; genus DATGPD01. The sequence continues at coordinate 26,311 of JANPER010000256.1, read as the reverse complement.
GGAAGACGAAACGTAGTCGCCGACCCGGCCAGCAGCCAGAGAACGATGGCCCGCTTGGGTTCTTTGGGCCAAGGTACAGGTGAGTTTCGCTGTGACAGGTAACCGGCCGGCGGCGCGTGCCTTCGCATGGCTCCCGACTCGCGGGGCAGCGGCGATTGGCGTTGGCAGCCTCCTTGGCAGCGCCGGATCGTCGCCAATCCAGAGCTGCCTTGTGCCAAGCGGCGCGCCCACCCATCCTAGGGGCGCCTCCCAAACCCTCATGCCGATCCACCGCCGCACCCTGGCCGACGGCTCGCACGACGACTTGATCCGCGAAGAGCCGCTGCAGATCTCGGCCGGCGGCGGCGAGGTGCTGACCATGCGCACGCCGGGCGACGACGAGCACCTCGCGCTCGGCTTCTTGCTGAGCGAAGGCGTGCTCGACAGCACGGCCCAAGTGCGCAGCATGCGGTTCGTGGCGGGCGACGCGCTTACGCTGCGTCCCGATCGCCTCGAAGTCGACCTCGTCGACGTCGATGCCGCGCGCTTGCGTGGACGCTTGACGCGCACGCACGAGATCCGCGCGTCGTGCGGCGCCTGCGGACTCACCGACGTCGACGCGTTGCTCGACGGCGTGAAGCCATGTCTCCCCGGCGTGCCCCGCATCACGGCCGAGCAGATGCAGGAACTGCGGCGCGACTTCGAGGCGCGCCAGGTCGCGTTCCTGCGCACCGGCGCATGTCATGGCGCGGCGCTGTACGACGAACAGGGCCGGCTGTTGGGACTCGGCGAAGACGTCGGCCGCCACAACGCGCTCGACAAGGCGATCGGCCAAGCCGCGCGCCAGGGCGCCAACTTCCAACGCGCGATCGCGCTGATCTCGGGGCGTGCGGGCTACGACCTGGTACTCAAGGGCCTGCGTCTCGGCGTTCCAATCATCCTGTCGGTCTCAGCACCGTCGGCGCTCGGGTTCGATCTGTGCCACGCCGCAGGTTGCACGCTCGTCGGGTTTCTGCGCGCAAACCGTTTCAAGGTCTACACCGGCGCCGGCCGTTTGGCGGATGCCACGGTGTAAGTTGGCCCCGCGGCCTCCTGGTAGCTGCTCGCCTGTCGAATCGACCGCCCATGCGGGGGGCACACCAGCCACTTGGAGGAAAGGTCGCAGAGGGCACCGCCGTCCGCCGCGACCGTCCGACCGTGGTCGCGGAAGTAGGCGGAAGTAGAACGTCGTGCCCGCCTCCGTCGCGGCACGCTCGAGCCGATCAATGCAGCGCGGTGACCAAGTGCGCGGCGATCACCTCGCATCCCCGCGCCGCGAGGTGCAGGTTGTGGGGCAAGAACAGCGACTCGGGCTCTTTCTGTGCCGCGAGCACGGGCGTGACATCGATGCACCTCAGGCCAAGGCCCTGGCAGATCGCCGTCAAGCGGGCCTGCGCCGTCCCGGCTCGGAAGCGCTCTGTGTCGCGGCCGGCCGCCGCCAACTCGGTCGCGTAGCGCCCGGGGATGACGTGCGCATACGTCGGCAGCACGAGGACCACCACGGGTACGCCGTCCGCCGCCTTGTGCACCTCGGCGAGACACTGCGTCATGCGCGCCACCAACCGCGCGATCGGGCCGTCCTCGTTGGACGCAGTGTCGTCGAGAAACGTGAAGTCGTGCGGCGACGGCGGGAAGCCCTCGATTTCCGCCAGCTCGGCGCCGCTCTTGTGGCCGCGTGTCGTGTCGAGCGACAGCGACGGCGCGTGGCTGAGAAGCCAGGTCTCGATCTTCCAAGCGACACCGTAGCGCAAGCACAACCGCGCACGCCATGACGAGCGCGCCAGGCGTGCTGCCCAGCCATCGATGGCGTAGCCGTCGATGACGGCGCGGTCGTAGGCGAAGTTGTCGAAGAAGTCGTTGCCGATGTAGACGCTGGCGACAATCAGGTCGGGGGCGAAAGCGGCGCGCACGCGCCGCACGAAGGGCGCGAAGTCGCGCGGGCCAAAGCTCGGTGCGGCCGCGTTGCCCGCACTCACCTCAGCCGTCCACGCCACGCTCGCCTGGCGTGCAAACTGCGCCGGGTAGGTCTCGTCCTCCTGCAACCCGAGCCCAAACGTCATCGAGTCGCCGAGGAACAACACGCGTCGCTCACCGAGGCGCTTGTCATCGTAGTTCGGACCGCGCATACCGACGTGATTGAGCCGAACGTCGATCGAGCGTCCGCCGTCGAGCATCACCCGTTGGTAGTCGCTCGCGGTGCGGAAGCCAGTCTCGCTGTCCGCCTCGTAGAGAAAGCGAAGCTGCGCCGGCCCTTCGAGGTGCTGTGGTCCACCGATCCAGAGCTCCGCGCCGACCAGGGCGGCGAGCAGGGCCATGCACATCGCCAGCGCCACGAGCAACAAGCGCAACAGCAGACGTCGGCAGCGCGGAGTCTGTGTCATCGGGCCAAGAGCTTACTCCGCCAGCCGGCTCAAACCCCCGAGCCCAACACGTCGCCAGCCGTGACGCGCGCCAGCCGAGCCTCGCGCCCGCGCATCGCTTCGCTCAGGCCCACGAAGCGGAACTCACTGAGCAAGCGATCGAGCTTGCCGAGCGTCTTGCCGAGGTTCACGTAGTGACGGAAACCGCGCAGCCCGCGTAGGTCCTGGCGCGGCTGTTCGGGATCCACTTCCCACGGGTGCAAGTACACGCACCCCGGCCAGCCGGCACGCGCCGCTTCGCGCAGACCTCGGCGCAGAAAGGCCAAGGGGAACAAACGCAGGTAGCCACCGCCGCCGACGGGCAAGCGACGGCCGAGCACGGACAACGTCAGCGGCGGCAGTTCGATCAACTCGCGGCCGCCGACCGTGAGCACGTAGGGTTCGCGCGGCGCGCTCGGCACGCCGTAGTCGGGATGCCGGATCGGAAAGATGGAGCTGTCCAGCAGATAGCCATGCTCGACCAGCACCTTGGGCGCCCACGGCGTGCGCGCGGTGATCGACCAAGTGCAGGCGCGAAACGTGGTCGGCTTGACCCCCGCAGCCGTCGCCAGCGCTTGCTCGGTGCGCAAGAGGTCGGTCACGAAGCCGGCCTCGCCGAGGTCGTCGAGGCAGCGATGGTCGTAGCCGTGCGAGCCGATCTCGTGCCCGGCGTCGCGCACGTCGCACACCAGCTGCGGCAGCCGCTCGGCGATCCAGCCCAGGAAGAAGAATGTCGCGCGCGCGTTGCGCTTCTCGAACAGGTCGAGCAGGCGCTTGGTCGAATCACCGCAGCGCAGCGCCAGCGTGTTCCACTGCGCGCGGTCGATGGTGGTGGCCATGTTGAGCACCTGGAACCAGTCCTCGACGTCGACCGACAGGGCATGCAGCGGTTCAGCCATCGAGCAGCCCATCCAGCACCGGCACCACCGCGCGCATGAATGCGCGGCAGCGCGCCTCGGCGTCGCCTTCATCGAGCCAGGCCTCGACGCGCAGCAGATAGCCCGGCGCGCTGCGGCGCAGCAACGCGCGCGGCAGGTGGTACCACACGAAGTCCGAGTAGTTCCCGGTGCGCAGCTCGCGCGCGCCATAGGCGAACAGGCTGAGGTACAGGCGCCGATCGACGCGGCTGCGCGCTACGACGCGACCCGCCACGAGGTCGCGACCGTCGGCGGTGCGCTGCGGATCATCGGCACCGTCGAACTCGATCATCATGTCGCTGCCGCGCAGGCACAGGTGCGGCGGATGCACGCTCTTCCAGTTCTGCTGATGGAACACCGCCACGAGGAACACGGTTCGCCCCTCGGCATCGCGATAGGTACGCGCCACCGCGTCGTCGGTGCCGAGCAACTGGCGCTCGCGCAAGGTGACCGGCGTATGTTCCAACAGTTCGAAGCCGGCGATCTGCAGCGGCACGTGGTCGGCCCGCCCCACCGACGTGGTGAACGGCCGGTGATAACTCAGGAAAGCCAAGCCGGGTGCGAGTAGCCAGAGCACGCACGCAGACCACAACCGCGTGCGCTTCATCGCGGCCTCCGCGTGAGCGCGCGGTCGAGCCAGATCAACGCGAGCAACGCCATGATCCACACGCTGGCATTGGCGATGTCGTGCGCCGTGGTGGTGGCGATCTCGATGCCCCACCACTTGGCCGCGAAGCACAGAAAGGCGATCCGCAGCACGTTGAGCCCGAGCGCCAGCGGCAGCGCGGCGACCAGGATCCACGCCCGCCGCCAGCCGCGATCACCGGGCAGAAACGCAAAGCAGTAGGCCAGCGACAACAGCGCCAAGAGCGAGCGTAGGCCGCCGCACGGGTCCTCGACCAGCAAAGCCTCGTCGCGCCCGACGAACAGGTGCGCGCCCTGGCGCGCGCCCGCAAGACCGAACAGGTTGGCCACCAGCAGACCGCCGCGGACGGCGATCTCCTTCAGCTCGAAGGCGAGGCTGCCGCTGGCGAACAGCGGCAAGGGCAGCGCGAACGGCAAGAGGCCAAGCACCGGCCAGATCGCCAGCGTGCGCGCGCGGCCAACCGCCAACCAAACGGCGCCCGGCACGCTGAGCGCCAGACTCGCCGCCGACAGCGAGTCGATGGTGAGCGCGGCCCCCACCGCGTGCAGCGACAGGCCCGGGCCAAGCAACCACCAGCCCGCTCCTTGCCCGCGCGCGGGTTGCAACGACCACTGCGGGCGCCAACGCCAAATCAAGAACGCCGCGACCAGCGGCAGCAGCGGACCGTGCGAGTAGTACGACTCGGGTAGCCACCACAGGTCCCACACCCACTGCAACGCGGCAGCGTAGGCGATCAGCAAGGGCAAGAACACGGCCGCGAACGCCCTCACCGCCGCACCTCTTCGAACGCGCGCACGACGCGCTGCGCTGCGCCGCGCCACGTCCAGTCGTGGTCGAGAAGCGCGCGCCGGCCGGCGGCGCCGAGCGCGGTCGCGAACGCCGCGTCGGCGCCGAGGCGGCGCAGGCAAGCGGCGAGCGCGTCGTCGTCGCTTGGGTGACACAGCAAGGCCGTCTCACCGTCGACCACCAGCTCGCGCAGGTTCGCTTGATCGGGGGCAACGACCGGGATGCCCGCGGCCAGGTAGTCGAACAGCTTGAGCGGGGACGCGTACTCGTTGATCGCGGGGATCACCGCGGCGTCGAACGCGCACACGTACGCCGGCACATCGGCCGGCGCGACGTCACCCACGCAGTGCAGGCGCGCCGTCATACCGGTGTTAGCGGCCGCGTCGCGCAGCGCTGGCAAGGCTGGCCCATCGCCGACGATCCACAGATGCGCGTGCGCCAAGTCAGCGCGACCAAGGGCCGCAAGCACCAGGTCGAGCCGATGCCAAGGTCGCGCATAACCCACGAAGCCGACGACGAACGCTGCACGTGGCAGTCCGCGCGCGCGTCGCAGGCTCTGCGCCGCGTGCTGCGCGGCCGGACCAAACCGCTCGATCGCGGCGCCGTTCCGCACCACGCGCGTGCGCTCGGGCACGGCGCCCAGCGCGACCAGGCGCGTGGCGAGCGCGTCGCTGACCGCGAGCACACGGTCGGCGCCGGCCAGCACTTCGCGCTCACGACGACGCGCCGCGCGCGGGAAGCGCAGCAGTCCGAGCTTGGCCATCTCGTCGCACATCGGCGAGTTGACCTCGAGGAGCAGCGGCACGCCCAGAACACGCGCGGCGAGCAACCCGGCGCGACAGTGCAGCGCGTGCCGCTCGTAGATGAAGTCGGGTGGTGTGCGACGGCCGGCCGCGACCAGGCGGCGCGCGGCGCTGCGGGAGTAAGCCCACTCGAGCACTTCGAGCGCCAGGCGCGGCAGGCGCAGACGCTGCCAACGCGCACCCCGCGACGGCCCACCGTGCTGGGTGTTACCGTTGGTCTTGGGGCCGTTGGTCTTGGGCACCAGCGCGCACTCTTCGACTTGGTGACCGAGGTCGCGCATCGTCGCGATCATCTCGCGCACGTGCACGGCTTGGCCGTCGTCGGCGCGAATGCGATGGTGATAGAGGATGTGGTAGCTCATGTCACATCGACCGCAGCACGGATCGTAGACGCTGCACGGGAGCATCCCAGGCATAACGCTGGGCATACGCGGCGACCTTCGGCCGCTGGTCGCCGCGCGCTAACTGTCGGCGCAGCCCGTCGGCCAAGACGCGGGGCTCGGCGGCCACGAGTTCGCCGGCGACGGCATCAGCGACGATCTCGGGCACGCCACCCACCGCGGTCGCCACCACCGGCAGGCCGCTTGCCAGCGCCTCGGTGACCACATTGGGCCAACCCTCGCGTTCCGACGGCAGGGTGAACACATCGCACGCCTGCAGCGCCAGCGCGACATCGTCGCGCGCGCGCGCGCCCAGCAAGTGCAAGCGCCCCGCTGGAGCCAGGCGACTCAGCTCGGCGCGCTGCGGACCATCGCCGACGAGCACCAACGACACATCGCCCGGCAAGTGCGCCAACGCCCGCACCGCCAGCGCGAACCCCTTGGCCGCGACCAAGCGCCCAACGCCCAGCACGAGCGAACCCTGCGCTGGCAGACGAAGTCGCGCGCGCGCCGCGGCGCGGTCGCCAGGCCGGAAGCGAGCGAGGTCGACGCCGTTGCGCAGCAGCTCGACGCGCGCATCGGGCACCGCTGCCACCGTGGCGAACCGGCGCCGCAACGCCTCGCTGACGGCAAACAGCGCGCGCGCGTGCGGCATCGTTGCGCGCACCTGCGGCGCCACGACGCGATGTTCGGCGAGCACGTTCACGTCACTGCCGCGCGCCGTGACCACGCACGGGATGCCGAGCGCGCCGCCGATGCGCAGTGCGGCGACGCCATCGGGATACACGTAGTGCGCGTCCAACACACAGCGTTGCCCCTGCGCCAACGCTGTAACGACCGGCAGCGCCGCGGCAGCCATGCGCGCCGCCTGCTTGCCCAGCGACAGCCCCGGCAAGTGGAAGTAGCGCGGGTGATGCACAGGCACGCCCGCCACCACCTCGGTCGCCGGCATCGCCCGCGTGCGCGCGTATTCACCGCGTTGCAGAAGGCGTGGCACGGTGGCGACCGGGCTGACCACCACCAGCTCGAGATCGTCTTGCCCGGCCACGACGCGCTGCATCCGCTCCTGCACGAACGTGCCGTGCTGCGGCAGCGCCGCCGACGGATACAGGTTGGAGAACGTGATGATGCGCAGCCGCTGGCTCATGACGCGCGACTGCCCGCCTGCGCGCCATCGATCCAGCGCTCGAGAAAGCGTCCCAGCGCGGTCAGTGCCCACAGCAGCTCGGCGTGGTCGACGAGGCCGCGACGGTGATGCGTGAGCATCGCTTGCACGCGGGCACCGTCGACCAAGGCACCGAGTGAGCCGCGCTGCAGACGCTGCACCAGCTCGTCGCCCACCGCGCCCGACATCCACGCGCGCAGCGGCACCGAGAATCCCTGCTTTTGCCGGTGCTCGATCCCTGGGCCCAGGCGCGCGCGCAGCGCCGTGCGCAGGAACGCCTTGGTCTGCCCATCGCGGATCTTCCAGCGCGACGGCACGCGCGCCGCCAACTCGAGCATGCGGTGATCCAAGAATGGCGCCCGCACCTCCAGCGAGTTGGCCATCGATGCGCGATCGACCTTCACCAAGATGTCACCCGGTAGATACGTGGCGATGTCGGCGGCGCAAGCTCGGGTGAGCGCATCGCGACCGTCGCTGCTGCGGTAGGCCTCGATCACCGGCGCCAGGGGATCGCTGCCGTCGGTGGCCACGCGCAGCAGCGGCAGCACTTCCTCTGGCAGGCTCGCGCTCACCGAGCGCGCGTAGGCGGTCGCCGAATCGCAGCCCAAGTTCTGCAGCGTGCGCTTCCAGCGCAACGCGCGCGGCAGGAAGTCGGCCTTGGGGTAGAGCGCGCCGAGCGCCCGCCACAACGGCGACGGCAGGCCGCGACGCACGCGGTTCTCGATGACGTCGAAGCGATAGCGCCGATAGCCGCCGAACGCCTCGTCGCCGCCATCGCCAGCGAGCGCCACCGTGACGTGGCGGCGGGCCAGCTTGCTGACGTGGTAGGTCGGCACCGCGCTGGCGTCGGCGAAGGGCTCGTCGAAGGTGTCGGCAAACCAACGCTGCTCCAGCAGGTCGGCCGCGCGCACTTCGCTTTCGTGCAACACCGCCCCGCACTGGGCCGCGGCGGCGCGCGCGTAGCCGCGCTCGTCGAACGCCGCGTCGTCGAAGCCGACCGTACACGCCACGACCTTGCCCTGGTCAACCCGCGTCATGCTGTCGACTACCGCGAAGCTGTCGACGCCGCCCGACAAGAACGCGCCGAGTGGCACCTCGCTCATCAGCCGGATCTTCGTGGCCTCGTCGAGCATGGCGAGCGTCGCCTCGGCCAGCTCGGGCTCGCTGCGCCGATCCTCTTCGGCAAACGACAACTGCCAGTAGCGGAAGGTGCGAGGCTGCCCGCCGCGCTTCAGCACGAGCGCGTGCGCCGGCGGCAGTCGATGCACGGCGGTGAACGCGGTGCGCGGGTCCGGCACGTAGCGCAGGCACAAGTACTGCGCCAGCGCCGTGTGATCGAGGGCACGCGACACGCCAAGGCCGTCGACCAGCAGCGCCTTGATCTCCGAGCCAAAGGCGAAGCCGTGCGAGGTCATCGCGTAGTGCAACGGCTTCTTGCCGATGCGGTCACGCGCCGCGAACAACAGATCCTTCGCCTCGTCGACCAAGACCAGCGCGAACATGCCGCGCAGCCGCGTGGGCAACGCCTCGCCCCACGCACGCCAACCGTGCAGCAACACCTCGGTGTCCGAGCGGGTGCGGAAGCGATAGCCGCTGGCCTCCAGCTCGGCGCGCAATTCCAGGTGATTGTAGATCTCGCCGTTGAACACCACCCACAGCCGGCCGCCGCTGTCCGTCATCGGCTGGTCGCCGGTCGACAGGTCGACGATCGCCAGCCGGCGATGCGCCAGGGCATAGCCGCGCCCCTGCCGAAAGCCATCGCCATCGGGGCCGCGGTGCGCGATCGCGCGCGCCATGGCGTGCACGGTAGCCATGTCCGGCACATCGTGCGCGTGCTGCGAGAACAGACCAGCGATGCCGCACATGAACGCTACCAACGCCCCAGGGGTGAGCCGGCCAACGCCGGTCGAAGCACGACCTCGGCCCGCGGCGCCGCGCGCGCCTTCTGCGTCGAGCCCGATCTCGCAAGCTCGTCGCGCGCCACGAACACCATGCAGCTCATCAGCGCCACGAAGTGATAGACCAAGTCGAAGTGACCGCGGTTCAAGAAGAACGAGCCCGCCATGAAGCCGACGGTGGTGGCCTCCATCATGCGGCCGTAGATGCCCGCCCACGCAAGATCGGGGCGCATCCGCCCCCAGGTGCGCAGCTTGCGCGTGGCGACGAACATCGAGCCAAGGATCGTCATGTAGGCGATGAACGACGTCGTGCCGCCCTCCGCCCAGATCTGCAAGTACGAGTTGTGGGCCACATAGGCGAAGCCGCGGCCGTGCGTCAGATCGCTGGTGAACTCGTGGTAATGCTCTTGGAAGTTGCGGATGCCGACGCCGACGATCGGGTTGGCCTCGACCATGCGCAGGGCCACCGTCCACGCCCGAATCCGCGTCGCCGCCGACCCTTCTTCGGTTCCCTGCTTCAGTGTGCTGAGGCGCTCGAGAACGTGCTCTGGCGCCAGCAAGAAAAATAGCGCAACCGCCACGCCCAGAGCTAGCCCAGCCCTGAACAGCTTGCCAGACCGCCACGCGATGACGAGCACCGCAGCGACGAGCGCCACCATCGCGCCACGCGAGTGCGTGAGGAAGATCGTGATCGCAGTGAGTACCACCGCCACGTCACACAGCCGCCGCAGCCACACCTTGCCCTCGCTGCGCCCCAGGTAGAACAGCAGCGGCACGTTCATCACCAAGGCGAGGGCGAAGTCGTTGTTGTCTTCCAGCATCCCGCCCGGACCACGCAGGATGCGACCGCCACCAGTCATCAGCCCGATCAGCCCGCCCTTGAAGCCGTAGAACGCGAAGCAGCCGCAGATCGTCCACAGGAGACCGCGCAAGCGCGCCCGATCGGTCACCTGCCCGACCGTGAACAGGGCAATCAGGATGATCTTGACGAACTCCAAGTAGTACCGGATCACATACTTGCCTTGGTCCGTGGCGAGCGCCAGCCCTGCCGTGACCGTGAGCAAGAGCGCGACCATCATCACCGTGCGGATGTCCCACCGCGTGAACCTACGCTTGCCAGACTCGTGCGCGATGTAGCCCACCACCATCGCGGCGGCCACGAAGAACGAGAAGCGCATCGAGCGCGCAAAGCCCCAGCACAGGTCCTGCGGCCGCATGTAGGCGAGCCATGAGAACAGCAGCAGGCCGATGTACGGGCGGCGCAGCGCGTACGGCAGACACAGCACGACCACCGCGAACACGAACAGGTCGCGCAAACTTCGCCCCCGCTACTCGCCGGTGCCCAACACCAAGTCGAGCATGTCGCGCGCCCAGGTCGGCAAGCGTGCCGGCGCGACGTAGTAGAGGGTGGCGACCGCGACGATCAGGAACACGAGCAGCATCGCCACCACCGACCCCCAAACGCGACCACGCCGGGTCTGCGTGCGCTCGATCTGCGTCTCGACGTGGCTGATCCCGCCGAGCACCGGCACTGGCAAGCCCCGCTCCAGTTCGTCGATCGTCTTGTAGGTGAAACGCAGGGCGTCGAGCGCGAAGATCAAGCCGATGGCGGCGCCAAGGCCGATCAGGCTGCCTAGGAGGCCCAGGATCGCGATGTTGGGCTCAGTGGGTCGCGGCGGCCGTTGCGCCGGGCGCAGGACGTCGAACGGCTTCGAGGCCCGCACCAAAGACACTCTCTCACCGACGGTCGAGAGGTTCGCGTCGATCGCGTTGAGGCGGGCGTACGCCTTCTCCAGATGCTTCAGCTTCTCGTCGTAGTCCTGCATGATGCGCGGACGCTTCTCGAGCTGGTCTTCGAGCCCGTCGATGCGCTGTCTCAGTGTGTCGATCGTCCCCTGCAGCGCTCGGCGCTGGCCAAGCAGCGAGTCGACGCGACGCTGAAGCTCGATGAACAGGGGGTTGGGAATCAGCGCCCGCTCGACGACCGGAGTCTTCGCCTTCAACTCTTCCTTGAGCGCCGCCCGCTGCTTGCTGAGGGTCTCATACTCGGGCGTGCCTTCGTTGAATACCCGATTGAGCCGCAGCTCGATACCCCTGATCTGCAGCTGTAGCTCGCGCAGATCCAGCGCGAGGAGTTCATCGATCACCGGCGGCGGTGCCTCGATCAGCGGCTTGATTTGACCCTCGAGTTGCTGGCGTAGGGACTCGATCTCACTGTTCAAGGGGCCAAGTTGGAGGAGCTGCACGTCAAGGTAACGGCGATCCTCCTGCAACTGCGCCGCCAGCGAGTTGCCGACGACCATCAGGTTCTGGTTGCGGAGACCGGGGTCCAGCTTGTGCACCGACTCATAGCGCATGACCTCCCGCGCAACCCCGCTGACGAACTCCTGCGCCAGCGTGCGCTGCTCCTGTACCCGCTGCAGTTCCTCGTTGCCCCTGCGCTCTAGCTCGCCCAACTGTCTCTTGATCCACTGGTCGCGCAACGCGTTGGTGAAGGTTGCCGCGCGCTCGCCATCCGTGTCGCGGTAGGTGATCCGCAGGTCGGTGTACAATCGGTTGCGCCGCTCGGTGCCTCGGTCATTGACTGACACGCGGGACGCCACCTGCGTCACAAACTGCGCCTGCGCGTCGCGGTCGTCGACCAGCGCTTCTTGCCAACCGAGCTGGCGCAAGACCTCAGGCACTTCGGCTTCGATCAAGGGCCGCGCACTCGTCAGGCTTTCCGCCAGCGGATCGGCCAGATACTTGTCGCTCTCCTTCAGGAGGTGCTCGGCGTTGAAATGGACGTCGGTCGACGCCACGTAGTAGCGCGGCACGGATGCCGCAATCAATGCGCCTACGGTCATGCCGAGCAGACTCACCGGCAACACCATCCACTTCCTCCGCTTGAGGAGGTCGAAGTAGCGTGCGAAGGAGATCGCTGGCAGTTCGAGTTGGCTCAGTTGGCTCATCGGTCAGAAGTAGAAGCCACCCCCGCCCGCGCCGGAGTTTCGGTTGATGAGGTAATCGTAGGTGTACTCCACCTGGGCGAGGCCGAACAAGGACGTCACGACCACCCGCAAGGGCTCGAGCAACTTCTGCAGGAAGCGGGTGATCGACCCGAAGAACGTCGGCGGCACGTAGATGAAGTCGTTCTCCTGCAGGCGGATGTTGTACTTCGTGATTCCGGTGTCGATCATCTCGCGCAGGTTGATCTCGATCTGCAGCGGGTTCTCCGCGTCCGGCCGAGTCACGCGGATGCGGCCAAGATTGGCGAGGACCGACCAGCTGATCGACGTCATGAAGTCGATCAGCGTGATGTCGGGCTTGGTGAGCGGGACGCGCCGCGGCCCGGCCTCGCCAAACACGTAGATCGACTTGCCCGCGTTCACCACGATGCGAGCGAGCAGCTTGACCGGAAACTTGAAGGTCACTTGCAGCTGCTCCATCACCAACGCCGCGAGTTCGGCCTCGGTCAGGCCCAGCACGGGGATTGGACCGATGTATGGAACCAGGAGAGTGCCGTCGATGCCGATTGGCTGCGCGAAGGACAGCAGACTCAGCATCTCCGCCCCCGGCGTCAACTGCGCGATCGGGTCGATCAAGAACTGCACCACGTCGCCGCCAGCGATGTAGTTCTCAGTGGGCGCGACGCCTTGCGCGCGCGTGCCAAACCCCTTCTCGTGCAACAGCTCGCGGATGCGCTTGTCTTCGACGCTGCTGCACGCCGCCAGCAGCGCCAGGAGGAGCAACCCCCAGACGTGCTTGCCCGGCAAGCGTGGCCGCGCGGGTAGGTCGGTTCTCGAAGCGGACATGAGGCTGCAGAAGCCGACGCCTGGCATCGGCGCATGGTAAGGCACGGCCCCGCCCGCCTGCAAAGCACACGCCGGTCGGAACCCCCTCTTGTTATCGGCCAAACGCGCTGGCCAAGCTGACCGAGGCGGCCGTTTGTCGTCGCCCGCCCGTGCTCACAGATTGGCTTGCCGACGCTGGCCACGATCCATGGGGGCCTCGCTGCCCTCCCCTGCCCACCCTACTGCACCCGGTCGCCGTACTGCTTTTCGTAGTACTCCTGGTAGGCCCCGCTCCGCACCCGCTCCCACCACGCGCGGTTGTTCACGTACCACTGCACGGTCTGCTTCAGCCCTTGCGCGAAGGTGAAGCGCGGCTTCCAGCCGAGTTCGGCGCGCACCTTGGCGATGTCCATGGCGTAGCGGCGATCGTGGCCGGGGCGGTCCTTGACGTACTGGATGAGGTCTTCGCCCTTGCCGAGTTCCTTGAGGATGGACCTGACCACCACGAGGTTCTCCATCTCGGCTTCGCCGCCGAGGTTGTAGACCTCGCCGAGCCGGCCCTTCTCCATGACCGCAAGCACGCCCTCGCAGTGGTCTTGCACGTGGATCCAGTCGCGCACGTTCTTACCGTCGCCGTACACCGGCAGCTTCTTGCCTTCGAGCGCGTTGGCGATCATCAGCGGGATCAGCTTCTCGGGAAACTGATAGGGCCCGTAGTTGTTCGAGCAGCGCGTCGTGACGCAAGGAAAGTGATGCGTGTGGAACGCGGCGCGCACCAGCAGATCGCTGGCGGTCTTGGTCGCCGAGTACGGCGAATTGGGTGCCAGCGGCGTGTCCTCGCGGAAGGCGCCGGTCGGCCCGAGGCTGCCGTACACCTCGTCGGTGCTCACGTGCACGAAGCGGTCGACCTCGTGCTTGCGCGTCGCGTCGATCAGCACCTGCGTGCCGAGCACGTTCGTGGTAACGAAGGCATCGGCGCCGAGGATGCTGCGGTCGACGTGGCTCTCGGCGGCGAAGTGCACCACGACGTCGGGGTGGTGCGCCTTCAGCGTCGCGTCGACCTCTTGCCGGTCGGTGATGTCAGCGCGCACGAACGCGTAGCGCGGGTTGCGCTCGACGTCGGTCAGGTTCTCGAGGTTGCCGGCGTAGGTGAGTGCGTCGAGGTTGACGACGTCGTGCTTCGTCTTGTCGAGCAGCAGGCGAACGAAGTTGGAGCCGATGAAGCCGGCACCACCAGTGACCAAGACCTTGCTCACTTCAATTCTTCTTTGAGATAGCGCCGCACGGCGTCCAGGTAGTTGGGCAGCGTCTTGCCGCGCAACGCGGCGAGGCGCGACGTATCGAGTACAGAGTATGCCGGCCGCCGCGCCGGGCGCATGAGCTGCGCGCTGCTCATCGGCCGTACTTCGACGGCCTTGATGCCCGCCTCGCGCACGATGTCGCGCGCGAACTCGAGCCACGAGCAGACGCCCTCGTTCGAACAATGAAAGACGCCGCTCACGCTCGGCGCGTCGGCGACGTCGAGAATCGCCTCGGCCAAGTCGTAGGTGTAGGTCGGTCGGCCAAACTGGTCGTCGACCACCGTGAGGTGCTCGCCCTTCAACGCCTTGTTGAGGATCGCGCGCGGGAAGTTCTTGCCGCCCGGCCCGAACACCCACGACGTGCGCACCACGGCGAAGCCCGGCTGACGCGCCGCCAGCACGGCGCGCTCGCCGCTGAGCTTGCTCCAACCGTAGGCCGACAGTGGCCCAGGCGTGGCGTCGACCGGCAGCGGCGCGGTGGCGCGACCGTCGAACACGAAGTCGGTGCTCACGTAGATCAGCTTGCAGCCGACCGCAGCGCACGCCTCGACGACGTTCGCCGTGCCCAGCCCGTTCACCGCCTCGGCCTTCTGCGGATTCAGCTCGCAGCCATCGACATCGGTGTAGGCGCCGACGTGCAACACGGCGCGCGGTCGATGCTGCAGCACCCAGGCTAACACCTGCGCGCGGTTGTCGACCGAGACCTCGGGCAAGCCGAGTCCGGGCACGTCGGCGCCCGACGCGATCTTGCCGCGCTGCTTGGCCAGCTCCAGCGTCACGCGCCCGAGCTGCCCAGCCGCCCCCGTGACCAAGTAGTCGATCACTACAGGTCCATCAGGTTAGCGCCACCCTCGGCCACCATGTTGCTCGCACGGTGCAGAGAGTCGAAGGTGCCGGCATCTGTCCACCAGCCCTTCAGCACGTCGGCGGTCAACTGCCCGCGCTGAATGTAGGCGTTGTTCACGTCGGTGATCTCGAACTCGCCACGGTCCGACGGCCGCAGGGATCGAATGATGTCCCACACCTGGCCGTCGAACATGTAGATGCCGATCACCGCCAAGTTGCTCTCGGGGTGCTTGGGCTTCTCGACGATCTTGGTGACCCTGTTGTCCTTCAGCGTGGCGACGCCGAAGCGCTCCGGGTCGTCGACTTCCTTGAGCAGGATCTTGGCACCCTTCTCCGAGTTCTTGAAATCGGTGACCGCCTTCTTGATGTTGCCCTCGATGATGTTGTCGCCGAGCACGACGCAGACCTTGTCGCCCTCGATGAAGTTCTCGGCGAGCTTGAGCGCGTCGGCGATGCCGCCCTCACCTTGTTGGTAGGTGTAGGCGAGATCCTTGAGGCCGAACTCGGCGCCGTTGCCCAGCAACTGCAAGAAGTGCCCCGCACTGTTGCCGCCGGTCACGATCATGATGTCCGAGATCCCCGCATTCACCAGGCACTGAATGGGGTAGTAGATCATCGGCTTGTCGTAAACCGGGAGCAGGTGCTTGTTGGTCACCTTGGTCAGCGGATACAGCCGCGTTCCGAGACCGCCGGCGAGGACGACGCCTTTCATCGATGTTGGCTCCGATACCAGTCGTAGGTTTTCTTGAGCCCCTCAGCGAAGGGCACCTGTGCACAAAAATCCAGCAACTCACGGGCGCGAGTCACATCGGCGCGTGAATGTTTGACGTCACCGGTGCGCGGCGGGCCGAATTGCGGCTCGACTTTGGCGCCGGCGAACGGCTGCAGCGTGCGCAGCAGGTCGAGCAGGCTGTAGCTGCCGCCACAGGCCAGATTGACCACCTGGCACCCCATGGTCTTGGTGCGCATCGCCGCGATCAGGCCGCGCGCCACGTCTTCGACGTAGGTGAAGTCACGCGACTGCGTACCGTCGCCATCGATGCGCGGCGCCTTGCCTTGCAGCAGCGCAAAGCAGAAGGCGGCGATCACCCCCGAGTACGGGCTGTTCGGCACCTGGCGCGGGCCGAACACGTTGAAGAACCGCGTCACCACCACGGGGAGGTCGTAGACGTGGGCGAACGACCGGCAGTACAGCTCACCCGCGAGCTTGGTGGCCGCATACGGCGACAGCGGGTTCTCGCGCAGATCCTCGCGTTTTTGGGGCGCGTCGTTGTCGCCATACGCCGACGACGAGCCGGCGTAGACCACCTTCAGCTTCTGATGCCGCGCGCGGTCGAGCACCATGAGGGTGCCCAGGGTGTTGGCTTCGTGCGACTCCAGCGGCGCCTCCACGCTGCGCGCCACCGAGGGCAGCGCCGCCAGGTGGAAGATGCCGTGCGTGCCGTGCGCCGCGCGCTCGACCGCAGCCGCATTGGTGATGCTGCCCTCGACGATGTCGAGGTCGCCGCGCAGATGCGCGAGGTTCTCGCGTTTGCCGGTAGCCAGGTTGTCGAGCACGCACACGCCGAAGCCCTGCGTCAGCAGGTGCTCGACTAGGTGCGAGCCGATGAAGCCGGCGCCGCCGGTGACGAGATAGCGATCTTTCATGCCACGTTGCCTGTTGCCCGTTCCGCCAGATACCAGCGCGCAAAACGCGCGATGCCCTCTTCCATCGAGACCGTTGGCCGAAAGCCAAGCTCGCGCTCGGCGAGCTGCACGTCGGCGTAAGTCTGTCTGACGTCGCCGGGTTGCTCTGGCTTGCGATCGAGGGTCGCCTGCTTGCCGAACGCCCGTTCGATCATCTGCACCAGCGCGGTGAGCGACGTCGTATGACTGCCGCCGAGGTTGTAGATGTGGTAGCCGCCAGCGCGCTCCAGCGCGGCGACCACCCCGTTCACGATGTCGTCGATGTAGGTGTAGTCGCGCAGCGTGCTGCCATCGCCGAAGAACGGCAGTGCCTCGCCGTTCACGAGACGGCGGCTGAACTGGTGAATCGCCATCTCCGGCCGCTGCCCCGGCCCATACACCGTGAAGAACCGCAGACAGGTGACGGCATGGCCCCACAGGTGGTGGAACGCCGCGCACTGCACCTCGCCCGCCTTCTTGCTGGCGGCATACGGCGACACCGGCCGGTCGACGGGATCGCTCTCGCGGAACGGCAAGCGCTCGTTGCCTCCGTAGACCGACGAACTGCTGGCGAACACCAACGGCACGCGCGACGGCAGGCGCCGCATTTCTTCGAGCAGCACCTGCGTGCCGCGAACGTTCACGTCCATGGTGCGCACCGGATCCTGGATCGACGGTCGCACCCCGGCAAGTGCAGCCAGGTGCAAGACCGCGGTCGCGTCGCGCGCGGCGTGCTGGCAGACCGCGGCGTCGCGTAGGTCGCCCTCGACCAACTCGACCCCACGCGGCCCGGCCGCCGCACGCAACATCTCGATGTTGCGGCGCTTGATGCGCACGTCGTAGAACGGATCGAAGCTGTCCAAGATCACGACACGGCTGCCGCGCGCCAACAAGCGCTGCGCTACCTGCGAGCCGATGAAGCCGGCGCCGCCCGTGATGAGAACCGTGTCCACGTATCGTTGCCCAGAGTCGTTGCCCAGAGTGCGGAACGCCTCAGCTCTGAGGCCGCAAGCCGAGCTTCTTTCGGAAGTACTCGGTGGTGCGCCGAAGTCCCTCTTCGAGGGTCACCCTCGGCGCCCAACCGCCGAGCAACCTCTGGGCCTTGCCGATGTCGGGCCTTCGCACCTTGGGATCGTCCTGCGGCAGCGGACGGTAGTCGTAGCCGACCTTGGTACCGGTCGCCTGCATCACCGCGTCGCCGAACTCCAAGATGGTCATCTCGCGCGGGTTGCCGATGTTCACCGGTTCGACTTCGTTGCTGTTGAGCAGGCGCCACAGGCCTTCGACCAGGTCATCGACGTAGCAGAAACTGCGCGTCTGCTTGCCGTCGCCATACACCGTGAGCGATTCGCCGCGCAGCGCTTGGCTCATGAACGCCGGCAACACGCGGCCATCTGCGAGCCGCATGCGCGGGCCATAGGTGTTGAAGATGCGGACGATGCGTGTCTGCAGGCCGTGCTGTCGGTGGTATCCCATCGTCAACGCCTCTGCGAAGCGCTTGGCCTCGTCGTACACCGAGCGCGGCCCGATCGGATTGACGTTGCCGAAGTAGTCTTCGCGCTGCGGATGCACCAGCGGGTCGCCGTACACCTCGCTGGTGCTGGCCAACAAGAAGCGCGCCTTCTTTTCGCGCGCCAAGCCCAGCGCTTTGTGCGTCCCGAGACTTCCCACCTTGGCGGTCTGAATCGGGAACTCCAGGTAGTCGCGCGGGCTCGCCGGCGACGCGAAGTGCAGCACCGCGTCCACCGGGCCTGGCACGTGGATGTAGTGCGTGACATCCTGGTGATGGAAGACGAAGTCCTTGCGCGCGGTCAGGTGCTCGATGTTGGCGAGGTCGCCGGTGAGGAGGTTGTCCATGCAGATCACCTCGTAGCCCTCGGCCAGGAATCGCTCGCACAGGTGCGAACCGATGAAGCCGGCGCCGCCGGTGATCAGGACTCGTCGTTTGGTCGTCATGTCGTCTCGAACTGGGGCGCGAATCCTACGGCGGGCGCAATCGGCTTCGGCGGCGAATCCACTACGGGACCTACGACCTAGCCCTCAGCGACCGTTCGCGACGCCACGACCAGGTTCGATCGGCGCTGGTGCGATCGCCTGGCCCGTCGCGTTAGGCGGCAAGTTGGCCGGCCGGTTGTCGGGAAAGGTGGCACCCGCCAACGCATCGATCGTGGCGTTCTGATTGATCCCCAACTGCAGGCGCGCGCCGAGCCAGTCGACTGCGCCGCCGTCGCTGCCGCCCTCCACGGCGAGCACGCGCCCCTCCGCCCGCGCGCGCACGGTGCCGCCCAAGGTGAGCGTGGTGGAAGCGCGCTCCTGCGGCACGGGTGACATCAAGAGCAACACCTGCCGGTTGCGCTCGATGTCCACCGTACCGAGCGGGGACGTGAGCTTGACCGGCGACGGCCCGTAGCAACGCACGGTCACGCGCTCTCCGTCGCGCGCCAGATAGACATACGCATCGACCACCTCGAGCGAGGACGTGTCGGGTAAACGCACGCGCACAGCACGTCGCTTGGCCCGCAGCCAGAAGCGGTGCAGATCGAGCAGCTCGATCTCCGCCACGGCTTCGCTCAGCGAACGCACTTCGAGGTGGGCGCGGCCGTGACCGCGCAGCGAGGCGCCATCGTGGAAGATCACGTTCAACTCGCCGCTCATCGTGCGCATCTGCACGCCGGCACCCGCCTCGGCCTCACGCAGCTTGTCATAGAAGGGCAGCGGCACGTAGACCGCCTCGTCGGCGGGGCGGTACCACACGCGCTCCGACATGCGCACAACCATCGCGCGGTCGAAGCGCGCTGGGATCGTGTCGGCGCTGCCCAGGTCGAGCCACGACGGCCACAGGCCAGGTGGCCGCAGCGTTCCGCTGGGCGGCAGGAACCCCTCGGGCAGTTGGCTCGGTGCGGTGAAGCCCGGGAACCCTGGATAGCCGCCGAACCCAGGCTGCTTGGTGTTGTAGATCGGGAAGCCGCGGAACTCGGGCGCCGTCGGCTCGACCCCGGGAAAGCCGGAGCGCGGGAAGCCTGGCTGGTACAGCCCCGACTGCTGGCCGCGCTGTGCCCAGGGCGACGCTTGTGTTCCGGGCACGCGGGGCGGCCATTCGAGGGCGCCGCTCGGGGGAGTCCCACCCTGGCCGGGCGGCAGCGTATTGCCGCTCTGCGCCACGATCCCTTGGACCACGAGCGTCAGCCAGCAAAGAGCGAGGATGGGCCGTGCGAACATCGAGGGTGCCAGAGCCGCCATGCTCACACCTTTGCAGGCCGCGCGCCAGTTCTGGTCATCGATTGCCGGCCGCATCGTCTTCCTCTTCGATCGGATACTGCGGGCCAGTGAAGGCCAAGCCGGCGGCATCGGGAGATTGTGTCGGCTCGGCGGCCTTCTTGGAGGCGCGACCCGAGAAGCCTGAAAACTCCAGCTCGTACTCGACGCGGCCGGTGTCCGCCAACTGCACCATGGCTTCGAAACGGTGGCGCAACGCTTGGCGTAGCGCCTGGCTAGCGAGCGGAATCGACATGTTCTCGGGCGCCGAGAACCAGGCGTGCACCAGCAGTCGACGGCCGACCTGCCGCACCGTCACGCGCAAGCGCGACACCTCGGGTAGTGCCTCGCCGGCGGCGCGCAGCCCGTTCTCGACCGCCTCGCGGGTAACCAGCACGGCGCCGCTGCTGGTTTCCGACACGATGTGGCGCAGCGGCGCCCGCGGCCGGCGGCCGTACAACAAGAACAGCGCGTCAGCGATCAGGAGCAGCAGGCCGAGCCAGCTGGCGAGGCGTACGCCGTGCCGCGGGGTGAGGCGCAGCGTGAGCGTGCCCTGCGCCTCATCCCAGGTGCCCAGACTGCTCGGCGACACCCAAGCAACCACCACGACGGCGGCCGCGACGATCGCAGCCAGTAGGTTCAGCAGCACCAGGCCGCGACCGAGCACAGCTCGCAGGTCGGAGCGCATGGGATCACTTGGTCGGGCTGAAGTAGCGCTCGATGAAGCCGGTATCGACGTCACCCTTGATGAAGTCGCTGTGGTCGAGGATGCGCTGGAACAGCGGCGCGGTGGTCGTGATGCCTTCGACCACCAGCTCCTCGAGCGCGCGCTTGGCCGTGGCGATCGCTTGTCGGCGCGTCGGGCGATGCACGATCAGCTTGCCCACCATCGAGTCGTAGTAGGGCGGCACCGTGTAGCCCTGGTAGACATGGCTGTCCCAGCGCACGCCAGGGCCTGCCGGCGCCACGAACCGCGTCACCGTGCCGGGGCACGGCTTGAAGTTCTGGTCGGGGTCTTCAGCGTTGATCCGCAGCTCGATCGCGTGCCCGCGTGGCTTGATGTCCTCCTGCTTGATGGCGAGTCGCTCGCCCGCCGCGATCTTGATCATCTCTTGGATCAAGTCCACGCCCGTCACCTCCTCGGTGACCGGGTGCTCGACCTGGATGCGCGAGTTGACCTCGATGAAGTAGTAGCGCCCGTGCCGGTCGAACAAGAACTCGCAGGTGCCCGCCGAGTAGTAGCCGGCTTCCTTGACCAAGCGCACCGCCGCGGCGCCCATCTGCTTGCGTAGCTCGGGCGTGATCACGGTCGACGGGCTCTCTTCGAGCAGCTTCTGGTGTCGGCGCTGCAACGAACAGTCGCGCTCGCCGAGGTGAATGACGTTGCCGTGCTGGTCGCCGAGAATCTGCACCTCGATGTGGCGCGGCCGCTCGAGATACTTCTCCATGAACAGCATGGGGTTCTTGAACGCGCTCTCGGCCTCGGCGCGCGCCGAGTGAAACCCCTTCGCGACCTGATCATCGTCGTGGCACACGCGCATGCCGCGCCCACCACCGCCGGCCGAAGCCTTGATCAGCACCGGGTAGCCGACTTTCTTGGCCACCTCGATGGCGTCGCGTTCGTTCTCGATCGGGCCATCGGATCCGGGCACCGTGGGCACGCCGACCTTCTTGGCCAACTCCTTGGCCGAAACCTTGTCGCCGACCGCGGCGATCGCGCTCGCCGGCGGACCGATGAACGTGAAGCCGCACTCGTTCACCACTTCGACGAAGTGGGCGTTCTCCGACAAGAAGCCGTAGCCCGGATGAATGGCCTCGGCGTCAGCGATCTCCGCCGCCGCGATCAGCGCCGGAATGTTGAGGTAGCTCTCACTGCTCGGGCCCGGACCGATGCAGATCGACACGTCCGCGAGCTGCACGTGCATCGCGTTCCGATCGGCCTGCGAATACACCGCCACGGTCTCGACGCCGAGGTCTTTGCAGGCGCGCATGATGCGGAGCGCGATCTCGCCGCGGTTGGCGATCAGGATGCGACGAAACACGGCTTACGCCCTCTTCAGGCGGAAGAGCGGCTGCCCGAACTCCACCGGCGTACCGTTCTCGACCAGGATCGCCGTGATCTGCGCCGGGAACTCGGCCTTGATCTCGTTCATCACCTTCATCGCCTCGATGATGCACAGGGTGCCGTCGGCGGCGACCTTGTCGCCAACCTGGGTGAACGGCTCGGCGTCGGGTGACGTCGCGCGATAGAAGGTCCCCACCATCGGCGACAAGAAGACATCGCCGTCGGCGATGACGTCGCTGACCAGGGGTGCCACGCTGTTGGCTGGCGGGTGAGCTGCCCCGTGCCCCTGCGGCGGCGCGTAGTGCATGACGCCGCCGACCTGACGATCCTCCTTCAGGCGCACGCGCAGCTTGGTGCCCTTCTCCTCGAGTTCCACCTCGACGGCCCCCTTGGCGAGCATCAGATCGATCAGACGCTGGAGTTGCGCGACCCTGGGATCCTCGGGTGCAGCGGGGGTCGCCTTGCCGGCGCTTGCGGGGCCGACGGTCTTGCCGACCTTGACCCGGGTGGCCTTCTCCGCGCGGGCGGGCTCGGCCTTCGATGGGCGTTTGGTAGCCATGCAGCGCAGGGGTGTCTCGAGGGGGATCGGCTCCACGGCGAACCGCGCGAGCCGGACTTCTGAGGGCGGCGGACTGTAGCGACCGGTCGCGTTCGGGCGGAACGAAAAAAAGGCGGGGAACACGAGCACCCCCCTGCCGATGCTGCGCGAGATCGCGCGCCCGGTCTATCCTCCGCGTGATGCGAGTCTGTGTTGGGTTGTGGCATGCTCGGTGAGGCTCTGGTGCGAGCAGATCACGGTGACTGCACGACGCCCCGAGCGCGCCGCCGAAGTCGCGCAGCGCTACGGCGCGTCGACAACGGTGAGCAACGACCACGCCGTCGCCGCGGCCGACCTTTGCCTGCTGTGCGGTCCAACGCTGTCGCACTTGCGCTTCTCGAGGTGGCCTTCCAGGTCGTCAGTGCAGCTTCTCGTCGCGCGACCGCTTGCGCCCAGCCAGCCAGCACTGAACTTGGTCCTCAATCTCGACGATCTGCTCAGTCGTGAGTCGATCACGCCAATCCTGGACAAGATCGGAGGCTCCATCCGCGCGGCCCTCCTGGGCCAAACGCGCCCAGAACCAGGCTTCCTTGATGTTGGACGGTCCACCTTATCCTTTGCCTATCATTGTCGCCAGGTTGAATTCATTAAAGCTCTGAGCCCAATTCACGGCGGCTGTCATCTGCTACATCCTGGATATCAATCACCAGTTCTGCGCCAATCTCTGCTAATCGGCGAATTACATCCCGGCCTACGGTTAGGTCCAAGGGGAGTCCTACACGATACGCTACTACGCCCATGCTCAGTCGCAACTCCGAGCCGCACGACTTCAATATCTTTTTCAGTGATTCTTCACATTTGTCTAAGAGCCTCCGAACACACTGGTCGGCCACGGTAACGCTCTCGTCGATGATTGGTTCAAAAACAACCATTGATCTCTTCCAGCGAAGCGTCTTACTCTTGCCGACCAGATCCCCCTGTATCTTGGTCTCTACATGTCCTTCGCGAATAGCTGCAAGAACCAGACCAACGTTGCGAATAGTCTCTTTGGAGCCGAAAATATGCAAGATCGCACGCGCCCACGATTGCTTGTGCTGTAGTTCGTGCAACATAGAAACCTCAGGCTACACGCTCCATAACTCTCAACAATATGTCAAGTTGGCTGGGTATGGCCATGTTATCATAGCTGCGTACGGCTCGTCCCCTTGCGTCTTCGGCATCCAGCATCGCGAGCCTGATGTTGACCCCGAGCGGTTCGCCAGGCCCTGCACCACCCTTGGGTTTCAGCACAACATCACCATTCGGCAACACATATATGTCGCCGCTACCCTCCACCTGACACCCGTCTTTCAGGCTGTGTATGTCTTCACCAAGAAATCGCTCTATGAGTTCGATTTCTTTAGGAGTCGCCAGTCGCGCCCTGTCACGACCTCCTTTCCTGCTACCACCCGAGGCGGGCTGTGGTTGAGGAACGGGATCCTCTTTCGTCTCGCGGGGCTGGCGTGGAGGTACGGGTGCCGGTGGATTGGGTGGCGAACTGCTTGAACCCCCTGCCTGTCCTCGGCCGGTAGCGGGTTCTTCTGAGGGTGACAACCATTTATAGATACCATAAGCGCCCGTCGCAGCGAGTCCTACACCCGCTGCGATGAGAACGGCTGGGTGCGCGTACCACGGCCCCGGAGGCGGAACGAAGAACATTTGCAAACCTTGTGGGTCACTGAGAAACGCCGGGCTGTTGCCGCAGTATTGGTACGGGTTTCCTACTGCATTCTCATCGCCCCACAAGCCTATCGGGTCCGCAGTCAAGAATCGCGCCAACACCGCCGAGTAGTACCGGTTGCGGTAGTACCCCAGTCCCGTCTCCGCGTCGAATCGCCGTCCCGTGAACAGGTACGGGTTCCCCACTCCCGACCACGGCGTCGAAGTCGAACTCCACGCCGCGCCATTCCAACCAAACACCTGTACGCCCCCAAACGGGTCGTACTCATACTTCTCCTTCGGCGTCCCATCCGCCTCCACCAACATGTCCACTGAATCCTGGTGGTCGTGCTGTGGGAAGTAGTGCTTCCAAGTGCCAGGGGTCTGCACATTGTCGCTGTAGCGGATCAGTTCATCGATGCGCCCGCCCCATACGTAGCTGCGCTGCGGAGCCCAGGCACCACCGAACGTGTACTCCGCAACCTCACGCCAACCGTCCCACGTGGAATACAGGATCGGCTGGTCGGGCAACATCCGCAGCACGCGACGGTTGTAGGGGTCGTAAGCGTAGAAGGCGACCAACTGCAAGTTCCCCTCCACGCTCGATGTGGTCGAGGACTGATCGGCCAGAGCACCTTGTCGACCCAAGTTGCTCAAGCCCTCGCGGGTGCGCGCGGCGGAAGCAAAGCGGTCACGGCCGCGCATGTAGATGCGTTGCAGGCGTTCGCTGGGCACCAGGTACCGCGGCCGGTCGCGCATCGTGCCCGCGGAACGCGAGCCGGTGCCACTCGACAGCGCCTGCTCGCCGCTCGCCGGCACGTAGAGGTAGACCTCGGAGAGCCGGTTCTTGAAGTCGTAGCGGTAGTGGAACGCCCCGTCGAACAGCGTGTTACCTTCGCTGTCGTAAGTCAGCGGCACTCCACTCACCAAGTCGTAGCGGTGGCTGTTCGAGTTCACCGCATAGGCAGTGTCCGTGGTTGTGCTGCCAACCGTCTCGCGCACCAGATGCCGGTTCTGTGCCTTGTCGAGCGGACCGGCCGCAGGCGAGTAGTCGATGGAACGTTGGAAGCTGGTCACGGCGTCGAAGTCGGAGCCCTGATTGTAGGCGTTGCCGAACTGGCTTGCACCCACCCCGAGCTTCACGCCGGCGAGGCGGTAGTACTCGTCGAGCTTGAACCAGTCGCCGACGCCAGCGGGCTGGCTGTTGCCGATGCGATCGCGCTTGCGCTTCTTGACGTGACCTTCGGAGTCGTACTCGTGCTCGAAGCGCGAGAGTTGGACGTTGCCAGCAGTACGGTTCGTCTGCAGCACGGTCAGCCGGCGCAACGCATTCCACTCGTTGCTGGTCGACAGCGACCAGGCGCCGACGTTGACGGGTCTCGCTTGCTGGCGTTCGCGCACGCGCTGGCCCACGAAGCGGTACTGGGCCACGCCCGGATGGGCGCTTGACAGCGCGTCGTTGTACTGCCACGACCGCCCCAGACCGTCGACCTCGGTGCGCACGTCGTAAGCGTCTGGCACCGTCAATCCACGGCGGGCCAAGAAGTCCTGCGCGCCGCCAGCCACACCGTACAGCGACTGCACCGTCCTGCTGACGCCGCCGAAATCGAACTGCTCGCTGGTCGTACGGCCCCAGGCATCCTCACTGAACGCCTCGGTCACCACATGCACGTCGAGGTTCGTGCCCAAGAACGTCTGCGCCAGACTCACGTTGCCGTACACGTTGTATTGGTACACCTCGCGCGTCGCCAAGATCGAGTGGAACGTATTGGGCTCGACGTACTGCGTGGTGAGCCGGCCGGCGGCGTCATACAGCCGATGGATCTTCACGCCATTGCCGTTCACCATCCAGCGCATGCGACTCGCCGCGTCGTAGTCGAACACGTGCGTGAACGGGACGCCGCCGACGGTCGCTCCAGGCAGCTCCTGCTTGGTCAGGCGCCAGGCCTTGTCGTAGTAGAAACGCGAGGTCCGTTGCTCGGCATCGACGCGCGTGACGACGCCGTTCACATAGTCGGTGTCGGTCGAAGTCGGGATCGCGCCGCCGGCTGTACCGCGCTCCGTGCGCCGGCGCCCAGCACCCAAACCGTCCAAAACACACACCAACATAGCGTTAAAGACTTCCAAGAACCGCACTAAAATGTAGAGCGAGAGGGGG